>JBFLZR010000002.1 GCA_040756055.1 Candidatus Zixiibacteriota bacterium
CAGGATAATAATCCTGCCTTGAAGCTTTCATCCGCCGGTCCTTAAGACCTCCGGCAACTTAGCCGTCGGTACCGTACTTGGACGGAGCGACGCGGGCTTCCAGCTCTTCCAACTTCAGTTCGTATACCATCTCAAAACCTCCTGAAACTGTTTATTTTCTGCTTTCACCAGTCATATTTGCCAGGCCATTGAATTCTTACAGGCATTAACAAAAAAGGCAGGATAATAATCCTGCCTTGAAGCTTTCATCCGCCGGTCCTTAAGACCGCTAGCGACTTAGCCGTTGGCGCCGTATTTGGACGGAGCGATGCGGGCTTCCAGCTCTTCTAACTTCAGTTCGTATACCATCTCAAAACCTCCTGAAACTGTTTATTGTCTGCTTTCACTTTTGATATTTGACGAAGCAGCAGATTCTTACCAGACGATCAGAATGTTTTTGAGACTTTCGCAAGAAGCTTAGAGGAGTAGTCAGACCTAAGATATTGATAGATAATGAATTACCACAAGGACCAGAATTCGACCCTGATAATCGATGCTACTTTTCTCATCGCCAAGCCGAAAAGTGATTTCCGGCCGACCTCAATTTTGGCATATCCAGTCATGCCTTTGTGGAGCAGATTGTTCTCGTTGGCCACAACGGCGGAGACATGAAAACGGGCTTCACCGTCATCGGAGACTATCGCATCCTTTGGGATATGTGCCACCGTACCTTCGAACAGGCGGTTGGTATAAGAACGCACCTTGAGTCTTACTTCCTGTCGGGGCTTGATCAGATCAATGTTGAAATCTGAGACTGGTATCAGGACCTCGACCTGACGATTCTCGGTCAGGCAGAGAACACACTCGTCATTTTGGTTCATCACCACGGTACCGGATATGGGAGCCAGGATAGACTGGTTGTCCATCTGCGTCTGCAGGAAGTCTATATCGGCCAATTGCTTTTGAATCTCAGACTGGATCACTGCCTCTTCTTGCGGTTTTGGCGGGGATTTCAGCAATCGGACTCGCGCCTTCTTGTTTTCCAGTTCAGCTCTGGCTACTGCGGTAGCCGAATGTGCTGCCTCGAGTTGTTCTCTTGAAGCCAGATCCTTGGCCGACAATTCCTTGAGACGATCTTCTTCGCTCAGCCGTTGTTCGTATATGGCGTTGGCGGCAGAAATCTCAGCCTGAGCTTCCTCGATTTCCTCTTTCTTTGGCGGCGATTTCAGCAGATCCAGGTCCTTTTGCAGTTTGTCCAGCGCTGATCTCGCGGCGACCAACTCGGTACTGACCTGGTTTGATATAAGCACGGCCACTGTGTCACCGGCGGCTACCTGCTGCCCGTCTCTGACATAGGGCACGAGATCAAGCGAAGCCATGTTGTCGGTGGAGGCCATCTGAAGGTAGCTGGATTTGCTCTGCGAGTCCTCTCCCCCGCGCCTGAACCGCTTTTCGAGCAGGCCAAAATCGTTAATGAGCAGGCTGAATTCCGCAATCGGGCGAACGACCACCTCGCCAGTCACACGGTGAGGGAAGTCAATCACGAAGACCAGCAGGATGAAGGCTATGGTGATAATGATATATGTTATCAGACGGACGGGGCTTTTTAGAATTTGCTTCATAAACTTGAAATGCTGGACAGTTCCCTTGCAAACGTTGACGATATTCGAGCGTAAAGTAAGAAATAAAATAACGGACAACAAGAATAATCCGGTCGCTCCCATTTTGGCGTGCAGAAACTCTCCCAAAAGGTAGAACAGATATGTCAGCAGGGAGACTGAATAGATAATCGCTGCGACAGCATAGACTAAGTATATCTTGCGCTCGCGTGTCGTAACGATGATTCTTCTAACCGGCCAGCTTAGCAGACGACGCTGGATGACATTCTTGAAATAGTCGAATGATTTTTGACGAAGGTTCGGGATTTCCAGCCAATCGGAAAGCATGTAGTAACCATCGAGCTTTATTAGCGGGTTGAAATTGAACAACTGGGTGACCCAGATGATAATAGCCACCAGGCGAGCCAGTTCGCTGACGAAGGACTCGGGAACGGTAACGCGCCAGACGAATACCGCCAGAGCAAGCAGCAGGAAACTGAAATAGGGACCGGCAAAGGTGACTGCCAGGCGATGCTTCTTGTCCCTGAACAGCCAGGCGTCGGAAACATCACAATAGAAGCAGGGCTGGAAATACAGCAGCAGCATGCCCATCTCCTTGACCTCGCCGCCATAATAGCGGCATATCAGTCCATGAGCGAATTCGTGCATTACGATAACGGTAAAAAAAGCCAGTACAATAGCGGCAACCGAACCGAGGTTGAAGACTTCGTAGAACCGGACAGAAAAGTAGGATGAGTTAGCCAGCAGTATGCCAATCGCGTAGACGATGAAAATGATTTCGATGGTAATCCAGAAGGGGCGATGGAAAGGGCGGTAGAACTTCGTGACAACGTCAAGCATGGGACCGGGATTAAAGGCCTTGATTCTTACTGAAAGAAGGCGTGAGAAGAGCGAGTTTTTGTCATCGCGCCCGTAGCTCTTACGCGAAACAGCCTGTTCGGCCCGTTGGTCTTCCAGAAAGAACTTTTGCTCCAACAGTGTGACAAATTTCTGGATATTCTCTACGCCTATTTCCATGCCGAATTTGTCGCGGAAACGAATGTTGAGTTCGTCGTAAGAAGTTTTGCCATCAAGTTGACTAATCAGCCAGAACTCCGGCTCACGAAGGCGGAAGTAGTTGCCTGTTATGGGGTCTTTAATATTGTAGACTGTCTGACCATCTATTTCAGCCGGTGCCGAAACGAGGTCAGTTCGTAGTTTGGCGTAAGTAGACATGGGACCAATCAGGTTCAGGGCGTTGCCCGATGCTTTCTTGATATATATTTGACGTGGCCGTCAATCCTTACACCCGCCTCAGGGTGTCAAGCAGCCGTTTGTTATAGTACTCAATCAACTCATCACGGCGAACCACACCGATGACCTTATCACCCGAATACGGGTCAACCACCGGAATGAGACTCAGGTCTTTTATCCCAAAGAGTTTATAAGCTTTTTCGAGGTCGTCATCGAAATTGAGTACTTCGGTATTTTCCTTGACGAGATCCTGCGCTATCACGAGATAGTCGAGGGTGTGCTGACTCAGCACGCTCCGGATGTCCTGGAAAGATATAACGCCCTTGAGATGACCCTCGTTATCGTTGACGACGAAATAGGATTCGTTAGAGCTTTCTATTGCGCGGAATATCTGGGCAAGAGGGGCGGTCGAGTTGATGGTCTCGAAATTTCGGTCCATAATTTCTCTCACCTTATGCGATTTGAGGACGTTGATATCCTTTCCCCCCTTAATCTCTATGCCGCGCTTGGCCAGTTTGGCCGTGTAGATCGAGTACTTGAAGAGTCGTCCGGCCACGAGCGCCGAAAACACGACAGTGACCATCAGGGGAAGGATAATTCGATAGTCGGAGGTCATTTCGAATATAATCAACATTGCCGTCATCGGGGCGTGCGTCGTAGCCGCCACCATACCAGCCATACCGACCAGGGCGTACGCGCCGGGTGTAGCTGTTATTTCCGGGAAAAGCATATTGATCAGAAAGCCAAAGGCGCCGCCGGCCACGGCGCCCATAAAGAGCGACGGGGCAAAAATTCCGCCGGAATTGCCCGATCCCAGGGTAAGCGAAGTGGCCGCCAATTTCATGAATATCAGGACAACCAGCAACATTATGCCCATATTCCCATAGAGCGTCAATTTGATAGTCTCATAGCCATCAGCCAGAACTTGAGGATAAAAGATCGCGATCACACCCAGCAGGAGTCCCCCCAGGGCCGGTTTTAGCACTGGTTTGATTTTCATTTTCTCGAAGAAATCTTCAAAGGCATCCAGGACTTTTGTGAAGAATACTCCGTAGCCGCCAAGGATGATTCCCAGGATTACATAAAGTGGAATCTCCCAGGCCGACACCAGCGAATAGCTCGGCACGGCAAAGGCCGGGTGATTCCCCATGAAACTGCGGGTCACGACCGACGCAACAACCGATGAGAGGATTACCGGGGAGAATGTCTTGATGGCGAAATCACCAAGAATAATCTCCAGGGAAAAAATCACACCGGCAATGGGGGCATTAAACACCGAGGAAATCCCGGCGGCGGCACCGCATCCGACGAGGATTTTAACGCGGTCACCAGACATGCGGAATACCTGGCCGATGGTCGAGCCGATGGCAGACCCAATTTGCACGATTGGTCCTTCGCGCCCTGCCGATCCACCCGAGCCGATACAGATGGCCGAGGCTATGGTTTTTGCGGCGGCCACACGGGGACGGATAATCCCTCCCAAGCGAGCTACGGCGTTCATCACCTCGGGAACTCCGTGCCCTCTCGCTTCCGCCGCGTATTTATAGACTATAGGACCAACCAGCAAACCGCCGAGCATCGGTATAATCGGAAACCAGAATTTAAAACCTCGTTCACCTATGGTTTCAGTCAATAGCTGGTCGGTCAGTCCGAAGAACAAGTCGTTGAAGTACCTGATAAGATATACAAAGCCAATTGCCCCCAGGGCGGTAGAGAGCCCGACAAAAACGGATAGAATGATAAGAACATTGGTTCCGGATATGCTCAGCCGTTTTACCAGGTCGTCAAAATACGGTACGTGCATAACGGTAGTCAATCTATCGTGTTTTATCATATTGTTCAAGGGATTATTCCCCTGCCGGGTGCGGAGAGCCGCCCGCGAATGACAAAACTACCAATTGCCCTTGACTTTAGGGTGATATTACGTAACTTCCATTAGTGAAAAAGTTCACTTAAATCGGATCTCTGGCAGAGGAATAGGCTATGCGAAATACATCAGATGCGGTAATCATTGGCGGGGGAATAATTGGCCTGGCGGTGGCTTTCTACCTGGCAAAAGCGAAGTATGGTCAAATAACCGTGGTTGAAAAAGAGCCGTTTCTGGGCGCCGGGGCGACCTCGAAGGCGGCTGGTGGAATCAGGGCGCAGTTTGCCACGAAAGACAATGTTCAGATGTCAATGTTATCTGAAAAACTCTTCGCTAACTTCAAGGAAGAGACCGGATCCGAGGCCTTGTTCGACCAGGTCGGATACATGTTTCTTTTGCGCGATGACGAGGAAGTCACGGCCTTCAAGCAGGCTTATGAGATGCAGCGCGGACTGGGTCTGGATGTAAAACTGCTCACACCGGATGAAATCCCGCAATTCGCTCCGCACGTTTCTCTCGAGGATGTTCAACTTGCCACGTTCTGCAAAGACGATGGACTTGGCGATCCCCATGAATTTCTTTCCGGATACGATCATGCCGTTCGCAAAATGGGTGTTGAGATATCGTTCGAAACGGAGGTGACGGGCATCGGCGTCAACAGTGGCAAAATAACTGACGTAAAAACCGCTAAGGGAACAATCAGTACTCCGCTGGTGGTAAACTGTGCCGGACCTTATGCTAAGGTTATCGGAGAGATGGTCGGTGCTGATGTAAGGGTTGAACCGATAAGACGCCAAATTGTCACTACCGGGGAGCTGGATTTCGTCAAACCGTTTTTCCCGATGGTGGTTGATGTACGATCGGGACTTTATTGTCACAAAGAGTCCAAGGGTATGCTCTTGGGGTGGGCGGACAAGTCGGTGGAGCCTTCTTTTGATGTCTCGGTGGACCCGGACTATACTGACGCGATCCTGGAGCGCGCCTTGGAGCTTATGCCTCAACTTGAAGAAGCCGAGGTTGCCAATCAATGGGCCGGCCTGTACGAAACAACGCCCGACCACCGGGCCATTATCGGATGGGAGCCGTCGGTCAAGGGCATGTTTCACGTAACCGGTTTTTCCGGTCACGGTTTCATGCACGCTCCCGCGGCAGGTGTGGTGACGGCCGAGGTCTTAAGCGGTAAGAAACCCTCGGTGGATGTCAGCAGTTACTCCCCTGACAGGTTTGCCAAAGCGGGGCTGGTAGAGGAAACAAATGTTATATAAGCGGGTCATGATATAACTTGGTGTCACGGCGGCAAACTTGCCGCCGTTTTTTTTTCGTTTATAAATGTCCGCCCGTTACATATATTCTTAGCGAAAGGAGACAGTTATGAAACAGATGATTTGTGTTTTGTCTTTGCTCCTTTGTCTGACCCTGTCTGCCAATTCTCAGCAAAGCGCCAAGGTATCAAAACTGCACGGTACCGAATATACCATAAAGACCTCCGACGGCCTGGAGCTGCACGCATGGTACACGCCATCCCCCTTCGAGAACGCGCCGCTTTTTGTGATGCTGCCGATGATGGGGTACATACACACGAGTTATAATCCTCTCATAAAAGCCATTTATGAGCGATTCAAATCGTCTGATTCGACGGTTAAGGCGGCAGTGTTACCTGGCATGCTCTGCTTTGACCTGCGCGGACACGGCGCATCGACAAAACTCGGCGACAGAAGCCTCAGCTATCGCACGATGGAAGCGGAGGATTTCCATCACTATCCTTCCGATGTCGAGGCCATGATCAAGCACGTCCTCGAACAGAATAATCTACAGCAACAGAATCTCAAGATGATAATAATCGGAGCCTCGATTGGAGCCAACACCGCCGTTATGACCGCTGAGCTCCTGGGTGGCGTGGCGAAGGTTGTGATGCTTTCTCCCGGCGAAAGCTACCGGGAGTTGGAACCGGCTGCGTCGCTTATCAATTACAAGGGTAAGGCGCTCATTTTCGCCGCTGAAGAGGACAGCTACTCCAGAACATCGTCGGAGAAACTGGCCGCACTGAACAAGCAACACAGCCAGGTCAAAATTTACCCGGGACCATTTCACGGAACGGACATTCTGGATAACAACCCCGAGGCAATGTCATTTTTGGTGAATTGGCTTATTAAGTAGCTTGAGGGAGATAAAGCGGACTATTTGTTTTCGTCTTCTTCGGAGATATCGACCATTTTGGTGCCGTCGCTATACTCGACACTTCGTGGTGTTGTAAGGCGCATCAACCGCTGAGTAACATCTTTGATTTTCATGGCCGAGGCTTCGATAGTCTTGAGTTTGCTTTTGAGCTCCTCATCGAGGTCCTCGCGTTTTAATAGCAGTAGTTGCACATTACCCAAAATAGCGGTTAGCGGATTGTTGACCTCGTGATTAACTGTCACCGCGGTTTCAATGATGGCGGCCAGTCGTTCCTTGTCGAGCAACTGCTGATCCGCAGCCCGGAGGCCGTCTTTTGCCTGGGCGGCAAAACTTATAGACAGAACGGAAGCAAGGGCTTCGAGAAATACGTCTTCAGCAACGATAGTCCTCTTGCCTTGCTGAAGACCAACAATAGCCCCGAACGGCCTGTTTTTCTGAAGCAGCGGCATCGAGAAGGAATGATAGGGAACATCCCCGCCAAAAGACATGTAGGCGGACAGGAGCTTTTTGTCGCGACGGAGTCGGGCAAAGAGTTCTTCTTCGAGCCCAGCCAAACGCCCTTTGTTGTCGCTTGTATCGGCGTAGCTCACGTTGAGGGTGACCTCCAAGTTGTCGTCCCAGAGATATAGTGCGGCAGCATTTAGCCCGACATAGTGCGCCGCGGCCTCCAGCGCCATTTGAGTGGCGCCGGTGAGGTCCTCTCCCCTGGCTCCGGCAACGGCCAGTACCCTGAGGATATCGAATTTGTTATTATCTTCCTTGCTCATAATTACGACACCCGGTCGGAAAGTATTTGAGCAAATAGGATGCCCTTATCATTTAAACTTCTCATCAGGCGAGTAATCCGGTGGTATTACGTAAAGTACTTATAAAACAGTGCCTTAGCAACGAGCTTTTTTGCGCAAAAGTTGAACAGGGTCTCATGCAGGCTTTCAAGCCTGCATAAATGTTCACAGCTTGTCTGCAAATTATACCCGATTTCCGTTTGACAATCAGAGAGAAACTGAATAAATTCGTGGTTTCTTCCAAGCTTAGGAGGAGCAAATTGTTAGACGCGATGGTCAATGACAAGTGCGGGGTGTTCGGGATTCTTGGCAATCCCAAGGCGGCTGAACTGACCTACTTCGGCCTTTACGCCCTGCAGCACCGGGGGCAGGAATCCGCTGGAATAGTAACGGCCAACGGCGGAAAAATCAATTTACACAAAGGAATGGGTCAGGTTTCCGAGGTGTTCTCAAGCCGGAGCACCATGGCCCGTCTCACCGGCAGGATCGCTATCGGACATACGCGTTACAGCACCACCGGAGCGTCTTCGCTGATTAACATACAGCCCTTCATAATCACGAACCGTTCGAAGTACCTTTCGATAGCCCACAACGGCAATTTGACAAACGCTCTCGAACTGAGAACCAAACTTGACCGTAGCGGCTCCATTTTCCAGACGACGTCTGATACGGAGATCATTTTACACCTGGTGGCCAAATCAAAAAAGCGGACTCGAATCGAGCGTGTCTGCGACGCTCTTTCTACCGTGAGGGGCGCGTTTTCGCTTTTGTTTCTCACCGAGGATTCGATAATAGCCGCCCGCGATCCGCGCGGATTTCGGCCGCTCTGCCTTGGGAAGTTTAAGGGTTCGTATGTAGTGGCTTCGGAGACGTGCGCTTTCGATATTATAGGCGCCAGATACATTCGCGATATCGAACCGGGCGAGGTTCTGGAAATCACCCAGAAGGGACTGAAGTCATATTTCCCCATGAAAAAAGCCAAACACGCTTTTTGCATTTTCGAGTATATCTATTTCGCCCGGCCCGACTCGCGGATTTTTGGCGAAAATGTCGACAAGATCCGGCGCCGCCTCGGGCGTCAATTGGCCAGGGAGCATCCTGTCGAAGCGGATATAGTGATCGGTATCCCGGACTCAGCCAATACAGCCACCCTGGGATTCGCGGAAGAATCAGGTATTAAATTCGAGATAGGTCTGATCCGCAACCACTACGTGGGGAGGACTTTCATAGACCCACAGCAGAATATCCGCGACCTCGATGTAAAAGTGAAATTCAACCCCGTTAAGGGGGTTCTTCGCGGCAAGCGAGTAGTGGTGGTCGACGATTCGATCGTGCGCGGGACAACTTCAAAGAAGATGGTCAAGATGATTCGCGACGCGGGTGCGAAAGAGATTCACTTCCGGGTATCCTCTCCCCCGATTATATCACCGTGCTTTTTCGGCATTGATATGCCGACCAAGGAGGAATTGATAGCCTCCAGCAAATCCGTTGAGGAAATCGAAAAGTATCTTGAGGTGGACTCACTCAGGTATCTTTCTCTCAAGGGTATGCTGTCCATTTCCTCACTGCCCGACACAACTTTCTGCTCGAGCTGCTTCTCGGGGAAATACCCGATGAAGACACCGGAAATTGACGGCAAATACCGGTTGGGCAAACCGTAGCGGTTTTGGGATTATCTTCTGATAAAATGTAGAAGGCGCTCGGGAAGAGCGCCTTTTGTTTTTATGGAACCTGTTACTTGTCGGCTTACAAAAACGCGAAGATAGCGGAACGGGACAACTGAAGTAACTGCTGCGGGAAAAAGCCCATCGCCAGAGTCCCGAAAGCTGTTACAGCGATGACTATCATTATCGCGGGAGAGTACTTGACTGGCACAAAAGTCGTCTGGGCCTCGTCAAAATAACTCGTCTTAATAACTCTCAGGTAATAATAGACTGAAAGGAAAGAGTTCATAACGCCAATTACGGTGAGCCAAATATAACCTGATTTGACGGCCGCGGCGAAGATGTAGAACTTGCCGAAAAACCCGACAGTGGGAGGGAAACCGGACAGGGCAAACATGAACAGCGCGAGCGTCGCCGATAGATACGGGTGAGCTTTTGCGAGTCCCGCCAGTTCAATGAAGTCCGATTTGCATCCCGAACGAGTCTCCAGCAGAGTCACAACCGCGAAACCGCCGAGATTGAACAGCGCGTAGGCGATAAGATAGAAGATGGCGGCGGATGTCCCGTCGGCCCCGCCCGCCACAAGAGCGACCAGAATATAGCCGGCGTGGGCAATTGACGAATACGCCAGCAGGCGTTTGACGTTGCTCTGGCGTAGCGCCAGGACGTTTCCGACCGTCATGGTCAAAATAGCCAGAACCTGAAACACCGTGGACATGAGAGCGATGTCCGCGAAACCGAACATGAAAATGCGCAGTAGGGCGGCAAACCCGGCGGCTTTCGGGCCAACCGAGAAAAAGGCCGTAATCGGGGTTGGCGCTCCCTGGTAAACATCGGGAATCCAGCTATGGAACGGAACGGCGCCGACTTTAAATCCGAATCCGACCAGAAGCAGCGACACGCCCAGGAGCATATACGGCTGCGAGTGAGACATGATGAAGTTGAAATCGGCGACAATTCTCCTCAAGTCCGTTGTCCCGGAGGCGCCGAAGATAAAGGCGATCCCCATCAACAAGAACGCGCTGGCGAAAGCTCCCATGATGAAATACTTGATTCCGGCTTCGTTGGACTGAAGCGAGCGCCGGGCCATACCGGCCATCACATAAAGCGGCACCGACATAACCTCGAGACCCAGGAAAATGACCACAAGGTCGGTCGTGTTGGCCATCACCATCATGCCTGCCGTCGCAATCAAAAGCAAACCGTAAAACTCGGGGCGCTGGATACCTTTTACCGTAAAATAACGATGGCCCATAAACATGGTCAGAATTGACGTCAGTACGAAAATCATCTTGAAAGCGACTCCAAAATTGTCGCATGTGACCATGCCGAAGAACCCGGAGTGCTGGACGCCCCACTGCCCGAAAACAGCCACAGCCGACACCACCATTCCCAGAAAGGCGACTATGGGAGCGAGTCTGGACGGTAGCTTGAAAAACGGCATTACCAGAATTACAAACGAGGCAATCAGCAGGCTGATTTCCGGGTACAGTATGCTAAAGTCAATTGATGCTGACGTAGTATCCATATTCTTTACCAGTCATCGCGCGACGACCGTCGCACGTTTAGTTAGAATCCTCATCCTCCGCCGAACCCGGCCGTGACCTTTCCATTCTCTACGATAACCGGCACTATTCTCTGTCCCTTCGTGAGTTCGAGAACTTTGTCTTTGGCGCCAGGAGTCTTGTAAATATTAATCTCTTTGAAGGATATTCCCTGCTCGCGGTAGTGTTTCAGGGCAGCCGCGCAGTAGGGACAACCGTCTTTTACGTAGATTGTCACATCACTCATCGCCGTCTCCTTCGACACTCAATGTCAACTCCTTCGGATCGACATCCTCCGCGGCCAACTTCTTGATAATCTCGAAATTTCCGTTCACCTCGACTGTCTGCGCTTTCCCCACCTGATTTATAACGCTTTTCACAGCCGGCTCTATTCTTTCGAAGAACGGTTTGGGATAAACACCGATCCAGAATACGAACACGACCAGAGGAATGAGGATTATTCTCTCTCTCCAGTCTATATCGAGAAGCTTTTTGTTTTCTTCGTTGGTGACTTTGCCGAAGAATACGCGCTGGTACATCCAGAGCATATAGCACGCGGCAAATACAACGCCGCTGGCGGCGATAATGCCGTAAACCGGATTTGCTTTGAAAGCCCCGAGCAAAATCAGAAATTCGCCGATAAAACCGTTCGTGAACGGCAGTCCAATCGACGACAGCGTGATAATCATAAAAAATGTCGCGAACACCGGCATCACTTTGGCGATGCCACCGAACTCTTCGATCAAGCGGGTGTGGCGGCGTTCATAAATCATTCCGACCAGAAGGAACAACGCTCCCGTGGAAATCCCGTGATTGATCATTTGCATGACCGCGCCTTCGATGCCCTGAAGGTTGAGGGCGAACATACCGAGCATGACAAAACCCATATGCGATACCGACGAAAACGCCACCAGCGATTTGACGTCCTTTTGAACCATTGCCACCAGCGCGCCATAAATAATTGCTATCACCGACAGGATACAAATGTATGGCAAATAGGTAATCGTCGCATCGGGGAACAGCGGCAAGCAGATGCGGATAAAACCGTAGGTCCCCATCTTAAGAAGCACGCCGGCAAGAATCACCGACCCGGCGGTGGGCGCCTGTACGTGGGCATCGGGCAACCAGGTATGAAACGGGAACAGCGGCACTTTGATAGCAAAGGCCAGCGCGAAAGCCCCGAACAGCCACAGCTGAGCCTGGTAGGTCAGCGGGAGTTCCGCGATGATCTTCATCATATCGAAAGACAGCTCGCCGGAGAATTTCTGGTATTCAAAAAGAATATAAATAATGCCAACAAGCATCAACAGCGAGCCGAACATGGTAAACAGGACGAACTTTATGGCAGCGTACACCTTTCTCGGCCCGCCCCATACACCTATAATGAAATACATCGGCACCAGCATAACTTCCCAGAAGACATAGAACATGAACAGATCCAGCGCGCAGAAAACGCCGATCATGCCTGTCTCGAGAAGCATCATGGAAATGTAGTACCCTTTTACGCCGGTCTTGATGGAGTTCCATGAGGCGAGAATCGACAGGAACGTGAGAATGGTCGTCAGCATTATCAGAAGCAGCGAGATACCATCAATACCCATATGATAGCTTATGCCCATAGAAGTGATCCACGGAACATTCACCACGAGCTGCATGCCGTTAGCCATAGGATCGAACATCTGGTAAACCCAGACGGAAAAGAGAATTGTCACGAAGGAGACGATAAGGGCGAAACCTTTAATGCTATCCTCGCGATCCTTGGGCAAAATCATGAGCATCAGGACGCCCACCAGCGGGAAAAATGTGACCAGGGTGAGTATTTCTCTTTCCATATCTTAATCCAGCACTATATAGGCAATTAAAAGCACGACACCGAAAACAAACACGGTGGCGTAGGTTCTTACACGACCGGTCTGGCCGGTGCGTACAAACTCGGATATTTCCTGATAGAATGAAGCCAGTCCGTTCAAAAAGCCATCGATAACCACCACGTCGAATACCTTCCATAAAAAGAGCGAGAAATATACGACTGGTCTGACCACTACCGCCCCATAGAATTCGTCCACATAATACTTATTCAACAGCACTTTGTGCACGCCGGAGAACTTCTCTCTCAAGGAG
Source organism: Candidatus Zixiibacteriota bacterium (assembly GCA_040756055.1). Classification (NCBI taxonomy): domain Bacteria; kingdom Pseudomonadati; phylum Candidatus Zixiibacteriota; species Candidatus Zixiibacteriota bacterium. Next base: position 12,991 of record JBFLZR010000002.1, read on the forward strand.
GTTGACAGATCGGTTTTCTTCTTATAAAGCAGATGGGCGAAGTATATGGAGATAAATACTAACCCGACGGAGGCCGCCATCAATCCCCATTCCATGCCGGTATTCCCCGCCGCCGACGCAAGGGCGTGGGACTCGGGCAAATGTTTACCGGCCGCCATAACAGGTTCAAGCCACTTTTCAAAATGGTTTGATCCTCCGAGAATATGAGGCACGCCCACAAAACCGCCAAATAGCGAAAGCACGGCGAGCGCCATTAGAGGAACGGTCATAGATTTCGGAGATTCATGGATGTGCGATTTCGTTTTGTCGTCCATCCGCTCCTTGCCGAAGAAAGTCATAAAAATGAGTCGGAACATATAGAATGCGGTCAGTCCCGCAGTCACGAATCCCAGGACCCAGAAAATGGGATGGCCGTAATCCGAAGAGAAAGATTTCCACAGGATCTCATCTTTCGAGAAAAAGCCTGAGAAGCCGGGTATCCCTGATATTGCCAGGGTGGCGGCCAACATGGTCATGAAGGTAATCGGCAGATGTTTTTTCAGGCCACCCATATTGCGCATGTCCTGTTCGTTGGACATGGCGTGAATAACGGAGCCGGCCCCAAGGAAAAGCAGGGCTTTGAAGAAGGCGTGAGTCATCAGATGGAAGATACCGGCGGTAAAGGAAGCTACCCCGCAGGCGAGGAACATATAACCGAGCTGGCTGACAGTAGAATAGGCCAGTACTCTCTTAATATCGTTTTGGGCCAATCCGATGGTCGCCGCGAACAGCGCTGTCAGTGCGCCCACGATAGCCACTACCATCAGGGCATCGGGAGCCATTATAAACAGCGCATTGGTCCGCGCCAGCATGTAAACACCGGCGGTCACCATGGTAGCGGCGTGAATCAACGCGGATACCGGCGTTGGGCCCTCCATGGCGTCCGGCAACCAGACATACAGCGGTATCTGCGCCGACTTACCGGTAGCTCCGACGAAAAGGAGTATACAGGTCGTCGTAATCAGCGCGCCACCGGCCATGAACACACTCGGGGCCATCTCTGAAACGGTCAGGAAATCGAGTGATTTCACCTGCCAGAAGATTATAAACATGCCGATCAAGAAGCCAAAGTCACCGATACGGTTGACGATGAACGCCTTCTTGCCGGCATCGGAGGCAGACTTCTTCTCGAACCAGAAACCAATCAACAGGTAGGAGCAAAGCCCGACGCCTTCCCATCCGACGAACATGAGCAGAAAGTTGTCTGCCAGGACCAGAGTCAACATCGAGAAAGTAAACAGGTTCAAATAGGTGAAGTAGCGGCCGTATCCGGGATCATGGTGCATGTAACCGACGGAATAAACGTGAATCAGAAAGCCCACGCCGGTAACGACCAGAATCATCACCGCGGACAGCGGGTCCAGAAGCAGGCCAATATTGACGTGGAAATCTCCCGATGGTACCCATTCGAACAACACCTGCTGGAGTATGCGGAAATCCGCCGGCATAGCCTTCAACTCGAAAAAGACCATAACGGAAAGGATGAGCGACAGACCAACCGAGGCACATCCTACGAACGAGATCACCGGCCGCGGCAAGCGTCCCAAAAGCAAACCGTTGGTCAGAAAACCAATTAACGGAAACAGGGGCACCAAAAACAGATAATCGGACATGCTACATTACTTCCTGTACAATCACCACTTTAGAATATTGAACCGGTCGATATTTATTGTCTCTCTGTTTCTAAACAGCGTAATGACCATAGCCAATCCCACGGCGGCTTCTGCGGCCGCGATAGTCAAAACAAGGAATACGAAAACGTGTCCATCGAGCACGTTCAACGTCTGCGAAAAGGCGATCAATGTCAGATTGGCGGCATTCAGCATCAGTTCGACGGACATAAACAGGACGATCAGATTGCGAGAGATCATTACCCCGATGGTGCCGATGCCGAACAGGACCGCGGCTACGATGACATATGCTGATAACGGAACCATTATTTGCCCTCCGCTTTGAAATCGACTTTCCCGGCATCTTCATCGGCACCAGCCGCCGGAGATTCGTCTTCCGAGGGGTTTCTGGTCATTACGACAGCGCCGACGATAGCCGCCAGCAGCAGAACGCCGGCAAGCTCAAACGGGTAGAGATATTTAGTAAACAGCAGCGTCGCCACAGCTTCTACCGAGCCAAAATCGGGAGCCTGCTCGGTCATAATACCGACAAGGGGGTCAGCGCGGGAAAAGCCGGTTCTTACCACCAAGATCAGTTCGACAACAAACAGGATTGCGAGAATATATTTTGAAAACTTGCTCATAGGCCCGGAGCCTTCACCGAGGTCCTCACTTCCCCTTAGGTTGAGAAGCATAATGACAAACAGAAACAGCACGAGTATGGCGCCGGAGTAAACGATAATGAGGACAGCTCCCAGAAACAGCGCACCGAGTTGAACATACAACACGGCCTGCGCCACCAGCGAGAGGATCAGATATAGCACCGACAACACTGGATTGCGCTGGGCGATCATCATGGTCGCGCCGAACACCGCTACCACGGCGGAAATCAGAAATATGACAGCATCAAGACTCATACTTGCTTATCCGTTACTCCGTAAACTTTTCTCACCCGGCGGTACATACGTTTGAAGGGATTGTCCTTTCGTGGATGTGGCACGAGCATCTGCTCTTTGGTATAGATAAACGAATCGCGGGTGTCGGCCGAGAACTCGTACTCATGTCCCAGGAATATGGCTTCTTCCGGGCAGGCTTCTTCGCAGAAGCCGCAGAAGATACACCGTAACAAATTTATCTCGTAGATTTTCGCTTTTCTTTCGCCTTTTTCGGTTTCTTCCGGCTCCATGTATATAGCATCCGCCGGGCAGGCTGCCGCGCAAAGGCCGCAGCACACGCAGCGTTCGGTGCCGTCATCGTAGCGCTCCAGGTAGTGCAAGCCGCGGTATCTCGGAGCCATGGGCTTCTTCTTACGCGGGTAGTCGAGGGTGACCGGTTTTTTGAACATGTGCTTAAAGGTGACCACAAACCCTTTGGGCATCTTCAAGAACACGTTTCCGATAGCTTTCAGTACTTCGTTCATATTCAACCTACCTTACAACCACCCCAGTACAACAAACAGCCCGGTTACCATAGTGTTTAAAAGCGCCAGAGGCAACAGCACTTTCCAGCCGAAATTCATTAACTGATCGTATCTGAAGCGCGGGAACGTTCCTCTCAGCCAGACATAACAGAACATGAAGACAAAAACCTTGAAGACAAACCAGAATATGCCCAGCAGAGGGAAGGTTTCCACGAACGGCCCGTGCCATCCCCCGAAGAACAGGGTGGCGGCGACGGCGGAAACGGCCAGCATATTGGCGTACTCGCCGATAAAGAACATCGCGAACCGCATCGATGAATACTCGGTGTGATAACCACCGACAAGCTCCGACTCGGCTTCGGGCAGGTCAAACGGCAGGCGATTCGTCTCCGCGATAGCGCACGTTATATATATCAGGAAGCCGAGCGGCTGTTTCCACACAAACCAGTTGGAGAAAAACCAGATAGAGTCGGTGGTCTGCTGGCTTACCAGTTCTCTCAGTGACAGCGTATTCGCGATAAGCAGCACTCCGATGATAGACAGTCCATAACTCACTTCATAGGAGATCATCTGGGCCGACGAACGAATTCCGCCCATCAATGAGTACTTTGAGCCCGATGACCAGCCGGCAAGCACAATTCCATATACGCCAAGCGATGTGATGGCAAATACGAAAAGGATACCTATATTGAGGTCAGACAGAACCATCTTGACATCATAACCGAATACCGTCATATCCATGCCGAACGGCACGACCGCAAAGGTCAACAGGGCAGGCGTGAAGGATATGATTGGAGCCAGCGCATAGGTCGCCCTTTCCACCTTATCGGGCATGATATCTTCTTTGAACATCAGCTTGACCGCATCGGCAATCGGCTGCAGAAGGCCGAATGGCCCGGCATAGGACGGACCGATACGGTGCTGGAGATGCCCGACAACTTTCCGTTCAAGCCAGGTCGAGTAGGCACATCCGGTCAGGACCGCGATCACTACAAAAAGGACCTTGATCGATGATGCTATAATGATCTCCAGCATACTTGCTACTCATCCACCTTTGTCAGTTTAACCCGGTCGACTCGCCTTTTGCGCATCAAGAGCGACGTCACCGATTTCGACGGGAAATTGCGCGGCATCAGCACGACATCGCTTTCCAGATGCTCCGATATCCTGGCGGGCAGGACGACTTTAGCGATTTCCGAAGCCACCCTGACGGAATCTCCATCTTCGATCTTGTATCTCGACGCCAGTTCCGGCGAAATTTCAATATACGGCTCGCTCGCGAAGTTGGCAAGCGATGTCGCTTTCTCGGTTAAGTGCCCGCAATGGTGCGGATCATCAATTATATACAGCGGCAGGATATATTCTTCGTTGACGGCAACATCATCCAGCGGCTTTGCTTCCACAAAATCATCGGGATATGGTATTACGGAATCAGCCTTGAGCAGTCGCTGAATATCAGAGTGCATTTGTTCATTACTCATCCAGTGGTCATCACCGAGAGCTTCGGAAACCAATTTACAGATTTCATGACCGGGCTTCGCCTCTCCGACCGGTTTTACCGCCTGTTCGGCTTTTTGCGCTTTGCCCTCAAGATTTACGTAGTAGCCTTCATACTCTGCCCAACTCGCCAGAGGCAATACCACATCAGCCAATTCTGTAGTCGCAGTCTCGAACAGGTCACACGCGACCAGGAATTCCAGTTTTTCGAGCCCCTCTTTGACAAACTCGCGGTCCGGGTAAAGCATCATTGGATTGGCTCCGAGAATGAAGAAACCTTTGATTTCCTCTTTTTTGACCAGAGCCATCATAGCATCGGTATTGTTTGGCTCCGCATCGGGATACTCACCCCAAATAGCGGTCATTTCATCAACGAGCGCCTTGCGCGGCTTCGGAAGCAAACCGAGTTTCTCGGCGCCTTTGGAGTTGGCATATCTGGCCAGTACTGCCATCTGCCCCTTCTGCGGCAACTGGAGCGCCATGGAGAGATTTAACAGCGCGGCGCCGATAACATCACGCGCCTTGGAGCGCGTAACAAGCTCACCGGCAAGGAACGTGACTCTCCGGCCCTCGTAGAGAGCCTGAGCGATAATTTTCAGGTTGTCGGCGTCAACCCCGCACGCAGCGGCCGCGGCACTCAAAGAGGCCGGAGCAATTTTGGATTTCAACTGCGTCGCGCGATCCGGGGCGACAGCGCCAATCTCGATCGCGGCAAGACAGATGCCGTTGACGACTATCTCTTCCGTCCCCGGTTTATAGATCAATTCAAGATCAGCAACATCGGCCGACTTAACCGCGTAAGGATTTATCGAGTAAATTTTGGCATTGCCGAAATTGCGCGCTTTGCGAATGCGCAGATACTCGTTGGGATGCTCACGAACCAGATCCGAACCGAAAGTGACAATCACATCGGAGCTGTCGATATCAGCTATTTTGAACGGCTGAGAGGCCAGAGTCATATAAAGCGACTCCGGCTCCGCCGGCAGCATTCTATAATCGCCCCTGAAATCGATATTGTTGGACTTGAACGTGGTCCGCATCAGCCTCGACGCGGCATACAGAGAAGCGTTGTCAAGATTGGGGGCGACCAGACTGCCGACACAAACGCCGCCGAGTTTTTCTTTTATCTCGCCAAATTTCTTGCTGATCACTTCAAGGGCTTCTTCCCAGGTAGCCTCTACCTGCTTGCCTTCTTTTTTGACAAGCGGTCTTTTCAGACGGTCGGGAGCGTTGACAATCTGGTAGCCATAGCGCGTGATGTCCGGCAACCAGCCATCGTCTATTTCGTCGTTTCTTCTGGAGGTCGTACGGAAAATCTTATTCTTATGATCCTCTTTGTAGAAGAGGATATTGGTGCCTGAGCTGGTGTAGTTGCAGATTGAAGGCGTTGTTTTGGTCAACCAGACCCTGATTTTATAGCGCCAGTCGGTGTTGGTAAGAGCGCCGACGGGGCAAATTTCGACCAGGTTGCCCGAGAAGGGATTGTCAACCTGTTCGCCGGGAGCGGCATTGATCTCGGCGATATTGCCTCGTTCATATACTCCCAGATCGTACTCGCCGAACGCTTCTTTGTTGGCCCGGACACATTTATAGCACAGGATACACCGGTTTCTGTTCAGAATTATTTCGGGACCGATACGTTTATCATCGAAAGTGGTGGTCATACCGTCATCGACGAAGCGGTATTTCTTAAAATCAAAACGGCTGTCATCGATACCGTGGGCGAAAGTGAGATTCTGCAAATCGCATTCTCCACCCTTGTCGCAGGTTGGGCAGTCCAGCGGGTGGTTGAGAAGAATAAACTCGATTACGGCCTTGCGCCCCCGTTTGACAAGGTCGGAGTCGGTGTACACGACCATACCGTCCATGGCCTCAAGCATACAGGAAACCTGCAGCTTGGGCATCTTCTCCACCTCGACATAGCACATGCGACAGGCGCCGACCGACTTCAATTTCGGATGCCAGCAGAAGGTCGGAATGTGGATGCCAATCTCGCGGGCGGCGTTGAGGACGGTAGTGCCCTTCGGGACCGTCACTTCACGGCCATTGATTGTAAATGTCACCGTCGGGATAGCGGCTTTTGTCTGTATGTCTTTATTCGTTGCGTCTGCCATAATCTCTATTTGAACTCAAAGTGAGAGTTCACCATACATTTCTTGTGATCGATATGGTACTGCCATTCGTCTCGCCAGTGCTTGATCGCAGACTGGATGGGCATGACCGCTGCGTCACCCAGAGGACAGATAGTGCGACCCAGTATATTGCCGCAGACATCCTCTATTTTTTCTATGTCCCCGGGCATTCCCTGCCCGCGCTCTATTCGATTTATGACCTGCTCCAGCCAGCCGGTACCCTCCCGGCACGGCGTACATTTTCCGCAGGACTCGTGGCGGAAGAAATGGATAAGCTTTTTGATCACCCACACGATGCAGGCATCTTCGTTGAACACGATGATGGCGCCCGAGCCGAGCATCGATCCGACCGTCGTCAGCGACTCGTAGTCAAGACCGATATCGATCTTATCCGGAGTCAAAAACGGTGTCGAAGCACCGCCGGGGATAACGCCTTTCAACTTCTTGTCTCCCAGCATACCGCCGCCATACGCGGGATCATATATCAACTTCTTGAGATTGAAGCCAAGTTCTACTTCGTAATTGCCGGGGCGCTTCACGTGCCCGGAAAGCGAGAATATTTTGGTCCCTTTGGATTTCTCGGTTCCCAGCGAGCTATACCAGTCGGCGCCTCTATTTATTATGTGCGGCACGGTTGCCAACGACTCTACGTTATTGACGATAGTCGGGCAGGCATAAAGTCCCTCAATAGCCGGGAATGGCGGGCGCATGCGCGACATACCGCGTTCCCCTTCAACGGAATTCAAGAGGGCGGTTTCTTCTCCACATATGTAGGCGCCACCGCCCGTGTGGACGATCATATCGAGATCGTAGCCGCTGCCGTAAATGTTCTTACCCAGATGTCCTTTGGCGTATGCCTCGCCCATGGCCTGTTCCATGCGAGCGTGGCAATGTTCGAACTCACCGCGGATGTAAATGAACATCAGATGACAACCTATAGCATACGCTCCGATAGCCATACCCTCGATAACGGCGTGCGGATCGCGCTCCATGAGCACACGATCTTTGCAGGTACCCGGTTCGGATTCGTCGGCGTTGCAGCAAAGATAACGCGGCTTGGGCGAATTTTTGGGCACAAAGCCCCATTTCATACCGGTGGGGAATCCAGCGCCGCCGCGACCACGAAGACCCGATTTCTTGACCTCATCGATCACCTGATCGCTCGACATACCCGACAGGACCTTCTGCCACGCCTTGTATCCACCGTGAGCGACAAAGGTGTCGATCTTGTGCTGATTCGGGTCCTCCACGTACTTAAACAGGTGGAGATTAGGGTCTTTGGCGACCTCTGCCGCGTTTGTTATCACCGGTGAGTAGAACGTCATGCTTTAGCCTTCAAATCATTCAATATCGAGTCGACTTTTTCTTTGGTCAGGTTCTCGTAATAGTCGTGGTTAATCTGCATCATCGGGGCGGTAGAGCACGAGCCGAGACATTCCACCGTAATGAGAGTGAACATCTTGTCCGGTGTCGTTTCGCCTTTTTTGATGCCCAGCTTTTCTTCGAGGTAGCCTATCAATGAATCGGCGCCCAGCAACGCACAGGAGATATTGTGACAAACCTGTATCAGGTATTTCCCTCTCGGCTCTTTGGGAAACATGGTATAAAAAGTGGCCGCTTCGGCTATCTCCACGTGGGGGACACCGATGACTTTGGAAATAGCCCGGTAAATTTCCTCATCGACATAGCCAAGTTGTTTATACGCCACGGTCAGAGCCGGAAGGATAGCCGACTTCTTGCGCGGATATTTGGCCGCTTTCGCCTTAATTTCCTTGATCGATTCTTCAGTCAGAATCATCTATCTACTTCTCCCAGCACGATATCAATAGTCCCGATTGCCGCCACTACATCCGAGAACAGCCTGCCTTCGACCAGTTTTGGCAGCGAAGCCAGATTGATAAACGACGGTGGGCGCACTCTCACACGATTTGGCTTGTTGGTGCCGTCGCCCTGAATAAAATAACCAAGTTCTCCCTTGGGAGCCTCGATCGCCTGATACACTCCGCCGCACGGAGCCTTGAAACCTTCGGTAATAATCTTGAAATGGAAAATCATCGATTCCATTTTGTAGAGGACATCTTCCTTCGGCGGCAGCACTACTCCGGGCACATGGGCACGGTACGGCCCCTCAGGCATGCCGTCAATCGCCTGCTGAGCAATCCGCAGTGACTGGCGCATTTCTTCGAGGCGCACCAGATATCTATCATAAGCGTCGCCGTTCTTACCGAGAGGTATGTCGAAATCGAACTTTTCATAGCCGGAATACGGATTGGCTTTTCTCACGTCATAGTTGACGCCACTCCCGCGAATCATCGGGCCGGAGAGCGAAAAGTCGATAGCATCCTCAGCAGAGATGATGGCGACGTTTCTGGTTCTATTAATGAAAATTTCGTTGTTGGTCAGCAGGTCCTCGTAATCCTTTATCCCCTGATTGACCTGTTTTATCACGTTTCTTACCAGTTTGTCGAAGTCTTTCGGAAGTTCCTGCGCCAGTCCGCCGATTCTAATATAGCTGGTCATCATCCGCTGTCCGCCACAGGCTTCGTAGACATCGACGATAGATTCGCGCTCTCTGAAAGCGTACAGCAGCATCGACATCGCTCCCAGGTCGAGAGCATGAGTGCCGAGCCAGACGAGATGCGATTTTACGCGCGTCAACTCCGCCAGACAGACCCTGGCCCACTTGACCTTTTCCGGGACCTCGATATCCATGAGCTTCTCGACCGCCAGGCAGAAACCCAGGTTGTTGGACATCGGGGACAAATAGTCCATGCGATCGGTGGCCGGTAAAGCCTTATAGTAAAGCTTACTCTCCATCGTCTTCTCAATACCGGTATGGAGATAACCCAGTACGGGGGTAGCCTTAACAACCCGCTCGCCATCGAGCTCAAGTATAACCCTGAGCACGCCGTGCGTGGACGGGTGCTGTGGCCCCATATTAATAGTTATGGTTTTGCTCTCGGGGCTCACTTGATAACCTCCGGCGGGTCGTTTTTATTCCAGCTGAACGTCGGCTGTTCATATGTGAGCGGGTAGTCCTTGCGAAGAGGATGACCATCGAGCTCATCAGGAGTGAGAATCTTGGTCAGATTGGGATGTCCTTCAAAGACGACACCCATCAAATCGTAGACTTCTCTTTCCATCCAGTCCGCGGCAGACCACAGATCGGTGAGTGATGCAACGCGAGGATTTTCGCCGGGAAGTCTGACCTTTATGAAGAAACGGTAATGGTTCGCAAGTGAATAAAGATTGTAGACAACTTCAAATCGGCCGTCCTTTTCCTGCGGGTGATTGAGCCAGTCGAGCGAGGTTATATCGGAGAGATAGTTGATTTTCAACTGGGAATCATCAAGCAGGGCCTGGCAAATCTCGACCAGAAATTCTGGCTTTATATAAAAGGACTGCTGGCCTCTGAAGTTATCCTCGCGGATAATGGCTTCAGTGAAGCGGGAGTTTAAGAGTGCTCTGACCTTATCTTCCATCAGGATAGCTTGTTCCAATTTTCACAAGGACCGAAGTCTTACTTTTCTTTTACCTTTTCGCAAGAGCTTAGACCGCCTTGCGTCCCCACTCGTCGTGTTTGTCTTTGAGGGATTCTTTTTCCACTTTAGCATGCAGCTTCAGGATACCATCCATAAGCTGCTCCGGACGGGGAGGACATCCGGGTACATACATATCGACAGGAATAATCCTGTCAACTCCCTGCAGAAGGGCATAGTTGTTAAAAACGCCGCCACAGGAGGCACAGGCGCCCATAGCTATAACCCACTTCGGGTTTGGCATCTGTTCATAGAGCGTTCTTACGACGGGGGCCATTTTCATAGAGACTCTTCCCGCGACAATCATCAGGTCCGCCTGACGAGGAGAAGGCCGGGCTACTTCCATGCCGTAGCGCGCCAGATCGAAATGCGAGGCGAAAGTGGAAATCATTTCGATCGCGCAACAGGCCAGCCCGAACGAGAACGGCCACATCGAGCGCTTACGCGCCCAGTTGACAACCTTATCAAGGGTGGTCAATATAATTGAATCAGGAATTTTTTCTTCTAATCCCATTTGAAGGCTCCTCGGCCAAGTTCATACAGGTAACCGATGAGAATCACGCCCACAAAAACAGCAATGGCCCAGAAGCCGTACATGCCGAGATCGCGAGATACGACCGCCCAGGGATAAAGAAAGATAACCTCGATATCAAACAGGATAAAGGAAATGGCAACGAGGTAGAACTTTACCGGGACGGGGTCTCGGGTGGTTCCTATCGGCTCTACACCGCACTCATAGGGGTCGCTTTTGCGGCCAAGTTTGGTTCGACGCCCCAGAAAAAGCGAAAGGAGAACGAATACAATTGCGATAATCGCAGCCAGCATCAGAAGCAATAAGATTGGGAAAAAAGTCTCAAACACAGCTGATATTCCTTTAGCCAAATAATTTGGTAACTTTAAGCGTTATACGGACATTTGTCAAGATATTTTGGAATAAAAGCCGGATAAAATGATTCCCGCTCTTTTTCGCCGAACATGTTAAGTTATTATTTTAAGGGAAGTTGCGAAATCAGGTTCCTCGGGCACCGCAATCACACCAACAGCTACAATAAGATAAGGTCATGTCGCGGCATCAGTCGTCAAAGTCGACCAGATAGTCCGCAAAAGAATTCGTGGTCCGCAAAAGATATAGTATATCTTGCCTGTCGAAGCCGCCGTAAGCCGTGGAATATCCATAGAAGCGAACAGTTTTTTCCGATATGTTTTCTTCAAACCACCCTCCCCCTATCACTCGGTAAGAATCAGTCAGGATTTCATACATATCGGGCTTTTTGGCCCACCCGGACGGTATATCACTGAGGTCGCAAAATCGCTTCACAAGATCAGCGTGGTATCCGTAATCGTCTATTGGGCCATAAGCCATAGCAAACTCATCGGGCCCGTTTATCAGGATGAACTTCCCCACCATTCTAACGGGAGCATCGATGGTACCGACTTTTTCGCCCGCGGTGTCGGGCGTATCAGAAAGGAAGATTATGGTGGTTTTTGTCGGTGCGGTCATCTGTTACATGTCAACACGGATGTGATTGGAGAAAATCCACCCCCGGCTGCCTTTCCAGGCTTCAACACGGTAGATTCCCTTTCTAATCTCGCTGAAATCCAGAGCATCGGTATCAGCCTGAACTATGGTCTCTCCGTTGTGAACGAGCCTGAGGTCGGCCGTTGAGGGCAGGTTCACAATCAGGCGAGCGCCATTGGGTGAAGTCAACGTCCCACCACAGGTTACTTTTTCCGAACCGGATTGAAGATAAAATTCAAAGTCATCCGCCGCTCCCCACCGCATGTTCGAGAAATACAGACGGCAGTCGCGGATGGCATCATAGAGTTGCCGCTTCGCCGTATCGAAATCATCGGAGAACCTATCGGCCATAATGATGTGAGTTCTCAAGCATCTGAAGTGTACTTTATACGGGAATATCTCGACCGTGAACGGACCGACTTTGACTGGAAAAGCATGGGCATCGACTCCGGCTATACCGACTACTTTGCGATTCATGTTGAGTTCATCCCACGTCTTGAGAATTCGTTCGGTCGGTCCGGCCATCGATTTGCGAGGCGACAGCGACATAAGGAGCTTGTTGTAGCGGGTGAGCTTTTCCATCCATTCCGACATCTGGTTCCACAGCTCGATTCCGACAAACCCGTCGACCGACCAATCAGTCCACGGGTAGGCGGGATGTTCTCTCAGAGCGGTCCTGATTTCATCGGGGTGCGCCAGAATACCCAGGGCGCCATCTTTGGCGCCCGCTGCCACATACTCAGCGGCCGTCATATGCTTCGGGTAGACGCCGGGCGAATCAAACAGCAGATAGTGATGATGATCGTTCTGGTCATTGTGTTCATAACCGACAGCAACGAGAGTGTCGCCATAGAAACCCTCGAGGCCGTTCTCACGATTATTTAGGTTCATGTGGTCGGCGAACATCATGAACTCAAGTCCTGCCCTGCGGCCGATAGAGACAACCTCTTCAAGAGACTTGGTTCCATCAGATTCGGTCGTGTGAATATGTATGGCCCCGGTGTAAACGTACCAGTCGCCGATTTTCTTAGGCATTGTCGCTCCCGTGAGTGTCGGGTACTTTCCTGAATATATATAGACCGAACAGCATCATCAAACTCAGTGATAATACGGCAATCTTGTAAGGCAGTTTGATATAGTCGGATGGCTGGATATTGAGCCACTCGATTGCCGTTCTCCCAAGATATCTATCGGCATAAAAATAGTACACGACAGCGGTCCAGATAAGCGGGCCTATGATGGCCGCGGCGCGGCCGGAAAGCGAGAACAAACCGAAAAATTTCCCCAGTTCCTCGCGGGGCACGAGTTCGGCCAGCATTGGACGCGATGTTGTCCAGAGTCCCCCGAGAAGTATACCGACAAATGAGCCGAGGATCCAGGTAACCACGGGATAATCCAGAAAGACAAAGGCCATCAAGGATACTACCCAGCCGATTACGATCGAGCGCAGCAACTTTTTGAGGGACCACTTCTGCGCAATCTTGCCAATCAGAAAGGAGCCGGCCACGGCTGAAACGGTGGAGACAATCAGAAATCGCGTGATATCCGTCTCAGCGAAGCCGATGACAATGGAGCAGTAAAGACCAATATTAATGATAACGGTGGTAGCAGCGTCTTCGAAGAAATAATCGGCTATCAGAAAGCGCAGGACGCCGGGATATTTTTTCGTAGCCGTTATACCTTCCCACACCTCCCGATACGCCTTTCTCAGATTCACTTTTCCCGGTTTGGTTATGGGCGCTTCGCGCACCCACCAGAAGAGCGGCAGGGCGAAAAGGAAAAAGAGAACGGCGGTCGGCACGAACGAACCGGTCTTCCCTCCACCTTCAATAAGCGGGACATCGAAAGAAAAAATATTCCCCGTCACGAACGCCAGACCCACGACCATACCCGCGACCGAACCCACATAGCCCAGTGCGACGCCTATGCCAGAGACGAATCGCGCCCTCTTCCCTTCCGCCACCGAGTACAACAGAGCGTTGTAAAACGGCTGTCCGGCTTCGTAGGCGAAATTGGCGATAATAAAAAGTATCACGACCACAAGTACGGCCTGAGGCGGCACCGCGGCCATTAATCCCACCGCCATGCAACACGTCAGCGTGAACAAAAACAGAAATATCTTCTTTTTGCTGGAATGATCGGAAACGGCTCCAAGCGCCGGTAAGAGCAAAGCGGCAATGACCATAGATATCGAAAACGGGATATCAAAAAAGCGGTCGTCCTTACCGAGATCTTCGACGATATACCGCTTGAGGTAAAGCGAGACGATGTTCATGGAGTAGATAGTGTTGGCGAAATCATAGAGAGTCCAGCCGACTATATCTTTTCTCCACAGGGAGGTCGCATTATCCATCAACTATAAACCAAGTGTATCTGAAATAGTCAACATGCCATCACGAACGAGGAGCATGAACTGTTCCAATTCCAGACCCAGGTTGGAACAGGCTGCCATATTTTCCCGGGTGGCGCCGGCGGCGAACCGTTTTTCTTTGAATCGGCGGAGCATGAACTCGCCATCGACCGAGGCAATCTTCTTATCCGGATGCATCAGGGCGCAGGCGACGATAAATCCCGTGGTCGGATCGACCGAATAGAGAGCCCAATCCAGTTTGGATCGGCACGGCACATGACCCGGATGAGCGTGAATGGCATAGATCATATCATCCGGCAAATCGTACTCTTTGAGCCACTCCTCGGTGATGTAGGTGTGATTGGAGGCGTCGTCTTTGGTCTGGTTATAATCCAAGTCGTGCAGCAAACCGGTCAGCCCCCAGTACTCAACATCTTCACCCATATGTTCAGCGAGTTTGCGCATGCCCGCTTCGACGGCCAATATGTGCTTCAAGAGGTTATTGACGCCTATCTTCTTTTCGACCAGTTGATAGGCTTCGTCTCGCGTCAGTGTTAGTTGCGACATATCTCGAATAAATCCAGATTCGCTCCTTAAGTCAAGGAGCATCTTGACGGTCGGTCGTCCGCTTCAATTGAGAAAATGCCAGGTGATTCCGAAATAGCTGTAGCGGCCGGGGTTCACAAAGTAGTCGCGCGGAGAATATACTTTACTCAGAGCGTTCTGTTGCACCCAGTGAAAACGGAAGTCTTTTATTCTGAAAGAAAGTTTCGTGTTGATCACAGCGGCATTACCAAGATCGGGCTCTTCGTAGCCGATATATTCTCCGGTATAGACAACTTCGGCATAGGCATAGAGGTGAATATTCCTCTGCGGCCAGAACTGATGAAGCTCCGCACCGGCAAAAGCCTCGTATTCGGGCTGGTATGGTCTCTGCTCGAACCGTTCATATTCAATGCGATGATACGCCCCGCCCGCCGTCAATCGCAGGGCATCGCCCAGACGGAGCCTTTGCTGAAGGCAGACATCGAGAAAGTCAAAATTGATATTTGCGGGAGAAAACAAGGTGTAGCTGACAAACACGGAATCCCTGAGTTCAGTCGTGATCCAGTCGATGCCGTTAAATACTCGCCCGGCGGTGACAGTCAGGCGTGCACTGGTGGAGACACCGCCGAGTTCCATCATAGCGCTACCGACAACCTGTCTCTCCTTTACGAGATCCTTATTGCCCGTATCGGCGTAATCATCCGCCTCAGAGGAGCTAAGCGAGGCCCGCTGATAACGCAGATTCAATTCGTGAAGCGATGGAGCGCGTTCGTGATACCCGGCCGATAGCAGAAAAAATGATTTCTCGTTGTCGGAGAAAAGCATCAGCGATGCCGACGGCATGGCGCTGAAACCTTGGACCTTTTCGACGCCGCCGATCATCGCCCAGCGCAAACCGGGGTTCAATCGCGCCACGCGAATAGTGGCCTTTCCCCCGTTGCGATCGAATTCATCGAAGCCATCCTTGAAAATCTTCCTGTCCCCCTCGATTTCGGCGGTAAAGATCGAATTGCCGGAGGACCACTCACGAACCAAAAACAAGCCATCTCCGTTTATGTCGAACCTGCCTTTGTAGGTACCATCTATGTTTGACCCCTGCTTGAGATAGCTGTAACCGATTTCCGTTCGAACGGTGTGTTCGGGGTTGTGTTTCTCCAGAGCGATCTGCGCCTTGCGGTCAATACGGTTGCGTTCGAGAACGGCGCCCGCTTCTTCGGGCTTCACGCGGAAGAGTCCGCCACGACTGTAAAGCTGCCCGGAAAATCTGATGCCATAATCGATGCCCAGCGGCTGAAACAGTCGGCCGGTGTATTGGTATTGATCGTCCCTGCCGGCGGGGATGAGACCGGAGGTATTGCGATACCCAATTGACAGATCAAGGTCTCTGCCTGAAATGAACTTCTTCGAATATTTCCCCCGCACATAGTTGTAATCGAACGATCCCTGGTCGACCATGAAAGCGCTCTCGGGCGTATAGGTGTCCGGCTCTTCGGGTAATGTCACCATCGTCGCGATTGCCTGGTCGCCCCCGAATAACTGACCGGCAGGGCCGGGCAATATATATATGTGATGATCAAGCTCCATGGGAATATCGTTGAAATCTATCATTCCATCGGGCTGGACAACATGCTCAAACGGTGAGAGCGCCAGTCGATTGGCGACCACATTGAGGCGGTTACCGGTCAGACCGAAAGGCTGAACGGTCTTGCGCATTGGTGTCGCACTGTAATCACGAACCGTGTATGATGGGTTGAAACGAAAGTAGTCACCGGCATCGTGATAAAACGAGCGGTCCACTTCATCGCGCAGATCGAGCCTCGGAGTCGTAAAGTAGGTGAGAACGCTATCGAAAAAGACAATCGATGGCTTTCGCTCCTTGCGGCTCTCCTGAAAATCTTCGCGCTTCTGCTGGAATTCGAGGATGGACTTCTGGGCGCCTGTCAGGCTGTCAGTCATAATCAGACTGTCTGCCATAGTTGAGTCCAGCGGCAAGGCCTCTTGGACCGGGGGGACGTACAAGGTATCTTCCTCCTGCGCGGCAATGCCGGAGACAACAATAAGCGATGACATTAAAATCAGAATGCGTTTCATGCGGCCCTCTCCCTGTTATACACAAATCGGGCCGGCCGGAACAACAATGAAAAGATGATCATGTTAGTTACCAGTGATATCAGCGACCACAGCATGCCCGCCACGAACCGGGGCCAGAACGGCCTGAACACCCAGGCATCGACAATATTCACCGGCAGGTAGAACAAAAACGTGCAAGCAGTCGCGCTGATGATAAGAGCGTAGGTAAGCTTCCTTCCGGCAAGTTCCACATATCCCAGACGGTGGAAGAATGCCCCCACCAATCCGCTGAGAGACGTCCCGGCAACTTGAGCGACCATAATCGGCGGCGCGGCAGGACCGAACGGATTGAGGATTGTCCAGAGGGCCATCCCCATCGCTCCAACGAGAAGCCCCGGACCAACGCCCCACATCACCCCCGCCAGAAAAACTATAAAGAATATCAGGTTGACATTAGGCAGGTATGACAAACCCCACGACAGCACATAAATAAGCGCTGAGAACAGCGCTATCCGGGGTATCAGCCGCAGCCTTAAACTCATCTGATCACAAGGACCTTTGTTTTTTCTTCGGTCAAAAGAACCTTATCGTCTCGGCTCGCGAAAAGCTGCGCTACCGCTATGTAGACGCCGGAGGCAACCTCTTTGCCGGAGGCGTTTCGAAGGTTCCATTCAATCCAGTACTCGCCAGTCTCAGGATCGGAATCAGCGATCTCGTCGATGCGGCCGACGTGATCGCCGGCAACGCTGAAAATATCGCAGACAATGTATGGATCGTCAGTATAGTACCCGTAAATAGGAACCCCCAGCGAGTCGGTCGGCACCTGAAACTTGAAACTAATTCCGTTGTCGCCCAACTCACTCG
The DNA here is from genome assembly GCA_040756055.1 of Candidatus Zixiibacteriota bacterium. Lineage (NCBI taxonomy): Bacteria > Pseudomonadati > Candidatus Zixiibacteriota > Candidatus Zixiibacteriota bacterium. Next base: position 30,577 of record JBFLZR010000002.1, read on the forward strand.
CTACAGCCGGATTCGGATAAGGCGTGAACATAGCGGCCGGCAGGTTCAGACGAGTGGAGTCAAGGACGGTGCGCTCCGATTCTACCGAGTAGCTTATCAAAAACAGGTTGAAAGGATTATACAGGTCGTTGATCGGCGACGCCGGCGCAAACATCATGGTTGCCGAACGGTATCGCTGCAAGTCGCTTATATAGAAAGAAAATTCATGGTTCGTTGCTGTAGTAAGGGTCGATTCAGCAACAACGGTGGAGTCGATATTCTCCTGCAACTGAAAAACGGTATTGAATCCCCAATCGTAAGGAAAATCCGAATCAAGATCAACCGTGATGGTAAATACCGAGTCGACGTGCACAATGTCATAATCACCGGGGGGTCCGTCAACCTGAACGGAATCATTACAGGCCGGGAATGTTCCATCAAGACATGCCCAGTAAGTGGTATCCGGAACAAGGTTCTGCAGGCCATTCAATTTCAGATAGAAAGCGCCGTTGTGGTCAGGCGAGAAAATATTCTCCCATTCGCCAACGTTTATCGGCTCCGTGTAGTCGGTGTGAACAGCCATGTTGCTGTCACCGGGCAGTTCCAGAAATTCCTCGAGATAGCTGTTTCGCTCGGAATAACCGATACCGTCAGGAGCCATGTGGGCTCTTGAACCGGTATAGTAGTTCCACAGCATAAATTCATGGAACGAAGAGGCAAAAGATTCGTCTCCCCCGGTATACGTACTGATGACATTGTCGGTTGATTCCAGGAAGTCATCGGTCCCCATCCCGAGGGTAGCGCAGCCAAGCCAGATATCTCTGATTAGATTCGGACTGTACTTTTCAGACAGAAACAGCGGATAGAGCATGCTCGAGTAGGGATGGAGGTCGAAGCTGTTTATGAATCTTCGAATCGAGGCATAGGGTTCACGAAAGAAGAACGGGAGATAGAAGTAATAGTCATTGATCTGGTCGTACATTTCTTCTTCCATCCAGGTCGCCGACATTTCCATCCAGGCACTCCGGTAGGCAGTTGTGTCGAGAGAGACGAAAGCGCCTTCGGTGAAATCTATGCCGTACTGAACGACGTGAAAGAATTCGTGGGCGCAGGTGACTCTAACGGCGTCGAGCGGGCGGTCTTGATATTCACTGAATTCGGCGTAGTCATTATCTATCAGCATAAAAGCTGTGGCCCTGCTACTGGCCGTGGTACCGTCGATATGAACCGAGTCCAAATAGGTCATTCCGTATACGGCGAAACTGAAATTGACCAAATATACATCGAACTCCGGTCCGGCGGGGTCGTAAGAGCCGTCACTCGGTGGCGGCGGATAGCCGAGGTCGTCCACCAGATGCGAATAGACTTCGTCGAAGATAGCTGCAACCGATTCGGGGTAGCCGCTGGCAACGGCGTTGTCGCCCGATGTCGTGTAGTGGACGCGAAAAATCCCTGACGGTGACACTAGTGATTGATCCAAACCGGCCGGGCGCTCCGCTGCCTGCGTTCCCAGTTCCTTGAGAAGGTTGGGGTCGAGCTTATCCTGATTCAGAACGAAATCCCTGATTGCGGGCGTGCCGCACTTGACGGGAAGTTCGCCCATTTGCTCAAAGGCCGTACTGAGTGATGTTGCCTGGCTTCGGCTCATCTGGCCGGTAGCATACATGTATGCCTGAATAATCTCAACCTGCGTTTCCCGGCTCAATTGGTCGGCAAAGGCAGCGGCCGCCAGACAGACGAGAGCAGCGGTGACAATAATGGATACTTTCAAACTCGCCTCACTTTTTCAATTCCTTTAACTTCTCCAGACATTCGTAAGGTACCTTTTGCGAACCTACGGCGTCATACCGGGCGTTCAGCCCGTGGAAATCCGAACCTCCGGTAACGAGCAGACGGTGCCTGTCGGCCAGATGGCGATAACGATCCACCTGGGATTGCTGGTGCGATGGATGGTACGCCTCAACACCGTCAAGTCCAAAACCAATCAGCATATCAAGATATTTGTCTTTGTCGCCTATCCCGGGGTGAGCCAGAACCGCCAGACCATCGGCCTGATGAATAAGCTCCATAGCTCTCTGCGGAGTGAAATTCACCTTTGGCACATAAGCCGGACCATCATTGCCTATATACTTGACGAATGCCTCCTCATAGGTATTCGTGGCTCCGCGCTGGAAAATGGCTTTCGCTACATGGGGACGACCGACAACCGTGCCGTGCGACTGCTTCAGTACATCGTCGAAGGTAATGTCGACACCAAGCTCATTGAGTTTTTCCACCATCAATTTTCCTCGCCGGCTCCGGTGGCTCTGGAAATCATCAAGAGCCTGCCGCAACTGTGAATTGTCCGGGTCGAACATATAGGCCAGAAGGTGCATGTCGGCGTCATCCACCGTTACGGAAAGTTCAACGCCCGTTATCAGTTCCGGGTCATCTTTGTCCATCAGCTTTCTGATGGCCCGAAAGCCCTGAAGGGTATCATGGTCAGTGACGGAAAAGGCCTGTATGCGGCTGTTTCTCACAAGCTCCAGCAACTCTTCCGGTTGACTCGCGCCGTCAGAGTAGCATGTGTGGAGATGTAAGTCAACATACCGCTTCATCTACAGTTTGCTTTCTACCCGTTTTTTAATCCTCTGAGCTATCTGCTGACCTTCTTTAATGATTTCGTTGGCTTCGCCCTTCATTTTGCTGACGAACTCTTTATCGCTGATTGAGGTGAGGTTTATTTTGACGTTGTACCCGGCGCCTTCAATAGCCACCATACCCATCAGGCCGGCCACACCGGCATCGCTGATTGAATTTTCGTTGCCTTTGTTGGCGACGATTTCCGTGAGCTTCATGACTTCCAGGGCTTTCTTCATCACCGTGAGCGGCACGGAAGCGGCCCCTTTGTTGGCCTCTTCTATGATGGCATCATCTTTTGTCTTGAAGGCTTCCATCACCTTGTTGAAAGCCTCTTTGTCAGTCTCGATTAATGTAGTAAGCTCCGCCCTCAGGGCATCACACTTATCACGTATCTCGGACAGTTCATCTTTGACATCGGCATATTTTTTCTTGCCGACCGTCAGACGGCAGACCATTGCTGAAAGGGCGGCCGACAGAACGCCGGCTGAAGCCGCCACCGAACCGCCTCCGGGAGCTGGAGATGAAGACGCTACTTCATCGTAAAAAGTCTCTTTTGCCGCACCGGAGACCGAACTTGCGGCTTTGAGCTTCTCCTCGAGAATCTGGGCCTTGGAGAAGTTCTCGAGACGAAGATAGAAATCGCTGACCGCCACCAGGGCGTCATTGGGGACCAGCCCGATGACTTCGGAAGAAGTTACGTTAACCCCATATCGAGCCGCTTCGGATTTTATCGTCTCAAAAACGCGGAAGATCGGAGTTTTGGTGTACTCGACAAGGTTCATCGAAATCTGAACCTGGTCGCGTTCTTTGATTTCGAAGCCCAGAGCCTTAACGTAGCGGTAGCCGCCCTTTAATGACCTTACCGCGTCGGCGATATTATCGGCAATCCATTTCTTATTGGTGTCGAGGTAGACGTTGAACGCCACCAGCGGGAAGCGCACCCCGATAGCGGTGGAACCGGCTTTAAGGTTCATTTTGGAGGGGCCGTAGTCCGGCTTGCGGGATTTGTCGGTCTCGATGCTGTCGCGGATACCTTCGTACTCTCCCTGGCGAACATTGGCCAGGTTCTTGCGCTTCGATGAAGTAGCGGCGTCTTCGTAAAGATACACGGGAATCTGAAGTTCCTCGCCGACCCTCTTGCCGAGCTTGTTAGCCAGCTCGATAGCGTCTTCGATGGAGACGTCTGAAATCGGAATGAACGGGCAAACATCGCAGGCGCCCATGCGGGGATGCTCGCCTTTATGAGTGGTCATATCGATCAATTCGGCTGCCTTCTGATAACCGCGGAAGGCCGCCTCGACGGCGTTATCCGGGTGAGAGACGAAGGTTACCACAGCGCGATTATGGTCACGATCCATTTCCTTGTCAAGCAGGACGACTCCGTCGACCGAAGTTATCGCTTCACAGATAGCGTCGATAACCTCGGGACGACGGCCTTCGGAAAAATTAGGAACACATTCAATTAGCTTAGGCATGTTTTTCTCCGGAATGATTAAGACTTGTATTTTCTTTTCAGACCCCATGCCAGCAATGGAATCATTATCTCATGGTGGCCAACGAAATTAAAACCGGTCCCTGCCTTGTGAGTGGGACGGTCGACAATGTTAACTTTGGGACGATAATGCATGATCATGTCAAAGTTGGCAGTGGTCAGCTGATTTTTGCCCTTGCTGATATTGCGGGCCACAGTCAGCGCTTTGAGAAAGACCTCTGGAAGAATGACCGCTGACCCGATATTGGCTACCACGCCACCTTTGTTTATTTCCGTGCAGATATTTGCCAGAACCCGGAAATCCACGTGAGACGCCTCGCCAAGATGCGCAGCGTTGAAGGTCGGTTGCTGCGAGATTATATCAGTACCAATTCCCATGTGGACGGTGACCGGAAGACCGAGCTTGTATGCCGACGCGAAAAGCGAGTACCTCGCGTATTTCGCCTTGCGGGTCGAAATAAATTGCCCGCCGGCCTGGCCGAGACCGAGATTTTCATCCGAGGCGATATCCCCGATCGAAGCTATCATCTCCCCCGTCTCTTTCACCATGCCGAATGAGCCGTCCTGAAGTCCCGCCTGAACATCTTCCGACGTTCCTCCGAAAAAGGCCAACTCAAGGTCATGGATAAGCCCGGCTCCATTGAAAGAAAGCCCGGTCACCAGACGCCGCTTCATAAGATCTATAATGACCGGTGAGAGTCCCACTTTAATGGTATGAGCGCCCAAAAGAAGGTGAAACGGACGGCCCTTCTTTCGCGCCTTTATGACCAGATCGATAAATTCGTTGAAATCGGCAGCCTTCAGCATCCTGGGCAGCGACTGAAGAAAATCAGAACCTGACAGGCCCTTTAAGGGCCGTCCGAAAGAATTCACGGTAGTCCTGTTCTTGCGTAACGCCATTGAATACTGCTTGACCTTATTGAGGTCGATAGGCTGAATTTTGGGTCTTTTCTGAGGCATACTAAAAAACTTCGAGATCACCCAATTGGTAATCGGTCAGCTCAGCGGAAATGGAGCCAACCAGAACTTTCGACTTCATCAAAACAGGCATTTTGAGGCGGTCATCGGTTAACCATACTGTCAACTGTCCTTCGTGTTTAAACACGCCGACAGACTGCAAAAGCGGTTCCACCACCACGCAATCGAAAGTGCCCGCATCGACAGTAATCTGCTCCTTCTTCAGTACCTTGACCTCCAGAGGGTACATCTTTCCGTCCGTAAAATTATCCACGAAAATCGATTTGCCCACCTCGAGCTCCCTGGTGCGTACATAGTAAAGCACGGAAAGAGCGTCCTGGATGTAAGGACTGACTTCTATGGTGTCTTTTTCAAAAAAGACAACATTGTTGCGCTGGTCGAAACTGTACTGCTTGTCGGAGCGATAATTTCCCTCTCTAAGCTTCTTCTCGAAGCGCCAGGAGAATATGCCGAGGGCATCGATTATGGACTCCACGCTGTCGGCGACCTGGAAGAAGTTGGAAAAGAAACTGTTGGAATAGGCCCTGGTGACAATTTGGTAACAGGGACGGCCGTTGTACTCAATAAGCCGGGCGACTTCCATCGTGGCGTTACCGGCATTTATGAATCCATAGTTGATATCGAAATCAAATTTCTCATTGACACCGAAAGCCACGTTCTCGACATAGCGGTCTATAGAGCCGTAGGCTTCGGTCTGCTGGACACTATCCTGCGAAGCCGCTCTGGCGATACCTATCTCTATTAAGAGAAAGTAAAACAGTGGGACCAAGCCGATAACGGCGATGACCGACACTATCACACCCGGTATTTTAGATCTGATTTCCACCGACCTTCTCATCAATCCTTTTTACAATCTCATCGAGAATCTTGCCGAGATGTTCCCCTATCTCAAGGAACGTCTCATTGTATCGATCGAGCGACTGTCCGATCGGGTCAACCACACCCTCGCCGTCCGCGCCCCCATCGGGAAAGTTCTTAAACAGATATGTTTTGCTTTCCGCGTTTCTTTTCAGCCGGATAATCTCACGGTAGTGTTCGGGGGTCATGGCAAATATCAGGTCCGCCCTGTCAATCAGGGTCGAGCTTAACGGACGTGATAAATGTTGGGACAGGTCAACCTCCCATATCTTTGAGGCTTCGTTGGCATACATCGTGGCCGGGAAACCCGTCGCGGCAGCCGTACCCGCGGAGACAACTTCAAACTTGCCGGGCCGTTTCTTATCAAGAAGCATCCTGAGAGCCCCCTCGGCCATGGGTGAACGGCAGGTATTGCCGGTACAGACAAACAGTATCGTGAAAACGTCGCTCATATCAATTGACTCTTCAGTATCTGCTGGATATCATCCGCGGCTATGGCTCCCTCACGGAGAATTACGGCCTGTTCCTGACTGACATCGACAACCGTTGACACGGTGTTATCCAGCACACCGACGTCAATGTACAAATCCACCTTGCCGCCGAACGCCCTGGCGATTTCATCCACCGTATCGAGATCCTCAGTCCCCGACAGGTTGGCCGAGGTGGCCGTTACGGGAAACGCAACTTCCTTGAGCAGGGCTTTGATAAACGGCGCCGATGAAAGCCTGATGCCGATTTTGCCATCCACCACCAGCGGTTCGCCGAGATCATGCGTGGCTTCCAAAACCAGTGTGAGCGGACCGGGCAGAAATCTCTCCGCCAACCGCTTCGCCGCCGGGTTAAAAACAGCATAGGACGAAATATCACGCTGGTCGCGCACAAATATCGCTGTCGGAAGCTTCACCGGCCGGCCTTTGATGCTATAAAGCCTCGAGACAGCCGAAGGCTGATCGGCACGCGCCAGAAGACCGTAGCGAGTCTCTGTCGGCGCGACGACCAGTCCGCCATCCTTCAGCACGGCGGCCGCCTTAGCCACTACGCCTGCATCCGGGACAGCATATTCAACAGCGTCAATTCTCGGGCTCATCATTTCCAATCACACCTTTCGGTTCTTCAACGGCCGGCAATGAATCTATCGGCTGAGGCGTCAGCAAGTCCTCATAAAGCGGTGTGGCCTCATTAACACGTACCGTTACGGCAACGACCCAGGCATCGGTATAACCCGCCTCCTTGACCCTCATCATGTAATCTTCCGCCTTCTCCCGATCACTGAAATTGCCGACTCTGACCTTGTAATAAGGCACTTCATAATCGAGAAAAATCGGACGGTCAAAAATCTCTTCGGCCACTTTTACCGAAAACCTGGCGTCCCCATAAACCTTGCTCGTAAAAATCTGTATTCGAAACGCCTGGTTGTTCAGGGTGTCGATGCTTCCCGCCGTGACATCGGGTTGTTGATAAGAAGTATCCGTGGTAGCATCGGCCTGAACAAACGCGCTCTGGCCCGCGATATCAGCGGATCTCGGGTGCGTTACCGGCACCACTTCGTGATCCTCCGGCAACTCAAGCGGATCGAATCCGCGGGGGTCAGACACCGCTACCGAAGGTCGCTCTTTCTCTTCTTCGGCGACCTCCTTTTTCACTATGCATCCGACCAACAGCAATATGGCCAGCGATATTGCGACCGGTCTATAAATAACGATGCGTTTTTTCATTCTCGTCCAATCTCGCCAGAATCTGTTTGATCTGGTCGGCCTTGGTGCGGTGTACCACCAGGGTTATGTCTTTCGACCTGACAACCACGAGGTCGGAGACTCCCAGACAGGCAATAATACCCTCGGCATCATTGTAAATGATGGTCTCATAGGATTCCTGTGTCACGGCATCACCAATAATCACGTTGCGATCCGAGTCTACATTCTTATACCGCGCCAACGCATTCCAGCCTCCAATATCATCCCATAAAATGTCGGCTTTGACAGTCAAGACGTTCCCGGCTTTCTCCAGCACGGCGAAATCTATCGAAATCGCGGTGGCCCGCTCATACATCCGCAGGCAAGCGTCGGCTTCGCCTTTGGTGCCGATATGTTTGGAGTATTCATCGAGAAGTCTGCCGAGGTCCGGTTGATGCTCCGATATCGCCTTCAGAATGCTTTTGGCCGACCAGATGAACATACCGCTGTTCCAGAGATAGTCATGGCTGTAATAGTATTCGTGCGCCACGGCCAGCTTGGGCTTCTCGGTGAAAGCCGCAACTTTGTAAAAAACGTATTCGCCTTCGTGTTTGTACATGTTGCCCAATTTGATGTACCCATAGGCGGTTTCCGGACGCGTGGGGACGACACCAATCGTAATCAAGCAATCTTCGGCAGCCGCGATAGCCGTACCGGCCTCGATAATCTTGAGCAACTTTTCGGCGGGTCTTATCAAATGATCGGCGGATAACGTTACCATCACCGCCTCTTTGTCCTGATGCAGCAGATGAACGGCGGCCAACCCGATTGCTACACAGGTGTTGCGTCCCATCGGCTCACACAACAGATGTCCGCCGTTAAGGTCCTTCACATTGTCATTGATGAAACGCGTCATGGACTCGCCGGTGACAATTCGGATATTCTCATGCGGTATTAGAGGCAATACTCTGCTGATAGTCTCTTCGAGCATCGTCTTCTCCGATGTCAATCTCAGAAACTGTTTGGGTCGCTCGGCACGGGACAGCGGCCAGAAACGTTCACCCTTTCCACCCGCTAATATGACTCCGTAGACCAATTCCGGCTCCTTCGTTAAATTCTCGTAATCTGCTGATAATAATTGACTTAAACTTTTGAGTCAAGAAAAGAATCACCCCGACAGGTATTATGGAAAAAATAGGAAACGGACCACCCTGTTGCGGTCCGCTCAATACTGACATTATTGGCCTTCTTACAGAAACTTAGCCCTCTTTCGATGACGCCACAAGACTGGCCAGGACAATAGAGTGAAAACGGGTTTCGACCGAGTCCGAGTACGAGCTTACGACGGCTGGGACCTTTCCGCCATAGATCACCCCGCCCAACTGCGATTTTCCGTAAAGGCTCATCGCTTTATAAATGCCGTTAGCTGTTTCTATGTTCGGGGCGAGCAGAATATCGGCCTGTCCGGCCACCTTCGAATCGGTGATACCCTTGGATTGGGCCGCGAACATATCCACAGCAATATCAAAAGACAGCGGACCGTCAACATAAGCGCCCTTTATCTGCTTGCGGTCAGCCATTTTGGAGATAACGGCCGCGTCCATCGTCACCGGCATCTGAGGATAAATGACCTCCACCGCCGCGATCACCGCAACTCTGGGCATATCCACACCCACAATCTTGGCGACCTTGACAGCATTGTCTATCAGCGCCAGTTTGATTTTCAGATCCGGCTCCATATTCACGGCGGCGTCTGTCAGAAACAGAAGCTTTTTGTATCGTGAAGGTTTAATCGCTGCCAGATGCGAAAGTGTTCTCCCCTTACCGACAAAGCCACCCGATTTATCCAGCATCAGAGCAAGCAACTCCACGGCAGAGTAGCGCCCCAATACGAACGCGTCAATTTCGCCGGTCATTGCCATTTTGAGCGAAGCCTGCACTGCCAGATCAGGTTCGTTGATATCAATGAAGCGGGCTGAGCCAATGTCCAACCCGGCTGATGTCGCTTTCTTGCGGGCAAGTTTCTCATCACCGACGATGAACGGCTCGATGAGTCCGGCGTCTGTCGCCCGACAGAAAGCTTCGAGGGACTTGCCCTCCGATGGTACGACCAGTGCGCAACGTGGTTTCCGATCATCGGCGATTTTATCTTTTGCCCGCTGAATGATATGGTCGAAAGTATGAACCTCGGGGATTGTAAAATTCTTATCACTCATAATCAGTTCTCCCCTTTTTCCGTAACACCGTGACTGCTGTAATAATCCGACAGCACACAGGCCAGCGCAAGTGACGCTTTCTTGTTTTTCATGGTATCGGTGCGAGATACGAGCGAAACTGGAACCCTGGCCCCCACGATTACGCCGGCGAAGACAGCTTCGGCGAACTGGATCAGGGATTTCGCCACGATGTTGCATTCCTCGATAGAATCAACCAGGTAGATATCGGCATCTCCCACGACCATACCTTCGGCCTGTTTTGGATCAGCGGCGGCCTTCGATGTTGCCAGATCGAACGGCAGCGGCCCCTGAATCGCTATATCTTTGAGCTTCTTCATGGCTCGAGGGATAATGTAATCCATGTCTGATATGGTGTGCGCCAGTTTGGCCGATGGCTTGTCGTGCGCGCCCGAGACTGCAATCTTGACGGGCGACAAACCGAGTGCTCTGCCAACAAGCACGGCGTTTTCCAGAATCTGTAATTTCTGTTCTTGATCCGGTTTGACCACCATTCCACCATCGGTCAGGTTAAGCAATTTGTGATATCCGGGTATATCGAGCACGGCGCAATGCGACAGCGTATTTTTGCCGCGCAGACTATACTGCTTGTCAAGCACCACTTTGAGTAGCGCGGACGTCGGCAGAAAGCCTTTCATGATCGCCTGTGCCTGTCCTTTTGAAGCCAGTTCCGCTGCCCTGTGTGCCGCTTTGGTAACATCTTTTTCGTCGATGACTTCAAGATGACCGATATCTATGCCACCGTCCGATGCCATCCTGGTTATCGCCTGCCTGTCACCGACCAGGATCCCGTCGAGAAATCCATCGGACGCCGCCTGCGACATTGCTCCGATGACATCAACATCCTGCGCTGCGGCCGCAGCCACAGTCGGCTTGCGTCCCTGGTGGGCGATGGCAACCGCGTGTTCGATCAAATCATCCGACGAATGAATAGGTTTAGTTGTCATATAAGCTCTTTTCGTCTAATACCTTTTCAATTTCTCCTGTCCGGTGAGAAAACGCACACCGGCCGCGGCCAACGCTTCCATCTCGAACTCGCCCGATACCACGGCCACCTTACCCAGAAACGACACATAGGCGGAGATCTCGTCCACCAAACGCTGCGAGTTGGCCATGCCACCGGTAAGCACGATAGATTCGAAGCTGCCTTTCAGAGCGACCGCGGCCACCCCGATTTCTTTGGCGATTTGATATGCCATGGCATCGAAGTAAAGCTTCGCTTTGTCGTCTCCCGAGTCGATCATCTTCTCAACTTCGCGTAAATCCGAAGACCCCAGATAAGCGACCAGTCCCGATTTTTTCGACAGTTTGTCGATCATCTCTTTTTCCGTAAACTTCCCGCTGTAACACAACTTGACCAATCCACCGATCGGGACCGCGCCGGCACGGTCCGGAGAGAACGGCCCCATGCCCAGAAGCGCGTCGTTGACATCGATTACCCTGCCTTTTTCCAGCGCGGCAACGGAGACTCCTCCGCCCATATGGACCGCGACGAAATTGACTTCGTCAAGCCGTTTGCCAAGCTTCTTCGCTTCGCGCCGACAAACTTCTTTGATATTTAGAGCATGAACCCGGCACTTGCGTTCAATCTCCGGCACTCCGCTGATCCTGGCGATATCAGTGAAATTGTCAACCGTGATGGGATCCGAAATGAGCGACGGCACGCCGTACTTCTCTCCCAGGTGACGCGCGATAATGGCGCCGAGGTTCGAGGCATGATTCGAATACTTCATCTTTTTGAGATCATCGAGCATCTCATCGCTGATTTCGTAGGAGCCTCCCTCGAGAGGTTTGAGCGGCGCTCCGCGGCCGACCACAGCAGCCAGGTTGGCAGCCTCACCGGCCAGCGAGTCGATCCATTTATCGATCATGGTCATGCGGTAATCGAACTGGTCGGCGACATTGTCAAACCGGCCAAGTTCGGCGCCGTCGTGTCGAACTACCTCTTCGGCAAGTTTCTTTTCTCCATCGAAAAGCGCGACCTTGGTCGAAGTAGATCCGGGATTGATTATCAGCATCTTCGTCGGCATAGCCTGTTATCCTTTCGCCGTACTCAGCTGAATCTGACGTCCCCGGTTGAAAGCCTCAACGTTTACATCAACAAACTTCGGTTTCACTTTCTTACGGATAACATCAAGCCACAGTTCGCTGTCGAACGGCAGATAATTTGACATCACGCCCATCAGAATGGTGTTTACCAGACGCGGGTTGCCGAGTTCCATGGCGATTTTATCAGCCGGCACGCCGATAACACGGTCAGCCTTCTTTTTCATCTCATCGATCGAATCATCCGGATAAGAGAACTGCTTCGAAGATGTCACGATTGCGGGCACAAGCCGCGTCATCGATGCGATAGCGACACCATCCTTTTTCATCCAGTCCATGGCGCGAAGTCCCTCGGCCTGCTCGAAGGCGACAATAATGTCGGCCTGACCGTAACCAATAGTCGGTGAGTAGACCCTGGGAGCGATACGGACGTGCGAGCTGACGATTCCACCGCGCTGGGCCATACCATGAACCTCTGACTTCTTGACATCGAGACCGGCGCCCATCGCGACCTCGGTTATTATCTCCGATGCGAGCAGAACACCCTGTCCGCCGACACCGACAATCAATATGCTGTAGTTGTCTTTTTCTTTCATGATCCTTCACCTACCCTTTCACCATCTGGCTCTTAAGTACGATAGCCTCGGTCGGACAAATCTGCGCGCACAGGGTACAGCCGGTACACAGGGTATCGTCGATCACCGCCTTCGGACGGCCGTGTTCATTGGTTTCTTTGGCGGCGGCAATAGCCGGACACGAGATACGGAAACAGGCCGAGCAGCCGTTACAGAGCTCAAGGTCTACAGTATAGGGTTCATCCATTATCCGTTTTGGCATGAGGACACAGGGACGGTTGGTGTGAATTACCGATGGTCCGGGGTTGGCCATTTCCTCTTTAATGATGTTGAGAATGCCATCGTAATCATAAGGGTCGACCCTGCGGTAATTCTTGATGCCGAGCGCCTGTACCAGAGTCTCGATATTAATCACGCCCGCTTTCTCTCCCATCAGGGTCCGCCCGGTGGAAGGATGCTCCTGACCGCCGGTCATTGCCGTAACGCTGTTGTCCAGAATCATAACCGTGACATTGCTGTTGTTGTAGACAGCATCGACAAGGCCGGTGATTCCTGAGTGCAGGAAAGTGGAATCACCGATAACGGCAACCGTTCCCTTCTCATAGCCCTGGACCTTTTCCATGCCAATGGCGTTGCCGATAGACGCACCCATGCAAATACAGCTATCGATGGCGTTAAGCGGCTGCAGAACGCCGAGAGTGTAGCATCCGATATCGCCTGTAACCGCTACTCCAAGCTTTCTCAGCGCCATGAAGGCTCCCCTGTGAGGGCAGCCGGGACACAGAACAGGCGGGCGCGGGAACATGCCCTTCTCAGGCTCGATATCCGAAACAAGTATCTTGTCAACAACACCCGCTTTCTTAAGCCCCTCGGCAACCCGGTGCGGTGAGAGTTCACCGAGATGACCGAAATATTCCTTTCCGGCCACTTTGATGCCCGCGGCCTTGATCTGTTCCTCGCAAAACGGTTCGAGTTCTTCGATTACAATCACTTTCTCGTGAGTATCAACAAACTCCGCTATCTTCTTCAGCGGAAGCGGATAAGTGAACCCGAGCTTCAAATAATCGAAATCGGGAGCAACCTCCTTGGCGTAGTGATAGGACACACCGCCCGTGATGATTCCAATCTTCGAACCATTGTTCTCCACATAATTCAGGGGGGTTTCCTCGGTAAATTGCCGCAGCTTTTGCAGACGTTCCCTCACGACGACATGACGAACACGAGCGTTGGAGGGAATCATGACGTATTTCGATGGTTCCTTGACGAACTTCTTATCAGGTCCCTGCGCCGGATCGCCCAGTTCGACCACGCCTTTGGAGTGTGATATGCGGGTGGTCAGTCGAAGCATGACCGGTGTATCGAAGACCTCGGATAACTCGTACGCGGTGACAATCATGTCTTTGCACTCCTGGCTGTCGGACGGTTCCAAAAGCGGAATCTGCGCGAAGCGCGCGTAGAAGCGGTTATCCTGTTCGTTCTGGGAGGAGTGCATCTCCGGATCATCGGCCGAGACGATGACGAACCCTCCATTGACACCGGTGTAGGCTTGCGTCATGAACGGATCGGCGGCGACGTTGAGACCGACGTGCTTCATGGTCACCAGTGCCCTGGCGCCGCCGAGCGATGCACCGATACCGACCTCGTATGCCACTTTTTCATTGGGAGACCATTGCGCGTAAATCGAACGGTGTCGAGCGGCAATAGTCTCGAGAATTTCGGTTGACGGTGTCCCGGGATAGGAGGCGGCCAGTTTCACACCGGCCTCATAGGCACCCCGTGCCACCGCTTCATTTCCAGAAAGCAATTCTTTCATCAGCGTCCCACTTTATTCTAATGCGTTATATCCACTTATAGCGGTATGCCAGTACTCCCTTGATGTTTGCCGGAGAGTGCGAGCCACTCAAGGCACAAGGGTGTGTGAATTATTTCACAATAATAACGCTTTGGCCAGAGTGGGGCAAGAGCTTTTTTCCCGGAGGCGCACCTCTAACCTTAGCCGACTGCCCGGCACACCACGCAGCGCTCGCCGACTCAGGCTAAACCCTCCGGTTTAGTACTTGTCTATAAGATTACGATTTCGTTTATTGAGTTACACCGATAAAGCTAAAACAGTCCGGTTTGATAGAGGAGTGATGGTATGAAGCTTCGCAAGATTCTGCTCTGGATATTAGCGTTAATCGTGGCGCTGGCAGTTGTGGCCGCGTTGAACTGGTCCACGGTAATTCACATGATGTTGCCGGCCGACAGCCGCCCCGCGGCCATCGAGTTCCCCTCAGAAAGCATATCGCAGCAACAGTTGACGCAGATCGGCGATGCCTTGAACTCTGGATTCGGGAAGTCGTTTAAACACGTCGAGAGATTTGCCGAAGCGGGAATACTTTCCTACGAAGGCCCGAAGACATGCCTTGGCTGCCACAGTGAAATCACTTTTGTCGACGCCCATACACAGGTTCAGCAGAAAATGGATTTAATGGAGAACCTGACAACATCGGCGCACTACCTGTTCTTCACCATGAAACATCCGAATGTATACGGTTTCAACGGCAGGCTGGCTGACGATTTTCCGATGGGTAAGATAAATCGCCCCTGCCCGAAGCCAGGCTCATTCGCTATGACCGCGTGGGCTGAGATAGTCCCGCTCGAAAACGGCGACACTCTCTCCGAGGGATGCGGTCAATGCCACATAGGCGGGCAGTATCAGGCTCCGCTCGGTGAGATGATGCCGTTTTACAGCACCACTGACGAGGAGAAAGATGCTATCGATTGTCTGATCTGTCACGCGGTGGCGTACGACATGAATCGCAAACAGGTCGTTGTCGATACCAACGGGTTGAAACGATGGGATCAGGATAGATCCATGCGGGCAGCGGTGTCGGTCACGACACCAACCGCCCAGACCTGCCTGAGGTGTCACCAGCACAATTTCGGAGGCGATATCTATGTCGATGAAGCCGATTCATCGTACATGCAGAGCATGGTCAATACCGGAACAAACCGCCCCAGGGTGCTCCATCCCGGCTCGAAGCGCGGGACGCCCTATTCGCCGACATGGGATGTTCACGCCGCCGCCGGAATCTCCTGCATCGAGTGCCATGTGACCGAGGGACACTATATCGCCAAAGGAACCCATACAACAACAATGATGGCTAATGATCTTCCTGATGTGGAAATAAAGTGCGAGGGCTGTCACACCCTCCAACCGCACGCGGAGGATGCCGAGCTGGCCGAGTATCTGAACGGACATACCGATATCATAGCTTGCCAGACCTGCCACATACCGTCGCTGCATCCCGACAACGCCACCATGCGTGATTTCGACCGGACCGTCTTCGAAGAACACCCCGGAGTCTACATTTATGATGATATCGTAAAAGAGAACATGCCCGGATCAGGCATAGTCTATCAGTGGTGGAACGGCGACGCCACCTTTCTGGGTAACCCTATCGGTGACAATCCCAACGGTGAGAATCTTTACCAATTCTATACCGCCAACAGAGTGTGGCCGGAATATCAGGATTACGACTATGATACCTGGTACGAAGACGTAATACGCCCGATAGCGCAGAACGGGCGGCCTTCGAAACTCTATGCCATGAAGAAGTTCAACGGCAAACAGCACATTGACCTTGCCAACATGGGTCCGTTCGGCGGCATGTTCGTGCCGTACAACCTTCCAACATACTACACCACGGGTGACCCGGATAAGGCAGCCTCGGCCGAGATGGAAAAAAGCATGATGCCGATGATGTACGGCCTCATGTTTAAATACTACATGATGGACAAATTTATGTCATTTATGGCTGTCGATGGATGGAATATCGACTCGTATGAGGATGTCAGACAGATGAAGAACGTGCAGGCGCGGTGGATTCCCAATGACGCCTCGCTCGAGATCAGCCATGCTATCCGACGCGAGGGCGCTCTGACGTGCGCGAACTGCCACAACCCGCAGGGCGTCCTCGACTTCGAGGCTCTCGGCTATAGTAAAGATGATATCGAAGCGCTTATTGTCAACCCTGTTGAGTAGTGGGACGATTGATGCGTTACAAGTTTAGCAGGTGCTTTGCCATGGAGCACCCCGACCACGAGAATCTGATTACCTTCTACCGTGATGAGATCGGATTGGACCTGGTAGACAAGGGGGCGCCTCAGGCAGAGTTCGACACCGCTCCAGTGAGACTTTTTGTCGATCAAGGGGATAAGCCGGCGCTGATATTTGAGCTGATCGTAGACAATCTCGAAGCAGCCAAAGAAGATTTGATAGCCAGGGGATGCGAAATAGTCCGGTGGGAAGGTAAGGGCAAGACATGCTATGTGCGCGATCCTTTTGGCTTCATGTTTAATGTGTGGGAAGAATCACTGCCCGACAAAAGCTGACTTAGATTGAGTGCCATGAAACGCTACCGAAGATCACTCGTTTTGTTTTTGACGTTCGTGATCCTCTTCGAACTGCTGGTGATTCTGGCCGGAAATTACTTCCGTTCCGAATGGGGACACTGGGGCGACGAATGGCACTTCCAGAACACTATTAAGAAATTCGGCGCAGAGATTTCTCTCGAAACATTGCGGCACTACGAGGAGATGTCAACACCTCTGCCCTTTGTTGTCTATGCTTTGTGGGGACGGATATTCGGCTTCGATCTTTTCCATCTAAGGATTCTGTCCCTTATAGTGGCTCTAATAACTTACATTGCTTTCCACCGCCTGCTCTTCATCACCGTCCGGGATGAAACCGTCATATTCTTTGGCGCCGCCCTGCTGGTAGCGCAGCCTTACATGATCGGTTTCAGTATTTTCGTCTATACCGATATGATGGCAATCCTGTTTCTCATCCTGTCGGTAATAGCTCACGTGCGGCGTCGGTTCATTTTATTTGCGGTGGCACTTGCCCTGGCGCTTCTCTCAAGACAGTACATCGCCTTCCTCGCGCTGGCGACCGGCTTGTTCCACATAGGCGAGATTCTCACTGTGAAGAAACATCACTCGGTTAAAATGCTGCTTGCCTGCGCGCTATCGCTCGTACCATGTGGCCTGTTGTTTCTTTTCTGGGGAGGCCCCAGTCCAAATAGCAGCCTTCGAGCGCGGTATCTCGATCAGGGCTTTTTCTTCCATCCCACGATCCTGAGCCTTTATATCTGTCTACTTTTCGTCTACCTCTCTCCCCTGGCAGTGATCTATTTCCGGCGGTTCTATTCGAGCTGGAGAGTGTGGCTGCTCGTACTGCCTGTGTCCGCCTACTATTGGTTCTTCCCGATTGGACCATCGAAACCGTCGGTCGATGTCGGCATACCTACCGTGGGGTTGTTTAATAGAATTCTGCTAACGGTGTTGCCGGATGCCAGGCTGGTACACGGAGTCTTTTATCTCTGTTTCTTACTGGCAATACCGATTTTGATCTGGGTGGCGAAGGATCTCGTCACCCGCTACCGCAAAGATAATTTTGACACGGAGCTGTTTTTGAGCCTTGCTATAATCGCATTTTTCGTGGTGATGCCGTTTTCTTACCTGGGATGGGAGAAGTACTTCATGCCGGTGGTGCCGCTTGTTATTTTGAGAATTCTGATGATCGCATCGTAGTTACCTTGAGCCGTGACAGATCACAAAATCGTCTTTATTGCCAGCCCGAATAATATCAATCCGCCGAATATTCCCGCCCCCCGACCGAACCTAAGGCCAACTGCTTTACCGAAAACCAGGCCGAGCACGGTCATCGAGGCCGCTACGACACCAATTATCAGCGTTGGATACAGAATCTGTATGCCAACCAGACCCAGGGTAAATCCGGCCGCGAGAGCGTCGATGGAGGTCGCGAGCATAAGTACAATAAGACTGGCGCCGCGGGTGGGATCGCCTTTCCACGAGCGTTCATCCGGGTTGAACTGTTCCCAGATAAGACGTCCACCAATAATAACCAGCACCACCGCCGCCATCCATCGGGCGTAACTGCCTACAACACCCGAAACATACTCGCCTATGATCCATCCGACTATGGGCATTCCGAACTGGGCGAAGCCGAAATGCCACGATAGGCGAAACACGGTCCATCGATCTATCCGGCCGAGCTTTATACCAACGGCGATGGCGACTGCAAAGGCATCGAAGGCCAGAGCAAATGCGAGAAGTACTATGTTGAATAATTCCATGTCTTTGCGTCAGATCCGATCGTTATGTCTCAACAAGTTACCTCGTTTTCCGCTCGACCCAAAAGCCCTACTAAACCACCATTTTCAGGTGCTGGAAGGAATCTAAGGAAAATTTGCTGAAATTGGGAACGTTTTTTTTGGCAGGTCGTTAAGATAAAAACAATACGAATTAGTATAGATTTCGTATTATATTTATAAAATGTGATGTAAGCACTTGGAAATGGTGGATTTATGAGAATATCAGCATTGGAAGAATATGGACTCAGATGCCTTCTGTCGCTGGCCCAGGTTGGACCGGGCGGCCAGTTGTCGATTTCTGATATAGCCGAAAGGGAGGGTATCTCGGTTCCCTATGCTTCAAAACTGCTATCCCTGCTTCGCAAGACCGGTCTGGTTGAGGCGGTTCGCGGCCGAAGCGGCGGATTCAGTATCGCTCGGCCAGCTTCCGAGATAACGCTTTTTGACGTAATCACCGCACTGGGTGGACCGCTCATAGATCCGGATCACTGTCGCAAGTATTCAGGACACCTGGACAAATGTATTCACACGGGAGATTGTTCGGTTCACCACACCCTTGTCGGACTGTCTCGACTCGTAAGTGATTTTCTTGGAAAAACGACGCTCGAATCCATTATGAATGGTTCGTGCCAAAGCGATTTGACCTACAGAGACGGCAGATTTTCAATCCCCGAACCGATCAAAGATCGCAAGCATAGACTCATCGGCGAATCTTCCGTTGACAAGTCGCAGTAAAGCGAGAACTGAATTGGAATGAAAGAAGAACAATTAAGGAATAAAGCAAAGATGACAGGTAGAAAACCATTATTTGAGTTCAAAGGCCTCCACGTCGAGGTCGAGGGGAAGGAAGTTGTCAAGGGAGTGTCTTTAGAAGTCTACCCGGGGGAGATACATGCTATAATGGGACCAAACGGGTCCGGTAAGTCCTCGCTCTCCAACGCCCTGATGGGACATCCCGGTTACAGTATCACCAGTGGCACGGCCCTGTTGAATGGTAAGAATATTTTGGAAATGCAGCCGGAAGAGCGCTCGCGGGCCGGACTGTTTCTGGCCTTTCAGTATCCTCTGGCCGTTCCCGGAGTCACCGTTGCCAACTTTCTCAGGGCAGCACTGAAATCTCACCGCGGTCCCGATGCCGACATGAGTGATTTCCGCAAACTTCTCAAGAGCGAAATGGAAGCTCTCTCAGTCGATCAGTCGTTTGCCACCCGGTATCTCAACGACGGGTTCTCCGGCGGCGAAAAAAAACGCATTGAGATCCTCCAGATGTCTGTCCTCAACCCCAAAATGGCCCTTCTGGATGAAACCGATTCCGGGCTCGATATCGACGCCCTGAAAACAGTGGCGTCTGGAATCAATCGTTTCCACAACGACACCAACGGGTTGCTTCTGGTAACCCACTACCAGCGCCTTCTGAATTATGTCAAACCGCACCACGTTCACGTCATGATGAACGGGCAGTTTGTCAAATCCGGGGGGCCCGAGCTGGCGCTGCAACTTGAAGAATCCGGGTATGATTGGATTGAAGTTGAAACAAGACAGAAAGCAGAGGTCTGACAATGTCTGAGACCATCAAACAGCAAAATAAAGAACTCAGCAGGCTCAATCAGGATTACGCCACCAAGTATGGTTTTCATGATCCGGTTGACTATTTCCACAAAGGCGCAAGAGGCGTCAGCCATGAAGTTGTCGAGATGATTTCGCAGATGAAAAAGGAACCGAAGTGGATGACTGACAAACGTCACGAAGCGCTCGACATATTCTATGCGAAACCCATGCCTAAATGGGGCAACACCAAGTTGCTCGGTGAAATAGACTTTGACAATATCTACTACTTCATGAAACCGATTGAAAACCAGCAGAAGAGCTGGGACGATGTTCCTGAGTATATCAAGAAAACCTTCGACAAGCTGGGAATCCCCGAGGCTGAGAAGAATTTCCTTGGCGGAGTATCGGCCCAGTATGAGTCCGAGGTGGTTTACCATTCCATGAAGGAAGACCTCAAAGAGCAGGGTGTCATCTTTCTGGACATGGACAGTGGCCTGCGAGAATACAACGATATCGTCAAAAAATACTTCGGTACCGTGATACCATCGACCGACAATAAATTCGCCGCACTGAACACGGCGGTATGGTCGGGCGGCTCTTTCATCTATGTCCCGCCGGGAGTGGACGTCAAGATCCCCCTGCAGGCCTATTTCCGAATCAACGCGGAGAACATGGGCCAGTTCGAGCGAACGCTGATTATCGCCGATAAAGGTTCACGGGTGCACTATATCGAAGGATGTACTGCTCCGATTTACTCGACCGATTCGCTTCATTCGGCGGTTGTCGAGTTGATTGCCCTCGATGACGCCTATATCCGTTACACGACCATTCAGAACTGGGCACGTAATATTTACAATCTCGTCACGAAACGGGCCACCGCGCACAAAAACGCCACCGTGGAATGGGTCGATGGCAACCTGGGCTCCCGGCTTACGATGAAATACCCGTGTATTCAGCTCGTTGGTGAAGGCGCAAAAGGAGAAATTCTCTCGGTCGCTTTTGCCGGTGCCGATCAGCACCAGGATGCGGGCGCGAAAGTCATTCACGCCGCCCCGAATACTTCATCGCGGATCACATCAAAATCCATCTCCAAGGATAACGGCCGCGCGTCTTATCGCGGTCTTGCCAAGGTCCACAAGAACGCCGTCAATTCCAAAATTTCGGTCGAGTGCGATGCGCTTCTGATCGGCGAAGAAGCCAGAAGTGATACCTACCCGACAATGGAGATCGATAGCGAACAGGTCCGAGTCGAACATGAGGCCCGCGTTTCGAAAGTGGCGGAAGAACAGCTGTTTTATTTAACCAGCCGTGGCTTGAGCGAAGACGACGCCCGGCTGCTCATAGTGAACGGGTTCATGGAGCCGTTCACAAAGGAACTTCCGCTCGAGTATGCGGTGGAGTTGAACAGACTTATTGAACTTGAAATGGAAGGGTCAATCGGTTAACCGACCCGGTTGGATATGGAAACATGAACGAAACAACAAACGACATACAGATATCCGAGGTGGCTTCGGAGCTTGAGCGCGGTCCCCTCTGGCTCAGGGATAAACGCCAGTCCGCCCGCGAAAGCTACAACAATACCCCCGTGCCCGAGCGCGGTCTACACCTGTGGCGATACACCGATCCGGCTCGATTTGTAATTGATCGCGATATCGTTGCCGATACGGCCTTCGGCGATAACTACGATATTGTCGAAAAACAAGAACTTGAAAATCTGAGCCAGGGACATCTTTCGGCGCTGGTCACCGATCTTGGCGGGCGAGACATCAATTTCCACGGTACCGACAATCTGGCCAAGTCGGGCGCGGTCGTAATGACTCTCTCCGAGGCGGTAAAGCGGTACCCCGACCTGGTTGAGAAGTATATTTACCAGTTGGTGAACAATCAGTCCGGCAAATTTGAAGCTATGAACGGCGCGCTGTGGAATGACGGCATTTTCGTTTATGTGCCGGACGGCAAGACTGTCGCACAACCGATTCATCTATTGCGCGAATCGGGTCTATCCAAGTCGGCCCAGTTCCCTCGACTTTTGGTGGTAGTGGGTGAAAACGCCGAACTGACCCTCGTCGATGAGTATGGGGGCGGCTCCACGGATGAAAGCGATGGCAACAGCTACACCAATGGAGCGGTGGAGATTTTCGGGCTTGCCGACAGTCGTACCCGCTACGTGCTGCTTCAGCGGCAGGCGTCAGCCGCGACATCATATTTGACACATCGAGCTCGCATCGAGCGCGGCGCTAATATGCTGACTATCGCGCTCGCTTTTGGCGGATCACTGTCAAAAAACAACTTTGGCGTAATTCTCAACGGTCAGGGAGCCGAGAGCAACATGTATGGTTTGCTGTTCGGCTCAAACCATCAGCACTTCGACAACCACACCCTGCACGACCACGCCGCGGGACAAACCCGTTCCGACATAGATTTCAAAGTGGTCCTTCGCGACCGGGCCGTATCGGCCTACACCGGACTGATCCGCATCGACCGTCACGCGAAAACCTGCGAAGCTTACCAGGAAAACCGCAACCTGCTTCTGAACAAAGGAACTCGGGCCGAAACCATCCCGGAGCTTGAGATTCTGAATGAAGATGTCCGATGCACCCATGGCGCCACGATCGGACCTATTGACCCGATGATGGTGTTCTATTTGCAGGCTCGCGGGATCGGCTATCAGGATGCCGTGCGCATGATCGTTTCCGGGTTTGTCAGTGACACCCTCAAGCAGGTTCCACAGGACCTTCAGGAAAGACTATCAGAATACGTTTCACAAAGACTGGAGCACATTTGATGGGAGAGTATATCGATGTCGGGGAAATTGATGATATCCCCAAAGGCAAAATGAAGGCTTTTGAAGTAAATCACACCCGTATTGTCGTTATCAATGGCGATGACGGTATTTATGCTCTCGCCGATGAGTGTTCGCATGACTATGCTCCCATCAGCAGCGGTCATGTTCGTCGCGGAGAGGTCGTTTGCCCGAGGCACGGGGCGCGCTTTGATATCAGGACAGGCGAAGTGAAAGCGCCGCCGGCCGTAGTGGGTATCGATACCTACCCGACCAGAGTCGAAAACGGGCGTATACTCGTTAAGGTTGAATGATCAAGAAGCAGAGGGCAAAATGAGACCGGACATAACTAACCTAAATACAGAGCAGGTCGATAGACTTGGCTTGTGTCTTGACCCTGACAGTATCAGGAAGGACTTCCCCATTCTCAGTCAGACCGTCAATGGCCATCGGCTTGTTTATCTTGACAACGCCGCGACCACACAAAAACCCCGGGCAGTAATTGACGCGCTGAACGAGTATTATGAAAAAACAAATGCCAATATTCATCGCGGCCTTCACACGCTGGCAGAAAAGGCTACAGCGGCCTACGAAAGTACGCGCGAGCACGTGGTCAGATTTATCGGCGGTGTCGAACCGGCCGAGGTGATTTTTACAGGTGGAACGACCGAGGCGATCAATCTTCTGGCCTATACCTGGGGAGAACAGAATATCGGTGAAGGGGATGAGATCATTATCAGTGAAATGGAGCACCATGCCAACCTGGTGCCGTGGGTGATACTCTCGCAGAAGAAAAAAGCCATTCTAAAAAGAATCAAACTCTCCCCTTCCGGTCATCTTGACCTGACGGACATTGACAATCTTATCACCACGCGGACAAAACTCCTCGCCGTAACCCACATGTCCAACGTACTTGGAACCATCAATCCCGTGAAACATCTCACGGAGCTCGCTCACAGCAGGGGAGTGACTGTTTTGGTCGACGGTGCCCAGGCGGCACCACATATGCCTGTGAACGTGAAGGAAATAAACGCGGACTTCTATGCCTTCTCGGCGCACAAGATGCTCGGTCCCACAGGAGTCGGAGTTTTATACGGCCGAAAAAACCTTCTGGAGACCATGCCGCCATTTAACATGGGCGGCGAAATGATCCGCCAGGTGAGCTTTGACAAAATCACCTGGGCCGACCTGCCGCACAAGTTCGAAGCCGGCACTCCCAACATCGCCGGAGTGGTTGCGTTCGACGCGGCGCTGACTTACCTGGAATCACTTGGTTTGAAACAAATCAGGCAGCACGAGATCGAACTCACCGGGTACGCCATAGAAAAACTCAGTAGCATAGGCGGGATTGAAATTCAGGGGCCGACGGATCCCACCCAGCGCGGAGGCGCTATATCATTCACCGACGAGAAAATTCACCCGCACGATATCAGTACTTTTCTCGATTCGCGCGGTATCGCTATCCGGGCGGGACACCACTGCGCCCAGACCCTGATGAAAACCCTCGGCAAGGTGGCCACAGCGAGGGCTTCGCTATACATCTACAACGACCGGTCCGATATCGACGCTCTCGTGGACGCATTAAAGGAAATGAGGAGGTATTTCGGGCTATGAGTGATCGACTTGATGACATGTATCGCGAGATTATCCTCGACCATTTCCGCGCGCCCCGGGGCAAAAAACCGGTGGACCGAGTCGATGTATCTTCCGACGGTCAGAACCCGTCGTGCGGCGACGAAATCGAGCTTCAGGTAACCATGGATGACGGTACGGTCAAAGATATTCACGTCGATTGTAAGGGCTGCGCCATCTCGGTAGCATCCGGCTCTATGCTGGCCGAATATCTTAAAGGGAAATCCCTGGATGAAGCTATAAAGATTGCCGAAGTTGTTAAAGAGATGCTCAAAGGAGAGAATACTGAGATACCGAAAGAATACGAGGACCTCGATGCTCTCAAAGGCGTCCGCAAATTCCCCGTGCGTATCAAGTGCGCTCTTCTCGCCTGGGTGACTCTTATCGAAGGGCTGAAAAACTACGAACAGGGCAAAACCGGCGAAAAGACAGTGGTTTCCACCGAAGACAGGAACTGACTCTCATGGCAAATGTCACGAAAGAGAAGATCATTGAGGCTCTAAAGCCAATTCAGGACCCGGAGATCCGCATCGGCGTGGTTGACCTGGGGCTTGTGTACGACGTCATGATTGAAGAAGACGGCAAGGTACTGGTAAAGATGACTCTGACAACACCTGCCTGCCCGTACGGTGAGATGCTTTTGACGATGGTCCACCGGGCGGTAGAAGAGATCGAGGGAGTCAGCGATGTCGAAGTCAAGCTGGTCTGGGACCCACCCTGGGATCCCAAGGAGATGGCTTCCGATCAGGCCAAAGACCTGCTCGGCATTTGGTAGCCTACTGTAAACAGCAGTAACTGAGTCGAATCAACGACAAAAACATCCAAAAAGTAACTTTACATTCCATCCGGGGGAGTCTTAATTTACCGGAACCAAATCACCGCAAAAAAGTTTATCTAATAACCGTATGGAACAGAACAATAGACCCGATTTGTCGTCGCTGAAGATTGACCGCGACAAAAGATACAGCGATCGCCCCCGCAGCAAAAAAATCTGGGTTGTCGTCTGGGTTCTCGTTGCGGCCGCAGTCGTGGTCGGCTATTTGATCACCCGCACCTTCGTCGAGCCATCAACCAAAGTCAATACCACTATCGCCACCTTGCTGTCCGGCTCCGAATCGCAAGCCAGCCTGGTAGCCTCGGGCTATGTTGTGGCGCAGCGTAAGGCCGAGGTGGCCTCGAAAGCCACCGGACGGCTCAAGTATCTCGGTTTCGAAGAGGGTGACACTGTGTTGGCCAACCAGATAATTGGTGAACTAGAAAACGAGGATATCAAAGCCAATCTGGAGCTGGCCCGCGCGAATCTGGTCAGAGCCATGGCTGACTCTCTGAATGCCGGAAGAAATTATCGGCGCCAGGCACAGCTCTATGAAACCGGCTCAATAACCGAAGCGGTCTTCGAGGATGCCGAAACAGCGTACGCCCTTGCAAAAGCCGGCGTGGCCGCCGCGGAGGCTTCTCTCAAAGCCGCCGAGGTTGACCTCGAGTATACCTACATAAGGGCTCCCTTTTCGGGCACCATACTGACCAAAAACGCCGATGTTGGCGAGATAGTCGCGCCCTTTGCGTCATCGGCATCATCGAAAGGTTCCATTGTCACCCTGGCCGACATGAACTCGCTGGAGGTTGAGGCGGATGTCTCAGAAGCAAACATCCACAAAGTCTCGGTCGGCCAAAAGTGCGACATTATTCTCGATGCCTACCCGGGGAGAACTTATCCGGGTGAGGTGAAAAAGATTGTACCCACCGCGGATCGAAGCCGCGCTACTGTGCTAACTAAAGTTGCGTTCGACGAAATTGACGACCGGGTGCTTCCGGAAATGTCCGCCAGAGTCAACTTCTTCGAAGCCGGAAGAACGAAGGACAGCACTGAATACGCAAATGCGGTGGCTGTGGATAACGATGCCATCACCACCCGCGATGGACAGAAAGTTGTCTTCCTTGTCGATGGCGAGAATGTCAGGGAAGTCGCGATAGGGACCGGTCGAGGGCTCGGCGACAAAACGGAAATTATCAGCGGGTTGAAACCGGGCGACCGCGTTGTTCTCTCCCCTCCCGGCAAGATGGCTTCCGGACAGAAAATCGAAGTAACAAAATAGCAAGGATCAACTGATGGCAGATGTCTTTGTACAGATAAAGAATGTGTATAAGTCGTATTGGCGCGACAGCCTTGAAATTCCGGTTCTGAAGAATATTAATCTCGATATCCCCGAGGCCGAATTCGTCGCCCTCATGGGACCATCCGGCTCAGGCAAGACTACTCTTCTCAATCTGATAGCCGGTATCGACCGACCCTCCGATGGAGATGTAATCGTAGACGGTCAAAGTGTTACGGGGCTATCCGAAGGCCAGCTGGCAAGGTGGCGCAGCCGCAATATCGGTTTCGTTTTTCAGTTCTATAACCTCATGCCGGTATTAACCGCCTTTGAGAACGTGGAACTGCCTCTTCTTCTGACCAGACTCAATCGCAGGGAGCGCCGCCGCCAGGTGGAGACGGCACTGTCGACAGTCGGGCTGAGTGACCGCATGGATCACTATCCCAACCAGTTGTCAGGCGGTCAGGAACAGCGGGTGGCAATTGCCCGCGCCATTGTGACCGACCCGACTCTGATTCTCGCTGATGAACCCACTGGCGATCTTGACAAAAAATCGGCC
This sequence comes from Candidatus Zixiibacteriota bacterium, assembly GCA_040756055.1. NCBI lineage: Bacteria > Pseudomonadati > Candidatus Zixiibacteriota > Candidatus Zixiibacteriota bacterium. The sequence continues at coordinate 57,809 of JBFLZR010000002.1, forward strand.
GAGGATGTCATGGAACTGCTTAGCCGCCTCAATCAGGAGTTCAAAAAGACCATCATTATGGTTACCCACGATCCCCGGGCCGCCGAGAAAGCTCACATCCAGCGCCATCTCGACAAAGGGGAACTCAATCACGTATGAAGGTTCTCAAGTTAGTAAGCAGAAACACCACCCGTCACCTTCTGCGATCGTTTCTCACTGTCCTGGGACTCGCCATCGCCGTCATGGCATTTGCCGTCATCCGAACGGCAATCGATGCCTGGTATGCCGGCGCGAACGCCTCCTCCCCCAATCGGTTGGTCATTACCAATAGCATCTCGCTGGTTTTCCCTCTACCGCTGGCTTACAAAGAAAAGATCGCTCAGGTCGACGGTGTCACCGGACTGTCGTGGGCACAGTGGTTCGGAGGCACCTATGTCGATCCTAAGAATTTCTTTCCTCAGTTCGCGATCGATGATTCCTATCTCGATCTGTATCCGGAATACATAATTCCCCCGGAGCAGAAGCAGGCCTATTTGGAGGAACGCAGCGCCGTCATTGTCGGTCGCGCGCTGGCGGACAGATTCGGCTGGACGGTCGGGGACCCGGTTCGCCTGACGGGAACAATCTTTCCTGGCGACTGGGACTTTATCATCCGGGGAATCTACACCGGCCGGGAAGAAACGACCGATGAATCCCAGTGGTTCATGCACTTCGAATACCTCGACGAGCGCATGAGAATCGAGATGCCGCCAAGAGCCGGGCAAGTCGGCTCTTTTATTGTAAGAATCGCGGATCCGAACCAGGCGGCTGAGATGTCGGCCAGAATTGACGGTCTTTTCGCCAACTCACTCGCGGAGACCAAGACACAGACCGAACGCGCCTTCCAGTTGAGCTTCGTCTCCATGGCCAGTTCGATTGTCACCGGCTTGAGAATAATCTCATTCATGGTCATCGGCATTATTCTTCTCGTGCTTGCCAATACTATGGCGATGACCGCAAGGGAACGTGTGTCGGAGTACGCCCTGATGAAGACTCTCGGTTTCCGGCCTGTTCACATACTCGGTTTGATTTTCGGGGAGTCACTATTTATAGCCGCGATGGGCGGCCTGCTGGGTTTGATCATTACTTTTCCAATCAAGAATCTCCTCGCAATGGCTGTGAAGGACTTCTTCCCGGTTCTGAGACTTGATCCCATGACCATGCTTTTCGGGCTTTTTGCGTCGCTGGTAGTTGGATTGATTGCCGCCATTTTCCCGGCCCTGAAAGCGGTCAGAACGCCGATAGTTGACGGACTACGGATAATAGAATAGGTCACGATATGACACTGCTGCTGAACTATTCGTACAGAAACATATTTGCCCGCAAGCTGACATCGATTCTGACTGTCTTTGGCATCGCGCTGGTAGTTTTTGTCTTCTGTGCCGTACTGATGCTGTCCAACGGTCTCAGCACCACCCTCGTTTCCACCGGCGAGGATGACAATGCCATCGTGATAAGAAGAGCTTCCCAAACCGAAGTCCAGTCTATCATCTACCGCGACATGGCCAATGCCATCAAGGCCGATGAAGCTATTGCAAAAGACGACAACGGAACCCCGCTGGTCACCTCCGAGATTCTCGTGCTCATCAACCAGCCCAAGCGCGGAACCGATGAACCCAGCAATGTGCCGGTGCGGGGCGTTGCCGAGATGTCTATCCGGATGCGGCCGGAATTTAAGATAGTGGAAGGTAGAATGTGGCAACCCGGGACTTCGGAAATTATCGCCGGTAAGAAAGTAGCGGAGTCGTTTCAGGGATGCGGCCTCGGTGAAACAGTTCGCTTTGGAATGCGAGAATGGACCGTGGTCGGAGTCTTTGAGACGAATGGCTCCGGCTTTGAGTCGGAGTTGTGGGGTGATGTCGATCAGCTCATGGATGCTTTCGGACGTCCGGTGTTTTCATCGCTTACCATGAGACTTGCCGATCCGGGAGATTTCGACGCTTTCAAACAAAAACTGGAAAACGACCCCAGGTACACAATCGAAGTGATGCGAGAGAAGGATTATTACGAGGAACAGTCTAAGTTCACCACGATTTTCATCAACGCCCTGGGCGTGACTATCTCCATAATATTCTCCCTCGGAGCGATTGTCGGGGCTATGATCACGATGTACGCCGCTGTAGCTAACAGAACCGTTGAGATTGGCACTTTGCGCGCGCTCGGTTTCAGCCGGCGCTCTGTTCTGGCTGCGTTTCTTATCGAGTCGCTTCTGATTGCCCTGATAGGTGGCACTTTTGGGGTGTTAGCCGCGAGCTTCCTGAGGTTCGTTCAAGTATCAACGACCAATTGGAACACGTTCGCCGAGATAGCTTTCTCGTTTGAATTATCGCCTCAGATAGTCATCGATGCTCTTATTTTCGCCGTCATAATGGGATTCGTCGGAGGCTTTCTCCCCGCTGTTCGGGCAGCCCGTTTCCGCATCATCAACGCTCTTCGCGCGAAATAGGTCTGCCACCCGGCCGCTATCAGGTAATTTTCACCAAACTATGGCCTCGTGCCAAGTAAATTGTACCGGCCGGTACGAATTCAGCATTCGGCCGGGCCTGTGGGTACGCTATTTTTGACCAGCCCAAAAACTGTGCCAATTGATAAGTCGTTGAAAGACGGCTTGCTTCGTAGTACAAGCGAATCTTGGCAAAGCCTTTGCACGTACGACAGACATCTGGCACTAAAGAACCAGAGCTACTAACCCTCACACCTCAAACGGAGGAGATGATCGAAATGCGTAGAATCAGCACCTTACTTCTGGTACTGGGATTCGCCCTTCTTCTGGGTTCCGGTAATGCGGTAGCTGGCGACGGAAACTTCTACCAGTGGCTGCATGACGACGACGGTGACGGAATTCCGAACTGCCTGGACCCCGACTGGTATGCTCCCGAAGATGGTACCGGTTATCAGAACAATAACGGTCAGTTGACCACCAGCACCTTGCCGGATGGTACGCTCAACGGCGATCAGATCAAAGATCAGATCCAGTTGAAACTGCAGGATGGCAGCTGCCAGGATACCGTTGTGGTTCCTACTTCGCTCGACGGCGATATGGACCGTTTGCAGATTCAACTGAAGCTGCAGGACGGAAGCTGCAATCCGTAATTTGACTGCTACGACATTACGCTGAAGACTCTGAATTGAGTCTCGCTAAAAAACCCCTCCCGAATCGGGAGGGGTTTATACTTTTCGTCAGAGTTCGAACCTGCGTTACATCAGCGAATATCCACCGTCGACAATGACAGTCTGACCGGTGATCCAGGTAGCCTTCGGCCCGGCAAGAAACACGACTACATCAGCAACCTCTTCCGGTTTGCCCACCCGCTTGAACGGCGTGCGCTGCGAGACTTCATCGAGCATCTGCTGATAGTTGGGAAAACTCTTTAGAGCGTTGGTGTCGATAAATCCGCCGGAGACGCAGTTGACCGTGATGTGTCTTGGCGCCAGTTCAATGGCCATATACTTGACCATATTCTCGATTGCCGCTTTCGAGACACCGATCGACGCGTACCCGGGGATATAACGGATGGAACCGAGCGACGAAAGTGTAACAATCCTGCTGTGATTCGGCATTATCGGCGACGCCAGCTGCACGCTGTTAAGAAAAGCGCGGGCGTTGGTGTGCATCGACAGATCCCACGCCTTGTCGTCGATGTTCAGCATACTCGTAAACAACCCCAGGGCCGCGTTCGATATCAGAATATCCAGCTTTCCGAATCGTTCCTTGATTCCTTCGAAAATCGCCGGGATCTGGTCATGATTGCCCATGTTGGCGCGATGCGCATAAGAATCGACCCCGTAGCTCCTGATCTTCTCCACCGTCTCGTTGGCCGCCTGACGGGAACGAAAATAGTTGACGACCACATGAGCCCCCTGCTCGGCCAGCTTCTCAGCTATACATCGTCCGATACCTTTGGTACCCCCTGATACAAATGCAACTTTTCCTTTTAATTCCATTGTTCGATATCCTTACTCTGTCGGATTGGTAACCTGCGTTTAGATGACGTTGCCGCCGGCCTGTGACTCTATATCCTCGGCGATCTCTTCGAGCCTCACCGGGTAAAATTTTAAGTCGAAAATAGCGGCATATTTGTCCAGGAGTGTATCGCCGAAATGCTGCAGATCTATATCCTGGCCCAGAAGGTTTTTCGCGGATGTCATAATTTCGGGAGCGAGTCCGCACGGGTTGATCGCGGTAAACTCGTTAAGGTCTACATTCAGATTAATCGCCGCGCCGTGAAACGATATCCAGCTTCTGACCGCAACTCCCAGCGATGCAATCTTTTTTTCACCAACCCATACGCCGGTGTATTCCTCGCCTTTTTTGGCCTCTATGCCATATTCGATGAGTGCCCTTATGATGCCATCCTGTATGTTCGACATGAACAGATGAAGGTCCCGCCCCCGGCGTGCCAGGTTGAAAATAAAATAGACCACAAGCTGACCGGGACCGTGATAGGTAACATCTCCCCCGCGTTCGATAAAGTATGGCTTGGTGGTCAGGTTTTCGAAATTCTCTTTGTGGCCGTCTTTCCCCACGGTGACCACCGGCGGATGCTCGACAAGAATCAGCGTATCTCTGGCCATTCCCTCCTTGCGAAGTTTAACCAGCCCATGCTGCCACTCAAGCACTCGCTCAAATTCGATCTTACCGAGCTTCAGGACCCAGCCGGGTGAGGTTTTGTTCGTCGTCGCAGCCATCTTCTATCGAAGCTGCAAAAGCAGCTTGCGAGGATCCGCCAGATATTCGTGCACCCGATGCAGAAATTGCACGGCAACATGACCGTCAATAAGACGGTGATCGAATGAAAGGCCGAAGCTGGAGATATCGCGAATGACAATCTCACCGTCGACGACCCACGGTTTCTTGATTATGGCGTGAACACCCAGAATAGCCACCTGCGGCTGGTTGATTATTGGTGTCGAAGCCGCCGCGCCGAACATACCGGCATTGGTTATCGAAAAAGTACCGCCGCTGACATCATCGGGGGTTAATTGGTTCTTCCTCGCCCGCCTGCCAATCGAATCCAGCTCGACCGCCAGCTCGACTATCGTCTTTTTGTCGGCATCCTTAATTACGGGAACAATGAGACCTTCGTCACGGGCCACGGCGACACCGATGTTATAAAAATTCTTGAAGACTATTTCTTTTTCCGTCATCGAGGCGTTCAGTTTTGGAAACTCGTGCAGCGCCGCGCCGGCTGCCTTGATGATAAAAGGCATATAAGTGATTTTGGCGCCATAGGTATTCACGAAGGAATTCTTGATTTCTTCGCGCAGTTTCACCAGTTCCGTAAAGTCGATATCCTCAAAAGTTGTCACATGCGGAGAGGTTTGCACCGACCTGACCATGTGGTCGGATATCACCTTCCTGATACCCGCCAGCGGTATACGCGTCTCACGCCTGTTGGCCGGCAGCGGTTCAAACGTCGGAATTTCGACTTTCACGAGAGGTTCACGCGGAGTTTCCGGCGCGGCTTTCTGTTCGGCCGAAGCGGATGGTTTTGAGACCATCGGCAGAGGTGGGGGTGGAATCGGCCCCATCGTAAATCCGGCCGAGGCTGACCTCGCCTCAACTGCCCGCATGACATCATCAACCGTCACCCGGCCTTCCTTGCCCGTGGGGGTTATAGTCGAAGGATCCAGGGAATATTCGCGAATAAGAACCTTTACTTTGGGGGACATTTTCCCCTTGCCGATTTCGGCTGTAGCTTTGATCTCCTGCTGCGGTTTAGGTGGTTTTGCGGGGGCCGGGGCAGCCTTTTCGGCCGCGGGCGTTTCTGCTTTAGGCGCTTCAGGGGAAGGCTTCGCCTGCGGCCGTGGAGCCGCCTCACCTTTACCGTCGTCAATAACGGCTATCCGGGTGCCCACCGGAACAACATCTCCCTCCTTGGCAAACTGATGAGTCAGTGTCCCTTCGGCCTCAGCCGGTATTTCCACATTGACCTTATCGGTCATCAATTCCACCAGCGGCTGATTTAGCTTTACCGGATCTCCGATCTTGACCTTCCACTCCAGAATCGTGCCCTCCAGGACCGATTCTCCCATCTGAGGGACCAAAACATCTAACGCCATCTTCGTGTCCTTCTATCTCGATTTTGAGAATATTTCTTTAGGTTGATAACGTAGGCAATATACGGAATGTTCACCATTGTAGTCAAGATTCCCCCTCACAAATAGAGCCCGTCAGCTGACCTCAAGCATCTTCTCAAGAGCCAGAAGCGCTTCGCTTCTAACAGGTTCCGTCACCCGAATCGGTTTGATTTCGCCCAGATTCTCAAGAGTATAGGCGAGGTCATTGAGGGTCGTGCGATACATATTGGCACACACCGGACAAGTCTGGCCTGACAGCTCGATGATGGTCTTGTCCGGATGCTCATGGGCCATCCGGTTAATCAGATTTATCTCCGTGCCGATCGCTATGGTCGAGCCGGCAGGCGCCTTGCGGCAATAATCGACGATGAATTTGGTCGAACCGGCCGCATCCGCCAGATCCACGACCTCGTGGGGACATTCCGGATGAACCACTACTTTCACTCCGGGATACTGCCGGCGAACCTCGCGCACGTGCTCGGCGGTGAAATTGGTATGAACGTGGCAGTGCCCCTTCCACAAAATCACTCTTGCCTTTTCGATTTGCTTCGGCAAAAGTCCCCCGTCATCGCGCGAGAAATCCCAGACTACCATTTCTTCCGGCTTCAGTCCGAACTTGATGCCGCTGTTGTAACCAAGATGCTCATCCGGAAAGAAAAACAGCTTCTTGCGTCTGGCAAACGCCCACTTGTAGGCGGCATCGGCATTCGAGGAAGTGCATATCAATCCACCGTGCCGGCCAGTAAAGGCCTTGAGACCGGCGGCCGTGTTCATATACGAAATGGGCATGAAAACCTCATCACCGCCGAATTTCTCGAGATATTTCCACGCCTCCATGACATCCGCCATCTCCGCCATGTCGGCCATCGGGCATCCGGCCAGAGGATTGGGCAAATATACCTTCTTGGATTCATCCGTGAGAATATCAGCGGCCTCGGCCATGAAATGCACACCGCAAAACACAATGTACTCAACATCGGTCTGCTCGGCGGCGATCTTCGAGAGACCATAACTGTCGCCGACATAATCTCCGTTGGCCACGACTTCTATGCGCTGATAATGATGCGTGAGGATTACGAGTTTCTTTCCCAACTGCCGTCTTGCCGCCGTGATGCTCTCTTTGAGGTCGTCGGTCGAAGCTTCACGGTACTGCTGTGGAAGTGTAAAATACATTATATATCTATTCCCTGTCTTTCGCCTTTTGCTTTTCCCGGGCAATCTTTTTCATAACCAGTTCATGTCTGTCTGTCGAGTGCCCCGGACTGACCTTGGCTTTCGGGTCAATATAGTTTTTCGCGTTGTTGACGGCAATAGCCACTTCACCGCATCCCGTCGAAATCAATTTCAACTTGCCGTCATAAGTGACAATATCACCGGCAGCATAAACGCCTTCTATATTTGTACGCATGCGGCTGTCCACCGCGATGGCGTTTTTGTCGATTTCAAGCCCCCAGTCCCCTATCGGCCCAAGGTTGGTGATAAAACCGACATTGAAGATAACGGCATCAACTTTGAGCCTCTCCTGTTCGCCTGTCTGCGACTGAACTATGGTAGAGTGGTGCACCCAATCATCACCCTCGATCTCCTTTAACTCCCAGAAAGGAAATCTGAGATCTACCGATGATTCCATGACCCTGCGAACGGAATCCTCGTGCGCCGAGAAGAAATCATTGCGATGAATGTGCGTTATCGAGCGCGCCACCGGCTCGAGCATCATTGAATAATCGAACGCCGAGTCGCCTCCGCCGACTATGAGAATATCCCTGTCAACGAAATCGTGCAATCGTCGCACGAAATAATACACCCCGGCGCCTTCGAGCTCTCTCACGTTCGGGATGTCTAATCGCTTGGGGACATAGGCTCCAAGTCCGGCGCACACAATCACTGTTTTGGAAAAATGCTCGTCCTTGTCCGTCACCAACCTGATTACACCGTCCGACCTTCTCTCCAGCCCGACCACCTTCTCCTCCAGACAGTAGGTATGTTCGTACTGGTCGGCCTGCCGACGGAGTTGTTTAACGAGATCCTTGGCGAGCACCTTCGGAAAACCGGCGACATCGTAGATATATTTCTCGGGATACAGCGCCATCAGACCGCCGCCCACCTCGCCGAGCATATCAATCACTTTCGACTTCATGCGCCGAAGACCGCTGTAGTACATACCGTACAGGGCAACGGGGCCGGCGCCGACAAAGGTAACGTCGTAGATTTTTTCTGTAGCTTTATCCGCGTGCATCTTCAGGTGAGTTTCTTGATTGTCTCGATAATTTCGTCGTAGCTGGCGTGGCCCCGCTCGCCGAAAATAATCTTGCCGTCCGGGCCGGTACCATAAACGGTCCTCAAGACGCCCTTGCCACCGGGCTTCTGGCTCCGATAAGAAGCCAGCACCTTTTCACCGGGGTCGGACAAAATCGGAAAGCCGAAATTCTTCTTCCCGGCATAGTTCCGTTGGGAGACAACCGGGGCCGGGTTTATGGCCAGGACCTGTGTATTCAACGCCTCGAACTGAGGACGATAATGCTCCAATGCCTCGAGCTGACGGTTTCAGCCAGGGGTGTTATTCTTGGGATAAAATACAATTACGGCGAATCTGCCTCTCAGGTCCTTCGAACTCAGCCGTCCCCCGGTCGACGCCTCCAGATCAAAATCCGGGGCTGTTGAACCGACCGGCAAAGGCATGATTTCCTTTTTCGCCATATCACTAACCCTATTCTTGTTTATTTGCCATTTCAATTTTCGCCCAGCTGTCGCGAAGTTGCACCGTCCGATTGAAAACCGGGCGACCGGCGGTTGAGTCTTTCGAGTCGACACAGAAATAACCGTGTCGCAGGAATTGATAGCGATCGCCGGCGGAAGCCTCACGCAAACCCGGTTCAACAAAACAGTCGTCGATAATCTCAAGCGAGTTCGGGTTCAACGCCAGGCGGAAATCCTCGTGCTCATCAGGGTCCTCGGTCGTGAACAAATGATCGTACAACCGAACCTCGGTCTTGACAGCATGCGACGCCGACACCCAGTGAAGGGTGCCCTTGACCTTGCGGCCATCCGAAGCCGAACCGCTCTTGGTCGCCGGGTCGTAAGTACACCGCAGCTCTATTATTTCACCGGTCTTTTCGTCTTTTATGACCTTTTCGCATTTGATAAAATAAGCGTGCTTCAAGCGAACCTCCCGACCGGGCGACAAACGGAAAAACTTTTTGGGCGGATCCTCGCGGAAATCATCGCGCTCTATAAATATTTCTCTCGCGAACGGAATCTTCCGCGTGCCCATGGATGGATCTTCCGGATTGTTAACGGCCTCAAGCTCTTCCACCTGACCATCAGGATAGTTCTCGATTACGACCTTAAGGGGTCGCAATACCGCCATCACTCTTGGCGCAGTTAGGTTCAAATCCTCGCGCAGACAGTGCTCCAGAAGCGCGATATCAACCATGCTGTCGCGCTTGGCGACGCCGACCTTGTCCATGAAAGCGCGAATCGCCGATGGCGTGTAACCACGACGACGGAATCCGGAGATGGTCGGCATACGGGGATCATCCCAGCTGGCCACCTTGCCCTCCTCAACCAGCGCGCGAAGTTTTCGTTTGCTCATCACCGTGTAATTCAGGTTAAGGCGCGCAAATTCAATCTGCTGGGGGTGGAATATGCCCAGTTGTTCTATAAACCAATCATATAACGGTCGATGATCCTCGAACTCCAGAGTACAGATGGAATGAGTGATCTTCTCAATCGAATCAGACTGCCCGTGAGTCCAGTCGTACATGGGATAAATACACCATTTGTCCCCGGCGCGGTGGTGGGTGGCGTGCAGAATCCGGTACATAACGGGATCGCGCATGTTGAGGTTTCCGGAAGCCATATCTATTTTGGCGCGAAGCGTGCGCGAGCCGTCCGGGAACTCTCCTTTGCGCATGCGCTCGAACAGGTCGAGGTTCTCCTGCACCGTGCGGTTTCTATGAGGACTCTCTTTACCGGCTTCGGTTAGTGTCCCGCGATGTTCCCGGATCTCATCGGCGCTCAGATCATCGACATACGCCTTACCGTCCTTTATCAGCTTGACCGCGTATTCATACAACTGCTCAAAATAGTCCGAGGCATAAAAGAGCCTGTCTTCCCAGTCGACATCGAGCCATTTGATATCCTCGATCATTGACTCAACGAATTCAACCTCTTCTTTGATCGGATTGGTATCATCGAACCGGAGGTTGAACTTCCCGTTATAATCACAGGCTATACCGTAGTTGAGCAGTATTGACTTGGCATGACCAATGTGGAGATATCCATTCGGCTCCGGAGGAAAGCGCGTGTGCACCCGGCCATCGTTTTTGTTGTTCTTGATGTCATCATCGATAATCTCCCGGATGAAATTGGTCGTCCTGGAAGCACTCTCGGTGTTTCCGGCCGGGTCATCACTTTTGCTTTTATCCGAAGATCTATCGGTCTGTTCATGCGGCGATTTCATTTTTCGGACACCTCCGGTATCAGATTGCAGAACACTCTTTTAATACCGTTGATTTGTTGACTCTTGTTTACGATTATGGTCGTATGCGAAACACCCAACAACCGGTTAGAACAATAACAAGCCGGGCCGCTGATGGTTCGCTTGAACGTGATTTTTCCGCGATATTTACTGCAGGCGCGCCAGTTCTTTGAACAGTCTCTCGTTATCCGGAAGCTGCGATATCTTGACTCTTTCGATATATCGGATTATGCCCTGCTTGTCGATCAAGAAAACAGCCCGTTCGGCGTAACCACGATCGGAAAGCACGCCATACTTGCGAGCTATTTCACCGTGCGGATAGTAATCCGACATCAAAGGAAATGACACACCTCCCAGCGATTTGGCCCAGGCCTTGTGACACGGCACTGAATCGACCGAAACGCACAGAAGCTGACTATCGTACCTGTCGAACTGCTCAAATACCCGCTGATATTCGGGGATCTGGGTCGCGCATACCGGCGTCCAATCGCCGGGATAGAAAGCCAGAATTACGTTCTTGCGTCCCCGATACCAGGCGAGATTAAGCTCCCCTTCGTTGTGCGTCGGGAGAGTAAAATCCGGCGCCGGATCGTTGACCTCCAACCGTACTTTATCCCGTTCAAGATGCTGCGTGCCGTCAGGATTCATTCCTCATAATCCCCATAGAGATCTTCTTCGAAATTGTCGATGTCGTCCTCGACTGTCTCATCGGTCAGAAACTCTGGGTCGTCTTCGGTCCACTCCGAAAACTTACTTTTAGGAGCGCCACACACGGGGCACATGTCCGGCAGTTCTTCCCCATCATGAACATAACCGCACACCTCGCACACATACTCCATTTACGTATCCTCCAGAACTAAGAAGTCACTTTTTCTAATGCTCCAGCGGTGATGTATCACCATACTCAAACCAGAAATAATTGCCGCCAAGAGCATCCTTCTCCGCCATCAGAAGCTCGTAGTGACGGTGTTCCTCTTCGGCCAGTTGATCGAATACGGCGCTGAAAAAAGGATCGCCGACAACGTTCTTTTGCTCCTGGTAGTACTTCGTAGCCGCCAATTCGGCCTCGATAGCCAGATTTATAAAATCCATCTCCGTTTTTCGTTGTTCAAGATGACCCTTACGGAAAACTTCGGCAAGCGCCGTCAGGCCTTTAGCGGGCAATTGTCCAACTTCGCCCCCTATATACTTCTGGTACATTTCAATCAGCGTTGCCTTGTGGCGAGCTTCGTCATCTCGCAGCGTTTCCAGCTTCCTCCTGGCATCCTGATTTACGGCCTTCTCGTACAGCAAGTTGTAAAAGTAGAAGCCGTCTTCTTCACCCTTGATGGCCACCTTGAGAACCTGGGCAACCTTTTCTTTTGAGTCTGACATTGTTCCTCGTAATTATGTATTTGGTTGTGATTTTCTATCGATATATTCTACGGCTTTTTTCATTCTCTCGATAACTATCGGTTTACCCAGCAACACCAGAACATCATAAAGCCCCGGGCCCGTGGGCACACCGGAGACAGCCAGACGGGTCGGATGGATCAAACTGGCCTTCTTGACATCCTTCTCCCCGGCAAGTTGATTCAAGGCCGCCTCAGTGGTATCGTGCGTGAACTCGGTAAGTTCCTCAAATCGCCCGGCCAATTCGGCCAAAAGCTCGCCCGCCTCGGGTGTAAAATTCTTCTGTGCCGCCATTTCGTCATAAGCATAATCAAAACTGAAAAAATACGCACCCATCGACACGAAATCAGTCAAACGGCGCGCCCTGTCTTTGAGTGTCCGGATTACAGCCCGCAGATAATCCCATCTTGTCTCCAGCCAGTACTTGGTAGTCGCGCCGGCCTCAACAAGCATCGGGGCCACCAGGGTGGCAAGTTCATGGTCGGACTTCATCTGGATATGCTCGCGGTTAAAGGCCTCCAGCTTCTCCTCGTCGAAAATCGCGTTCGATGCATTGAAATTACCGGGATTGAATATGTCAATCAATTCCTTCACCGTATATATTTCGCGATCCGTCTTGGGCGACCAGCCCAGCAGACACAGAAAATTGAACATGGCCTCGGGAAGTATGCCCTCCCGGCGATACTCGCCAACGTCCTTGTCACCAAGCCTCTTTGACACCTTCTTTTTGTCAGGCCTTAGAATCATCGGCAGATGGCCGAAAACCGGCAGCGAGTAACCAAGAGCGCTATAGATATGAATCTGTTTGAAAGTATTGGTGATATGGTCATTACCCCTGATGACATGGCTGATACCCATGGCGTGATCATCCACTACCACCGCCAGATTATACGTAGCTGTCCCGTCCGAGCGGGCAATTATGAAATCCTCGATCTCGCTGTTCTGCCTTTTCAATTCACCCGAAACGATGTCATTAAAGACCGTCTCCCCGTCTGGAATCTTCAGGCGAATGGCAAACTGTTCACCGGCCTGAAGCTTCTTTTGGATATCAGCTTCCGTGAGACCCAGACAGCGGCGATTGTACTGTAGCGGCCCTTTGACATTGCGAGCTTCTTCCCGATCCAGCTCCAATTGCTCGGGTGTGCAGAAACAGCGGTAACCATGGCCACTCTCTAAAATCTCCTGCGCTTTCTGCCTGTAGAGGTCCAGCCTCTTTGACTGGTATACTATGTCCTCGTCCCAGGTAAGGCCCAACCACTCGAGAGCCGACAGAATCGGCTCGACCAGCGCCTGATCGCTGCGGGCGGCATCGGTGTCCTCAATCCTGATCATGAACCGACCGCCCGTGTGACGAGCATACAGGTAGTTGGCAATTGCCATGCGGGCGGTACCTACGTGCAGGTATCCCGATGGCGATGGCGCGATGCGTACTCTGACAGGCTGACTACTCATTGAATCCCAACATTACGCCAACGGCTCTTTGTCATCGGTAGGCGACTGCTCTGACGGTTTCACGTCAGGCGGCGGAGGCGGAGTATATGTTTGTACCGTCTGCTGAGGCGGCGGAGTTGAATACCGGGCCGCCGGCTGAAGGACCAGTTCATTCAGGTTCAGCTCAACACCACCGACCAGCTTTGCCACCAGATTGTAGATGAATCCGATGACAATACAGGCGATGGTTCCGAAGACCGCTGAAGAGATAGCCGATATGAAAGGCATAATTATCATCATTGCCCCGATACCGACGCCGGCCGCATCCAGATCGAGTTCTCCGGTCTGAAACCCCGGCAGCTGCGACATCACGGCAAGGAAAAAGCTCAGAAAAAAGCCGTAGACTATGCCGAAAATGAATCCGACTACCAGATTCAAGAAAAAGGCCACCTTGGTCAGAGGCCATATGGGAATGGATTTTAGCTCGTAACGCATATAAGACCCTTCCGCCATCTACTTTAATTCTAAGCCGAATGGTATAACAGATTTTTTTTCAAGGCAACAGCAAAAAAAGTAATTTCGAGGAACATTTTCCGGCCCGGCCGGCTGCATTTCACCGCCGGAATTCAGAAGACGAAATATACGGGTATAGCAAAGACAATCAAGCTTATTTGACGACCGGTCAGCCCAGTTCTACAGCACACATTCCTTTATTAGGAACCTGGCATCGACGGCTTTGCACATGTTTTTATCCTGAGAAGCAATGAACGGGTTTATGTCGATCTCCGAGAAACAGTCGAAATCGCTCACCAGTTGCGACAGCCGCAGCAGTGTTTCCTCGATCGTCTCAATAGACACCGGCGGGGCGCCACGGAAACCGGTCAAAAGCCGGTAGGACTTGATAGCCTGAATCATCTCCTTGGCATTGGCGTCGGTCAACGGGTTTATCTTGAAAGAGACATCCTTCATCACCTCAACATAGATGCCGCCCAGACCGAACATCAGAAGCGGGCCGAACGATGGATCGATAGTCATGCCCATGACTGTTTCGACGCCGCCGGAAATCATGGCCTGCATGGCAACCGAGAACTTTTCGCCCTGTTTGATTTTGCCAACGCGCCTCTTCAATTCGTTGAAAGCATCACGGACTTCTCTATCGGTCCTCAGATCAACCATTACCCCGCCGAATTCGGTTTTGTGCAATATGGCCGGGGTGTTGATTTTCATTACCACCGGATAACCGATGCTGTTGGCTCCTTCAACCGCCTGCTTGGGGCTTGAGGCATATTTGTATCCGGCCGCCGGGATGCCGTAAGCATGGAGAATCTCTATCGCCTGTTCACCCACGATAGCTCGGCCGCCGTTATCGAGCGAGTTTTTCAGTATCTGACGAACCTTATCGGAATCGACCTTGAAGGTTTGATATTTGCCCTTGGGCTTTTGCAGCCACCGCTTGTACTGGGAAATAGTAGAAAGCGTCTTCGCAATAGCCTCGGGAAATATGTAGACCGGAATGTTGTTTTCCTTGAGATATTCAATACCGGCCGAACTTTCGCCCGCACCCATGAAACAGGCCAGAACGGTTTTCTTGGTATCCCTGAGCGCCTCGTGAATATTGTGGGCAACCTCCAACTGGTTAATCGTCACCGGAGGAACGAATATGGGAATTATAGAATCGTAGCGGCTGTCATTCTTGACAGCATCGAGCGTCATCCGAAATTCCCTACCGGCGGCGCCGGCGACCATATCCATCGGATTCGAGAATGAAGCTTCGGCCGAGATGAATTTCTTGAGCTTGGTGACTGTCGATGGCGACAGTGGCGGCATTTCCATGCCGTTGTTGATGAGGGCATCGGTGGCCAGAATCCCCGGACCACCGGCATTCGTAACGACGACCACTCGATTGCCTTTGGGGACCGGCTGCTTGGCGAGCGCCGCGGCAACATCAAACAACTCTTCCACGGTGTCAACGCGCATGACCCCGGTTTGCTCGAAGAGAGCGTCGACACCCACGTCAAGGCCGGCCAGGGCGCCGGTATGCGACGAAGCCGCTTTGGCCCCAAGCTTGGTGCGTCCGGATTTCACCGCCACAATCGGCTTGACCCGAGACACTTCCCGAGCGATACGCGTGAAATTGAGCGGATTACCAAAATTCTCCAGATACATCAAAATAATATCGGTGTCAGGATCATCTTTCAAATAGGCCAGAATATCATTCGAGGATATATCGGCCTTATTACCGATTGACGCCACGTAAGAAAACCCGATACCGAGCTCGTTGGCATGATTCATGATCGCCTCACCCATAGCGCCTGACTGCGTAATGAATCCGACCCGCCCCGGCTTCGGATAAGTCTTGCCAAAAGTAGCATTCAGACTGACTTCCGGATTAGTATTAACCACTCCAAAACAGTTTGGACCGATCATCCGCATCCCGAACTCGTGGACAATCTCCAACACCTCGGTTTCGCGCTTCTTGCCCTCCGGCCCAACTTCGGAGAAACCGGCGGAGATAACAACGAGCCCCTTCACACCCTTTTCACCACACTGCCTGACAACATCCTTGACGAACAATTTAGGGACAATCACAATGGCCAGATCCACGGCGTCAGGAACATCGAGAATGGTGGAATACGCCTTGATGGAGTGAATAACCGGAGCTTTGGGGTTAACCGGAAAGACCTTACCGTTGAACTCCGCCACAAGGATATTGTGAAGAGTTTCACGACCTATGGTCCCTTTGCGGGTCGAGGCGCCGATAACAGCGACCGACTTTGGCTTAAATATGGCATCTAATTGTTGTTTCATAAGCTATTTCATTTCTTGATGTTAGCGTGTCGAGCAATTCCTTGCTCCTTGACGATCCGGCCCTCAAAAGATCCTTTCGCCTGTAAGTTATATCGTCGTTTGGCCTAAAAGAATCAATATAATCCAGGTAAAAAGTCAAGCCAAACTTGGCCTCTCATATAACATTTACGGTTGACTACCGGCTTCAAACAAAGCCGCCCGGATAACTCCGGGCGGCGGTACAATCAATCTAAAAGGCAAATACTAAAACGACTACTTCTTCTTGCCTTTGTCTTTCGAGCCGTACTTAAGAGTAGCCTGAGCGGCTGCCAGCCGGGCAATCGGCACGCGGTAGGGTGAACACGAAACGTAATCAAGACCGACCAGATCACAGAAGTAAATCGAGTCGGGATCACCACCATGCTCGCCGCAAATGCCAACCTTGAGGTCGGGACGCGTCTGACGACCCTTCTCAAAGCCGATTTGTATCAATTGCCCCACACCCGCCTGGTCAATGCTGACAAACGGATCTTGCGGCAGAATACCATTAGCCACGTAGAAATTAAGAAACTTGCCGGCGTCATCGCGAGAGAAACCCATCGACATCTGCGTCAGGTCATTCGTACCAAAGCTGAAAAACTCGGCTTCGGTGGCAATCTCGTCGGCCGTGAGAGCCGCACGAGGAATCTCTATCATGGTCCCGATGAGGTAGTCGAGTTTCTTGATTTTCTTTTTGTGAATAACCTCGTTGGCTACCCGCTGAATAACCTCTTTCTGGTTTTTCAGCTCGTTGATGTGCCCTACCAGGGGTACCATGATTTCGGGACGCACCGGATTTTTGTCTTTCGACACTTCGCAGGCAGCCTCGATAATAGCCCTGGTCTGCATCTCGGTTATCTCCGGGAACACGATGCCAAGACGGCAACCGCGATGACCGAGCATCGGGTTCAGCTCGCTGAGCTCGTCGATACGACGGATGACCTTTTTGAGATGCTCCAGATCCTCCTCGTACTCGTCGCTCTTCTTATCGAGCTCTTCGATCCGCCGTTTGATCTCGGCTCTTCTGGGCAAAAACTCGTGAAGCGGCGGGTCAAGAGTCCGGATGGTGACCGGGTAACCTTCCATGGCCTCGAAGATCTTCTTGAAATCCTTTTTCTGGAACACCAGCAACTTATCCAGAGCAGCCTGGCGCTCCTCGGTGGAATCGGCCAGAATCATTTCCTGAACGATGGGAATGCGATCTTCGGCAAAGAACATGTGCTCGGTACGGCAAAGCCCGACGCCTTCGGCTCCGAACTTCAGAGCCTGCTGTACATCGCGCGGCGTATCGGCGTTGGTTCTGACACCCAGACGGCGCACTTCGTCGGCCCAGGTCATGAACTCGGCAAATTCACCGGAGAGTTCCGGTTCGATCGTGGGAATTTCACCCATCATGATTTCACCGGTAGAACCGTTGAGAGTGATAATCTCGCCTTCCTTGATGATCAGCTTGCCGACCTGGAAGCGCTTCTTGGCGGCGTTGACCCGAATGGCCTCAGCTCCCGATACACAACACTTGCCCATGCCGCGCGCCACGACAGCGGCGTGAGAGGTCATACCGCCCCGCGCCGTGAGAATACCCACGGCCGCGCTCATACCCTCGATATCGTCGGGATTGGTCTCTTCACGTACGAGTACCGAGGCGTGATGACCGGAGTGTCGGACAACATCTTCAGCCGTAAAATAGACTTTACCCGATGCGGCGCCGGGAGAAGCCGGAAGACCACGGGCGATCACTTCATAGGTAGCCGCCGGGTCCAACCTCGGGTGGAGCATCTGATCGAGCTGACGAGGCTCGATTCGCATCAGGGCCTCTTCCTTGGTGATCAGCTTCTCTTTCACCATATCGACTGCGATCTTAATCGCGGCCTGTACGGTGCGCTTGCCGTTCCGCGTCTGAAGCATGAAGAGTTCGTTTTCCTGAATGGTGAACTCGAAATCCTGAACATCGCGATAGTGCTTCTCCAAGCGGCTCGTGATTTCTTTGAGTTGCTTGAAAGCCTCGGGCATCTCCTCGGCCAGCTGAGTAATCGGCTGAGGCGTGCGAATACCGGCAACAACATCCTCCCCCTGGGCATTAATCAGATACTCGCCATAGAATTCTTTCTCCCCAGTGGAAGGGTTGCGTGTAAAGCCAACACCAGTACCGGAGTTATTACCCATATTACCAAACACCATCGCCTGAATATTGACGGCGGTGCCGAGATCCGAGGGGATATTGTTCATGCGGCGATAAGAGATAGCCCTCGGCGTGTTCCAACTGCGAAATACGGCGTCGCGAGCCATACGCAACTGCACGAACGGATCATCCGGGAACGCCTCGCCTGATTTCTTCTTGACGATCGCCTTGAACTTCTTGACAATATCCTTAAGGTCGTTGACCTGAAGCGAGCTGTCCTGCTTAACGCGGCGTTCGGCTTTCTTCTTCGTAATCACATGTTCGAACAGATCCTTGTCGATACCCAATACCACATTACCGAACATCGAGATAAAACGACGATAGTTGTCCAGCGCAAATCTGGGATTACCGGTTTTCTTGCCCAGCCCCTCAACCGTGGCATCGTTAAGACCAAGATTCAAAATGGTGTCCATCATGCCCGGCATCGAGAACTTGGCTCCGGAACGTACCGAAAAAAGCAGAGGGTCATCGATATCGCCGAACTTCTTGCCGGCGGCCTTTTCAACCATCTCAACATACTTCTCGAGGTCCTTGTCAATATTCTTGGGAACCTCAAGCGAATTCTCATAATAGATATTACAGGCTTCAGTGGTGATTGTAAATCCGGGCGGAACCGGGATGCCGGCGTTGCACATCTCGGCCAGGTTGGCTCCCTTGCCACCCAGCAAATCCCGCATCGAAGCCTCACCTTCGGCTTTACCAACTGCGAAGAAATAGTAATATTTTCCGGACGAAGATAACTTCGTGGCTGCACTCTCAGAAACCTTATCGGCACCCTTCGTTGCAGCTGCCTTCGCAGCTGCTTTCCCGGGAGCTTTCTTGGCAGTGCTTCCCTTGGCGCGATCAGATTTAACCGTTCTCCTGGAGGAAGCTGCTTTCTTGGCGGACATACTTGTCTCCCTTATTTTCATGGTCCAAATTTTTCGGGAATCTATCAAAAAAAGACCCACAACGCAATAAAAAAGGCGATTGAGTTGGTCAAATATCCTCAATCGCCTTAAACTTTGTTCGTCCAGTCTTACATCGTAAAGAACCGTTCACCCTTGATGATCTTCTCCAGTATCCGAATGGTCTTCTCAACCGGTGAATGCATAATGTCGGTTGTGTTGTAGGTAGAACGTACCACCTCACGAGGGGCAATGAAGTTCGACTTGCCGCGCCCCCCGCGGGCTTTCTTCTTGTGAGTCAAGTTATACTGCCTCTGGTACTCCTTGGCTTTTTCCTTGTGCATCTGATAATACCGACGCTGATACTCGCGGCGAGCCTCAGCGGTCGATAAAGCCCCCGTACGCTTAGCTTTCCTCCCTTCGGTTCTTGCTTGAGTGGTAGTGTTGGTTTTGGCTGGAGTACCTGTCTTGGTCCGAGCCATTAACTACCTCACTTTCCCTGTGTGATTGACGTGGCTACCCTTTTAACTATGTCAATACCTACACTCTACCCTGGTTCCACCACCAAGCTAATTATATCCGTTTCGGTATTCTTGTCAAGGAAAATTTTTCATATTTTCATTTTTCCTTCTTATAACTTTCGAAAGATTAAAGACTTAGTTCTTCGTCATTTTAACGAAAAGCTAAACCGTTAATAATCAATTACTTATGCTGTTCGGGATACAAACCCATAACCCCTTGAAATACATATAATAGGTGAATAATGACGTGGAATTAGACATACAATTTCGATGCAACATACAATTTATACGCATCTTGAGCCCATAAGTTTAAGCGAAAATGAAGTTAACAAAAAATCCCACCGCCCGAAGACGGTGGGATTCATTTCGCTTTCGCGCCAGGAATGATATCATTTCCTGGTTTGGCTAACGCTGGACTTGGCGTACCTAACGATTTCCAATGTCGCGTATCCAGCCACCAGAAGCACCAGCAGCCAGAAAAATATCTGGTAGAATGCGGAGTGACCGGGATTGGGGGTTTCGGCAGCATTGAAGGCCTCGAGTCCCCAAACTTTGAGGAACTGCATTCGGTTAATAAAGAGTGAAATACGGGCCATGACAGTAAAGCCGAATGACGCCCCGAAACCGATCATAAGAATCCAGATGCCGAAAGTGGCGACGCCCCCAAAGATTCCCTTGTGTTCTTTCGAGAAGAAAAAGTACACCAGACCGGCTATCACCCCGGCGAACACTATTAACTGCGACAGACCGGATTGAACATCGAACAGGTTGAAAGATCCCTGCCCGAGAAAATTCGCCCAGTCGATTGTCGCCATGGTATCATAGAGCTGCTTGTTAACCCGGTTGGACATCTCGAGCGGTACGGCAATGCCTGCGGATATACCGATATACATAGCCATCGGCCAACGAGACACCCACTGCCACTTCATCGAGAAGCGGGTCCACATAAGGAGGCCCAGGAAGGCCGGTATCAGATACCAGGGCTTGGAAGAATCCAGCCAGAGCACATACCAGTTACCGTCTTCGAGACGATCGAACACCAGTTTGGGTATCAGTCCGTTATGCCAGAGCAAAATCGCAAAATAGCCCGCGGCCACACCGGTAACGATGTGCTCGGCTATCTTATAAAACGGGTTGTCCTTGTACAGGAACGAAAATGTTGCCAGCGTCAAAAACGCAGCAAAGGTTGTCCACAAGAAAGTAGTGAAATCCATAATTACTTCACTCCTTCCACTTTGGCCCTGCGGCCGCTGACGAAGTAGCCGATGTTGCCCAGGATAATAAAGGCTATGATCATCATGTGAGCGTACAACTGTACTCTCATGCCGTCCTTGGCCAGTCCCGGATTATCGGCCAGATCCTCGTACTGAGCCGCCCCGAGCATCCCGCCCATGATTCCGAAAATCTGACCCGAACCATAGAACGGATAATACTGCGCGGTGCTGACACCGGTCACGCCTATGGCCAGCGGAAAACCGTAGCGCCCTTGCCCGTAGGAAATCCAGTAGTCGGTCGAGTTGGTGCCGGAGATGTCTATCACGCAGGCGACATCATCGTAGTTCTGCACTCCCTTCATCATCGGCAGCGAGTCGAGAGGAGTACCGTAATAATCGGTCGGGAACGGCAGACGGAAATTCTGGCCCATGCTGAGGATAATGATGGACGGATACGGTTTGTATCCGAGGAAGACGAAGTCTTCGCCGTTGACAATCTCACGCGGTGGATAAGCCACGCCGTTGTATTCCTTCTCGACTTTCAAAGAGTCCGATATATCCCGAATGGCCTGATCGGCCATACCGGGGGCGTTTTGCGACAGCGCCGTGAAGAGCACTTTCAGGTTCTTGCGCCAGCACTGTTCGACAATGGCATATGTCATAGGGTGCAGCTCCGCCAGTGAACCGGGGTCATAGTCAATCGGGACCATGACGATTTCGCCCGGCGGGAGGCTGTCCACGAAATCAAAAATCGCCTTTACTTCAGGCTCAACCAGAATGGGAACGGGGAAATCGAAAGCGTAGGTCACCACGCAGACGATAATCAGGAAAAGAAACACCCAGCGCCGGTCGAGCTTCATTAGTCTTTCAAATATATCCATAGCTCAACTCCTTATCCTTTCCCCATATATCCGCGTTCGATACCCAGAATGACTTTCAGCGCCGTGGCCACGATACCGAGACCGACTCCGATAATAATCGCTCTCTGGGCGGCCAGGTTTGGCACGTTCATCAGCCAGTTGGAAGCATCCGAGAGATATGGTGAGATTGGACCGAAATACGGATTGAATCTCATCATTACCACCAGAGCCGCCATCAGAAGCAGGGTGGCCATCAGGTTGCGCGCCCTGAAAGCCCGATAGGCGGCCGACGCTATGAAAAACGCCAGCAAAGAAAACATCGTCGCAAAGATCGGAATAAGGATATTGTCGAAGAAGGCCACGAACATCGTACTGCGCAGCCCCTCGGCGGTCCTGAAGTGAAAAGCCCAGGCATCATCGAGTATGCCAATGAGAATCGTGGCGACGAAAAACACTGCCGCCAGCCCCAGAAACAGCGAACGACCGCCCTGTTTCGCCTGCCGGGCCTGTATGATCATTATGAACGTAAGATTCAGGGTGATGACAAAGGGGAAAAACCATCCCCATCTCTCACCGTTTTGAGTCGTGAAACCGAAAAGCATCATGGTCACCAGGCCGGTCAGAGTCAGATAGGAGTAACCCCAGTTCGGTTTGCGGGTGACAATTTTGTCAACGGCCACCCGGTACATGGACCACAACCCGAGAGCCATGGCGAAGATACCGATGATAATGGTCCAGTCGAGCAAAAACTCATACACCCATTCGGATGATTCGTGTGGGACGAAGTACTGGAAGATCATGAACAGTCCAAACATTCCCACGAGAAAAACAGGAATTTGTCTTTTCATAATTCAGATCCTCCTAGTCAGCTACTTCAAAATATTTGACGAGTTTGGCTGCCCACTCCCAGCCGTCCAGCAACGCCGTATTGGCGGCCACCAGGCCGAGCAGGGCCAGTACAATCACAGCCGCCTTGGCGATATCCTGTGCTTTCAGCGAACCCAGCAGAATCGGCTCGCGTCCGAGATAGGCCGATGCCGCATAAAGTTCTTCGCCGATCAACGTGTAGTCACAGGCCACAATGAAAAACGGGATCTGGGCTATCTCGTCGGTGCCGGCAATCTGGATCGAACCGGCCACCGCACCGGTTTCAGCGAGAAGCAGAGATTCCGCGAAGAATTTACCCATATACACATTGGTCGCCGGCAGTTCGCGAAGCATGATACCGTTAACGGCAGCCACATAGGCGAATTGTAAGGAGGTGACGAAATGCACCGTGTCTTCTTTGTAATCATCAGGGCGACCGGCATCAAGATACGCTGTCTTAACCACTTCCTGCGCCACGGCCATAACGACGGGATCGTAGGCCGGCACCAGAAGCGATGTCTGATACTCCGCGACCCGCTTGGCAACGCGTCCGAGTATCGTGAAGGAGGCAATGGTTGCCACCATATCAGCCGACCCCAGACCCATAACGTACAGAATAGGCCGACCCATTTCGGTGGCGCGGCCAATGGCGTCATCGACAGCCTCGATACCGGCCAGGGGGCGAACGAACAGATCGGCGCCCCGACGCGCTCTCTGAACGAAATAGACAGTCAGGATGCCAAAGAATATCACAAACCAGAAAACCGGCACGCGGTCGCCGTTGAACCACTGCCCCGAACTCTGAACCGGTCCGACAATCTCTGATTCCGCGCGATAATCCGGATTCGCCGTCACCGCGTCTATGCGATAATACATGTCACTGAAATCGGGCAAGTAGTCTGCCGATTCTTTCTCCTTGGTGCCGACATTGTTGAATGTCCTGGTTCCGGCCGGCGCCACTCCAACCTCAACCCACGAGCCGTTTTGCGGATAAGCGGCGTGCGCCTGCGGCAAACCTGCCAGAGCGCCCGCAATTTTCTCCCTGGTCCGCTTGATCGCCTCCGCCACCTGAGCCTCATCCAGCGACACGAACACCTGGCTGATTGAGTCCATCTTCGAGTCCAAAGGTGGAGGCGTATAGCCGTCGGCCAGCCTCGACTCCAAAAATGCGAGCGTATCGCGAAGATGCGGAATCGAAGCCATCAAGTCCGGCATCCACCGGAAAATCTCATACATCGTAACATTGTTCTTACCCTGCCCGTCGTCGGCAGACAACTCCCACTCAAGAGTAATGGTGTGTCCGTGGTCGTTGTCGGTGTCATAGGCCTTCAACTGCGTTACCGGAGCAGGAAAAAGCGTTGAGTCAACTACCGTTGAATCGGACTCGACAACAGGGACATCCTGAGCGGAAGCAAAGCCGAAGCTTGCGATGAGCGATAGGCAAAGAATAATCGGTTTATGCTTCATACAGTGCTCCCTTTTTGTTAAGGGATATGTTCAATTGATTAATTCCAACCAGTCTCTGAAAAGAAATGTGATTCGTCCAACGAGTAGCGAGATACGACCCATCACGGTGTATCCGAAGGAGGCGCCGAAAGTGACCATGAGGACCCAGATGCCAACCCGTGAACCGATACCAAAAGCGCCTTTGTGCTCCTTGGAGAAAAAGAAGTAAATCAAGCCGCAAAAAACACCGAGGAAAATCACCCAATTACCGAACATAACCACCAGTTCCCCGGTGGCGGAAAGATCAAGATTCGAAAGAAAATGTCCGACTCCCTGCCACTGTGTTCCTAGTAGCGGCACAAAAGTCGATGAAATCTGCTTTATGAAATCCGAACGCAAATAACGAACAAAATTCAGACCGGCGGTCGTACCCACGATGAAGGCCAGCGGCCAGCGCGAGATCCATCCCCCCTTGGGTGAAAGACGCATCAACAGCAAAACGCCGAGAATAACCGGTATGTAAAAAAAGAAATTATAATCGCCCGGTTGGGGAGGCACCTTGAAATATTCGGAAAGACTCACGGACAGACGCGGGACCAGGTTTTGAACGATCGTTGTCCAGAATCCCATACACATCCAGAAGGCGGCCGATACCCCGACGAAAAGATGTTCAGCAAATTTGTAGAAAGGGTTATCCCTGTACAAAAATGACAAAACCGCCAGAGTCAGAAAAGCCGAGAAGGTGACAAGCAAACCACGAAGGATGTAGTGCTCGTGTTCCCCCTTGTATGAGCCCGTCTTCAGATACCAGCTCAGCAGAAAAAGGGCCAGTACGACCGCCATGACAATATAGAGCGGGCGTCTCACTGCTTCTTCTCCTTGCGCCGGCTTCTGAAATAGATGACGTTACCGATAATTATGAACGACATAATGACAATGTGCGCCAGAGTCTGCGGGCCCATCATTTTCAGACCGGGCGAATCCATATCCTCAAACCGCTTGTGGGTGGTTTTCAAGACGTACTCATATTCGGCGGCGCCTTTCACCCCACCAAGGATACCGACAACCTGTTCAGGGTAATAAGGATACATTTGAGGGGCAATCACGGCCGCCACGCCTACCCCGACCGGAACGCCGGCCGGGTCACCCACGAAAAGGATCCACTCTTTCGGTCCGGGGGCACCTCCACCGATCGCTACGACGAGGTCAAGATCGCGGCACGAGTTGATGCCGTCGAAGATACTGACACTGTCGAGCGGTACGCTATTGACGTCAGTTGGAAACATCTTCCTGAAGTTCGTAACGATGACATTGAGCACACCCTCGTTGCCCGCCTTGTAACCAAGACTCACATAATCGACACCGTCCACCTTCTCCGGGAAACCCGGTAGAATGTACTCGCTCAAGGACTGAGACAACAGCGCCTGTCCTGTCGCCCACAGGGACATGAATATTACCCGGTGTCCTTTCTCCAGACAGTGGCGGCTGATCGCATTGGCCATCGGCTGTACTTCCGGAGCCATAGCCGGATCGAAGTCGAACGAGAGCAACACGGTAGATCCTGCGGGAAGACTTTCCACCTTGTCGAACAGGGCCTGTACGACAGGGGTCGGTTTTTCAGAGAACGTGATCGGGAAAAGTATTGGGGCGGCAACCGCAATGAAGATAAACAGAAATATTATGCGACGGTCCACCTCACGGGCGAGGACCGACCTTATCAGAAGGGCCACGAGACCGCCAAATATGATAACAAGAGAGAGTATTATTCCTATGTTACCCACGGTCTTCTCCCAGATAGGTACGTTCTATACCGAGGATTAATCGCAACGACATCGACACCACGCCCAGACCGATACCAATAATAATGGCTCGCTGCCCCGCCAGATTCGGAGAATTCATAAGCCAAACGGCCAGGTTCGGGATCTGAAGCACCGAAAACGACTCCGGAATCCAGGCCGTCAGCATCGTTCCAAACGGAGTACGCCCCAGAAGGATGATGAAGGCCGCTATAAGAAGAATAGTAGCCTCGTTGTTCTTGGCTCGAAAAGCGCGGTAGGATGCCGAAGCGACAAAAAAGGCCAGTAGCGCGTACATCGTCGACTGCAGCGGGTTGAGAATGTAATTGAATACCTCCTGAAACCAGGAACCTTCGGCTGTGACCTGCGCGGCAATTCCCCCATCGTTTCCTATCTTGAATAGTCCGATAATGAGCATGCAGAAAAACCCGATCAGGGTAACGATCGAAAACCACCAGTCCGCCTTGCGGCGTCTGAGCTTGGTAACATGAACCCGAACGAGATTCCCGCCGCCCAAGAAAAAGGCAAATACCGCAATGATGTCAAAGAAAAGCGTGAAGTTCTCTCCGAGATTCTCCATCGGGGGAATAAAGACGGAGAAAATCAGAAGCGCTCCTACGAAAAACGTAATAAACAGCGGTACCTGACGTCTCATATTTTAGTCACTTTGTCGAAAAAACGCCACTCAACCAGGCGACGACATCTTTCATGAATTGCACATCCCAGGCCTCACCTGCCGTCATGGCAATCACACCGACAATAATGGCTACCATGGCGATGCCCTTGCCTACATCCTGTCCCTTCAACGAACCCAGCTGCATCGGTTCTCCCGACAAATAAGCCGATGCGGCGAACAACTCTTCGCCGATCAAAGTAAAATCACATGCTGCGATGAAAAACGGAATCTGCGCGGGCCGGGCCGTTCCGGCAATCTGAATAGCTCCGATATAATTGCCCGTCTCAGCGAGAATCAGCGATTCCGCGAAAAATGCACCGAGCAAAAACACCGTGGCGGGTTTCTCGCGCACCATGATGCCATCGACCGCCGCCACATATCCGAACTGCTCGTCGGTAACATACGTCACCATGTCATCGCTGTATTTGTCCGGGCGACCGGCAGCCTGATACGAGGCTTTGACTGTTTCCCTGCCGGCCGTCATCACCAGAGATCGCGACGTCGGCATGAATATTCGGGTATCATAATCGGCGATTACTCGTGAGATGCGCCCCAGGATAGTCAATGCCGCCAGTGTCTGAACATCATCCATATCGCGAATCCCGGGAATAAACAGTATCGGCCGACCCATTTCCGTTGCTCGTCCGACCGCGTCATCAACCGCCTCAAGTCCGGCGATCTTGCGGACGAACAACTGCTTGCCGCGGCGAGCGAAAGCTATAAACATTACCACCGAGCCACCAACTATCAGCGCGATCAGAAAAAGCCACTTGCGCTCCATGTCGACCAGTTCCCACTCGGGAGACATCGGTGCCGTATGAGTGGATGACACCTCGAAATTCTGCGACAGCGTGCCAACATAATAACTGTATGTGGAATCGGAATCGAGTCCCTCGTCCAGGTAGTGATTCACCGCGGGCGGCAACTCTCCCACCAGAACCGGCTCGCCGTCGTTCGTGATACGGTAAACCCGATAGCCGATAACTTTGCTGTCCAGCAACTGATCGTCAATAGACGGAACCCACTCAAGCGAGATGGCATCGCCGGCGTCGTACTTGTGATCGCTGGCTATCAAAGAGGTAACCGGCGCCACTTTGACAACGGTCGAATCCACAAGGGTATCAGATGGAATAATGTCCGGAGAACTGCCTTGAGCCAGCAATGATATGGGAAGAATCAGGAAAATTAGGAGGACTGAAAATCTCATTTCATGAATTTTTTAACCGGTAACGGTTATCCTCAGGCATGTCATGTCTATTTTATCATCCCCAGCCAGTCACCGAGCAAGAAGTCGATACGCCCAATCAACAGCGACATACGGCTCATAACAGTGTAACCGAACGAAGCGCCGAATGTGATCATAAGAAAAAATACGCCGACCCTCGCGGTAACTCCAAAAGCCCCGGTATGGGCCTTGGAGAAAAAGAAATAAACCAGTCCGCTGAAAGTACCGATGAATATGACGAAAGCACCAACGATAGCGCCAGTCCCGGCATCAAACCCACTCCCAAACGTTGTCGAGAACAGCGGTACCATGGTCGCCTGAACCTGGACCATCACGTTCGAGGCTACGTAGTTTATTAACCACAACCCGGCAGTGGCACCGACAATGAAAGCCAGCGGCCAGCGCGAGAGCCAACCAATTTTGGGAATCAGTCGCAAGAGCATCAGAAAACCAAGTACGGCTCCCACCCAGAGCATGGGATCTTCGCCCTTGCCGATCCAGAACTTGCTGTAGAAATTGTCCCAGAAGTAAACCACGACCCAGTAACCGGCTGAAATACCCACAAAGATGGCCTCGGTGAGCTTATACCAGGGATTGTCTTTATACAAAAATGAAAAGATACCCAGAGTCAAAAACGCTGCTAACCAGAGTGTAAAATGCTCGAATACGGCTTCCATTTAGTCTTGCTCCTTAGCCTTTCAGCGCCGATTTACGACCGGACATAATAAAAGCAACGTTGCCGATAATCACGAAGGCGATGACCACAAGATGTGACACTGACTGCGATAACATATACTTGGTTCCTTTGGCGCGGGCATTGGCTGCCCTTTCAAATTCGGCGGCTCCGCTCATACCACCTAGCAATCCCGTCAACTGACCTGAGCTGAGATAGGGATATACAGTCGGAGCCTGGACGGCGGTGTTGCCCGCTCCCAGTTTGACGCCATAACGGTCGACAGCAATCTGTACCCACTCGACCGTCCCGGGAAATCCCGAGGAGAGATTGAAACAGTAGTCTATGTTCGAAAAGTTTCTTATGTTCTTAACCAACGGGAGATCGTCGTATGGTATCCCGCCGTAATCGGTACGAAACATCGACTTGAACGAACCACCCATGCGCTGGATCACGAACTCGTTACCCGATTGAAAACCGAGGTTAACATAGTCGACGCCGTACTTAAGGTTCTTGGCGGCAATATCGGGTTCAGCCAGAATCTTCTCGAGCGCCAGGACGGCCTGCTGGGGACCCTGGGGCCAGATACCCATAATTATAACTTTCAGGTCGCGCTGGAAACAGATGCGAAGGAAGGTCTCGGCCATCGGCTGAAGTTCTGGGGCCGTGGGCGGGTCGTAATCAAACGGGATAAGCACTTTGGAGCCCGGTTGAAGCTCCATAACCGCATCGTACACGCCCTGCACTGCGGGAGAAACGGGCATCTCCTGGCTGAGCTTCATAAACAGCGGCACCGCAACAGCCACGCCTACATACAGGAACACAATCCGTCGTTCAATCAGTTTACCCTGAAGCGTTAGCACAAGTATCCACAACAGCGACGCCAGCAGGATGCCTACCACTATCAATGACACGACCGTCGAAAACTCTATCGGCTCCCAACCGGAAACCTTGCCTATATAGAAAATCAGGCAGAAGACAAGAATAGCGGCAACAGCGATAAGTTCTTTGAGCCTGATAGTCATAACTATTCTCCACTCCCGATATGTGCTCGCTCGATACCCAGTATAACGCGCAACGAAGTTGACACTACTCCCAGGCCGATGCCAATCATAATCGCACGCTGGCCGGCAGTCTGCGGATAATCCATAATCCAGTTAGCGAGATCCGAGAAGCGATAGCCTTCCGGCATAAACGACGTAAAGAAGTCACCCACCGGTACGCGTCCGATCATCACCAGGAAAGCGGCAATCAAAAGCAACGTGGCTTCGAAATTTCGCGCCCGAAACGCCCGATAGGAAGCCGATGCGACAAAGAAAGCGAGGATGGAAAACATCGTCGCCGACAGCGGATTGTACATATTATTGTAAAGCCAGTCAAAGGCTGTCCCAGGGTCACGATAATCTCTGCCTTCCCAAAAGCCTATGACTGTTATAAGAATGAACGAGAAAATTATGACAAGAGAATAAACCCAGTCTTCCTTGCGGTCGAGGACCTTCTGGGCCGAAAGCTTTATCAGGTTCAAAGCGCCCAGCACGATCGCACAGGCGGCTATAATTGAAAACCAGTCAGCAAACCAGGCATCCATGCGATTGAACGGAAAATGTGGGATAAAATAGCTGACTACAAAGGTGATGCCGACAATCGCTGTTATTAAAAGTGGTACTTCTCTACGCATAATTATTTAACCATAAACAGATTGGACAACTGCCACACACCGAAAGATTCCAGAATAACGCCTATAATCAGCGCCACCAGAATAATTCCTTTACCAATGTCCTGTCCCTTGAGAGAACCCAATAGTTTCGGCTCTTTGGACAGGTAGGACGACGCCGCAAAAAGCTCCTCGCCTATTAACGTATAATCGCAAGCGGCCACGAAAAATGGCAGCTGAGCAGGCATTGCCGTACCCGCAATTTGAATTGCACCAATAGAGTTGCCCGTTTCTGCCAGAATCAGCGACTCGGCATAAAACTGTCCCATATAAAAGATGGTCGCCGGCTTCTCACGCACAAACATGCCATCAACAGCCGCAGCATATCCAAACTGATCGTCCGTAAGATAATGAACCTGATCCGGTTTAAACGCATCGGGACGCCCGGCTTTCGAATAGGCCTCTTTGACAACCTCTCTGCCCGTTACCATCACCAGCGAACGGCAGACAGGAACATCCAGATATGTTTCATATTCAGCGGCAAGTTCGGCTACACGACCCAGGATAGTCAATGAAGCTATCGTCTGCATGTTATCCATATCGCCCAAGCCGGAAATATAGAATATCTTTTTGCCCATCTCCGTGGCCCGACCCACCGCCTCATCTACCGCTTCCATACCGGCAATTCGGCGAATAAACAGTTTCTTTCCCGCTTTGGCTTGTCTAATGTAATAAACGATGAAGAAGCTCAAAAGAATTACCGCGACCATAACATTTACCCGTCGCTTGTGGAACCATTGAGGTGAAGATGTTACCGGCAGAGTCACCGCAGATTCAGACACAAATTCCCGTACCTCACCGGTTTCAGTAGTAACCCGATTGAGGGCCGCTACCTTATAGACATACCGGATTCCATCGGCGGTATTGCCATCATCGTTGGAATACTCATCCTTGCCGGCCGGTCTTTCGCCAACCAACGTAAATTCGCCCGGTTGATCATCTATATATTCCGCCCTGAATACCGAATATCCTTTGACTTTGCCACCTTTATGATCGTCGGGCGATGGATTCCAGGCAACAGTAATAGCCCCTCCACCATCATTCGGTGTGTCTTTGACTGTGACATCGGTAGGCGGCAGCGGCCTGGCGTTGGCTTCAAGAGTATCGACGGGGGTCAAAACAGAATCAGCAATGGCCGGCGTTTCCTGGGCGATTGCTGATATACTTAAGATTATTATTGAAAATAGCGCTAAGACGAGATAAGGGGACTGGCAAACCGAAAGGCTTTGTTGATTGCGGCAAGAGCGCTTCAAACTGTCGTTCCTTGCTTCAGTTTCGTTTAACCGTAAGGCTACTTTCGAAATCAATAACGGTTTTCTACACCCGAATGTCCAAGCCTTTCAGACAACCCACCAATAATTATCTGTATATCAGCCAAGGGACAAAACAATAAGACGGCAATGTAACCGCCACCCCCACTTAAGTCAAGCGAAAAAATCAACACGCCTGTCGATTTAATTAGACAACAACATCTTACGACAACAAGCCAGATTCGAACGACCGGCCCGGGGTGTTTACTTGATGTCCTTTCTCACGGGATACTTTTCGTACAATTTGCGTCTGATTTCGACCGAACGAGTCTGCCGGCGGCATCGTCGGTAAGGGTAAAAACGCTCTTTACATTTCAAGGGCTTTTTGGTATAATGGCAAACTTGGCGGCAATTTACCGCTCGGCCCGAGCTATCTCTTTATGATAGCAGGAGATAATTGGAGTTTGTTAAGTATCGTGAAATTCAAATATACAGGTAATTTTAATGGCTAAGTTCGAAAATCCAGATGACATAAAGGTCATTGTCGCCACCGACTGCGGATCTACCACGACCAAAGCAATCCTGATTGAATACGTCAACGGAGAGTACCGTCTGATTACACGCGGCGAGGCTCCCACCACGGTTGAGGCCCCATTCGAAGACGTAACCATGGGGGTGCTCAACGCCGTTGCTGAAGTCGAAGAGTTGTCGGGACGCAAGCTGCTTGACGACGAAGGCCGTATTATTTCCCCCCGTCAGGGCAACGTTGGCACCGATGTTTACATCTCGACCTCCTCCGCCGGTGGTGGTCTTCAGATGATGGTGGCCGGGGTTGTCCGATCCATGACCGCGGAATCGGCCGAACGTGCCGCTTTGGGCGCCGGTGCTATTGTAATGGATGTCATCGCTTCCAACGACAAAAGACTCCCCCACCAGCAGATTGAGCGAATTCGCGCCTTGCGCCCGGACATGATTTTGCTGTCCGGTGGTATTGACGGCGGTACGATGACTCACGTGGTCGAAATCGCCGAGCTTATCTCAGCCGCTGACCCGCGGCCCCGTCTCGGATCAAGTTACAAGCTGCCCATTATATATGCGGGCAACAAAGACGCTACCCAGGCGGTAAAAGACACCCTCGCCGACAAAGTCGACCTCAAAACGGTTGAGAATCTTCGACCCGTCCTCGAACGCGAGAACCTCGGCCCGGCCCGTGAAGAAATCCATGAGCTTTTCATGGAACACGTTATGGCTCAAGCTCCCGGTTACAAGAAACTTATGTCGTGGACCGACGCTCCGATCATGCCGACGCCGGGCGCTGTCGGACTTATCATTCAGACCATCGCCAAAATTTACGGTATCGAGGCCCTTGGGGTGGATATTGGTGGAGCAACGACCGACGTGTTTTCGGTTTTCCGCCCGGATGGCGAGACGCCCGTGTTTAACCGCACGGTTTCCGCCAACCTTGGCATGTCCTATTCGATCTCGAATGTGTTTGCTGAAGCTACCTTGCCGATGGTCATGCGCTGGGTGCCCTTCAAGATGGACGAGCGCGACCTTCGCAACCGCGTCAAAAACAAAATGATCCGGCCGACAACCATCCCTCAGTCGATGGAAGAGTTGATCTTCGAACAGGCTATCGCCAAAGAGGCTCTCCGCCTGGCTCTCGTACAGCACAAAAATTTCGCCACCGTACTCAAAGGTGTGCAGCAGCAGCGTACGATTGCCGACGCTTTCGAGCAGTCGTCATCAGGCGCCACCATCGTCAATATGATGACGCTCGACATGCTCATCGGTTCCGGCGGCGTGCTCTCCCACGCCCCGCGCCGGCAGCAGTCGGCCCTGATGATGATCGACGCTTTCATGCCCGAAGGTACCACGCGACTGGCCGTCGATTCGATCTTCATGATGCCGCAACTCGGCGTTCTCACTGAAGTCCAGCCTAAAGCGGCCACCGAAGTTTTCGAAAAAGATTGCCTCATTCACCTCGGTACATGTGTAGCTCCGGCCGGAACGACCAAGAAACCCGGTCCGGTTATGAAGTATACCATTGAGCTTCCTACCGGTACCGTCTCAGGTACCCTGCAGCATCTGGAAATGAAGCGTTTCGAGTTGGGCATACAGGAGAACGGCCTCCCGATGACAGCCAGAGCAACGCTGGAACCGGAGCGCGGCTATGATGTCGGCGCGGGCAAGGGAAACAAGGTTGTCAAAGATCTTCACGGCGGCGTCGTGGGCATTATCCTCGACGGTCGTGGCCGCCCGTTTGACCTGTCGACCCTCAGCGAAGATGATAGAGTGAAATATCTTAAACAGTGGATGACTGAACTCGACATTTACCCGGCTGATAAATTATGAGCAAAGGTGGTATAAAGATGCTCAAGATGATGAGACTCATAGCGCTGGCAGCGCTGGCTTGTATGTTGATTGCCGCTGAAGGTGTCGCGAAAACCTACGTCAGCCTCAACGGTAACTTCTATATCAACTATCCCGAGGGGTGGGAACAGATTGACTTTGTAACCGTCGACGCCTTCCTGCAGCGAGGCAGTGCCGATGAGAGCCTGTACAACTACGATGCGGTCCTTGCCCCCTCAAGTTCCAGCCCCTTTTTCGCCACTGAATACCTGATCGTAACTCTGGAAATGGTCGGTCAACTGTCCGATTACCAAGTCGACTCGGTCCTCAGGGAATTTCAGGGTGACTACAGCCGCTCGATCGTGTCGCAACCGTTCGATACTATGTTGACCCGGATAACAACGAGCCGGCCGAGCTTCGATTCTGTCCTTATGACTCTAAGTATCCTGAGCGACATCTATCAGTCTCAGAATGAGTTAAAAAAGAATCTGACAGTAATGAAGTTTTACGACAAGGGCATCGCCACATTCTATTTCTATTCGCCTGATACCATGTTCGACAGCAGCAAAAAGACTTTCTCGGATATTGTTCATTCGTTCGGTACCGAAAACGTTAAAGCCGCTCTCCCAAAGGAGGCTGTCAAGGTGGCCGACATCAAAACCGATGAGCAAGGCAATCTCAGAGAAAGCGGCTCCAAGATGACCCTTTACTTGAGCATCGGCGTGCTGGCGTTGCTGATAATTTTCATTGTCGTACGCATGAAGCAAAAGAGTAGTTAGCTTTTATATAATGTAGAAAGGTTCTCCGAATGGCACATGCATATACACCGGGCCTTAAGGTCACTGAGCGACTCCTCGTCAAGAAAAACCGGATCCTCCCTTTGAAAGGTGAAGTGATCGTGAAGGTCGGTGATAAGGTTAACCCCGATGATGTCGTCGCCCGTACCCACCTCCCCGGCAACGTTGTTCCTCTAAACGTCGCCAATAAGCTCGGTATCCCCCCGGAAGACATGGCCGAGGTGATGGTTCTGAAAGAAGGCGAGCCTATCAAAGAGGGGGAGCCGATTGCGGTGAAGAAGGCCATCATAAAGTGGTTTTCAAGTTCCTGCAACGCCACCATCGACGGCACTCTTGAGTCTATTTCCAGCGTAACAGGTCAGGTTCTTCAACGCGGTCACCCTATCCCGGTCGAAGTAAAAGCATACTTGAAGGGAGAGGTCGTGGAAGTCATCCCCGAAGAGGGGGTTGTCGTGAACTGTATGGCTACTTTCATCCAGGGCATTTTCGGCATCGGCGGCGAAACTTTTGGCAACCTTCAGGTGGCGACCAAGGATAACATCACCATCCTCGATGACAGCCTTATCAATGAAAGCATGTCCGGCAAGGTGATAGTCGGCGGTTCGCTGGTGACAGCCGATGCTATCAAAAAGGCCGCAAAGGTCGGCGTGAAAGGCATCGTGATCGGCGGATTCGACGACAAAGACCTCCGCGACTTCCTCGGCTACGATATCGGTGTCGCCATCACCGGATCCGAAGAAATCGGCGTTACTCTGGTAGTTACCGAAGGTTTCGGTCAGATCAATATGGCCAAAAAAACCTTCGACCTGCTTAAAGCCAACGAAGGCAGGATGGTGTGTATCAACGGCGCCACTCAGATCCGCGCGGGAGTGATTCGCCCCGAAGTAGTCATTCCAAAAGAAGACGAAAGCACGCGCGAAAGAGATCGCGAGGCCGCTCCCATGGAAGGCCTGGGCATCGGATCGCCGGTTCGCGTAATCAGGCACCCGTATTTTGGAATGCTTGGAAAGGTCTCCGACCTTCCAGCCCCTCTGCAAAAGCTGGAGTCCGAGTCCAAAGCGCGTATTCTGGAAGTGGAGTTCGAGGACGGAGTGAAGGCAATTGTCCCAAGAGCGAACGTAGAAACGATCGAAAGCCGGTAGCCACACAAGAACATAAGCACAAAAAAAGCCTTCCGCCGATGCGGGAGGCTTTTTTGTTTCGCAATTATCAGCTACATGCTGTCTACTGGCGTCTCTTCGGCCGGCATCACTGTAGTATCCACAGCCGCGGAATCCATTCTCGTGGAATCCATCTGCTCGGCCTGCTGGACCTCAGCCGGGACCTTATCGGTCTGCTCGGCCTCTTTCTGCCCGCACCCGATGGTGAAAGCCAGGACCAACGCCACAATCATAAGCAGTATAACTACTTTCTTCATACTAACTCCTCTCCCATGCGTTCCCGTTTTGGATTTAACGTGGACAACAAAAGCTTTTGAGCGGACCGTGTCAAGCTTAAATATTCATTTAATTTCAATCTGTGAATTTTCGGGGCAAACCTATTTTTGTTGACGTTACTATAAGGTGGGGCTATTTTCGAACACCTGAAAGATCGAAATTTATTCGCAGCGGAACACATGGTGTAACTTTTAGAGAAATAAGGTGTAAAAGACAATATGAACCCAACGGTTGCGGCAAGTATATTCTCCGGATCGCTCTGGCAGATTATCGGTAATACTTCTACTTTCGGAAGCTTCATCCTGATTGTCCTGACATTTATGTCGATCGTCTCGTGGGTGATCATTTTTCATAAATGGCGCCAGTTCAAAGCCGTCGAGAAAGACAACCATCGCTTCCAGCAGAGTTTCCAAAGAGCACGCCAGATATCCGAATCCGTGGGACAGGCCAAGGCGAGCGCCAATTCCCCACTCTCTCAAATCTACCTGGCCGGTTACCACGAGTTGATGGAACTCAAAGAACAGAAAAATCAGGGCGGGACTCTCCAGGAGAAAGTCAACCGGCTCGATGATGATGATTTCGAAATCGTTGAGATGGCCATGGAAAGAAGCCTCACTGACCAGATGGGAATTCTCGAAAGCAAAGTCATCTTTCTCGCCAGCACGGCTAACTCGGCGCCGTTCATGGGCCTGCTTGGTACGGTTGTCGGTATAATGGATTCCTTTTGGGCTATCGGAGAGCGCGGCTCGGCTTCGCTGGCGGTGGTCGCTCCGGGCATCGCCGAAGCTCTGCTCGCTACGATTGTCGGCCTCGGGGCCGCCATCCCGGCCGTGATCGCCTTCAACTGGGCCAACAACAAACTCAAATTCATCAACGATTTCGCCGGCAACTTCATCTCAAGCTTTATCTCGCAGGCCAAAAAGGAGGCTCGCTAGTGGCCCGTCGAAAACAACGGACATACCGGGCCCTGGCCGATATCAATATCGCCAATCTCGTCGATGTCGTTCTGGTGCTGTTAATCATCTTCATGATATCCGCTCCGCTGCTTCAGTCCGGCATCGAAGTTAACCTGCCTCAAACCAGGGCCGCTGCTATCAGCGAACAGGCCGAAGGCGTCGTTGTTACTCTTGATGCGAAAGGCGGTATTTATATTAACGATGTCTGGTCCCGCCTCGAAAATTTCGAGACCAATCTCCAGAATGAGATGCGGGCGAAGAATGCTTCCTCGGTGTTCTTGCGAGCTGACTCGATGGTGCTGTATGGCACCGCCATTGATGTAATCGGACGTCTCAAGGAGATCGGCATCGAGGAAATCGGTCTGGTAACCGCTCGTCAGGAGAATTCCGGCAGTGGACGCAACCGAAAGTAGCCGTTATGAAACGAGAAATCTTTTTTTCTCTCGCTCTGCATCTTGCTATAGTGGCAGCCGCGGTTGTCTCCTCCCCTTTTGACGCCAAAAAAGCCTTTGATTACGATGATGTCATCAGGGTGCGCGCGGTAGCTATGCCCGATTTCTCTCCGCCCGCCGCGGCCGAACCGGTGGCGATTGAACCCCTGGCCGTGCCGCAGGCAATGCCGGAGGAAGTTCCTGAAATCCCTATCGATGATCCCAAGTCCGTTGTCGAACCGAAACAGGTCGAAAAACCGAAACCCAAACCGGAAAAGAAACCCGCCCAACAGGCTCCCGCAAAAACGGAGGGCAACGCCTCAGCGGGCGCGGGTGACGGCAAAAAGGAAATTGATGTTTCCGGGAGCGGTCCCGGCTCGCCTTTCGGCAGCGCTACCATCGACAATGCCTCGTTTGACTATCCTTATTGGTTCACACAGGCTTTCAACAAAATCGCCGCTAACTTCCGCAACACGGTTGTTATCGACGGTACCGTCATCTGTATCGTGTACTTTCAGGTAATACGTTCGGGAAGGCTGGTGAAGGTCGAAGTAGAACAGTCCTCGGGCATACCCGCCTTCGATAACGTATGCGTGGCGGCCATCGAACGTTCGGCTCCATTCCCGCCGCTACCCAAAGAATTTCGCGATGAGATCATCGGTATTAGCGTTCCATTCACCAACACTCTGAGGTAATAGCATGCGCACTGTCTCGATACTATTGACAATCACCCTGACTTTCACAATAAGCTCGGCAGCTCTGGCCCAGCAGGATGATGACGCCGTTCGCAAAATTCTCTTCGACACCATAAGCGGCGAGTATCAGCCTACGCCGATCGGCGTCGATGAAATGAAATACATAGGCAACCAGTACATCACGCACGATGATTCCGTACTCATGTACTATGTGACGCGAATCGTTCAGGATGATATCGACTTCTATGCCGATTTTGAATTAATACCGCTCGACAGCTTCTTTTTGAGAACTTACGAAATCAGCGAGATGAGCGTTCTGGGCTGGCGACGTCTCGGCGCCGACATTCTGGTTAAACTCGAAGCCGAGTTCCCCGGCGACAAGATGCGGGTTCGCTGGAGATTGTTCGACACCGTTCGCCAGCAGCAATTCGCCCGGGGCATGGTGGAAAAACAAAAAGGCAACTGGCGGGTCATGGGACACGAGATATCGAACGATATCGTCCACACCCTCACCGGTGAGGACGGTATCTTTCTGACAAAGATAGTGTATGCCCGCGAAGTAAAAGACGGCAAGGAACTGTTTGTCGCCGACTACGACGGAGCCAATGAAAAACAGTTGACCTTCACCGGCTCCATCAATATCTCACCCAGCTTCTCCCCCACCAAAGACGAAGTCTATTTCACCAGCTATATGCGCGGCGACCCGCAACTGTTCAAGGTGAACATCAACACCCTCGAGATTGTCCAGATCGCCAATTTCCCTGGTATCGTGGCCGCCCCGGCTGTCTCA
The DNA here is from genome assembly GCA_040756055.1 of Candidatus Zixiibacteriota bacterium. Classification (NCBI taxonomy): domain Bacteria; kingdom Pseudomonadati; phylum Candidatus Zixiibacteriota; species Candidatus Zixiibacteriota bacterium. Next base: position 96,802 of record JBFLZR010000002.1, read on the forward strand.
CCCGATGGCGACAAGATCGCGTGCGTGCTTTCCAAAGACGGCAACTCGGAGATTTACGTTCTGGACACGAAAGGCCGCGTTATCAAAAGGCTCACCCGCCACAGCGCCATTGACACCGCTCCGAGCTGGTCACCCGACGGCCGCTTAATCGCATTCTCGTCCGATCGCACCGGTTTACCGCAGATCTATCTTATGGATTCCGATGGCCTGAACGTGAGACGGCTGACCTTTCAGGGTAGCTACAACGACTCTCCCATCTGGTCAAGCCGCGCCGATCGTATCACTTTTGTCAGTCGTACCAAACACGGTCGCTTTGATTTGGCTTCGATTGACACCTCGGGCTATGACTACCGCATCCTGACTGAATTGGGCATGAACGAAAACCCGCACTTTTCTCCCGATGGCAAACACATCGTCTTCTCCTCGTCACGACTTGGCCCGCAGGACATTTTTACGATGGATATTACCGGGCGCAACCAGCGGCGTCTGACCCGCTCCGGCAAATGTTCCAACCCCGACTGGGGGCCGATCAAATAAATCGACATTTTATCCGCTGCCGTTGGGCGGCCGCGCCGGTGGCGCGTATAATTAATCGACAGAGCAAAGGCTGAAATTCTCTTTTTTATATTGACCGGCTATCCGTCTTACTGTAGATTGGCAAGCGATATATGGATATATTGGTGAAAACTAACATTTAACGTCCTTCAGGGAGGTTGATTGATTATGAAAAAAGTCGCATTGCTCCTGCTAATTGGTGTGTTTGCCTTGGCTTTCATGGGCTGTCCGGGTAAGCCTCCGCCACCCCCACCTCCTCCGGTAGACACCGCCGAGACCACTCAGCCCGTCGAGCCCGAACCCGAACCGGAACCAGCTCCTCCGCCGAAAGCGGAGTTGAAAGAAGCTCAACTACAAACTGTGTATTTTGATTTTGACAAGTTCAACCTCCGCAACGATGCCAAAGCGGCCTTGGACCACAATGCCAGCCTGCTTAAGGAGTATGAGGATGTTGTGATCAAAATCGAAGGTCACTGTGACGAACGCGGAACTGTCGAATACAACCTGTCGCTTGGTGAAAAGAGAGCCAAAGCCGCTCAGGATTATCTGGTCGGACTGGGTATCGAGCCTGCCCGAATTTCAATTATCAGCTACGGCAAAGAGCGACCGATAGACACAGGCCACAACGAAGAGGCCTGGGCCAAAAACAGACGGGCGGAGTTCCGTATTATTTCGCAATAACGTCGCAAGGTATATGCCTATGCTGACCCATAAAAATAGAAACACAACCGCCATACTCGTTATGGCGGTTGTGTTTATCGGAATCGGCCTGAGCGGTTGCGCCACCAAGCGCAATATCGATGAACTCGCGGCCGAAGTACGCCAGGTCCAGAGACAGAACGTACAAACCCAGGAAACGCTGGCCCACCTCGACTCCACTGTTACCGCCGGTGCTGAATCGAACGACAGGCTCCGGGCTGATGTCGCTGTCACCATGAATGAACTCCGCCAGCAAATAGATATGCTTCTGGAAAACTACAATGAGCTTCTCGCGCAGATAAATCAAATGGGACGGCAACCGTCGGTTACCCATGTAATCCGCAGTTCACCGGGAGCTTCCGAGCAAACAACGGTGACCAAAGTCGATTCCGCCGCAACCAGACCGGTCGAGACGGCTCCATCGCAGCCGGCCATCGACTGCGATGCTACCTATGACAACTCGTTTATCCTCGTCCGGCAGGGAGAATACGAAAAGGCTATCGAGGGATTCAGGCTCTATTTGGAGAATTGCCCCAAACATTCCTCTGCCGAGAACGCCTACTATTGGATAGGCGAATCGTATTATTCGCTCGAGAAGTATGTCGATGCTATCAACGAGTTCAAATACCTGATCGATAATTTCAAGAGCTCGGTCAACGCCAGCCGGGCCATGTACAAAATGGCTCGCTCGCAGCAGGAACTGGGCAAGACCAGTGAGGCCAAGGCAACATTCCAGAGGGTTATCGATGAATATCCGGAGACTCTGGAAGCCAGCCAGGCAAAGGAGAGACTCAAAGACCTGTGATGACAGTTGCGGCCATACGGTTAAATCTCTTAACCCCGACAGCGCCCATTTTGCCCGGTCGGGGTTTTTATCAACTCGAAGAAGAATCTCTGTTTGTTCAGGTAGGTACATTCTCGAAAAACCACCGCTTCTTCTCATTTCTGGAGTCGCGCGATGTACGCTTCGATTTCGATAAACAGGGACGACTGATCTTTATCGAGGTGGAAATTCCCAGACGGCAATGGCAGATCGAACCGCTGCTGTCACCACCGAGGCCCGATGCTGTCGCGGATATCCGGTGGCTCAATTTCCGGGACACCATGCCGCAACCGGAAATCCGCACCAATGATAATAAAAGCATCCTGAGACTATCGTTTGGTCACTGCGGCAAACTGACAAGCTATTATGTCTCTCAGTCAGTTATTGTTCAGTTGGATCAGGACGGCTCGCTGGGCAATCTTTGGATTACCGATATAACCGATGATATAGCAGGACAGGAGATCAGCGCGTTCAGGAGACAAATAAGAGCGGAACACTCCTATTACTCATAGAGAATAAGAAAGCAGCAACTATTTTTTTGCCTGTCCCCAGTAAGGCAAAGTGTCCCATTTTGTACCCAATGGTACAGGCTTAAACGGCCGAAAGACATGAAACCAATTTTCGTAACGCTATATTTGCCAACATCTTATGTAGCACAGACATGGCTTGGCATGGCGTTTGTAGTAATAAACGGCGAAGCTATGAATACGAAGATTAACCTTTTAGCCTAACTTACGGAGGTTTGTTATGAAATCCACAACCAGACTACTGACTCTGTTGACGCTGCTCGTCGCCGCCACCTTCTTGTTCGGAACCGCCGTATACGCGGGTAACGATGAGGGTGGGCAGAAGGGTTTTGTTGACCTGAACGGTGACGGATTCAACGACAACATGAAAGATGACGACGGCGATGGCATCCCGAACTGCATCGATGAAGACTACGTGAAGGAGTGCGACGGTGAAGGCACTATGACCAAATCCGGCAACACCTATGCGTACAACTTCCAGTACAAGCTTCAGCCGAAGCACATGGTACAGTCTCGTCACATGGTCTTTTCCGAGCGCAAAGCGATGCTCGAGGGCGTGACCCCCGAGGATCCGATGGGCAATGCCGGCTCGATCGGCCAGGGTTCTTTCAATCCGGGAATGAATGAAACCGCCATCAAGAATGCTCCGGAAACTACCGGCAAGCATGGCACAGAATAAATTACCGGTGTCAGTTAGCAAATTGGGAATGGCGGCTTCGGCCGCCTTTCTCGTATCTAAAATGAAGTGAAGATACTCAGCTGAGGGATAAAGATGAGAAAGATAATTGGGCTAACGGTTTCGGTAGTTTTCCTGGTTACGGTTCTATCCACATATGCCGAAGTGATACCCGAAATAACACTTAGCGGAGGTTATACCGACAACCTGTTCAATGATACGTCGTCTTTTGGCGACAGCTACATCACCGTTAGCCCGAATCTAAAATACTACCCATCTTCACAGGTGGAAATGGCCTTTTCCGGCGCCTACACGACTTACGACTCAGCCAGCCTCAGCAATCTCTCCGGCAGTGCAGCCATCACGATCATTCCGGAGTCCAAGAACGAGAAACTCAATTTCATGATATCCGGCGGCCTGAGCGGTCTCAATTATGATTCTGAGATCTACGAAGCATACAACCGCTGGGGCGCCGAAGCCGACTTCACCATGAGCTATAATGTCACCCCCGGTGTCATATTCCGAAGCGGTGCGTCGCTGGGTAAAACCGGCTATCCCAACTCGCCGAGCGGTGACAGCGAAGCCCTCGGAGTTTTCGCGGGCCTCAACTTCACTCCATTCGGGTCAAACAGCCTGAACCTCGAAGCAGGTTATTCTCTTCAGAGATATGTTACGGGACTGGATACCTCTGTAGTAACTAACGGCCGACGCCAGAGCCTGAGCGTCGAAGGCGAGAAAAGCAAATTCCAGGTGGCCAATTTCTCGGCCCGATACTCCCGTCCTTTTGGAGTACGCACCGGTTTCAGCGCTTATTTCTCGCAGAAGTATTTCGCTAAAGACGTCGAGTCAATTATCTATGGATTCAGCGTTGATTATCTCTCACCCTGGTACAACCTTTGGGATGGCTGGTCCGCAGGCGCCAATATCAAGAACTACCCCGGAAAGAGTTTCATTTTAGAACTGGGCGGAAGTTACACATACAAAAACTATGTCCCCAACCTGGACGTCATCGGAGAGTCGATAGTTATTGAACAACGCGACGACGAGCGCTCGGTAGCGTATGTTCGAATCCAGCGTCCCTTCTCGTTCTCAAACGGTAATTTGATCCGACCGACCGTTCAATTCTCGTGGGTGGATAACAGCTCTGACCTGGTGGAATACGATGTCTCCTACTACGATATCACCGCCAGCCTGACATTCAAGTTCTGAGTCACATCTTAAATCGTGTCAGAAAGCTTAGTTGACAGCCCATGCCGGGTGTGATTTATTTCGGCATGGGCAAAGCCGATTCCGAAATCCAAAAGCAACTCAAAGAACTTCGCGACCAGATCAATCACCACAATCGCCTGTACTATGTCGAAGATCGGCCGGTTATCTCCGACGCCGACTACGACCGCCTCTTCGACCGCCTGCTCCAGCTCGAAAAAGAACATCCTGAACTCATAACGCCCGACTCCCCCACCCAGCGCATCGGTTTCGCACCATCGAAACGGTTCGAGCCGCTCGAACACCGTGTCCCGATGCTCTCGCTTCAGAAAGTAACCACCCCCGAAGAATTTTCGGAGTTTGACCGCCGGGTAAGAGAAGGTCTGGAGGTCACATCGGATGTCGAGTATGTCACCGAACCGAAGCTCGATGGTCTGGCAGTGGAACTTATTTACGAAAGCGGTTTATTCGTTCGCGGTTCCACTCGCGGTGATGGCTTCATCGGCGAGAATATCACTCCCAATCTCAAGACTATCAGAAATATCCCGTTAAGGCTTTCGGACGAAGCAGGCTCAAAATATCCGCTGCTCGAAGTTCGCGGCGAGGTAATCATGCGACGCTCGGCCTTTGAACGGCTCAACAAATGGATGATACAGAACAATCAGGCGCCGCTGGCCAATCCGCGCAATGGCGCCGCCGGGTCGCTCAGGCAGCTTGACTCGTCAATCACCGCCTCTCGCCCGCTGATTTTTTACGCCTATGGGATTTCCGAAACGGAGCTCGAGGGATTGGACAATCAGTATGGCACCATGAAATTTCTTGAATCCGAGGGTTTCACGGTACACAAACAGACCACCCTGGCAAGTGGCGCAAAGGAGGTCTCGGCCGCCTTTGACAGGCTGTCCGACGAGCGCGCTAACCTTGACTACGATATCGATGGCATGGTTACCAAGGTCAACAGCTATGCGCAGCAGCGGATCCTGGGGCAAATATCGCGAGCGCCCCGATGGGCAGTGGCGTGGAAATTCGCCGCCGAACAGACTGAGACTATTTTAGAAGGCGTGGAGTTTTCAGTCGGCCGCACCGGCGCTATCACCCCGGTGGCGAAGCTCAAACCCGTGAGGGTGGGCGGCGTGATTGTCTCCAATGCCTCGCTGCACAACGAAGATGAGCTCAAGAACCTCGATATCCACATCGGCGACTCGGTAATCGTACAGAGAGCCGGTGATGTTATCCCTGAGGTGGTCGAGGTGATTCTTGCTAAGCGCCCAAAAGGAGCAAAACCGGTTGTCTTCCCGACCAAATGCCCATCGTGCGGGACCAAAATCATCCGGCCCGAAGGCGAGGCTGCTCACCGGTGTCTGAACACCGCCTGTCCCGCCCAAGTCGAAGGCAGCCTGATTCATTTCGCGTCCAAAGGCGGACTTGATATCGATGGCCTCGGCGACAAATTAGCCAGACAGTTGATCAAAGAAGGCCTGGTCAAAGATCCATCGGATCTGTTCTTTCTGAAGAAGGAACAACTGCTCCCTCTCGAATTAATGGCGGATAAAAAGGCGTCCAACCTCATAGAGGCCATAAACCGCTCCCGACAGACCGAACTTCCGCGGGTGATTTTCGCTCTCGGTATCATGGGCGTCGGCGAATCGGCAGCCCGAGTTCTGGCTGAACATTTTGTATCGTTCGTAAGGCTTAGAAACGCCTCACTGGAGGACCTGACCAACATAGCCGGAATCGGTCCGGTGATAGCCGCCAATATCTTTGAGTATTTTCGCAATCCCGGCAATATCGAGATGCTCCGGCGCATGAAAGAGGGCGGCCTGGTGCTGCCCGATTTTAAATCCACCGCCACCGGCGGCGCGCTGGCGGGCAAGACTTTTGTCATAACCGGCACCCTCTCCAAACCTCGCAACCACTTCAAAAATCTCATTGAGCAGCAGGGCGGCAAGGTCTCCGGCTCGGTCTCGGCCAAAACCGATTACCTCCTGGCCGGCGCCGATCCCGGCTCGAAACTCGATAAGGCCGGCAAACTGGGCGTTACCGTCCTGGACGAAGACTCATTCAACGCACTTTTGGGTTGACAATTGCATCCGTTGACATTACCTTATGGACAAAATCAGTCTATATAATACAATTTCGCTATGCCAAACAATATTAGGAGAATAAAATGAGCCTTTATATGAAAAGGTTCGTGTACGCCTCCCTGTTTTATCTGGCTCTGGCGGCTATTATCGGGATACTCGATGGTACCATGAACCTGGGATATGCCGCCACCTTCGCCCACACCCACTTCAACTTGCTCGGCTTCATGGCAATGATCGTATTCGGCATCGGCTATTTCATTCTGCCCCGCTTCAACGGCACCGAACTTCGGTTCGAAAGCTGGATCCCGGTCCACTTCTGGCTTGCCAACATAAGCCTTGTCGGCATGGTTGTGTTCAGAGGGCTTTCGGTGGAAACCGGCGCCGATATCTACTCGGTTCTGTTCGTAATCAGCGCCAGCGCGCAGGTTATCTCCATCTTTATGTTTGTAGTCAACATTTGGATTACGTTGACGCCGAAGAAACAGCCGCAGGCCAAAACGCCGATAGGACAGCCATCCTCCCCATCGACCCCTTCCGCAACATTTGTGGTGGACGAGCCAAAGCCGGTGGTCCGTGTTTCTGCTGACACTCCGGTCGCTTACCTGGTGGACACTCTTCCCTCGCTGAAAGAAACTCTTGTCCGCGGGGGTCTGACTCCTCTGGGAATGCCGGGGCACATGGACAAAGTAAGGGCAGCGGGCGTCACTTTGGGAAACGCCGCCAGAAATCACGGGTTGGATCTTGACCAACTGATAAGGGATATTGAGGATGAACTGAAACGGAACGGATTTGCGACCGGAAACGACATCAGCGCGCAACCTAAATTCACTGCCACGACTATGATCGGCGACGTTATCGCCAACAATCCGAGAGCGCGGGCGACATTTCAGAAGTATTTCGGGTCGGGCTGTTTTGACTGCCCCGGGCAGGCTTATGAGTCTATCGACATGGCCTGCCGCATGCACGGCATACAGCCGGAAGTGTTTCTAAAAGAATTGAACGAAACAGTATAGACAACAAGGGCGGCCCTGAGCCGCCCTTTTTTCTGCCTATTCTTTGGTAAGTTTCTTTTCGAGGTCTTTCAGCGCCTTGGTCAACTTATCAACCTTGGCTTCAAGACTCTTCAAGTCGGACTGTTTGGCCACATTCAGTGATTTCACCACCTTGGCGAATTCCTGCTGTGTCTCGTCAGCCCCCTTCGCGATCTTTTCTTTAAGTTGCGATGTTGACTTCTCGGCCCTATCGAGAAGCTCCATGACCGCCTTCTTGCGATCCGACTTGTCCAACTCCCCCTTCTTGATCAGATCGTCGATGATCTTCTCGGCCTTCTCCCTGGTCACCTGGATCACTCCTATTGACGCCAGAATAGTGTTCTTCAGTACTGACATGGATTTGTCACCTCCTAATGATATTATTTTCTGAAACAACTCTTTCGATTCTTTGATGTCCTCCCATGATGAAGCTTCGGTGAGCATGACTCGCCCCAGTACCGCTAAAGTAATATCTTTGCCTGTAGCATTGTCAACAACTCTCAGCTCAATATCGTTCCTGATCATTCTGGCAAGATCGGCCTGCGTTATTACCCGGCTTTCATCGGCATCGTACAACCGCCGATTTTTGTGTCTCTTAATCAGCTTCATACTGTATTATAGTGCACTGCACCATAGATGTCAAATAAAAAAAGCGGCCGGGCCGCTCAGGCGGGCATTAGTGCTTACCGGTGGACATCAAAACGATACTGACTATTTCCAGAAGTCTCTCGCACGAAAACGGCTTTTTGATAAACATGTCGCCGCCCGATTTAAACGATCTACCCATATCGTCGGTGCGGTCTTTCCCTGTCAGGAAGATTACCGGCACATTGGCGAACTCGGGGTCGCTCTTGAGAGACTGACAGATATCATAACCGTCAACCCCTGGCATCATGATATCCAGCAGGATAACATCGGGCTTGAACGCCCTGGCTTTTTCGATAGCTCTATTGGGAGAATTCTCAGTCTGAACTTTGAAACCGTGCTCGACGAGGAATGTCTCAACGATCTCCGTTATCTCCGGTTCGTCATCGACAACCAGGACTTTGGCAGTATTTATCTCTACTTTGTAGGACATAATATATCTAACTTAAAGTCCTTACACTTCTTGTACTTGTTTATAGTGTCGGAACTCTCGACTAAAAACTTTACACTATTTAAGCCGATTTCACCAGATGAATAGGGTTAGTGGTAGTGACGTAACCCGCTATATAACAACCCCTTAAGATCGATGCTTGAGCCCGGACTCACAAATTCCAACTCAGGCGGAAATATCAGGGAAAATTTTCTGCTCCGCGACTCTTCTTCAGCAGCAACTGCCAAAGGCACCTCACAGGTCCAAAAGAATCTCAATACGGTACGACACCGCTTCACTGCCGCCTCAGATAACTCGCCGCCGGAAGAGGATGCCCGGCGGGGAATCGACTCATTCGCAGATGCCTCTCTTCGCGGTACAAAGAGATTCGCACTCCACGGCCGGTGCGCCGGGCCATTTTAAAATTGCCATTGGGGGGCAAACAGACTATCCTATGCGGTGATGAAAGAGGCTGATAACATAAAAATCATCTCGCGCAATCGCAAGGCTCGACACGATTTCGAAATCCACAGCACCATTGAGGCGGGCATCGAGCTGGTCGGCACCGAAGTCAAGTCGCTTCGTGACGGAAAAATCAATATTGCCGATTCTTACGCCTTTATTGAGAACGGTCAGGTGTGGCTTAAGAACCTGCACATTTCCCCGTATAAAATGGCTTCCGATGGCGGTCACGACCCGATGCGGCTGCGGCGCCTGCTGTTGCACAAAAGGGAGATACGCAAGTTGTCCGTGCAAACCGAGCAGCGTGGCATGACCCTGATCCCTCTTTCCATTTATTTCAAGGGGAAAGTCGCCAAAGTCGAACTGGCGGTGGCGGCCGGACGTAAAAGGTATGACAAAAGAGAAGCGATTGCCAAAAGCGAAGCGGATAAAAGGATCCAGCGCGCCACCAAGAAAGACTATTAGATGAATTCGATATACCGACTGATTTCCGTCAACTTCCTGATCGCCCTCGCCCTGGCTTTCGCCGCACCGATCGTGTCGGCCGAAAATGTCAAGGTCGCGATCTCCGGCACAACTCAGGAAATCAAAGCCTATAATGACCGCGAGATCGAATATATCTCTTTCTCGGAGTTCGCCGATATTATCGGCGGCTCGCTCGACTGGTCGCTGGTCGGTCACGAGATAATCTACACTCAGGATACCAACCGCTTTGTTTTCGTTGTTGGCTCGCCCTATTTCAAGCGCAACGACAGTTTGTTCAATCTAACATATCCGGCGCAGTTTATCCAAGGTCAACTGTATCTGCCGGCCGTGACATTTATCCCGTTTCTCGATCACGTGTCCTACCAGAAGATAACGTGGGTGGGCCAGTCCAACACAATCAGGGTTGACTCGGAATATTTCAATGTTACCGATATGACGATGTCGGCTAAAGCCAACGGCCTTCTCATTGAAATCTATCTGACCAGCGCGCTGGCTTATGACATTTTCGTCACTGAAGGTAACTGGATCAATGTATCGATACGCGACGGCAAATTGAACATCCCGCGCCTCCAGTCCCGCCGGGATTCCCGATACATGTACGACCTCAAGACCCATCAGCAATCGCAGGTCGGCCAGTTGTCAATCCGGCTCAAGCGAAAAGTCGACAAATGGACGCACAAGGTTCAGATGGATCCACCTCGAATTCAGATTTCTATTGCCGATGTAAATTTCGATATGGAACCCAGCGACACCACCCCGAAGATCGGCCCCGATGATAAAATCGATGTGATCGTGATCGATGCCGGACACGGTGGAGCGCACTATGGCGCTATCGGGCAGAAAGGCACCCGTGAGAAAGATGTCGCTCTGGGAATCGCCAAGGAACTGGCCAAACTGATACGCAAGGACAAGCAGTTCAAGGTCGTGATGACACGTGATCGCGATGAAACCGTCACACTTCAGGAAAGGGCCGACATCGCCAACAAAGCTTCGGCCGACCTTTTCATTTCAATCCACGCTAATTCGTCGCTAAAACAACACGTGCAGGGCTGGAACGTCTTCTTTCTGGCTCCCGCCAAGAATGACTCCGCCCGCGCTGTCGCCCAGTTCGAAAACAGCGCCTTCTTCCGCGAGCAGGAGCCTGAAAACAACAATAACAGCAGCGGCCTCACCTACGATGACCCCATCCTCACCATTCTCAACGAGATGATTATGACTGAATTCCAGGCGGAATCGCACGATCTGGCCATGATGCTTGATCGCGAGTTCAGGCGAAACCTGAAAATCCCCGCCCGCGGCGTCGATCAAGCCGGGTTTTACGTTCTCAACATGGTCTTTGCCCCCTCCATCCTCGTCGAAGCCGGCTTTATCTCCAACCAGACCGAGGAGAAACTTCTTAAGAAAGACGACTACCAGAAGGATGTCGCCAAAGCCGTCTACGACGCCATTAAACGTTTCAAAGCCAAATACGAAAGTCAATAGGATACATAAATGAGCAAACCGATAAAATCCGATCGTGAAGCACCCATAGGCGTCTTTGACTCCGGGGTGGGCGGCCTTACAGTACTGAAAGAGATATTCAATCTCCTCCCCTTTGAAGACTGCGTCTATTTCGGCGATGTTGGCAGAACCCCGTATGGCGGGCGCTCCAAGGATATCATTACCCAGTTTACGAGGCAGGATGTCGCCTTTCTCATCGAGCAAAAAGTCAAGTTCATCGTGTCTGCCTGCAACACAGCGTCATCGGTAGCGCTGCCTGAAATCAAGCGGGATTATCCCGTCGAAATGATAGGCGTAATAGAGCCGGGAGCCCGCGCCGCCGCCGAGAGGACAAAGGGTGGTAAGATCGGCATTATCGGCACTCACGCTACTATCGGCTCCAATGCCTACGCCAAATGTATCCATGAGATCGACCCCAAATTGAAAGTCTTCTCCCTCGCCTGCCCCCTGTTTGTGCCGCTGGCCGAGGAAGGATATATTGACAAAGAAGCTACTTATCTTATAGCCAGCGATTATCTTCAGACAATGAAGGATGTCGATGTTGACACACTCGTGCTGGGGTGCACACACTATCCACTGCTGAAGCATGTCATTGGTGATGTTATGGGCGACAACGTTCAATTGATTGACAGCGCCGAGGAAACCGCGCGGGTAGTCAACGAACTCCTCTCCGAGATGAACCTTCTCAACCCCCACGCGTCGCAGACGCCCTGTCCTGAAGGCGAGACGAAATATTTTGTCAGTGATGTACCGGAGCGATTTTCCGGTGTCGCCTCACGTTTCTTGGGCCGCGAAGTCAGCCGCATCACGAGGGTGGATATAAGCAGGTATTAGCAAACCACATGCAACTAGTCCTGGCCACAAATAACGAAGATAAAATCAGGGAAATCCGGCATCTGCTCGATGACCTTCCGGTCACGATTATGACCCGAAACGATTTCCTTGAATTCCCCGATGTCGAGGAAACCGGAACAACCCTCGAAGAAAACGCTGTCCTCAAGGCCCGCGCTATCTCGGAATTCTGTGACCTGCCCGCTCTGGCCGATGACAGCGGCCTTGAGGTCGATGCTCTGAATGGCGCTCCCGGCGTATATTCTTCAAGGTATGCCGGTGAGAAGGTCACCTACGCCGATAACAATCGCAAGCTCCTCAAAGAGCTTGAAGGCGTCCCGGATGAAAAACGCACGGCTCGCTTTCGGTGCGTAATGGCTATCTGCTGGGGAGTCGATGATGTCCAGACGGTCGAAGGTGTGGCGGAGGGTTTCATCGCGGGTGAAACATCCGGAAGCAGCGGGTTCGGCTATGACCCTTTGTTTTACTATCCACCGGCAGGCAAACGTTTCTCTGAGATGACGCTCGAGGAAAAGAATCTGGTATCTCACAGAGGAAAAGCTCTTCAGGAAGTCCGCACGGTAATAATCGACCGCCTCAACAGCCTTCGCGACTGAGCGGGACAATCAATCTGAATTTCACAGACATTGCTATATCAGCTTCTGATTTTCATCTGCGGAAATTGTGACCTCACGTCGCCACGACATTTCACTCCGTTGTGTCAGGTCTTGATTTCCGTCTTCGGAAATTGTGACCTGACACCTCCATTAAATCTTAATACGGATTATGATTTGACCGTATCTTCGGTCAGGTCCTTCTCGAAGAACGTCGCGCCATCGATTGGATTGTAGTAATACGGTTGAACTGATTTGAAACCGAGCGACCGATAGATTGCCATCGCCTCGGCCATGGTGTCGATAGTATCCAGTACCATCTTGCGGTAGCCTATCGCGCGGGCATCTTCGACCACCTTCTCCGCCAGCGTGTGGCCTATCTTTTTGCCCCGGAACTGCGGCCTCACCCACATTCGCTTCATCTCACAGATAACGCTCGAAAGCTGGCGCAAGCCCACACAGCCGGCCGGCTGGCCATCGCACAGCGCCAAATACAAACGTCCTTCCGGTGGAGCATATTCTCCCGGAAGGTTGGCAATTTCTTCCTCGATATTCTGGAAAGAGAGGTCAAAACCGAGCGACTCGATATACTCCCGAAACAGCTCGTAAACCGCTGCCAGATGTTCTTTCGTGGTGGCCTGGATTATTTCAACCATAAATAGGTTGTCGGCATTCCGAAGCTACAACTGTAGCTCCATGCGTATGACCTGGTCGTTTCCGATTTTATTAACCGCTGTTTGTTTGAAGCCGAGAATTTGATAGATCGAAATCGCCCGCTCCATCATGGGGATGGTCTCCAGGACCATCATCTTATACCCCATTTTGCGCGCCCGCGCGATGATTTCCTCGGCGAGATTCCAGCCGATATTTTTACCCCGGAATTTGTCGCGAACCCACAGCCGCTTCATCTCACAAACCCCGTTCTTGACCTTCCTCAAAGCCACGCATCCGGCCGGTTTGTCCTCATACAAGGCCAGTAAAAGACACCCTTCGGGGGGGCCGTACTCACCGGGAAGTCCGTCGAGTTCCTTTTCGAACCCTTCGAAACAGGTTCGGTAATTGAGCCAGTTAGCGTATTCCGTGAAAAGCCCGCGAACGGTGGTAAGCTGGGCTGCCGTTTCTGCCTGTTTGAATTCGACCATCAGCCAATTTATACGTCAAAAGTCTGGTTTTGTCTACAAGAAAAAAGCGGGTGAGCAATGAAACTCACCCGCCCAGAAATAATATTCTCTGTGACGCGCTACAGCCTGGCCGCCACAGCCTCGGCGATTTCAAGAGTGGTGCTGGTCCCGCCCATATCATAGGTGCGAGCCTTACCCTCTTTAATCACGTCGGCAATAGCCGCTTCGAGCTTGTCAGCCTTGGCGTCTTCGCCCAGCCAGTCAAGCATCATCTTGACTGTCAGAAGCATCGCCATCGGATTGACTTTGTACATACCGGCATATTTCGGAGCGCTGCCGTGTGTTGGCTCGAACACGGCATACTTGTCCCCGATATTACCGGACGAAGCAAATCCTAACCCGCCGACCAGCTGCGCGCAGAGGTCGGAAACGATATCACCGAACATGTTCGAGGTTACCAGCACAGAATAATCCTGCGGGTTCTTCACCAGCCACATGCACATGGCGTCGATATTGGTCTCCCACAATTCGATGCCGGGATAGTTCTTGGCCACCTCGCGGGCGGTGCGAACCATCAGACCGGAGGTCTCGCGAATGACATTGGGTTTCTCAACCACCGTCACGCTCTTACGGCCGAATTTCTTGGCATATTCGAATGCGTCGGTAATAATATTGCGGCACCCGTTGCGCGTGTTTATGCGAAGCGACACGGCAATATCCTTGCCCGGCGTGGAATCGAAACGGGCCATCTTCTTGTTGTGTTTCTTAATGGCATCGCGGACCTCATCCGGAAGCGGATGGAATTCGACACCGACATAGAGGTCTTCGGTATTCTCGCGGAACACCACGATATCGATATCATCGCGATAGTTGAGCGGGTTGCCCGCGTACGCCTTGCACGGGCGCAGGTTCGTTCGAAGATTGAACTCCTGCCGCAGACGAACGATCGGCGAAGAGTAAACGAGCTTTTTGCCCTGAAGCTCCGGGATCAACTCTTTCTCCGCCTCTTCCTTGGGTTTCGAAGTAATGGCGCCGAAGAGGGCGCAATCGGTATTGTTGAGCAGGTCGATAGTACGATCAGGAAGTGGATTAGCCTCGGTCCGCCAGAACTCCCAGCCGATATCTCCGTGGATATATTCGGCGTCGAGACCGACCTTATCCAAGACTATCTTTGCCGCTTCCATTACATCGTTGCCTACGCCGTCGCCGGGCAGCCATGCGATTTTGTACTTTGCCATTCGTATTAGCTCTCCCTAAAAGTTAAAGCCTGAAAGTAAGGTTTATTATATGTGATGTTCCCAAATCATTTTCATAAGGCACGAAAGCATAGTCAACGGCGAAGTTGCGCTTGGTGAAAGAGGCGCCCGCCGTGATATTCTTGCTGTCATAGTTGAACATATAGCCCGCGCGAAGCTGAAACAGCTCGTGCAGACGGCCCTCGGCGCCAAGATGTAAATGCGCCTCATCATCAACGATAACCACATCCGCCGCGCCGGTGTATTTTTCCCAGGTGTATGACGCCCCCGCCGTATATCTCGTCGGAAGCGAGATATCGCGCGAACCCGGCTGACCTGATTTCTCCAACTGGAAATCACCGCCCAGGTTCGTCACCGATGCTCCCAGATTGAGATGCGGATTCGGCATGACGAGAAAGCCGAAATCGGCATTGAAAGCCGAGCCGCGCCAGCCCTCAATCTTCTCGATAAACCACCCCATCGACAGTCCTACCGACACCTTCTCGGAGAAACGGTAAGACGCGCCGGACTTGAATGACACATCGTGGGCATCGAAATAATTCTCCGGCTCAAGTGTCGGAAGCAATCGCTGCTCGATTTCATCGATGACGGCGAACCGAATCCCGCCGTGCAGAAAGACTCTCCTTGACAAATTCATGGCGAAATACCCGGATTCGAGCCTCACGTTTTCCCAGTACGATGTGTGGCCGAATGATGCGGTGAAAGCATCCAGGCCCACAATGCTCGCCGGGTTGTAAGCTACGCCGTTGGGATCATCGATCAATGACACCACCGCGGAAGCCATACCTGCCGGACGAGCGCCATGCTCGATTTTCATCAACGCCAGACCGTCATCAGCCGAAACCGAACTCGCCGCAAACATCAATAGGAGCGCTATGGCCAGATATCTGAACATCATCAGCATTATTCGTCCTTTAGAACAGCACATCGAACGAGAAGATGTGCTCGGAACCCTCGTCTACCTTTTCGCTCGAAAAAGCATAATCTATCGCCGCCACGAAACCGCTGAGCTTGAACACATAACCGGTTCCGGCCGTGAAGCTCTTATCGGAATATCCGGTCCTCAGCGCGAACTGCGGCGAAAGGAAATACTCCAGGCCGCCATGCAGCGCGAAATCACTTTCCGTATTGGCGACCAGGTCGACCGCGGTGAGCAGCTTTCTGTTGAAAAAGCGCGCGGAACCTCCCGCGCCGAACTCAAGCGGTACTTTGTCCTCAACCTCGTAAGGCAGCGCCTCTATTCCTCGCGCGCCGAGGAAATTCTCGTTGTTCCACCTGTAATTTGCGCCGATATTGCGCACCACTATCCCTGCCTGAAGATCTCTGATTGAGGCGGCCTCCCTCTGTTCGCGGGTCTTGAACTGATCGAAATAAAGTATCAAGCCCAGGTCCAGCGAAACCGAGAAACTGGTCATCTCCGAAAAACTCGAATGAAGATAACTGCCGCTGATACCGGCCGCCAGAAAGTCTTCAAACCTTTTCGAAAACGCGAAACTGAATTTATGATTGTCCATTCCAAATTCATAACCCAGTTTGTCGCCGTCGGAGTTGCGGGCTTCAACATCCCCCGAACCGGCATACAGCCAGCTGAAAGACAGCGCCGACTTGTTGGCGGTTGGGATAACAAACGAGGCGTGCGTCAATGTACGGTCGAGGTCCATCAGCCGGTAAGACGACGAGAAGAGAGTGTTTCTTATCTCGCACACCCCCGCCGGATTGAAAAACATACCCGCGCCATCATCAGCAATACTGATAAAGGCGCCGCCCATACCAGCCGGACGTGCCCCGATTGGAATCTCAAGAAACGGCGCGGCATAACCGCCATTACCGTCTTCAGCGCTAACGGTCACCGCCAATCCGAAGATCACGAGGACAGATATAGTATACTTCCAAAACATCATTGCCTCCTTACGGTATCACCGCCAGCTTGCCCCACTGGACTTCGCCGGTTGAATACTCAAGCTTGAAATAATACATGCCGACCGCCACGACATCGCCCCTGCCGTTGACTCCGTCCCAGGTCCTTCGGCCCGAACCTGCCGTCGGATAAATCCCGGCCGGATAGTACTGATTGTCAATAACCCGACGAACGAGATTCATGGCGAAGTCATATATCTCCAGCGTCACGTAAGCATCCTGCTCGACAACGAAATGAAACTCCACCGCCTGATCCAGCGACTGGCTGAACGGCACCGGGAACGCATATACCTCACTGGCCGGGTCAACCACAAAGAACGGTGTCTGGTCGGTGAAATCATCGAGGCTTACTCGCACCGTGCGATCATCGGTGCCAACCCAGAGGTAGTCGCCGATAACCTCAACCGCGTAAATAGGCGTCTGCGGCAGAAGAAAGGGATCCCCCAGACTGTCCTGCAAAACCAGCGTATCCCAGGCCAGGTCACCCTGAAGCAGGTTCGTTCCCTCGGCATAAATGACACCACCGTTGGTGGCCGCGAACACCCTGTCACCATCAAAGGCAAAATTCCAGGCATAGTCGTGATAAACACTGTCCCAGTTGTAAAGGTAAACGTAGTCACTGTCAACAATCGCGCCGGTCGAATCATAAAAATAACGCCAGGCCTGATCGATCCGCCCAACAGATATACCGGTTACTCCCTCAAGCGCGGGCCGACAGGAAACCCATATGCGCGAAAGCGTGTCCTCAAGATTCTGAACCTCGATTGCCGGTATAAAATCACCGTTGATACCCTGGATCGACTGCGTGTACTGTAACACCGCATCCGGGGCGAGCGTGTCTTTGTTTACCCTTCGGATATCCCAGTTATCCCCGCGGTCAAAGGAAACGGCAAAACCATTATCCGTGCCGAGGTAAACCGTGTCACCCAGCACTTCCATGACCGTGATAATGTCGAGGTCAAGTGAGTCTGATGGAACACCGCTCTGAAATTCTCTTACCTGGTATATCTCATCCGGATTGTCACCATCGTCCGACAGCCTGATCCTGTCCTCGGTCACGACGAAAGCCGAGTCACCGAAAAAGTTGATATCGTATGAAGTCACGCCAACCTGCATGCGGGCGAACGTTTGACCATTATTGAGCGAACGTCCAACTATCGGCGTTCCGCTTTCCGTCATGGGCCGGTTGATTGTCCAGATCACCAGCGTATCAAGATACGTCTGAGTCTTGATCCGAATTACCTGCGCCGAACTCGAATCTGTCTCCGGAAATGTGAAGAACCGGGTCGAGTCGATTACGCCCGCCGGATCCATAAAGAGAAAACCAACGCCCGAGTCGGTTCCGATGATCAGCGTATCCGCCCAGGTACAGAGGGCGTTGACTATACCGTGCGCGGGGTCCGGGGGCGTAAAGACCACCGGGGCCCATGATATACCGTTATCCTCGGTGACATACAGTCCCGCTTCTTCCGCCGCCATGTATAAACGGCCGTTCATAACGGTAAAGTCCTGAATTCTGTTGTTGGCGCCGGTTTCGGTGAACGATGTCGATGTAGTGAAGCTTTCGCCAAAGTCAATCGACTCGGCCAGACCGGTGGAACTGCTGTCCAACGGATCGACCGTACCAGCATAAATGCGCCCGCCGTAGTCGATAACGCTGATCACCGCCTGCCCGGGAAGACCATCCTCTTCCATACGTGTTATATACGGACTACCGGTCTTCAAGCTGCGTGTCAGCCCCTCCTCGCCGGCAAGGTACATGAAGTTGCTGTCCTCGGGGCACGTTTCACAGAAAGCGATTCGATTGATGTGCTTATTATAGGCTTTATCCCTTGGCGCGGCAAAAATGTATTCGAAAAAGCCTTCAGCCGTACCACCCCAGAGCAGAAGTGAATCACCGTGCGAAGTATCCACGGCACAGGAGAAATACCGGTTGCGAAACGACGGCGGCGCGCCATCTTCATTGTTGAACTGCGCGGAGTCCGCTCGTGATGAATATATCCTGCGCCAGGTTATACCGGCGTCCCGCGACGCCAGAAGTCCGCCGGCAAACGCCGTGAAGAAAAGCCAATCGTCGGCCGGATCGCCCGGATCATAATGGCCGGCGATATCATAGACTGTCCGATCTACACCAAAAACATACGGTATGTCCAAACCGGTGGAGTCAAAAATGATCTGTGTCCAGGCGTCGCCATCGTCATCGGAATATGACACAGCGTCGGAATACTGGTACAAATCCCCCTGGAATTCAATTTCATGCGATGTTCCCACCCAGATACGGTCTGAACTCGGACCGTTGGGCAGTGAAAAAATCGCCGACACGTTGTTGCTGACCAATCCGTTGGTATTATCATACGACAACCATGTTTGTCCGTTATCGAAGGAGAAATTCACTCCCTCACTGGTGGCAAACCAGACACCGCCGTTGTGCTCAACGATATCAATGACAACATTACTAATATATCCGCTGTCGGGAGCGTCGTAAGTCGTCGCGATTCCGGCCCAAACCAGACCGGGAAAGGCTACGGCCGCCAACAGACCGATCAAACAGGTACTTTTGATGGTTTTCTTTATCACATCATGCTCCAAAAAAACAGACCGTACAACCCTCGGCACGGGGTCGCACGGCGCCACAATGATTACTTTACTAATTAAGGGTCATCTAATCCAATGTTCTCGTTACCGACTCAGGGACGAAAATACCCAAAAATGCCTGCGGAAGCAAGATAATTAAGCCGGTCTTGAGTGGTTCAGTTGGTAGTTATAACCCGTCTGAAGGCAAAGGTTTCCGAAAATCACCGGGCGAGGCTTTTTTCGAAAGTGACGGCGTTTAAGAGGGAGTCCACGTAGAAGTAGTTTTCCAGGTGGAAAGGAACATAAATCAACTTGACCCCTCGCGGGGCGAAGGTTGCGGCCGACTCCTGCGCCCTGCGGGGCGATGAATAGCTCTGCCGGTAAATAATCACGTCGGCCAACATCAGGGCCTCATCAAGGCTAATCCTAACAGGATCGTAACTGTCGTCAAAATTCTCCACCGCCTCCATTTCAAGTCTCGGCAGAGCCGGGGATATCCGCCTGGCGAGCCGATACATGGCGTCGAAATTACGGGTCTTAAAGGCCGGTATTACCAACTGGTTGGAGTTGTGGACTCCCCCAAACATGGCTTTTACCCGCCTGGCGTCCTCATCGGGAATAGTAAAGGCCCAGAATGGGAACGCCCGGTCCCCGGGCAAGTCACTTCCCGTCGCCCGAAAGACCTGATCGACTATCCCGTCATTTCCGCCTATTACCACCAGCTGCTGGCAATTGTGGCAAATATAAACCCACGATTGCTCCGGCGGCAGGTCCAGCCCGCAATTGGGACAGCGGTGATGTTCCACTGATAAAGCCCCAAACTCGATATCCGGGCTCTCGGGGTAATCGGCCTGCCTGTCGGTATCGAGTTGGCGAACATGATCGAGCACTCTGCCCGAAACACCATCTACCACGTACCGGTTAAAACCACCCTGAGTGTAAGATTCGAAAACCAGAAATGGGAAATAAACCAGCGAGGCCTTGGGATGAAACAACTCGGTTACGTTTTTGCCGAAACTGGCCGGGTCAACATCGGAGATAATCCCCATCTTCGTCTTCAAGTCCGCACGGACATCCTCCCAGGTGGTGACAATCGGCAGGGAGTCAAAATCCTCCTGAAGATTCTCCACTGAGTACGGAAGCATCCTGATATATTCCGCCCGCATGCCGATCGATGCCGGCACACCGTCAAAGTATGACCCCGCGGCGCAGGTGGCGATATAAGGCGTGAGGTTGATTTCGGTCCGTTCGTGTGTCACCGATACCGGATCGTTGTACTCACTCTCGGCGACAACTACCCGCTCATACGCCTTGTTGCGCAACTTGAACAGAATAGCGTCAACTTTCCAATAGGGGTAATAGACCTGCTTGAGAGCCATCCCCGAAGCTGTCAGGGGCAAATCGTTCTTTTTGAGATATCGGTCGATACTGAAACGGGCTTCCCGCCTGTCGATCTTGGCGGGTACAAAATACGCGGTAGGCACATCGGGCATCACTACCCTGTGTACCGAACCGCAATGGTCGCACTTCAGGACAAAAAAATCCTCGTTGAGCTCGAGGCCACTGCCGCAACCCGGGCACGTGACCTCGATATAAAAGCCGCTCTTACGATTTTTGGTCTCGGTCTGCATCAACTGCCTTTCCACACTCACCACAGAACTTGGAACCGGGGATTAACTTTGCCGAACAATGCGGGCAGGTCGGCTTGGTATCAAGCTTGTAGCCGCAATGCAGACAGAAATTAGCCTCGGTGGGAAGGTCGTGCTGGCAGGAAGGACACTTGTTGGTGGTATACATCTGATGGCCGCACCGGTAGCAAAAACGCGACTGCTCCGGCGTATCGGTATGGCATTTCGGACAGGTCACGGTCGCGACCGGCTCACGGCGAAGTTCGGTTTGCTCGGGGGCAAACGCCCTGGTCATCATTCCCGGAACCATTAAACCAACGCCCGCGCCGACTCCAATACCGGCTCCGGCGCTGGCCGTTCCGCCGGGGGTACCGAGCCCTTGGGCCATCTCGAATTTGAGGAACTTGTCCAGATCGCCCACCGCTTCCATTCCGGAACGTTTGTCGATAAGCTTGCTCACTTCATCGGGCGGAGTGATCGACGAAATATAAAAATCGACCAGCTCCAGACCATACTGGTCAAATTCATTGGTGACGCTCTTCTTGAAATCCGCCGCCAATTCAGTGTAGATGGCCGGCAGATCGAGAATCGAATCCAGATTCTCACCCAGCATATCGTTGAGACGGGCAATAATCACGTCTCTGAGATAATCCTGGATGTCAGCGGTGGTATAGCGCGACTGACGACCCACGATTGAGTTCAAAAACAACACCGGCTCCTTGATTCTCATCGTGAAGGCGCCGTGTCCACGAAGCCTGATCAACCCAAGTTTACTATCCTGGAATGTTACCGGGTGCTTGGTACCCCACTTCAACTCCGTGAAGACCTTCAGGTTGATAAAGTAAACCTCCGCCCGAAACGGCGAATTGAACCCGAACGGGAACGCCAAAAGCCGCGTCAAAATCGGAACGTTGAGCGTCGACAGCGTGTGTCTTCCGCAAGTAAACGAATCAGCCGCGTGACCATCCTTGAAAAATATCGCCATCTGGCTGTCTCGGACAATAAGCTGCGCGCCCAATTTGAAATCGGCAGATCCCTGTTGGGGAATTCGGTGAATCATCTCATCACCGGAAGGATCCATCCACTCAATTACCTCAATTAATAACGACATGATATCTCCTGCCTGGGATAATTAGATGTTTGGTATTATTTTCGTCAGTTTCGCCGATTTCTTAAACCGGGCTATCGCACCCTGAAAGCCCTATCCACTCGCAGCCGGAAACTACTGCCTTACAAAACGTTGCTGACTCAAAAATAATTTGACACTTTTGAGCCGCTGGCGTATATAAGCAAGTAAACCAGAACCGCTAGCTCGAAGGGAATATTATCCAATGCCAATAAGACGATTGCTGCTGCTCTTTGCTCTGTCTGCCTTACTAATCATCGCCATACAAACAGGTTGCGACGAACTGATTACCGAAGTCATAGAGATCGAAGACACGATTCCGGGAGCCCCTTACGCCCAATTTTCTCTGGCCGATAGCACACCGCCCATCGGTTGCGAGCCATGCATGGTTCAATTTGTCGACGAGTCACACGGCCCCCGTCAGATTTACACCTGGGCCTTTGGCGACGGTGACACGCTGGTCGAGACCATACCGGCCGACTCGACCATCATTTACCAGGCGCCATCCCACATTTACCTTGAAGCGGGACTCTATACCCCCACACTCACTCTACTCGATACGATAGGCGGCGGCTCGGACAGGGCCACGGCTACGGACGGATCTGTTTATGTCGGAGCGACCGACGCCAGATTTTCGGCTTCGAAGTCTGTCCAGTGCACCGGTGGTGAGATTGCATTCACGCCGCTGACTTACCACTCAAGTATCAACTACCTGTGGGATTTCGGCGACAGCAATGTTTCGTTTTTATGGAATCCCACCCACGTATATGAAGACACAGGCATCTTTTCGGTCACTCTGACAGCTACAGACACCTGCGGCCAAGGAGTGTATTCACTCGATGTCGATATATCGAATTGCCCAACGGTGCTGTTTGCGGCCTCGGACAGCTTTGTCTGCACAAACGATGAAATCACGTTTATGGACTTATCTCAGCCGGGCGACGGCGAGGTCCTCACGCCCGAAAGCCAGCTCTGGAGTTTCGGCGATGGCACAGTCGCAAACGGTATTGCTAATCCCACCCACGCGTACCTGTACGCCGGTGACTATACCGTGAAGTTAACTGTTCAAAGCACCGGTGGGGCAGCTACCGATTCCATAATTGGCTTTATCCACGTGTCAAGCGCAACTGAGGCCGCCTTCAACGTGGTTGGATCCACTTCGGCGTGTAAAACCGACTTCCAGCAGTTCCAGGTTAAATTCGAAGATGCCTCGACCGGAGCCTTTGACAGCTTAAGGTGGTATTTCGGCGATGGCTTCACGGACACCGGACACACAGTCATCCACGCATATATAGAAACCGGAGTGTACACCTGTACGCTCGCCGCCTATGGACCCTGCGGAGCAGATACGCTGGTTGAGGACAGCCTCATCTTTCTCTGCGACACGCTGGTGGCGGACAACATCATCATTCAGGTGGATACTTTATCCGGAGATGGTCTGCCGGGCAGCGTATTTCAGTTCACCGATGCTTCCGTACTCGGCATCGTTACCACCCGGGCCTGGTATCTGGGTGAAACATCACTTGGACAGAATGTACCACAGATAAGTGCCACCGCAGATACGGCAGGCACCTACTGGATTAAGCTGATACAAAGCAACAACTGTGGTTCGGTAGCCGATTCGGTAGAATTGATAGTGCCGGCATTATAAAAAAACAGGCGCGATCCCACCAAAATAGCGAAAGCCCGCCAAACGGCGGGCTTTCTTTGTGTCAGTCAAAAGTGTCTGAAGGACTTTTCTATCAGCCCAGCTCCTCTTTGAACTTCTTCGTAAGAGCCGGAACAATCTCAAACGCGTCACCAACAATACCGTAAGTGGCGATATTGAATATGGGCGCATCCTTGTCTTTGTTCACCGCGACTATCGTCCGGGAGGTCTGCATTCCGACCAGGTGCTGAATAGCGCCGGAGATACCGACGGCTATGTATAGTTTCGGATTGACGGTCTTACCCGTCTGACCGACCTGATTCGAATATGCCGTCCATCCGGCGTCGACAATCGCTCTCGAAGCGCCAAAGGCGCCCTTGAGGACGTTGGCCAGGTCCTGAACCATCGGAAGATTCTCCCCACCCTTGAGGCCTCTTCCCGCCGCGACAATTAC
This sequence comes from Candidatus Zixiibacteriota bacterium, assembly GCA_040756055.1. NCBI lineage: Bacteria > Pseudomonadati > Candidatus Zixiibacteriota > Candidatus Zixiibacteriota bacterium. The sequence goes on from JBFLZR010000002.1 coordinate 121,095, forward strand.
ATCCGCTTCGGTGAGATTAACAGCGCCCGATGATTCAACCTTCGCCTCTTTCACCACCATCTTCGATTCGAATACGCTGCCGTCCACCCTCTCTTCAACAACTTCTCCGGCGCCATCTTTCGACTCCGGATACACCTTCATTCTTACGGTTGCGAGAAACGGCTTATCACTGTTGTTGACCACCTCGGCGATGACCGACCCGCCATAACTCGGGCGCGTCGCCGTCAATTTATCGCCTTTCAAAGTGAGCGCGGTAATATCAGAGACCATCGGCGCGTCCATCGCTGCCGCAAGTCTGGCAAACAAGGCCTTTCCGTAAAACGAAGCCGACCCGATAATAACATCCGGCGAATACTTCGCGATCAACTGGGACAGGGTCTTTACGTAAATATCATCATTGAAATACCTGAACTGCGGGGCAGAAACCGCCAGAACTTTGCCGCCGCCGCGCGCCGCCAGATCTGAAGCCATCGGCTTGGCATCCTCGGCCAGAATAGCCGTGAAAACCTCTCCACCCAGCGACTTAGCCGCCTCGATCAACTCATACGAAGCTGCCAGAAGCTTGCCATCCTTTTGCGTTGCTATCGTAAATATCTTCATCTCAATACCTTACTTGTAAACAAAGGTGATACTACAATTTAGATGAATATAAAATGACTGACCCGCTAAGGCAACTGTTTTGGGCGGTGGAAATCGGATTTTTTCGCCAATCAACGCTACCGAAGAATATCATCAGGCTTGCTTGGCAAGATACTCCGTGAAAATTACATCTATGTCGTCCAGACGAGAAACCTGAAACAGCTTGGGGCGAAGCTGGCCGGCACCGGGCAATCCCTTGACATACCATCCCAGATGTTTTCGCATCTTGACAACACCCCGTTCTTCCCCGTACTGCTCAGCAACCAGGCGAGCATGAAGTTTTGCGGTTTCCAACTTTTCAACGAGTGTTGGCTCCGCTTCGAGATTGCCGCTTTTTAAATATACGTTCATTTGTCTGAAAATAAACGGGTTGCCCAGCGCCGCACGCCCCACCATGACAGCATCACAGCCCGTTTCGTCAAACATCCTCTTCGCGTCAATAGGCGTGAAGACATCGCCGTTGCCGATAACAGCGATATTCACGGCCTCTTTCAGCTTTGCGATAGCGGACCAGTCGGCAAGACCCGAAAAGCCCCCTGCCCGGCTTCGAGCATGAAGCGTTATGGCCTTTACACCGCATTTCTCGGCAAGCTCACCGACCCGAAGATAGACCGGATTCTTCTCTTCCCATCCCGTCCGAATCTTTATGGTAACCGGTATATCTCCCGCTCCCTCAACAGCAGCCTTCATAATATCTTCAGTCAGAACAAGATCCTTCAGCACCGCCGCGCCGCCATTTTTGTTTACCACTTTCTTGACCGGACAACCAAAATTAATATCAATAATATCCGGTTTGTACTCCCTTGCTGTTATTCGCGCGGCCTGCCCAATCACTTCCGGATTCGCGCCAAATAACTGAATTCCAATCGGTTGTTCATCTGACTGGAATTGCATTAACTCCATGGTCTTGCTCTGTCTTCTGACAACTCCTTCAGAGGAAACCATTTCGGTGTAGGTTACGGCGGCTCCGGACCGTATGGCGAGCACGCGAAAAGGCCGACTTGAAATACCCGCCAGCGGAGCCTGCAAGACTGCTCTGTTAAGGTTTAAGTTTCCCATCCTCATGCCGATAATATAACTAAGTCATTATTGGACAACAAGGGATGTAATTGCATCCCGAGATGGATCTCACTGCGATATAAAAAGAAAAACAAAAGAATAACATATACCGAAAGGGTCTACCCATGGCCGAAATAATCGTCAAATTCGATGATAAGGTCATTGAAAGAATCGTGACCGAAAAAAAGCGCCTGTCAATCGGCCGCACGAAGGACAATGACATTGTTCTGGAAAACCGCGGTGTCTCGCGCAAACATGCCCTCATTGAGTTCAACGACAAAGCCGCTATCGTCATTGACAACGAATCACTCAATGGAACCTTCGTTAACAACCGCAAAATTACCGAGGAAGTTCTGCGCGATGATGACGTTATCACGATAGGCAAGTACTCCCTGGTATATCACAGCGAGGCCAATCAGGAACATGACACCGCTAATGATTTCGACGGTACCATGATTCTGAACACCAAGCGGCAGAAGAAGCTTCTGGAGAACGACAAAGTCGAGAAACAAATCGTCTCCAAATACGGAGGCTCGGTCCTTCTCGGCGAAGAGAACACGGATTTTTCGGAGTTCAAGCTGGATCGCGATGTAATCACTATCGGAAAAGCCAAGTTCGTCCACATCAAAGCCAAGGGTTTCTGGCTTTCAGCCATCCAGGCGAAAATCACAAAGGAGAACAATTCCCACGTATTAACCAATCTCGGTAAGAAAGGTAAAACGTTGGTGAACGGAGAGCCGGTCACGGTGTGCAACCTCAAAAACGGCGACCTGATCACTGTCGGAAAATCGACCTTCAAATACGTGGAAGGAAGCAAGTAAATGAAACTCGCCTTAATATCGGACATCCATGGTAATCTTGAGGCACTGGTTTCAGTTCTTAACCACATCGAAAAGCAGAAGGTCGACAAGATCTATTGTCTTGGAGATGTGATCGGCTATGGAAGCGACCCGGTAAGCTGTCTGGAACTGGTCGGGAAAAACTGTGACGTGAAGCTCATGGGGAACCACGAGTACACGGCGCTCGGCCTGACAGGCACTGATGACTACAATCCGGCCGCCCGGAAATCATCGGACTGGACACGTGAGCAACTCACCGACCGCGAGCAGTCGATTATCGCGGAATACGAGATGATCCACCCGACCGGGGATATACTCCTTGTACACGCGTCTCCCCACCAGCCCGACCAGTGGCACTATATCATGACTCCCGACGCGGCCCGGAAAGCCTTCGACAGCTTCTCGGCGAAGCTGTGCTTCTACGGGCACTCTCATGTGCCGCAGATTTTCTGTGAGCGCGAGCCGGAACTCCCGCGCATGCAGGTGGGACACGACTTTTTGCCCGATGAAGAAGGTCGCTACCTTATAAATGTGGGTTCGGTGGGACAGCCCCGCGATAACGACGCCCGGGCCTGTTACGCCATCTTCGATACGGATGAATATGAAGTCCTCTACCACCGGGTAGAATATGATATTGAGACGACCCAGGAAAAAATGACACAGGCGAAATTGCCTCGTACATTGGTCACCCGGCTGAGCGCCGGCAGATAGGTCAGGGAAATCATGAACAAGTACGCACCATATATTCTGTACCTGCTGATATCGATACTGGTAGCCTTATTGTACTTGAACGGGTTTGCCCCTCTGGATAGCCTGCAAAGATCAATAAACGACCTGCTCTGCCGTATCACGGCTTCCGACGACGCTATCTCTAACGTCGTCTTCGTATCCATAGACAGCCGCGCCCAGAACGAATACGGCGACTGGCCGTGGAACCACGATCTGATAGGGGATCTTCTGGCAGCCACCGCTACCGGCGAACCCAAGGCGATAGTCGTCGATTTCGTCATATCCGAAGATGCCCGTCAGGATTCCGCGGGCTACACCGATATCCTGGCCGAACAACTCGCCTGGATGAACAATGTTGTGATGCCTTACGACGTAGCTCTGGCTACCTTCCGTATCAACACAACATTAAACCCCAAATATCTGTTCAATTTTTCGGTCACGGTGGACAATCCTCTGGGAATTATGGAAGAAGACGCCAGCCTGCAGGTTCGCAAAGTCTTCCTTCCGGCGGAAAAAGTGCTCGAGAGCAATCCTTATCTCGGATATGATTATTCCATGCCCGACGACGACAAAGTCTTGCGCCACCAGTCAATGGTGATGAATTACTCCGGATACTATTATCCATCATTATCACTTCTCGGCGCGGCCGTCTATCTCGGAGTCCCTCCGGACCAGATAAAAGTTATCGAAAAAAAGGAAATCCAGATCGGCACCAGGTCTACGATTCCATTAAACGACAAATCGGAATTCTTGGTGAACTTCCCGACCGAAAGCAGTTTCCGGCGCTACTCGGCAGCCGATGTTCTCGCCGAAGGATTCGACCTCGCTAAACTCAAAGGCAAGCTGGTTGTTGTCGACTATGAGGACTTTTCCAACGGTCTGACCTTCAAAACACCGGTGCACAAGCAAGTCTCCAGATCAATTATAACCGCCTCGGTGGCCGAGAACATCATCAATAGCAACATTTTGACACCGAAGACCGATACGACGCTGCTCGGCCTGATTATAATTTTCGTCATCGGCGGCATCTGTGCCTTCGCCATGCCTCAGGTGTCGCTGCTGTACCGAGCCGTCATTCTCGTGGGCGCCATGATAATTCTTGCGAACATCGATTATTTCCTCTTCAGTTCCTTCAAAGTCATCGTGAACACCGTCTACTTTGGAGCTGAGCTGTTCTTGTTTATGCTGGCTTCGCCGCTTCTGGACTCACAGATGATGCTGAACGCGACCGGCCAAACAAAAACAAGGCGGTCCGGAGTACCGAAAATCAAGGTAAACAAGCATGCCGGGCAGAGCGAACAACCGGTCGTGGTCCGACAACTGAGAGATGAGACAAGCGCTATCGAAAATCAGGAGACAACCGCCATCAACGATGATGCCCCGGCCTATCCCGAAGACCACCAGGCTATTGAAATTGATTCCGCCGAAACCGTAGTCGGCCAGTTCGACTCGTCCGAAATAGCCGAGCCGGTTTACGAGTCAGACTCGGACGGCCCGGACGAAGCCGACTACTCTTCTGCTGAAATCATCTCCGGTGAAAGCGAAGAAATACGCGACGATTCGGATTCGGCCGAAATCAGCGTTGGCGAAGACACCGGCTCCATCACCGGAGCCTTCAATCAGCCCAAAATAACACATCTCGGAAGATACCAGATTACCCAAACAGTGGGTAAGGGCGCTATGGGACATGTTTACAAAGGCATCGACCCGGCTATTAACCGCCCCGTTGCCCTCAAGACAATCCGTCTCGACTTCGTCAACGATCCGGCGGAAATGGAAGAGCTGAAAGAACGCCTGTTCCGCGAGGCTCAGGCGGCCGGTAAGCTCTCTCATCCAAATATCGTGACGATTTATGATGTCGGCTCAGAGGGACATCTGCAATATATCGCTATGGAATTCCTCGATGGTCAGACGCTCGATGACATGATCAAAAAGAAAGTGAAGTTCAACTACAAGATCATTGCGCAGATAATCGTCCAGATATGCAGCGCTCTCCAGTACGCACACGAGCAGGGAATTGTCCACCGCGACATTAAACCCGCCAATATCATGGTTCTCAAAGACTATCGCGTCAAAGTCATGGATTACGGTATCGCCCGTATCGATTCCAACTCCATGACCAAAACCGGTATTGCCATGGGGACACCGAATTACATTTCCCCCGAGCAATTGAGGGGTATGCCGGTTGATCAGAGGGCGGATATCTTCTCACTGGGTGTGGTGCTCTATGAGATGCTCCTGGGACGCAGGCCGTTCAAAGGCGAGAATATCACTTCGCTGATATACTCCACGCTCAACCACGAACCGGAGAAACCGTCGAACGTCAACCCGCAGATACCGCTCTTGTTCGACCATATCATCGGCAAGGCTCTCAAAAAGAACCCCGCCGAGAGATACCAGAAAGCCAGCGAACTGAGCGCCGACCTCCACGAATTCGTCGAATCGTTCGTGAACTGATAACATCAACGACAGAAGAGCGAAAAACAAAAGCCGCTACCAATTAAGGTAGCGGCCTCTCTCATTACTGCCGAATTCTCGGAAGTGAGGGACGTCGCGCTTTACGCGTGACGTTTCAATTTTTCTATTTTTCCTTCTGATCCGACAGTATTTCTTCGGCTAACGAAAGAGCCACGCCGGAAAGCATCACCTCGACTCCAAGCTGAGTGAAATCGGACGATATCAGCTCCCGGTTAAGCGCCGCGTACAGAGAACACGAAGCACCGCGCTCCACAACCAGTCCCGAAAGTCGGCTCCCTGATTCCGAAACGAAAGTTACTTCGCCGAGCTCCTCCGACACCACGTAGCCGGTACAATTATGGAGCTGCAGATGCGAATTGCCGGTATACACCACCACCAGCATTCCTCTCGTCTTTCCCAGTGAGGTTTGCGGGAATATTTCGAGAGAGAGACTCCGGCGCTCCTCGTTATTGACGACCTTCAGACGGAACTTGTCCTTGTCTTCGGTAATCTTTTCGGCGCCAAGTATGCCGCCGATCTTCTCCGCTTCATCTCTGCTGAAAATCTTCTCTTTGGCTGGTTTGTTACTCATATAACCGAATTTCGATTTATATTAACCGTTCTTTTTCTCTTTGTCATTCGTCGTGGGCGGTTCGTTCATCGAACCCTTTATCTCATCGGTTGTATCCTTCATCGCTCTCTTGAATTCCCGAATCCCTTTTCCCAGTCCCTGCGCGATATCGGGCAACCTCTTGGCGCCAAACAAAAGCAGGACAACCAGAAAGATGAGTAACAATTCCCAGGGACCCATTCCAAACATAAAAAATACCTCCTGGTACACCGGTTTAACTTAAATGTACCACCATCTAAAATATATAATAACCAGCAGAACCACCAGCATTGACATAAAATTAATTTTCAACTTCAGCCCGAACGTGAACGAAACCGCGTAAAAGTCAACCTTGACCGTGTCAAACCCGACTACAATAGCCTTGGTAAAAACCGTCTTAGCGGCCCCGGCCGGAAGAAAAGTACCGATAATATCTCCAATCAGTCCGCCGAATACCGCGCCCAGTACCAGAGCGACAATAATAAAAGTAAGTTCGCGCGATTTCATGTTCAGCCCGCCATACTCAGTTTGCCCGCCGATGACCGGATCGATTGAAGCACCTTCACGCCATCGGAAGAACCCAAAATCGTCTCGACCGCCCGCTCAGGATGAGGCATCATCCCAAGTACGTTGCCGGTCCGATTTATTATACCGGCTATATTGTTAATCGAACCGTTCGGATTGGCCTCATCAGTAACATTGCCCGTCGCGTCTACATACCTGAACACGACCTGACCATTATCCTCGAGCCGTTCGATCTCATCATCGAAGTGATAGTAATTGCCCTCGCCGTGAGCAATCGGTATCCTGAGAACCTCCCCCTTGCGGCACTCGCGGGTGAAACTGGTGCCGCTGTTCTCCACCCGAAGGTGAACATATCTGCAGCTGAAACGCAGGGAGCGATTTCTAATCAAAGCCCCCGGCAACAGCCCGCACTCAGTAAGAACCTGAAAACCATTACAGATCCCGATCACAATGCCGCCCGTATTGGCGAAGTCAACAACCTTGTTCATAATCGGGGAAAACCTGGCAATTGCCCCCGCTCTCAGATAGTCACCATAAGAAAATCCGCCGGGAAGAATCACCACATCGGATCCGGCCAAATCCTCGGACTTATGCCAGAGAAATACCACGTCTTCCTTCAGTATATTCTTAACCGCCGCGTAAGCGTCATAGTCGCAATTGGCGCCCGGAAATGTAACCACACCGAACTTCATCGGAGCTTCTCCACCTTGTAGTTCTCAATAACCGGGTTGCTCAGAAGCTTGGCGCACACCTCATCAATATGCCGGTCAAGCTCAGCGCCATCGGCCCTGACTTCCAGCTCAAAAAACTTCCCTGAACGCACCGAGAGAAAATCGCCGTAACCCATCTGCTGCAAAGCCTTATGTATCGTCACCCCCTGCGGGTCAAGTACACCATCTTTCAACCTGACATAAACCGTAACCTTTTTAGAGTCACTCATTATCAGTCCCTTTATCAGTTTTGCGTCGTCCGTATTCCCTGCCGGTCATCTTTCCCATCCCCACGCCAAATAGCCGGTATACCTCCCTGGCCATCCCGAACAATATATATAAAGCGAAAAACGGAAACAACAACAGTCTGGGCTTAAAAATGATAATGATACCGGCAATTACGAGGACAACCAGCCGCATACGATTCTGTGGTGTGTCGAAATTATCCGGGAATGCGTCGTACTCCACCTGAGAAACCATAAGAAAGGCAAACAGGATAATCATCGAGACCAGCCATTCGCTGTACTCCAGACCGCCCCACAGGTAATAGCTGAAAATGATAAAGGTAACCATGGTCACAGCCGCGGCAGGGACGGGCAGCCCCACGAAATCCTTCTTCTCCTCGGTATCCGCCAGCAGGTTAAACCTGGCCAGCCGGTAGGCGGCTGACATGATATAGACAATCGAGATTATCCAGCCCCATTTCCCCATGTTGCTCAGCTTGATGGCGTGCACCAGGGTCGCCGGAGCCACACCGAACGAAAGAAAGTCCGCCAGCGAGTCAAGCTCAACGCCGAACTGCGATGACCCACCCGACAAACGCGCCACCTTGCCATCCAGCACATCCAGAAATCCTGCCAGAATGATAAACCAGCAGGCGGTCGTGATAGCTCCCTCAAATGCCGACAGAATAGCCAGAAATCCGCACACCACGTTACCCATGGTGAAAATTCCGGGCATCAAACCCCTATATCTGGACATTGCTTCCCCTGGCACTGCTCTCCTCACCTGACTTTGCGGTTTTTTCCGGAAGGTAACCAATCACGCTTGTTCCACCGGCTACATGATCGCCCACCTTGACCTCTATCTGGCTTCCGGCAGACACGACCAACTCGGCCCTCGAGCCGAACTTTATCATACCAAAACGCTCACCGGCGGTCACCCGCGAACCTTGCTCCAGCCGGCAGACTACGCGCCGGGCAATTAAGCCGGCTATCTGTTTGAATATAAGCTTATGTCCGCCTTCCGCAGTCATACCGATTTCGGTCTGCTCGTTTAGATCCGAGGCTTTATCGGCATAGGCCACAAAGAATTTCCCCGGATTGTACTTCACGAAATCCACCACTCCCGTTGCCGGGACACGGTTGACGTGAACATCGAAAACCGACAGAAAGATCGAAACCTTAATAGCCGGCCCACCGATAAACTCATGATTTTGCAGCGTATCAACGCCGATCACTTTGCCGTCCGCCGGAGCCACCAGCACACGTTCCTGCTCCACCGGCTTGCGCACCGGGTCCCGGAAGAAAAACACCGTGAACATCGTCAGCAGGGCAAACAGCGCGCTGATCGCAAACAGTACTTTGCTGTCCCAGCGCGATGCCGCCAGGATAAAACCGATCGTGATTACGACAGCCGTGAGTATGAGGTAAAGCCCTTCGCGTGCTATCATTTTCCGAATACCCGTTTAAAAATCTTACCGACATTCCTGGTATAATAACTCAAATCGAAACAGGAATCGATTTCGGCCTCCGACAAAAAGCCTCTGATCTCGGCATCTTTCTTGACCAGATCCCTGAACATCCCCTTTCCGGAATGCGCGGCCATCGCGCTTCGCTGAACCATACGATAAGCTTTATCTCGCGAACCGACCGGACCGGTCAATTTCAGAAGAAGACGTTGTGAAAATACCACGCCCCCTTCAAAAAATATGTTTTCAATCATCCGTTTTTCGTTTACGACCAGTCCCTTGAGAAGTTCGTTAAATTTCTGCAGGCCATAGTCGATTATAATTGTTGCGTCGGGAATGATCACCCGCTCCACCGACGAATGCGCGATATCACGCTCGTGCCAGAGCGGGACATTTTCCATCGCCGACACGGCATAACCGCGAAGCATCCGGGCAATCCCGGTGATACGCTCGGCCGTAATCGGATTCTTCTTGTGCGGCATGGCCGAGGAACCCTTTTGACCTTTAGTGAAGCCTTCCGCCATCTCGCCTATTTCACTGCGCTGGAGATTGCGAATTTCGGTGGCGAATTTCTCGAGGGAAGACCCCAGAAGAGCCAGTGAAGTGATATAATGCGCGTGACGGTCTCTCTGAATCACCTGCGTGCTCACCTCGGCCGGTTTCAGCCCCAGACGACGACAGACTGCCGCCTCAACTTTCGGATCGAGGTTGGCGAAATTCCCCACCGCGCCGGATATCTTCCCGACCGATACCGCCTCGGTGGCCGCCTTGAATCTTTCCTGGGCCCTCTTGAGTTCGGTGTACCACACCGCGAATTTCAGCCCCACTGTGGTCGGCTCGGCCAGAATACCGTGTGTCCGCCCCATGCACGGGGTCATCTTGTATCTATTGGCCAGCGTTTTGATTTGCCGCAACGCTGTCGCGATCTTCTTATCAATAATAACCGACGCCCGTTTCATCAGAAGCGAAAGCGATGTATCAAGCATATCCGACGACGTCATGCCAAAATGAAGATACTTCGCTTCATCGCCCACGTACTCAGAAACCGATGTTAAAAAGGCGATAACATCGTGATTGACTTCCTTCTCGATTTCGTTGATGCGGTCAACATTGAAACGGGCCTTTTTCTTAATGACAGTGTAAGCGCTCATCGGTATGATCTTCATCCTGGCCATCGCATGAGCGGCCTCGACCTCAACCTCCAGCCACGTCTTGAATTTATTCTCCTCGGACCAGAGCGCCCCCATCTCTTTGAGAGTGTACCGTTGAATCATCAGCCCTTATTCGCCTTTTTGTAGTCCGCGATGAATTTTTCCAAACCGATGTCTGTCAGCGGATGATTGATTAGACTCTTTATCACTTTGAAAGGCATGGTGACTACATCCGCCCCCAGCATGGCCGCCTCGACAACGTGCATGGGATGACGCACCGATGCCACCAGCACCTCGGTGCTGAAATTGTAATTGCCATAGATAGTGACTATCTGACTTATAAGCTCCATGCCATCGGTCGAGATATCATCCAGCCGCCCGATAAACGGAGAGACATATGTCGCGCCGGCTTTTGCCACCAGAAGCGCCTGGGTGGGACTGAATACCAGCGTGGCGTTGGTCATAATACCGCGTCCACTGAGAGTTTTGATAGCCCGCAGACCTTCGAGAATTGTCGGGATCTTGATGACGATATTATCAGCTATCTTAACCAGTTCTTCCGCTTCCTTAACCATGCCATCGTGATTGGTGGCAATTACCTCAGCCGAGACCGGCCCCGGCACTATCTTGCATATTTCTGTCAGCAGTTCGCGATAAGGAGCGGTTTCTTTCGCGGCCAGCGATGGATTGGTAGTAACACCATCAAGCACTCCCATGGAGGCGGCTTCTTTGATTTCAGCTATGTTTGCGGTATCGATGAAAAACTTCATGCCTGATTAATCCTTATGATAGCCTACGGACACCAGATACAGGCCCTGGGCCGGAGCGGTGAATTTTATCCTCTCGGACGTTGAGGCTTTTATAATATCGCTAAAGCGGTCTAAAGTCAAGTTCAGCTTGTTCTTATCGGGCTTGACCGAGGCCAGATTGATCATCGCCCCGACCAAAGATCGGATCATACTGTGCAGGAATCGGTTGCCCCTGATTTCAAACACATACAGCGGCCCCACCCGCCGCCACCGGGCTAATTCAATGCAGCAAACATTGTCGGCTTTGCGCGACGATACCACGCAAAAAGGGGCAAAATCATGCTCACCGACTATTTCGCGAGCAGCCGCCCCCAGAAGCTCGAAATCCAGCGGCTCGGTGTGTTCCCAGCGGTAATTGCGGTAAAGAGCCGATTTCTCCGTCCCGATCAGGTAACGATACCGTTTGAACAGAGCGCTGCGACGAGCGTCAAAATCAAGCGGCATCTGACAGGAGTCCTTGATCCGGATATCATCAGCCAGGTAATAATTGAGAGCATCGCGATATCGCGAAGGCTCCAGGTCGTGCTTGATCCTGAAATTGGCCACTTGCCCCAGAGCGTGGACACCGGCGTCGGTCCGACCGGCCCCGGTGAGCTTGACTTTCTTCTGAGTGGTCTTGTAGACCGCCTCAATAACAGCATCCTGAATCGTGTCCTGACCGGCCTGAGACTGCCAGCCGCTATAGCCGGTGCCGTCGTATTCGATTATCAGTCTTATGTTTTGCTCAGCCATGATTTACACAGTCAGGAAGAACAACACTCCGATTGCCAGCGATACCAAAAGCATGAACATCCACTCCACCGGGCCAAAAAAGCTGCGCGAGTAAAAAGTCCGCTCGCTGCCGCTGCCATATCCACGGGCTTCGATAGCCAGAGCCAGTTCATCCGCCCTCTGAATAGCCGCCACAAACACCGGGATAATGATGCTGGTCGTCTTTTTCATTCGTGCGAAAAACGAACCGGTGAAAGACACCCCGCGCATCATCTGAGCGTTCCTGATGGCCGTGAATTCATCATAGAGAATCGGAATAAAGCGCAAAGCTATAAACAGAATGAGCGCCAGATCATAAACCGGGACACGAAATCTCTCAAGCGGCCGAAACAGCCGCGTCATGGCGTCGCCCAGCTCCGATGGAGAATTTGTCAGCGTAATCAGAAAGGCTACGGATATGAAAATGACCAGCCGTAGCGAATAAAACAGCGCCAGTTGCGCCCCTCCGGAGGTTATCTTCCAACCGAAGATGCTCACCAGGGCCTCGCTGTCACGGCCGGAAAATACCAGGTGATAAAGCGACGTGACCACCACCAGTATAAGGATCGGTTTGAAATTGTTGGCCAGCGTCCGCCAGCCCACACCGGAGAACAAAAGAGCCGCAATCATCGCCAGCAGAATCGTGACATAAAAGATCACCGAGTCTGTAAGGAGCGCAAGAATCAAAATTAGCGTAACCGGAACGATTTTCGAACGGGCATCCAGGCGGTGCAGAAAAGAATCGAGGGGCCGGTACTGCCCCAGAAGTATCGGGGTTTTCTGAAACATAATGGCTTTTTCCAAAGGGATAATATAGGTGGCCACTAAGGCGGTGTCAAACAGAGGTCGATGTTTTTGATATCGATGTTTTCCCCTTGTCCTCCATTGCCTTAAGGGCGGGACAAGATTTGCATCCGGCCTTGAGCCTTCGACGGCGAACATAGTAAATTACAACATACAGTCCGGCCAGGACAATAGCGCCGCCAATGATAACTTGTTGCCAGAGCAAACTCATCACAATCCTAGACCTTTCGTGAGTTGATAAACGACAAGCGAAGTGAGATACGCCATGATCGTCATATAAGCGAAAGTGGCAACCGGGTATAAAATATGATTGGCTTCCTGCCGAATTGTCACCAGCGTCGCTCCGCACTGACAGCACAAAGCAAAAAAGACCATTATCGATAAAGCCACCGGCGGTGAGAAAACAAGTTGGCCTTTTTTGGAACCATCCTCCCAGCGCGCCCTGCGCATCTTGTTTACCAGCGACGACGACTGCTCACCGATATCGGAACCCAGATTGTACAGGGTCCCGAGTGTGGCAATGATAACCTCGCGCGCCGGAAATGCCGCCAGTACCGAAACCGTGATTCGCCAGTCCCACCCCAGAGGCTCGAACAGTGGTTCAATCTTTCGACCGGCAACCCCCAGATAGGATCCCCGAATCTGCTCCCCCGCCCTCTCGTTGGCAAGCTGCGCCAACCGCGCCTCGTGCTCTATCTGCATCATTCTTCGCGCGTAAACTGCCTCTACCAGTTCGCTTGCCCCGGAGTACTCAACTGCCAGACTCTCGCGGGCGGCATCAAGAGCCATCAAATCCGACGCCCCAGACAGCCTGCCATCGACTTCGGATACCACCTGTGGTTCGACTGTAGCCTCCGCCTTTAACGCCGTCAGCTCAGCGTCAGCGACCGCCGCCTGGACTCCATACGACTCGACAAGTGCCGCGCGCCGTTCATTGTAGTTCTCCCTCGCGTCGCCCGAACGGGGATAATAGCTCAGCGCCCAGATAATGACTGTTATAGCCAGGATTATCGTTCCCGCCCTGACCAAAAACGATCTGACCCTTGTGACCACCCGAATTCCTATCGATCGGACGGTGGGTATTTTGTATGACGGCATCTCCATCATGAATGTCCCGCGCTCGGTTTTGAAAATCAGCTTCTTCATGACGTATGAAACGGCGACCGCGGCGGCTATTCCCAGTAGATACAACATGGTCAGCACCAAGCCCTGAAGATTGAGTATACCCAGGTAAGTTTTGTAAGGGATGAAGGCGGCGATCATGATAGCATAAACAGGCAAACGCGCCGAACAGGTCATCAGTGGCGCCACCATGATAGTGATAAGACGAAGCTTGCGATCCTCTATGGTACGGGTCGCCATAATGCCGGGTATGGCGCACGCGAACGACGACAGCATCGGTATAAACGACTTGCCCGATAACCCGCACCATCGAAACATCCGGTCCACCAGAAAAGCCGCTCTTGGCATGTAACCGGAATCCTCAAGCAGAGCTATGAAAATGAACAATATGGCTATCTGTGGAATAAACACCAGCACCGAACCCACTCCGCCAATAATACCGTCGGTGATAAGCGAACGAAGCGGACCATCGACCATATTCCCCCGGACAACAGAAGCCAACGACGCAAATACAGAATCAATCATTTCCATAAACGGAGCCGCCCAACTGAAAATAGACTGAAAGACCAAAACCATTATGGCCACGAGGAGAACCGGCCCGAGCACCGGGTGCAGCAGATACTTGTCCAGCTTCTCGGAGGTGGTTTCCGGCTGACGGTCGATATCTCTCACCACCTGACGGTACACTTCTTCCGCCCGATCAGTCAGCGCGCGGGTTTCACCTGCCGCCAGCGAGCCGTATTTATCTCTTATCCGCTTGCGAATCTCACTCACAACAACCAGACCCTGCTCGCCCTCCTCAGCCAGGAAAAGCTTCTCCGCCGGCCCCTCTTCATCAAAAATAATCCTGAGATACTGGGCACGGGTGCGCGCAGTATTGCCACAACGCTGGACAAGTTGCCCGAGAGCCTCTTCCGTTGAATCGTCAAGTCGAACCGCTCCAACGCCGACAGGCGCGGCAATGGCTCTTATGGCTGCCTGTTTGAGCCTTTCTATCCCTTTGCGGAGGTTACCGACAACCGGCACCACCGGAATTCCCCCAAGCACTCTGGATAGTCTATTCGTGTTTATTCGCAGCCTTTTCTTGTGAGCTAGATCGACCATATTGAGAGCCACGACCACCGGACAACCAATCTGCACAATCTGAAACAGCAGATACAAGCTACGCTCCAACCGGGTAGCATCAAGAACACAAATCACGGCATCCGGTCGCGCCTCTCCCTTAACCTCACCGAAAAGAACCGAAGCCGCGATATACTCATCCGGGGTAAAAGCTGAAAGAGAATAAGAACCGGGAATGTCTATCAGTGTGTATTCGCCGGAGGAATCCTCGCCGGAAACGAACCGCCCGGAAACCTTCTCCACCGTCACGCCGGGATAATTAGCCACTTGCTGATTAAGCCCGGTTATGGCGTTGAAAATGGTCGTCTTGCCACTGTTGGGATTACCACAAATAGCGATGACGCCTGTGCTGACCGGCGCCTGCTCCGACGTTGCCCTCATAAGAACCTTCGCGATGTCATTGGTCCAACTTGACAGAAATAATGGCCGCTTCCGAATGCCGGAGCGTCAAACAACAAGGACCGATCTGAACCTCCATCGGATCACGAAGAGGAGCGTTTCTCAAATAAACAACAGTGCGGCCGGGAACAACCCCCAACTCTAGAAGCCGCCTTGATATCCGGGAGTCGACCGTAAAGCCGACTACAATCCCTTTCTGACCCGGAAGCATTTCACTCAACGGTGTCACATCTCGTTCCTTCTATCGATATCCCTTTTCCGTCACCGGGGCTCGGATTACTCCTCGTGAACATGCTCCACAGGAGCGGTCTTCCCGGCAGCAGTTCTACGACAATTCTCACACAGCCCCTGAACCTCGATCTTGAAACTCTCCGGTACAAACCCTCTGGTGCCGGCCGACTGCGCCAGCAGGCCGACAAGCTGCTCGACATTTATTTCCGTCACGCCCCTGCAGCCCGTACAAAAAAGATGACCGTGAGGTACCTTCGTAACTCTATCGTAACGGGTAATGCCATCACCGATATTTACCTGCTCGGCCAACCCCACCCTGCAGATCAGCTTGAGATTTCTCCAAACCGTGGCATAGCCGATAGACTTGTCCTCCATGCGCACCCGGTCGTAAAGCTCGTCAACCGACACATGCTCACCCAGTTCAAAGAAAGAGCGAAATATAAGCTCCCTCTGCGGAGTCATCTTGAAACCTTTTGTTCTTAAAAACTCTTTCATCCAACACCTACCTCAGGCTAAATGAAAACGATTTTCAATTTCATAAATACACTATAATTTTCGGAAAGTCAAGCGATTTCTTTAGCCGAGAGCAGGTCTATTTTACAGACCTAAGTCGCTGTGCAGCAATATAAAATGCTGGCTGCTCTGGAGAATATGCAGGTAATACGAGATGAGAGCAATTTTCACTGTGGATATCGCCGCGATTCGATCTGAGAGATTGGGTAAGGCAGACTTTACTTAATCAGGACCATTTTCCTGGTATCTGTGGCCGAGTGACTCTCAAGGCGATAAAAATATACCCCGCTGGCTACACGATGTCCATATTCATCAGTGCCATCCCATTCGAATTGATGGAGTCCGGCCGTAAGGTGCCCGCTGTGAAGGCTGCGGACTTTCTGTCCGATGACGTTGAAAATCTCCAGACTGGTCTCCCCCGCTTCGGAAAGCGAGAAGGCGATTCTCGTGGTGGGATTGAAGGGGTTGGGGTAATTCTGGTAGAGCTTCATCGATCTCGGCAGCGAACTGTCATCTCCAGCGAGGCTGCTCGATAGCTCATAAATGCTCTGAGCCCGGCGAACGTTTTCGTACAGCTGTATCATGCTATGCCCGCTCACCAGCGCCACCACGACATTGATGGACTTCTGCTGATCGATGATGAATGGCCCCGATGAGCTCGCGAACATCATGTCGCCGCCGGCGCTGGCAGAAGACATCGAAGTCGTCGCCGAAATCAGATCATACAACTGCGTGGCGTCAAAACCGGTCTTGGTTTCACCGTTCATCAGCGCCTGAAATCCGAGCACGTTTTCAAGAGCCAACAACGCCACATACAGATCATCTTCACTCTTCTGATAAATCATGTTGATTGATTCATCGACACCAATTTCGTCGCTTTCCGAAAGGTCGAAGTCCATCATGAACCCGAAATGCAGATTCGTCAGTCTCTCGAGCGATTTGTTGGTCAGAGTGTACTTTAGAATTAGAAGTTCCTGATCGTCAAGGTTGTCAAAGGATATTGTCTCCTGCGTGATATTGACCGGCACAGTCGAGTGCCCGTCGGTAAAAACCGCCCGCCGGTGAGTTCCGCCATCCTCGCCAATCCACGCCTCAGACAACGAGACTATCGGGGTGAAATCCGACGGCTCGAAGAGGCCGGCTTCATTTCTTACCGAGTTGGCCATCTGGGAATCACTGCTGCCGATAACCAGTCCGGCTTCATACAGAAGGTTGTCCGAACCATCATAACAGAAACCATCCCCCAGAGCGTTGTAAGCCGAACCGGGAGCGAAACCGAACTGCCCGAAGTCGGAAACGGATATTTTCATCTTGTTGTTTTGATGACTCGCGATTACTCCCTTGGGCGACAGCCCAACCGTGATCTGGAAGGGTATGGTATCAAAAATTTCCTGGCCGTCTGTCGATATCAGCAGACTGAAATCCACCTGCTGGCCATGATAAAGACTCGAGTCAAAAGTCATCACAAACGGCGGGGCACTGATAGCGATTGTCCCGCCCGTACCGAAATAGAAGTAGCTGGACTCAACATCAAGCGTCACTCCGGATACGCTTTCAGTCCCGATGGTACCGGCAAGTCCGTCTATATTGCCGGCACTGTTCGTCAACGTCAATTGGAGCTCGAAAGTTTCGCCCGGGAAAGCCAGTCCATCGCCCGAAATCACCAACGAGGCGATCTCAAGTTCGTCAGTCGACGGTAATGGAATGTAATCGAGAATCCGGGACGCGTTGACGAACCCGTGACCGTAAGCATTATCCTGCCCAACCACCCCGAGGTCTTCAGCGGCACTGAGAAATGCATACTTGATCTGCTCGACAGTCGCTTCAGGATTATACTCGCGTACCAGCGCAACCATGCCAGCAAGGTATGGAGCTGCCATCGACGTACCGGTCATCAGGGCGTATCCTCCGCCCTTATATGATGATCTTATATCCACGCCCGGCGCGACCACTTCCGGCTTCACCTGTGTGGTGTCACACGACGAGGGACCGCGACTGGAAAATGACGTAATCATCTTCGCGTTGTCCACGGCTCCAACGGCGAAAGAATTGACAGGCGTCGAGGCACGGTCAGCTGGATTTCTTAAAGTCCTCGGCTCGGGGCCTTCGTTACCGGCGGCGAAAATCGTCACAATACCCGCGGCCTCAACGTTATCGATGGCGCCCCAGAAAGTATCGTCACACGGTATGAAAAGTCCCCTGGGGATCCCCCAACTGTTAAGGATAACATCCGGTATGTCGTCGGTAGTGCTGAAATCCCCATCAGGATTGAGCGACCATTGGAAAGCGCCCAGAATGTCGCTGATCGTCATGCTCAGCGTCCGTCCCTGGTCAACCACCGCGGCCGTAATCCACTCGGCGGATGGAGCGACGCCAAAGGTGTCTGCTTCAGTACTGCCAACCATAATCCCCATAGTGTGCGTACCATGCCCCACCAGGTCATAAGGGAGCGTGTCCGGCGCTACCGTCGAATACCAGGCCGACTCCAGCGAACTGCGGTTGCCGCGCCACTTGGACGCCAAAGCCGGATGACTCTGCTCTACACCGGTATCAAACGAACAGACCAACGCGCCCTTGCCTCTCAAACCTCGCTTCCAGAGTTCGGGAACTCCCAGAATTTCCAACTGGGTCGAAACTGACGTCGTCAGCGTCGAAACATCCAACGTGGTCTTAACCGGAGATTCGAAAACAAGGTCGACATTCTCAACCACCAGCTTGATACCGTCGATATCAGCCAGACCCGCCAGCCGGCTCACCGGCACGGAAACAGTGATCGCGGGAACTATCCAGTGCTCCTTGACAACAGCACCTTCCTGATCCATGACATAGTCGAGCACCTGCTCTTTGTAAGGGGAACGATATGACTTAAGTCTGTCAATAACCTGCCAGGCTCTCTCACTTCGAGACAAACCGGCAGCCTGCGATACCTTGTAGACCGCTTCCTTTGGCTCATAATCATCAAGGAAAACCACAACTTCGACAAGTGTATCAGCGGTCGAATAGGCGCTTACTGAAGCAAACGCTTTGGCCAGCCCCGGGGTAAGCTCACCACCGGACGCCGAACAAGCCAGCACTATCCAAGTACCTGCCGCAATAACTGTCTTTTTGATAAATCGCCCTGTCATAGTCGCTCCTACAGCTGAACCTCCACACCCTTTTGAGCAACCGCTATGCCCTCATATTTTTGTCCTGTTTTTCACACCGCAAAAGGCCAGTCGCTTCCCTAAGACGCTATATATCAATAAAATACGGCGCGAACGGTGAGTGGGTATATTTTTCCGTGGGTAGGCAGTCAGTTGCAGGGTGTGCAACCGCAAGCAACTAATCTGATTTTCGGATTAACTCGAAGAGAAAATAAAAGAAGCCGACCGGCCGCTGATTTCCTATATTCTTAGCGATGATCAAGAGGATGAAAAACCGTCTCGATATCTCCGCCGGTCTGATTGCGGTCATCATCATAGCCACCATCCTGAGACTAATTTACTTAGAGGCTTATCACGATCTTCCTCTGTGGGATCAATTGACGGTCGACAACTATTATCACCACAATTGGGCGCTCTCCATCGCAAACGGCAACCTGCTCGGTGACACCACATATTTCCGGGCTCCCTTTTATGTCTTCTGTCTGGCGGCGTTATACAGCGTGCTGGGGGCATCTCTGTGGGTGGCGCGCATATTCGGGCTGGTGATAGGGCTGACATCAATACTGATGACTTACAAGATAGGCCGGCGCGTCTTTGGTCACAAAGTCGGACTCTTAGCCGCCACAATTCACGCGCTCTATCCGGTCACGCTATATTTCGAGTTCGAGTTGCTGCTCGACCCACTTTTTACGCTGTTGTTTCAAATCGCTATATACCGGGCGCTGATCTGGTGGGAATCCCAACGGACATTAGATATGTTTTATTGCGGGCTCTGGCTCGGTTTGGCGGCCATAACTCGACCAACCGCGATGATTCTCGTTCCCATTGTCTTCATTGTTATCGCGTCAATACGCAAATGGACACTTCCGACCATCAAACACTGCGTAGCCTTTGTTCTGGGCATCATTCTCATTGTTCTGCCGATTACCGTCCGGAACATCGTCGTGGCCGACGACCCGGTCCTTATCGCCTCTCAGGGGGGGATCAATTTCTATATTGGAAACAACGAAGCGGCCGATGGCATCTCCGCAGCAATGCCGGAGCCACTCGGCTTCAACTGGCGAATACAACAGATAACTTTCATTGCCGAAAGAGACCTGGGAAAGAAACTAAGTCCCGGCGAGGTGTCAACCTACTGGTTTAACAAGGCGCTTCAATGGATTCAGCAAAATCCGGCGAGCTTCATAAGCCTGTATCTTGAGAAGCTCTATCGACACGTTTCGAATCGTGAAATCTCTAACAACCGCAATCTGGATCACTTCTTCGACCAGGTATTAATTCTAAAAAGCAACCCCCTCTCCTTTGGGATCCTCTTTGCTCTCTCAGTTGTCGGCGTTTTTTTGGTGTGGGGACGTAACAACCGGGCGCTGCTGCTTTACACCATCATCATCTGCTACATGCTGGTCTCTGCCCTGTTCTTCTTCAACAGCCGTTTTCGTCTGCCTCTTCTCCCCATATTCTTCGTGCTCTCCTCATATTCTCTCTATTGGCTGTCGCAGCGGCTCACCAAGCATCCCAAACAGGTCCTGCTTCCCCTGGCGGCGGCCGTTCTTTTTGGCCTCTTCTCGTTTCACATGATAGTGAAATTGCCCGAAGGCGCCCCTTCGCAATATCTTACGTCTCAAGGACTCTATTACCTGAACAACGGTGAATACCGGAAAGCCCTGCAAACATTTCAGATAGCCCGGGCCATTGACCCGACTTTTCCTGAAACAAACCTTAACATCGGCGCTGCCTTTGTCCGGCTGGGAAAACTCGATTCGGCTTTGTACTACTTTGACCGGGAACACGAATTTAATCCTCTCAGGCCCAAAACATATACCAATATCGCTTCAGTCCACCTGCTGAGGAATCAGCCTCGAATGGCTCTACAGGAAGTGGAGAAGACCCTGCAGGCAATGCCTTACGACATAACCGCAAACCTTGTCTTTCTGCGGGCCATTTTTGCCGACTCGCAACTCACAATCGAGAATTTCACCGATTCGGCCCTCGCGGCTATCGACAGAACCAACGGTCACATTCTCGTGCTTAATGACGCCGGAGCAATGTTGACTTCCGGGGGAGATCTACGAACGGCAGCCACCATACTTCAGGCGGCCCTGGAGTCTCCTCCGCCGCCAATTGAGACGGACGACGGCGCCTTTGAAAGAAACTCTCCTAACAGTCCCGCCAACAGGGAGAAAACAAAGGCCGTGACCTGTTATCAGCTCGGCTATATCAGCGGTATGCAGGGAGCTTTTACGGACGCAGTCCGCTTCAGTAAGATGGCGATAGAACGCGACTCCACTATGTCCGAAGCATACGTGAATCTCATCAGCGGATACCTGTCCACCGGCCGCGTCGACGACGCCCGGAGAGTCCTGAACATTGCTCTCACAAAATTCCCCGGCAACGATTACCTTAGACGGTTCGAGAACTTGCAAACATTTGGCAACTAAAAAGGGCCGAATCACTTCGGCCCTTCAAGCATGCTTAACCATCTATAAGCAAAATCAGTAGGTGTCTCTCCTGATAGCGGCATTGATCCGCGCCTCGTCGAGCGAGATCTTTACAGCCGCATCCGGGTATCTCTTCTCCAGCGGAGTAGCAGATAAGCCCAGGTTCGGATCGTACAGGTAATCGAGCTGCTTACCCACCAGTTCGTAGGCTACCGAATCCCCAAAGGCATACGGCGTGAACATGAACCAGGATGTCCTGAAGTAGTTCGTCTCGTACCGATGCGCCACCGGCGCCCCTTCCATGGTGTACGGATAACCCAGGAAGTGATTCGGACCATACTTGGACTTATACAGATACATCACCTCGGTGCCGTAGGCACGCATACACCAGCCAACCTCCGGCAAGGCGGCAATTGTGTCTCTCCATGGACACCATTGCCTCAGAGTCTTAACGGAGTCCATGAAGTCCCAATAATATCTCTCGTGCAGCAGCGCTGTATCGACATCCAACTCCGGCCACATCGACTGATCAATTGAGTAGGCCCCGACGAAATCCTCCATCCGAACCCCGTCCAAAGGATCCGCCGGATCGCTATAGAACGGATGGTCGTTCTTGCGGAACAGCGACCACTGCGTGTAATACACAGACTCCACACCGAAATACCGACGGAATAGATCCGCCGCCGGCCGCATCAGATAGGGATCGCTGGCGTTGATATCTGCATACAGTACCGATCGACCCGTTACCCAAGCGTTGATACCCACGTCAATGCCGGTAAAGATGGTCTCGTATTTAATCTCACCGTTATTGAAACCGTTAGCCGGATAAACGTGACCATCCTCCACAATTATATAGACCTTATACTGGAGAAGTTTCCGCAACGGGAAACCGTTCGGGTAATCCGAAAAATGCGCGTAGTCGTTCGTGGATCCTTCAGAGTTGAAGTCTATGTCCAAGTCATTGTTTTCGGCCCACCGGTCGACGGCATTCTTCCAGAAGGTTCTGCGCATAGTCCACCCGCTATCAGCCATCCACAAATAGTCGGTTGTGCGTTGACCAAGCAATGTTCCCCGATAATTTTCATCATCTCTTTGCATATCAAGCACCAACACGTCCCTCTCGAATTTGGGATTGATTACCGGGAAATCACGGAAAACCGGCGTCGGATCGGGCACCATGGCGTCATCGCGGCAACGTACCCAGAATATGAAATTCCCTGAGATAGTTGAATCCGCCGATCCATAATCACCGAAAACATCGTAAAGAGTGTCTCTGGTGTCATATACCCAGGTGTCCAGACCGTTCCATGAATAAGCTGCTACCTGATCACTGGGGAAGCACTCCTCCACATACGATGTGTCGTCATCCTCACCTATCACCATCACATCGACACACTCAAGATGCAAAACCGAATCGACGCGATAATCCGCCGAACCGGCATCCGATGTATCAAAAACGTGCGTATCGCACTGTTCTTCCCAGTAGGTGGTGTCATTAATAGTGTCCTCAATCAGAACCAAATCGCACGAGACGAGAGTATCACCCGCGTGATAAATCTTTCCACCCGGAGTGACGAACACTTTCTCGCGGAAAGTCTGCTTGATCCAGGCCAGGGTGTCATCGCTGAACGGCCCGAAAAGCTTCCACTCGAACTCGAACGGAGGAGGAATCAAGCCCTGCTCGTCGTAGTCCTGCTTATCCTCGCCCGCCCACGAGATCCACACCCCGGTGACAATTCCGCCGGGAGCGACCGCGTTTACAAACGGCGTGTCGGCCGTCACGCTAAAAAGCAGCGTGGTGGGAGGATTGTCGTTCCGGTTCAAGCACTTGTAGGCAAACTGCGAGCCGGCCTCGTCATCGTCGAAGGCCTGCAGAAATATGAACTGCTCCACGAAATTATTGACCGGATCGTCAAGATCGGCCGTTAAAGGAATCACGTGAGCTGTCTGCGGATCGGACTCGGTGGGATCAACATCCACATAAGTCCACATTGTATCGTGAAGGCCGGCAGCGTAGTCGGCCAGATTGGCGCCACCGATGTCGATCGACGTCGCGACAACATAACGGTAATAATCAATCTGCCCGTCAACATCACTTCCGAACCAGTACACTTCGGGGTTATGTGAAAACGAGGAACTGTCCGGAGGAATATTCACGAAATACACCACCGGAGCTTTATTGGCGTTCTCATCTCCTTTGAGGGTATCTGTACAACCTGATAAGATAATAACCGATACAGCCAGTAGTCCGGCAACGGTAAGACTTAACCAGGCCAAAGCCTTAAATCTGTCAAAACTCTTAGTCATTGTCATAAACCTGGTTTCCTCTTAAAACGATATTGACATTGAAAAACGATGTACCTCGGTCAGGATGCCGAAATCCTGGAACGCGTAATCGAACTTAAGTTCACTCTCCTGCCCGAACGGTACCCTGAGTCCGCCACCGGCCGTGAAACCATCTTCATCATAATTGAAGCGGCCGCCGCCACGCAGAACGAACAAATCTTTATAGGTGTACTCCATCCCGGCGTTGTATTTCTCGAGGTTGTCCGATGGATGCGAACCCTCGGCGGCAAACGTCAGGTAATGATCATCACCCTCGATGAGATTAATACACCCGCCGAACTTGAAGTTGATCGGCAGAGGATAATCGTCGGCAATCATGCGCATATCCGGCCCGAAATTGGTGATCACCATGGCAATAGTGAATCCCCTGAATCCGGTGTCATAGTTCGTGCCGACATCGGCCGACCATCCGGACGCGGAATAGTCGTGGGTGAATTCGCCGATATACCGGGCGGTCAAACCAATCGAGAATCGATCAGTCAGATATCGTCCGTAGCTGACCGAGAAGGCAAAGTCATCATAAGAAAAGACTCTTCCGGTCCCCAGTTCCGGATCGCTCATCTCATAAGTCCTTTCGATCATCTCACCCGAAGTCAGCGTGTAAAGACCCACGCCGAGCACGCCCCCAAGCGACTCCATCGGCATTCCAACCGCCCCGAAATAGTAGGAGACGTCCGCCGGAAGACTTATATACGTGAATGTTGCCTCCCGTCCATACATGTAAACCAGACCGGCTGGATTGTAATAGACCGCCGAGATGTCATCGGCTACCGCGGTGAAAGCCTCGGCCATACCCATGGCACGCGCCGATACACCCAGCTCAAGAAACTGCGCGCCGGTCGTACCGACTTTGGCCTGCGCCTGAACCTCGCCGGTAATCATCATGCTCATCAGGCACACCAACATCAGTATTCCAAACGCTGCCAGGCTCGGACGTCGCGACTTTCCTACACGTAACCTGCTTCTTGCGAAAAACATACTGTCCTCGTTTATTCTCAAAGTTTGCTAAACTTCTTATATCATCAATTTTAAAGGTTGACTTCAACTCCAACACGGATCTGGCGACCGTAATCGTAATTGTACGGGTCGACGTCGTATGCGGTGCCGCCAAAAACATTGGTACCGTCGTTTTGCTGCGTGTCGGGTCTGCCAGTGTTGGTGTAAACCCACACCACGTTCTTGTTATCGAACAGGTTCTCCACCCAAACGATAAACTTGTTGTCAAGACCGAACAGTTGGAAATCCTTGGTAAAACGAACGTCAAAGTTGAGGATCGAAGGCATCCTCATCGAGTTACGCGCGATATCCTCACCCAGATCCGTATTTATGTTCGGAAAGTTATTGTTCGGCGTGTACGGACGTCCGCTCTCGTAAGAACACTGTACATCGGTCGACCAGCCGTTCGGAATCGGTATGCCAAAAAGACGCGGCTTAACTGTATTCGGAACATAAACCTGAACACTCGCCTTCAAATTGTGACGGACATCGTTGTCCAGCGGAGCTTCATCAAGCGGCGTGCGTGAGTTTTCGAAGTCCGTCATGTATCCCTCGTTGGTCTGCGAAGCCTTGCCATACGCAAACGCATAGGTGTAACTTATCAAACCGTTCACGTATCCGCCACCACGCTTCTCCAGCGAAAGTTCAAAGCCCCGGCTGCGTCCATAGTCGCTGTTCTGGAACTGCGTCCGAGTCAGACCGCCAACACGCACCGAGGCACGGTTGATCTTGTCAAACTCGTCCTTGAAATAACCCGAGACATCCAGCGAATAAAACTCGTTCATCGCGTACTTGACACCGAACGAATACTGAATCGTCTTCTGATAATCGAGGTTGTAGTTACCAATGGCCGTATTCAGACTGACCGAGGTGGTGTTTCGCTTGTACATGTACAGAAGACTCGGCCTCTGATAGAAGTGACCGTAGTTGAAGTGTACCTTGGCTTTATCCGAAATCGGGTAGGAGAAACCGAGACGCGGCGAGAATGCCTGGCGGTCACCGTAAATTATGCCTGAACCCAAATCATCGTTTCTGGCAATATCAACCAGGTCTTCCTTGTCCTGAAGGAAGAAATCCCAACGGAAACCCAGCGATGCGATCATGGAACCGTATTCAAGCTTGTCGCGAATGTAAGCTGTTCCCGTCCACGGATTGTAGCTGAACATGTCCCGAAATGCCCCGCGGTCAGGATACGGACCGCCATCAGGACGACCGGTGTAGAGCATGTAGGGATACTGAATCTCCTGGTAAATAAAGTCTTCCTGGCTGAGCGCAAAACCGCCCTTCAGCTCGTGATTACCAAGCTGCCAGAAGACCTTTACCTCACCACGGTAGGTTTTGGTATTGCGGGTGTGCCAAACGCAACTGTCACTGTAAGTGAGCGGGTCGAAGAACGTGCTGGCGCCACCGCCATCCCAAACACCGTTGCCGTTCACATCCGTAAACATCTCGCCCGAATCATAAAGGTTGTTGGGAGCATCGAACAGACCGTTGCCATTGCGATCGATATAAGGAATACCCGGCTCCCACTGATTCGGATCCGGACCGGTGTACCTTCCGTCGTGGTTAAGGTCCATGTTGTCCGCACCGACACTCATCGTGAAAATATCAATGCCGGCATCGTAAACATTGTTGGCGTTGACATCAATAAACGGCTCGCCCAGAACCGAGTCGCCATCGATATACGGCTCCGGAGTACGCGTGTTGATATTCGATACCAGTTCGGCATCCAGTATGCCGTTGCCGTTCTTATCATACAAATAATCGCCCTGGTCCCAAACGCCGTTGCCGTTTAAATCGATAAACGGCTCACTCTCAAGACTGTCCAGATAGCCATTGTCGTTAAAGCGGAAATCCGAAAGCTCCACAACGGCTCCCTGGGTGTTGTTCTCGAACAAAATTTCGCCAATGGTATAGTCCGGACCATAAAAGTCGGTCCCGTAATCGGTGGTATCGGGGAAAAGATTGACTACTGGCTCCGGAGCATCATATATGCCGTTGCTGTTTCTGTCGAGATATGATTCCCACTGAAAATCCAGAGGGAACTGGTCCGGGTCCAGCCCCTGTCCGGGATTGTTCGGATCACCGGGCTTCTGTGTGAGTCCGTTCTCACTGTAAGAGAGAATCATCTCATAATTCATGTCTTTTGAAATCGACTGTGAAATCTCAAGCGACGCCGACCGCCACTTCTCCACACTCACCGGCGCCGTGGCGGCGCTGTAACGGTAGGTCCAGATAAAATCGGTATACCGGAGCTGACGATCCTTGTAGGAAAACAATAACTTGAGGTTCTGGGTCGGCCTGAATTTTATATTGCCCATCCAATAGTACTTGTTATTCAAGCGCTCGGGAATGTCGATACCCAGAAGATTGAAGGAACCATAAGACGCACGCGTCACTGGAGTGTCATAGGAAGAGTACTGATAAAAACCGTCGTCTTTGTCAACCTCGGCATAGAAGTAGTAAGTCAGCTCCTTATCCTCGAGGAAATTCAAGCCCAGGGCAGGGAAAATCTTGCTTTTGAAAATCGGATCCGGGCCACTCACCGAGAACCGAACATAATCATAATTTCGGGAGTACTCATTGAGCGACTCGTTCCCGAAATCATCGGTGATATACTGCATGTTGAATCGGGTCACGTCCTTCGCGCCCGTCTGCGTCGTAATCTTCACAATGCCCGAAAGAGCATCACCATACTCCGGATCGAAACCGTCCTTAATAACCGTAAACT
This sequence comes from Candidatus Zixiibacteriota bacterium, assembly GCA_040756055.1. NCBI lineage: Bacteria > Pseudomonadati > Candidatus Zixiibacteriota > Candidatus Zixiibacteriota bacterium. The sequence continues at coordinate 148,908 of JBFLZR010000002.1, forward strand.
CCTGAATCGAACCGGAGACAAGCGACAAGTTGGCGCCGGCCTGGCCCAGACCGCCAAGAGGATCCCTCAGCGGCACACCGTCAACCACGTAAGCCACCTCGAAAGCGCGACCACCACGAATGAAGACCTCACCCTGACGGTTCGTCACCACACCGGACACCTGCGTCAAAAGGTCATCTACAGTACTTACCGGCTGGGTCTGGATGGCTTCCTTGGAGATCGTCACCTGGTTGGCAGTCTCAAAGATCTTCAGATTATCATATTCGTCCTTCACGACAATCTCGACATCCAACTCGGAAACTTTTTTGGCCAACTCCTGAGAAACATCGGTGGTAATATCTGACTTGACGACCACATCCGTGACCGTCACGCTGTTATACTCCATGTGGGAGACCTGAACAGAATATGTCCCCGGTTCCAACTGGCCGATTATATAACGCCCGTCCGGGTCCGTCATAGCTCCCCTTTTGGTGCCTACTACCATCACGGACGCACCAATCACGGGCTCCTTCGTGTCCTTGTCGACAAGCTGTCCCTTAATCTGACCGGTTGCGGCAGCGAATGTATTTGAAGCAGAGAGGGCAATAATACCCAACAGCAGAAACGAACACAGCCAAAGCTGCTTACGACAGAAATGCATGCTTGATCCTCCTGGGCCTATTACAAAATATCTTTTTCGTCGTCAGGCCTCCCTTCGAGGCCGAAAACCGGATGGCTATGCTAATCAGTTTTCAATGGCAGTTGTATCAATGGCTTAGGTATAGTGGTGAGGAGTAATCTAAAGTCGTGTGTCCCCAACCTCTTGAGTCCCAATTCATCCAACCTACAACAGTTACTTCGCCATCTCAGTTACATTATAGAAAAGGCAAATTTGGTGAAATCCCGCCCCAAAGTCAAGCGATTTTTTGGTCTGCCACAAGCCTTTCCTATCACTGTAATAGACTTGTGGTAAATCACTTCTGTTTAAAAATATCCCGGCGGTCCAGATTATTTTTTCGCACCCGAGCCACACCGCTGTCAACCCGACGCACCTCTTTTTCGGACAACTCGCATTCGACGAATTCAAGCCCCACAGATTTCCGAAACGACTCGACGAACCTGCGTGAGCAGTCGTCAAACTGCCCGACCGTGAGAGCCTTTAGGTTATTTATATTATTAGACTTAACATGCGCCGCGGACAGCGCCGGATGCGAGGCCACCCCCGAAATCTTTATGGAACCATGCTGAAAAATGGCATCCCCGATTTTTCGCTGAGCCGACGCGACAACTTTGCTCGCGTCCACACCCCGCACAATTTCGTGTCGGGAATTCGAGGCAAAGCAGGGCGCAGTGTGAAAAAAATCACGACCGACCGAAACCGTCGAACTCCGGCTCTCATACTGCGACTCGATCCCCAGACTCTCCAGAAACGAAACCAGCACAGTCGCAATTGTTCTCGACGCCTTCGCGATGGAAACACCCGCGTCGAAACCGGGGATATTAACGTCATTTACCGCAATCGAGTACGTCAGCTCCGATGGCTCATGGTAAAGAGCTCGCCCCCCTGTAATGCGCCTTATTATAGGTGTCGCCCCGACTTTGCTTTTATCCAGAGCCCTGTCCCAGCGCTGATTACAACCAAAGGTAATCGCCCCCTCGCTCCAGGAGTAAAGACGAAGAATAATTGAGCCGGGATGATTGAGGACTTCCGAAAACATCCATTCATCGAATGCCATATTTCTAAATGGATCCCACGCGAAATGCCTGTAGAAGCGATGTCTGACCACGGCCAAATCTAATCAAAGGGGACCATAATGTAAAGCGGCTCAAAACAAATCTGACCACTTCGACAAGAACGCTACAACGCGGCAGATATGATGGGAAATTCAGCGGATGAGGATCAGCCGATGCAAACCCCTAGGAACTAACGTCGAGATTCCGAAGGTCGATGTTGTATTGCTTGATCTTCAGCCTGAGCGTCGATTCCGGAATATTCAAAAGCTCAGCGGCGTGCTTTTTGACGCCTCTTTTCTCTCTAAGCGCCTTAATGATAAACCGCTTCTCGTGATACGCCAGATAATCGTAGAGAGAATAATTGGAGTCAAAAACGATATCGTCGGACTTCTCCACTTCCCTGGCTTTTTCCGTTCTTATCGCCCGGCCGGAACTGAGCACCTTGCCCGAAAGAAACTCAGGGGTGATGACGCCGGAATTACCAGCCAACAGTACCAGCTTTTTCACCTCGTTTTCGAGCTCGCGAATATTGCCCGGCCAGTCATATTCGAACATGAGTTTCAGCAGATCAGGCGATATTTTCTTGCCGGAATCGCCGAGGAAGTGATCAATCAAAAGAGGAATATCGTCGCGTCGCTCACGCAGTGACGGCAGCCGGAACGTCAGAGCCGAAAGACGATAATACAAGTCCTGACGGAACAGCCCCTGCGACATCAACTCCTTGAGGTCCTTATTGGTGGCCGATACTATCCTCACATCAACCTGCCTGGGAGTCGTCTCCCCGAGCCTGACCAGCTCTTTGGCCTCGAGAACCCGGAGCACCTTGGCCTGAATATTCAAAGGCATATCGCCTATCTCATCGAGGAAAAAGGTTCCGCCGTCAGCTTCCTCGAACAAGCCGGCCTTATCGCGGTCGGCGCCGGTGAAAGCGCCGCGCTTATAGCCGAATAACTCCGACTCCAGCAAAGTCTCCGGAAGCGCCGCGCAGTTGACCGAAATAAACCGCCGGTCGGCTCGCTCGGAGTTATAATGAATCGCTCTGACCAAAAGGTCCTTGCCGCAGCCGGTCTCACCTTCGATTGATATCGATATATTCGAGTTCACCACCTGCTGAACCTGATTCAGCAGCTCCAGCATCTCACTGTTTCGAGTGATTATGTTCGGAAAGGCGGCTTTTTCGCGAAGCTGACTCTTCAGGCGGAGGTTATCCTCCATAAGCTTGTTTTTCTGAATCTCCGCCCACTTGAAAGCAATAAGATTGGAAAAGCCCACCGCGAAATTCAACTCGGACTGACCAAATGGATTGAGCCCGTTATCCCGGCTCAGCTTATCAACATACAAATAGCTGGGCGAATTGTCGCTCATCCTGAAAGGCACCACCACAACACTGGCGACATTGTCCACCGAACCGGCTACCAGATCATTAATAAAAGGATCCCGGCGACAGTCGAGAATCAACGTTGGCTTCGATCGTGAAATCTCCTCGCCCAGAAGACTCTCGAAGCCTTCCTGGAATTTCTTCATCTGGTGGCTGCTCAAAGGCAGAGTAGCCTCGACCGGAGATGTATCAAAATCGGGGGAATAAACGATTGCCCTGTCTCCACCGGTGCGCTTCAGCAGAACCTCAAGTATCTCCTCGATCCGGCTCGCTTTGATACTGGAAAGCTCAGATGACGAAATCAGGTTGCCGAAAATTTGAAATTCATTGTCCTGCGAAAGCGACAACGCCACCGCCTGATCACTCAGGGACTTGAGGAATTTATTTAGAGACTTAACCTTGGTTTTCTCATTGAGCGCCGCGAACGCCTTTTCAGCCCGGCTGAGCTGGGAAAAACCACTCGAGAGATCGCCCGACTGACAGGCAAAAACTCCGGCGCGAAAATCGGTCTCGGCTATCCAGTAGTCCAGCCCCAACTCTCTGAACAGACGACGAGCCTTGTCAAAAATGCTCCTGATCTTCTCAACCTTGCCGGGGCGCGCCTTTGTTTTGATATCCGCCTGCACCAGCAACGTGCGAGCCGTAACGAGCGGGTCATTGACCTCCTCCAGTATTTCCACGGCCTGATTTATGTGCTCAACCGCCTCCTCCATATCCCCCTTGGCGGCAAAGGATTCAGCTATGACTCTGTGTGACAACCCCACCTCAGCCTTCTCACCGACTTTCAGGGAAATCTCAAGCGCCTTCTGACCATACTTCATCGCCTCGTCAACGTTGTCCAAGGCCAACTCAACTTCGGCAAGCAACCTGGCCGACTGAGATACCAGTGAAGACTCGGGGGCAAGCAACAAACCTTTTTCGTAAGCACTGCTCAGAATCGATTTTGCCTTGAAATTATCACCCTTTTCGAGCGAGAGCTCACCGGCATATTCGAGATAAATAACCTTCTCACGCTTGAGCTCCAGACGACTGATTATCTCGAGAGCCTGATCAAACCACCGCTGCGCGAGAATGAACCGGCGACGACGGAGCTGCAGATAACCCAAGGTCAGATGAAGACCAGCGGCTGCAATCTCATTTCCGTGCTCGGTGAAATACGCAAGAGCTTGTGACAATTCTTGCTCAGCCTGATCCCAATGATATGTGTGGGTTCGCAAACGTCCAATGTTAGCGTTCAGGACAGCTGTCTGTTCAGCACTCTCGCCAACCAGCTTGGCGGCGTCCTCAAGAAATCCCACTGCATCAACGTAATTACAGCGAATGTAAGCTACCCTAGCAAGAAAATTCAGGGCATCAGCCTGACCGGCGATATCATTGCCTCGCCGGAAAAATGCCAGAGCATCCCGACCGCGCAGTTCCGCATTCTTCATGTCACCTACACCAGCATAGGCACCAGAGAGAACGAGCTGCACGCGACCGTATCTCTCGTTGAATGGGAAGTGCGCTAAAAGCTTGGCCGCCCGAAGACCGTCTTCAAGGGCCAACCTGTAACTGCCCTCATAGCGGCGAGTATCTGCGCGAAGAGCCAAAAACAGACCGAGTTCATGATCTCTGTCTTGAAAGTCCGACTCTGTCAGCGCTCTTAAATCCCGCACAACCTCACGGTAATTGCGTTGACGAATCAACTCTTCGGCGGCGAGCAGGCGGTTATCAATAGACAGCTTTGGTGAGGAGGAATCCATCTTCTATTGCTTACTAATTAATGTTGTCGGTAATGTGCTTACTTCTTTTACATTCTGCTCAGACTTATTTTCTAGCCTCAAGAATACGAGTGACAGAGACATCAGTGTCATTCGTAGCTGCTGCTTTCACCAACTCATGCTCGACGTACCAGTCTATAATCCACAGGTTGATATTGGCGGTAATGACATTAATTGTGTTACCATTGGTGAACACATCTTGTCTTGTAAACCTGTTGAATACATCCTGGGCGCCCTTCTTGCCGCCGCCCATATCCTCATCCTTGCCATACATCGGGGCCTCTTCGGTCCAAGGATGTTCAGCGTACGCTGGCGCAATAAAGACCAACATGGTAATCAGTAACAGCAGCGAAAGTCCGAGTAACCTAAGCCTTTTCATAGCCATTACTCCTAGTTTATCTATACGATATTCTTTTGTTCGATATTCTGATTGGCGCATATTTAAGGTCCTACTTGAAAAGACTATGCTGTGAGCCATTTTATTTTAACTAATTTTACCTAAAAGTCAAGCGTTATCTGCTGCGACGCACAAACTGAGCCGTAAGGATCACAACGACATACAGTTAGCACAAGATGACGACTGGCTGCGATCTTAACACCGAAACAGCCAGTCAACCATCCGCGATTTCCTGACCGAAATAGCTTGCCTCGGGCAGTTGGCAAGACCAGCCCAACAATTGATGCATAAATCTCTCTTTATGACCAACCGACTAGTCCCATCATCAAACCGCAACGCTCTGGTAGGACAAAATTTAACACAAATTCCGCAATTGTCGCAAGAGAACTCATCGACGTCCGAACGCATCCACACATAAGGCTCGGAAACCGCCATTTTCAGACCGGGAATAAAACCACTGAAAATCGACCCTCTGTCAGAACCGGTGTTCGCTCTCACCGACTCCACTGACTCGCCCTCAACCCTGATACCCTCCATCCAGCCAATCCCCAGCCCGGCATCCGCGGCGAATCGCGTGGTATAAATCCTGTGCGGATCACAACTCAGTATATCGCCCAATACAGTATCCACAGCTACCGCATCGCAGGCCCCAATCAAAAAGCCGCCGCCCGCCACCTTCCCGTTACCATTGGTGAGTTCCAGAGCATCGACAATGTTAATAGCCGGTCTGACCGCCGAGAACACATCAACCAGAATCCTTGCCACCGACTTTGGGCTGGCGGCTTTCTTGAGCAGCAATCCCTTTTGGAAGCCGGGCAAAACACCTATCATATTTCTAATTGCCCCGGCAAATCCGGTCCATGGATCCCGTTTCAATCGCGGAATATTTATCACCACTTCTGCGTCCAGTGCGGCTCTCGATACATAATAAACGCGCGTCTCAACAGCGACAGCCTCACTGCCGGCCTGCTCGAAACTGACCAATTCCACACCCTCCCGGACGGCCAATTCTTCCAGACCGGTTCGCTGCCAGAAATCAGCCATCCCCTTGCCGAGGACAAACGGCGAGTCGCCCACAAAGACATGCCCGCCAAGTTTTCTAACGCGTCTGGCAACCGCGGCAATCAACTCAAGATGTGTGGTGGAGGTGTTCCCCGACGGATAACCCAGCATCAGGTCCGGCTTTATCAGGACCCTGGCTCCGTTCAAGTGAAGATCCGATGCTTCGCCGCTCAATCCAATCAGCCAGTCGACAACTGCCTCAAGTTGCTGCGGTGACGACCGGTCGGTCTGCCTGATACCTACGGTGGGAACGAGATGCTTATCCATATCAAACAAAATACGCTGACAGGGAATAATCGCGTTGGAACGATTTTCATACCGACGTCGGTCTTCCGCCAACGCGGCTCTAACCAAAACTTGCTGCGCTAATGATCACAATGTTCTCTGAAGCAGCCGCTCAATGGCCTGAGCCACCATTTCAACCGTGATACCGGTCATACATTGCATGTGATGTTGCTGCTTCAAGGGACACTTGTTTTTGACACAACTGATGCAGTCCAGATTATCCAGATACAGCAGTTCCTTCACGTGCGCCATTGGCGAGGTCGACTTCGGGTCATCCGCCCCCGATAAAACCACCACGGGAATACCCACCGCCGCCGCGAGATGGGCCGGTCCGGAGTCATTGCCCACGAAAAACCGAGCCCGCGATAGAATCGATGCCACTTCGCGGATAGTCGTCTTGCCGGCAAGGTTCTTAACTTCCTTGGTCCCGGCCGCCTGGGCAATTGTGTCGCCCGTCTTACGGTCGTCCTCGCTTCCGATCAGGACAACCTTGAATTTGTAGCCTGCCACCAATCGCTTGATCAGTCCGATATAATTGTCGGCCCCCCATCGACGCGACTCGGCAACCGCACGAAAAGCAACGACGGCATACTCCTCCCCCTCGCCGATCCCGAAACCTTCAAGCAAACTGACCGCGCCGGCCACATCATCATCGTTCAGAAAGAGTTTCGGATGAACGTACTCCAGATCCACCCCGGCTCCACGCCGCAGCAAATTGAAATACAACTCACTGCGATGCTCGTCGTTGAGCGGACTGGGCAGAGTCAGCGGTTTGGTAAGAAGCAGCCGCCGCCCGTCAGCGATATAGCCGATTCTCTCCTTCACACCGGCCAATTTAAAGCCCGCGGCCGCCCCAAACGACGGCGGTAGAATATATCCGATGTCATACTCGCCTGAAGCAACCAGATCCTTGATCTTCATGACGGCTATGAGACCGTGGACATGCTCTTTGGGAAGTGTGATTACATGGTCTATTGCCGGATTCGGATGAAACAGTTCGACCAAATTCTCGGGAACCAGCACCGTCACCTCTGACCCTGGATGAGCCTCGCGGGTTTCGTTGACCATCGGCAACGCCATGATACAGTCACCGAGATGATTCGGCGTACGTATGAGTATCTTACCGGACATCAGCTTGCGTACTTGCTTTCGATATCGATTTTTATCGTAAGATAGTTCTTCAACTCTTCAAGATACTTGTTTTGAGCTTCAAGGTAAAACACTTTAGAATCCAAATACTCAGGTTTCGAGATCTGACCGTCATCCAAGCGATACTGCGCAATCTCGAGCTTATTCTGGGCGATTTCAATTTGTTTTTTCATCACCGAGAGCTTGCGGTAGCTGACATCGAGCCTGTTGATCAGGGCCACCAGTTCCGCCCGGGCCGATTTTCGCACCCGCTGATACTCCAACTCCGATTTTTGCGCCGTTATCCGCGCCGCCTTGATAGCGGCGCCTGTAGAACCACCATCCCACAGCGGAAGCGTGAAATTCACCGCCAGCTGCCAGCTATCGGTATTGTTGTCCGTGGTCACGCCCTCTACCTCAACGTCTCCTCGTCCCAGAGAATAGCTGGCCTCGAACGTCCCCCCCAGCCCGTGTGATGAAGCTGTGTAGTCCGCGGCCCGCTTCGCCTTCTTATATTCATACCAGGCTTTCCTGATCGGCACCGACTCCTCCCAGGCATTCACGAAAAATTTCTTCTGAGCGTCCGTCATATGCTCCGGAATCTCAGGAACCGACGTGTTTATGTCTTCGGTGAGATCAAAATCCAAAAGCAGGGCCAACTCGCGGTGCTTTTCTATCTGCTGGTTCTCCGTGTCGAACACCGCCAGTTCCGCGTCAAGTCGCGACGACGTGGACTCCAGCCAGGCTTCCTCGGATAACACGCCATCGGCGAATTTCATAGAATCGATTTCAGCCTTCAATCTCGCCGACTCTGCCTTGTCATTCGATATTTCAATGCTCAGTTCGGTTTCAAGCACACCGAAATAGGCTCCCGAGACTTCCTTTTTCAGACTCGCTGTCTCCTCCACTTTCGCCATCCTGGCAATCTCGAGATCGTCACGCTTATTATTGAGCTGATTCTTCGGCTCCGAAGGCTTCAACAGCGGCTGCTGAAAAGTGAAATCGAAAACCCCCTGGTTGCTCGTCTCGGTGACATATTCGCCAAAAAGCGGATACTCACTCCTGCGGTTCCACAGGTTGCCCAGCATCGTCAGATTTCCGCCGGTTATCAGACTCTGCTTCAGTTCTATATTGGTTCTCAGGTCACGATCCGTCGTGCGAATAAGCTGTTTCTCGTCAAGTCCGCCAAAGAAACGAAACGACTCGCTGACATTATAGACAGGCAGATTGCCGTTTAAGGAAATCTCCGGGATATAAAAATTGATCTTCTCGGCAAAGTAATTCTGCTCGGCCACCTCAAGGTCACCGTCGATTATTTCGCCCCTGCTGGACCGCTCCAGAGCTATCTGCATAGCATCCTTTAGAGTCAAGTCGATGCCCTGGACGCGCACGGGCATCAGCGTACCAGTCAAAAGAAATATAAACAACAGTATATATAGTGAGCGGTATCGTATGTTGATATTAATCATAACCTCTCCATACTCAAAAGAAATCAACGGAACTTGTCTACTCATATCTGAGGGCGTCAATTACATCGAGCTTGGCCGCCTGATTCGCCGGATAGATGCCGAAGACTATGCCAACCGCCGTCGACACGCCAACCGCCAGCACGATCGAATACCACGATACTATCGTCGGCCAGTCGGCATAAAAAGAAATAACCCGGGCGAGAACCAGCCCCATAATAATGCCTGCCACACACCCGATCAGACAAATGGTAACCGCCTCTATCAGAAACTGGCGCAAAATGTCGGCGCGCGTGGCGCCCACCGCCCGACGGACACCTATTTCCCGGGTACGCTCCAGAACCGTGGCCAGCATAATGTTCATAATCCCTATGCCACCGACTATAAGCGATATGCCCGCAATGGCCCCCATCACAATATTGAAAATCTGCTGCGTTTTCTGTGACTGCCGAAGCAGCGATTCGGGAACCACTATCTCGTAATCATCAACTCCGAAATGACGGCGACTCAGCATCCTGTCAACGAGCTTCGTCACCGCCGGAACATACTTCAAGTCCGTGACCGTAACGGTAAGCTGGTCGATCTCCGGGGTGTTGTACTTCTGTTCCTCTTCTTCTTGCCCTTGCCAGTGGTTACGCTCGGTCGCTTCGGGAACCCTGTCAAACTTCTTTACGGCCGTGTTAAAGGGAATATAGACATCCTCATTCAGGTTTTTCAACTCAAACCCTTCCACTTTGCCGCGACCGATATACTTATCCATCATCACGCCAACAACGGCAAAATTCAGATCGCCGATACGAACGATTTTGCCGATCGGGTCCTCGAAGGCAAACAGCGCGCGCTTCGCCTTGGACCCCAGAACACAGACATTGGCGAAAGTCTCATTGTCAATATCCGTTATGAATCGACCACGCTCGACTTCAATTGATGATGCGTAGATATACGAAGGCAATGTGGCTACGACGCGAGCCGATGTTTCCTCGGAGCCGTTATAAACCGATGTAACCGCTTCAAAACGCTGCGGCACCACCCGCGCCACCATGTCGGTGAACTGAGCGATATTATTGCCATCGACCAGCGATAACCCGGGCGATCGCGCCAGACCTCTGTCCGATGAGAGCCCCTCGTCCGGTATCTTGGCCTTTATAATCACATTGTTAATACCGAGGATGGATATCTGTTCGAGCGCTTCCTGCTTGGCTCCCTCGCCGATAGAAAGCATGGCAATAACCGCCCCAACACCGAAAATCACCCCGAGCATGGTCAGGAAGGTACGAAGCTTGTGAGCCGCGAGAGCGTCAAAAGCAATCTGAATTATACGCCGGTCAACCATCACCAATCCGAACTCTATCGCCCGCTGGGCGGGGGCGGCGGTTGAGATGTAACGTCTCGGTTCAATTCCGGCTCAGTAGCCTCCTCCCCCGGCAAGCCCGGCTCATCGAGAGTCGGGTCAATCAGGCAGATCTCTTCCCCTCCATCCAGTCCTTCCGCAATCTCGATCTGCATGTCATTCTTCTGACCAACCTTGACCTGCCGCTTATCCTTATTGGCAAGATACACAACCGTCTGACCTTCTTTCTCGAACACCGCCTCAATCGGAACGTGCACCACGTCGGGTATCTTGTCGACGATGATTTCCACGGCAGCCGACATTCCCGGCTTAAGATCGTCATCGTGGTCAAGAATCTTCACTTCAACATCAAACACATTAATCTTGCTGTTATAATCCTTCCGGCGGGCCAGCGTCCCCTTCTTGGTCACCTTTCCCCTGTAAGTGATATTCGGAAAAGCATCGAGCACGACATTCACTAGCTGTCCGGTGTCCACCTTGTTGGCGTCAACCTCGGAGACTGTCGTCTCAACCATCATCTCGGAAAGATCCGGAAGATTTATCAGTCCCATGCCGGGCCAGGGGGAATCCCCTTCCTGCACTTTGCTCATCGAACCGCCTTTCCAGATCTCGAGATAGACCACCAGGCCCGGAATCGGAGCGTTGATAGTCATCTGGGCCAGTTCTTTGCGGGCCAAATCCACCTTGTCGCTGGCTCGCTGCACTTCCACCTCGGCCTTTTCGACATCGGCCTTCAACTGTTCCAGTTTGGCGTCAAAATTCAACTTGGCCAGCTCGAATTCCAACCGCGCTTCTTCGGCAACCCGCGGGGCCTCATGCTTTTTCTCGTCATAATTGCGCTTGGATTTTTCCAGGTCCAGCTGAAGTTGCTTTTCCTGAATTGTGTACTCCTGGCGCGCCCGCTCAAGGGCTGATTTGTTAATCTTCAACGTCGATTCGAAATCCGCCAGGTCGGCAATCTGTTGCGAAGCATCGAATTTAATTACCGGGTCACCTTCCTTCACCGTACTGCCCTCGGGAGCCAGCCACGTAATCTGAAGTCCGCGCACTCGCGGCGCCGAAAGCGTCATTGCCCGCGTAGCATCAACCGTCCCATTCTCATTGAGGGAAATAAGAAACTCGCCACGCTGCACCTTGGCCGTAGGAATGTCGTATGTTTTGGTGAATATGGCGTTGACGCCGTAGTAGCCGATCAGGATCAGCGCCAGAACTATCGCGATATAGTATATTTTTCTCACATCATCCTTTCTCGAGCCTGTTTGATTCACAGGTGCCACTCATCGTCTCCCGCTTCAAATATAATCTATTTTACTGATTTTCCGTCATAAAGTTGCGGGCGGACTTATCAGATTTTCCACCGCTTGTGAGTCCACATCCACTGATCGGGATACTTACTTATTGTCGTCTCCCAGAAACGCAGGTATCTTTTCGTGATGTGGACCATATTCTCCTGCTCATCCCCGCCTTCCGGCGCGTAAATCGGCTCACCGGCTATTACGACATGACGGTCAAATTGCTCGCGCACCAGCAACAGCGGCAGAATGGCACATCCGGTCCTTATAGCCAGTTGAGCCGGCCCCGAAGCCACTGCCGCCTTGCGACCGAAAAAATCCAGTTCCAGGTTGCGGGCCGGCGCGTGCTGGTCGGCGGCAAAACCCAAAAAGTGATTTGCCTTCAGAGCCTTGTACATTTGACGCATCGACGAAGTGGTTACCTCGATGATTCCGCTGCCCATCTCCTTGCGGCACCCGTTGATGAGGTCATGCATCTTTCGGTTGTGCTGCACTCCCACAACGAGATCCATGTCATATCCCAGCGTTGTTACCCAGGCGCCCAGCATCTCCCAGTTGCCAAAGTGAGCCGTCAATATGATTCCGCCTTTGCGGCGCTCATGCGCCTGTCTTATGTAATCTTCCCCGGCGCCGACAACTATCTTCCTGAGGCCATCCTGCTTGAGCTTGCCAAAACGCGCCGTTTCGATAAAACTGCGTGAGACATTCTGAAACACTTTTCGCACGATAACATCGATATCCCCATCGCCGAGACTGCCGCCAAGAGCGCGCTTGATATTATCGAACGCCACTCGCCGCCGCGAGGCAAGTATCCGGTAGGCGAGATTTCCGATTGCGACCGCGAATAGATCCGCCTGTCTCGCTGACAATAAACTCACCAGTCCAAACCCGGCTCTCGCAGCCAAATACTCAAGGTCGTGCTTCAGGCTCGCCATGGCTCGTCATCATCCTCAACTTCTTCGGGATTATCCGGGTCACCCCAGTCAAAATCGGTTGATTCGAATTTCTCCTGCCGTTCCCACTTGCGGTAATACTGCCGTTTTTTACGCCAACGCAGAAAAGCCGCAATTATGACAATCACCGCCAGGGCTATCCAGAAAAAAACCGTGTCCATGAACAAACTCGCTACGTTAAATCGGCCGTTCAAATGCGCCCTGAAATCCGCCTCAAACTCCGCCTCGGTCGAACCGGTCGCGAGGTACAGCGCCTCGGCGCCATCGGATCCCGAAGCCAGGGCCCCAAGAAAGACATTAAGCGAATTTTCACCGTAATTATCAAGCAGATATCTCACCGCCAGGTAGGCCTCAGCGTATGCCACATGAGCCTTGCTTTCATTGAACCTGTTCACCTCGTCAATGCCTGCCAGAGAGATAAGCTGCCCGAAGACTGCCGCTTTGCTCATGGCCAGATTATCCGACCAGCTCCACTCCATTGAAACAAACATCGCTATCCCCTCATCGAACCAGCGGGGCGGCGTACCCAAACCGCTGGCCTGGGCCACCACGAGATGGCTGTATTCGTGCGCCAACAACTCATCGAGCGGACGGCTCACATTGAATTTGTCAACCGCCTTGATCGCGATCAGCCTTCTCTCGGGGAATGCCCCGGCCGCGCCCCAGTCAGGAAATTTTCCCCCGAGCAGCTGCTGGAAACGGGCAAGATCATCAACGATGTATATCGCGGGCTTGTAGGAAAGGGTGTCCCCCGTCAAACGATATAACTTCTGACGTACCTGCGGGAGCACTCTGTCGGCAACAGTCACATACCGCGAATTATCGAAATAATACACGAAATGTTCCCGTTCGAGCGGCTCAGCCGAAAACGCCGCCGCCAACGGAAACACGGTATAAAAGAAAACGAAAGTGAAAGCGAGCCGGGCCTGTCTCACAATCGAAAGATAGCCAAATCCGGTCCTAAGGCAAGTGCCGCCTGCAACGAGAACTAATCCACGCCAAAAAGTATTGAACCCCGCTGATTGGGGCGTTGTTATTGACAAAGGCATGTTTTTTGCCAATTATAGCGATTATTGAATACCTTAATTGACAGGAGAAGACATGAACATTTTTGAGTACGCCATGAAAATGGAGCTTGATGGCAAGCAGTACTATGAGGAAAGCGCCGCCAAAGTTGGCAACCCGGAGTTGAAACGCATTCTTATGGAACTCGCCGGCGATGAAGAAAAACACTATATGATATTCAGGGCTCTGCGCGACGGACTTCCCACCCAGTATGAAGAAGCTAAAAAGACAAAAATCCTCGCTGAAGTCAAAAACGTCTTTGAAGCACTGAAAGCGCAGAATAAGGATTTCGAGTTTCCCAGAGAAGCTCAACGGGTCTGGGAACATGCTCGCAAGATCGAAAAGGAATCGGAAACTTTCTATCGCGAAAAAGCCAAAGAAGTTAAAGACGCCAACCAGAAGAATATTCTAAGTCGAATCGCCGACGAAGAATACAAACACTGGGTGACGATGGAAAACGTCATCAAATTTCTCGACCGCCCAAACCACTGGCTCGAAGACGCCGAGTGGAGCCATCTCGAAGACTATTAATAGACAATGGGATGCCGCCTTTAGCGGCATCCCATCTACCCCCTGCAGGTTCACAGCACATTCTCTATTCTCGACTACAAACCCGCCATCATCTTCTTCGCTTTGTGCGTCGCAAACGCCTGGTTGAGACTGTTCAGGGCATTGAAGTTGGTGGTCATCTGACACATCTCTTTGGCCTTCGCCTTGTCTCCCTGCCCCTGATACACCGCCGCCATCCTGAAGATATTCTGCGGGTTCTGCTGGTTGGACTTTAACAAATTGGCATGTGCCGTCTTATAATCCTTCTGCTCCATCGCTATCATACCTTGAAGCTCATGAGCCAACCTTATCTCGTTGGAATTATTGATCTTAGTGGCTGCCGCGAGATACTGCTCCGCCTTGGTTCCGGCCGTAGCCAAATCACCTCGCATTACCGCCACCCGACCCTCGTTATATAGATTGTTGCGCCTGGTAGCTTCCTTGACATCCTCGTCCAGATTGGACTCGTTGATCACCGTTACGGACTTCGTGAAGTGTGTCAGGGCCTTGTCATACTGCCCATCTTCGAGCAAAATATTACCCATAGTTACCAGGTCGCCCGACATAGACGCATGATCATTATTCTTCTGTGCGATGGTGTACATCTTGTTGATCTCATCGAGAGCCGCCATCATGTTTCCTTCGTTAACATGCGACACTGCGGTGGCGAACAACGAAGCACGGCGTTGTCCGTCATCTGTGGCATTGGCGTACATTGTCTGCAGCTGATCGCGAGCCTCCTTGTACTTACCCATGTAGTTGAGGTTGGTGGCAATGCCGATGTGAGAGGCCGCGAAGGTGGGATTGAGCTTGAGCGCCTTACGATAGTTCTCGATCGACTCCTGATAACGACCCATTTTCATTAGAAGTTCCGCATATGAATCGTACGGATTCGGATCGTCCGGAATCAACGAAATGTAGGTCTGAAACGCTTTTTCGGCTTCATCATACTTCTCCAAAGTCCGGTAGGCATAACCCATCTGGTTGTATGCCTGTGAGAAATCAGGATTGATCTTGGTAACCGTTTTATACTCCTTAATCGCCTCATCCCACTCCTGTTGTCCAAAGTGGTTTGTTCCCAGCAAGTTATGGGCCCGTTCGTCATTCGGATACATCCCGACGAGTTTCGTATAAATCTCTCTTTGTTTCATCGGATTCGCGCCGGCGCCTGCCTGGCTGCCAAGAATCATCAGCTTCTCACCCTCCGATACCTTGTCCGTAAGAGCGAGGGCTTTATCAAGATGCTCGAAAAAACCCCTGGCCGTTGGCTGCACCTGAGCCAGCAGAAGATGCGCGAGGGCGAAATCCGGGTCCTCCGCTACAGCCTTCTCAAACCATGTCCGGGCTTCCGGAGCGCGGAGACGTTCCGCCAGATCGCGACCTTTGAGGAAATACTCCATGGCCTGCTTCGACGATGTCGTAATCGGGATCTTCCCCTCCATTGTCGTTTTCCCCTCCATACTCATCTTACCTTCAGTACCGGTCATCTGGGCCGTGACAACCGGGGTCATCAGCATGGCGCACAACGCAAATACCAGCGCCAGCCGAATTAAACTGCTGTTTTTCATCTGAGACATCCTTTCCTATACGTGGATTTGTTTGACAGAAAAAATCCAATTCATTGTTCACCAGTCGAAGTCAGGACAAACAATTGCCTAACACCGAAAAGTCTCTAATAAACTCTCGGTTCGAGAGGAACAATTGGTAGCGCCGGCCAATTAGACGGCATGCCCCCGTTTTTCTCTATCTGCTCCCAGTGACGGCCCGGAAATGTCAATTGGTGGGACACCCGTTTGAAGGTGCTGGATTAGCCTCAATTGCCTGAGGTAATACTCGCTTAAGGATACGCCCCTTTGCTGAGCGGTAACCCTTGAAACATCATCACTGCTGCCTGCGTCGGACTGGTCCGGCGGACCAATCAAACTTAGCCGCTTGTACAGTTCTCTCCACATACTCTACAATAAAAGTTAGCCTACAGGGAAGATTCTCTACCCCCGTCCCTGTAATCTATATTACGTGATGAATGCCCTAAGATTGGAATATTTATCCACAATTAACTGCCCCCTCGCATGCCTGTCAACCCCTTTGACCCTATTACCTCAAAACATTCGAGCAATAACAAGTTAACTCGTTGGTAGAACATGCCATACGGTGAAAAATAAGAGTATTAGCCGGTCAGGCCAACCAGCTTTTTCAGATGAGAGATTTCCTCGGAAGTCAACTTTCGCCATTTACCGAGCTTGAGACCTCGAACCGTTATGCCCGCGAAATCTGTCCGTCTGAGCTTCACAACCGGATGCCCCACCGCCTTGCAAAGCTGCTTTACCTCCCGTTTGCGACCTTCGGTCAAAACGATCCGTATCCGGCTGATCCTGCCGGTGTGGCTCACGAGCTTAACCTGCCCCCTGCCAACAGCCCCATCCTCAAGCTCGATACCGCCTGCAATCCGGGCCGCGTCACTCTCGGTAAACTCCCCCTGCACCTTAACATCGTACATCTTCGGAACCTGATACCTGGGGTGGGCCAATCGGTAAGCCAGATCTCCGTCATTGGTAAGAAGTAAAACACCCTCGGTGTCAAAATCCAAACGACCAACCGGATAAACACGCGCGCCAAGATCTTCGAGAAAGTGCACTATGGTTTTGCGCCCGAACGGGTCAGCGAGAGTCGTCATGACATTGGGTGGTTTGTTGAGGACAACGTAGATAAGCTCTTCAACGGGATTGACCGACGTTCCGTCAACCGTCACCTCGTCGACCGCTTCATCAATAATCGTACCGACCTTATCGACTACGGCGCCGTTGACCGAGACGCGGCCCTCCGCTATCAGAGAATCAGCGCCTCGCCGTGAGGTAACTCCGCAGATTGAGAGATATTTATTAAGGCGAATCAACTTCCTATCCCGGCTCAACCAAGGTCCTCTGCGATTCACCCAATATCGACCGGCACTCCTGAAAACTGTACGACATCAAGTGGTATCGATGTCGATAATTACTCCGGCCTCCCCGCCGGACGGCGCCGATATTTCCGGCTCGCCGTCGTCAAGTTCCTGCTCATCCGGATCTTCCGTGATCTCCAGAACATTATCCGTCTCAGCAACGAGATCTTCGATGTTGATGCGCCGCGTCGCATCGAAAGTACCATCGGACATATCCAGGTTCGCGGCTTGTTTCCCGTGACCGTTGCCGTTGCCATTGCCGTTTCCATTGCCATTGCCATCGGCGTCGTCGATCTCAATCTCATCACTGCTGTCCGGCTCGGCAATGGCTACCAGCTGCTCGATTTCCGACATCTTGGGAAGATCATTGATACTGTTCAAACCGAAGAACTTCAGAAACTCCTCGGTGGTACCATACTGAAGCGGCTTGCCGACGCCTTCGGCACGGCCCTTGATAGTTATCATATTCTTCTCGACCAGATTGTGAATAACCCCGTCCGAAGCTACCCCGCGAATCTGCTCGATTTCAACCCTGGTCACCGGCTGGCGGTAGGCAATGATAGCCAGCGTCTCCAATGCCGCCCGCGTCAGTCGCATCTTGCGGGTTCGAGCGAACAGTTCTTCAACGTAACCGGTGAATTCCGGCACAATATAAATCTGGTAACCACCGGCTATCTCCCGGATGCGGAAAGAACAACCGCCCTCCAGATACCGGGTGTTAAGCTCCGCGACCGCTCTTCCCACTTTGGCCGGATTGAAACCATCGAGTACATCGGCAATCTTACGCGCCGGCAACGGCTCCGGGGAAGCCAGAAGCAGAGCTTCTATCGTCGAAAGCTGAAAACTGTTTTCCATCAATTATACTTCCAGTGTTTCTTTTATGGCTGTTATGTCAATCAGGTCGATATCGCGCTTGGCGGCGCTGAATTCCGGACCGCGGTAAACCCTAAGCTCGGCAAAAGGAACTGATTGATATACGGCAATCCGCCGTGAACGAACTAACTCCAACAGAGCGATAAACGTTACCACGGCGGCAATCTTGGTCGGAATATCCGTGAACAACTGCTGAAAAGTTGCGAACTCAACCGATTTCAAGTAGTTGACAACGTAGCGTATCCGGTCCTCAATATGGACTTCCTGGGTGACTACCTGATGTATGGTTTCCACCTTCTTAGTCGTCATCACATCGCGAAAAGCCGTCAGCAAATCATACAACGTCGTGACCGGTTCAAGGTCGACCCGCCCCTCAATCTTCTCCACCGCGCTCGGAGGGACATATTTCTGCTCCTCCACCAGCGCCCGATCTCTCAGTATATCGCCGGCTTCTTTGTACTTTTTGTACTCTATCAGCGCGGCAATCAATTCCTCGCGCGGATCGGCCTCGTCGGAATCCTCTTCATCCCGCGGCAGAAGCATACGCGTCTTTATGCGAATTAACGTGGCCGCCATCAGAATGAAATCACCGGCAATCTCGAGATTCAAATCGCGCATCATCTCGATATACCTGAGATACTGCTTCGTTATCCGGGCGATCGGTATGTCGTAGATATCGACTTCTTCCTTCTTAATCAGATACAATAGCAGGTCGAGCGGCCCCTGAAAAACCGCCAGGTCCACGCGATAATCATCAGATATATTTTCAAGCACGGCAGCATCCATAGCTATTTCTTCTCGCGATAATTGAGTTTCATCACCTCACGCACCTTCTCCATCACCCCCCGGGCCGTATTCCGGGCCCGGCCGGCGCCATCAGTCAACATGTCCCAGATGTCATCCGGTCGCTTGACCAGCTTGGCACGCCGCGTCCTGATCGGCGCCAGAGCGGCATTGAGATTAGCGGCCAGTTTCATCTTGCAGTCAACACAACCCAGTTCACCGGTCCGACACGGCGGCGCGATCACGTTCTCAGCGTCATCGGTATAGACCCGGTGAAGCAGATAAACCGGGCACATATCCGGATTACCGGGATCCCCCTTACGAATCTTGTTAGGGTCGGTGAAGAAAGTCTTTATCCGCGCCGTAGTATCTTCTTCGCTGTAGTCTATTGGAATATGGTTGTCATACGATTTGGACATCTTGCGCCTGTCACTGCCCAGAATGAGCGGCACCCTGGTGAAAAGCGCCTCGGGCAGCACGAAAGTATCGCCATAAAGACGGTTAAACCGCTTGGCGACATCGTTGGCCAACCAGATGTGCTTCTCCTGGTCCTTACCCACCGGCACCTTATGAGCGTTGTAAAGACAAATATCCGCCGCCTGCAAGACCGGGTAGCCCAGAAAGCCAAAAGAATCAAGGGCATCCTTCTTCTCTTGATAAGTTGGCAATCGCATCAGGGTCGGAACAGACACCAACAGGGAAAACAGCAGATTCAATTCAGCGTGCTCTTTGACATCGGACTGAATAAATATCGCGCATTTTTCCGGGTCCAGACCGGCAGCCAGAAGATCAATCGCCATTTGAAAGATATTTTCCTTCAGGTTGCCGGGGTCCTCAAACTCCGCCGTCAGCGCGTGCCAGTCGACAATACACAGGTACATATGAAAATCGTCTTGCAGATGTACCCAGTTGCGTACCGCCCCTTCGAGGTTGCCCACATGAACCGCGCCTGTCGGCTGCATACCGGATAAGATTGTCTCTTTGTTGCCCGCCGGTGTCTTGCCTGAGGTATTAATCTTTGGCACTCCTTCTATCGGGATAAAAACCGCATAATTTTACCCGCAAAGTTTAAGCTTAAACATATTTTAAATCAAATAAAACTTTTGGCATTTTTCTCCATGAAAACAGCAATCAACACGGAAATTGCAATCGGTCTTGTCAAATGAGAGAAAAAGACAACCCGAAGGCTCAGGTCGTCATGCCGCCGATCGTGGAATCCATGAACAAATACGGTTTCCATCTATCGTCGACGCTGTGGTTGCGCTGAATGAACGTGATGTAAGTCGGCCGGGTGGGACGTTTGAGCAGCTTCATCTGTGACTGCTCCGGCGTGCGGTCACCTTTCAGGTTGTTGCACTTCGCACACGAGCATACCAGATTCTCCCAGCTTTCAGTGCCCCCCATTGTCTTTGGGATTACATGGTCAACCGTCATCGGGCCTTTGGATGTCCCGCAATACTGGCAACGGTTACCGTCGCGCGTGATTATGTTCTTGCGCGTCAACATAATCCTCTTGAACGGCACCTTCTTGTACTGCGAAAGCCTGACCACGGACGGAAGAGAGAAACTGCGCGAGATACTGCGAATCTTTAAACCATCAGCCGTCTCAATCATCTCCGCCTTCCCCTGAAACAAAAGCACCACCGCCCGGCGAGCCGAGGTGATTGTCAGCGGCTCATAATTCTGATTCAGCATCAGAACACTTCGATTTATCAGAGAGTTCTCCATGACCTATTTCTAATACACCCTCTTAACCGGCCGGGTTCGTCGGCCATATGTAAATCCGTAGTATCGAGGCACCGGTCAGCCCGCTGCCGGTCTTTTAGCCAACTTCCTGAAAAAATTATACCTTCGCCGCGAATTGTCAACAGGAATCTACAGACGACTTACCGGCCAATCCTCCGTCGCTATAAAAAAACCGCCCGATAAGAGGGCGGCTTTTCCAAGTCTCTTTTAGCACTACACCGGCGATTCCTCGTCGCTCAAGCTCTTTTCGATCTCGTACCTCTTTATCTTGTCAAAGAGCGTAGTGTAATCAATTTTGAGAATTTGCGAAGCCTTGCGCTTGTTGTTACGCACCTGCTTGAGTACTCTCATAATCGCCGATTTCTCCGCCGCCGCCTGCGCATGCGCGCCAATCTCCTTGAGACCGGCTCCCTCGCGAAGCTGAATCTCCCCCGAGCGACGAAGACGAATCGCCAGATGGTCCGGGGTGATCTTCTTGCCCTCGGCAAGTATCACCGCCCGTTCCACCGTGTTCTGAAGCTCGCGCACATTACCGGGCCAGTGATAAGTCTCAAGCAGCTTGATAGCGTCACGCGAAAGCGACTTCGCCGGCTTGCGCATCTCGCGACAATACTTGTCGATAAAATAATCCGCCAACTCATGAATGTCATCCGGACGCTCGCGAAGCGATGGAATCTGAATCGGGAATACGGACAGGCGATAGTAAAGATCCTCACGGAACCTCTTGCCGCGAATCAGTTCGTTGAGGTCCATATTCGTGGCCGCGATAACGCGCACATCGACATCAACCGTCTTCGTACCGCCCAATCTCTCGAAGTTCTTCTGCTGCAAGACGCGAAGAAGCTTGGCCTGAAGAGCTATGTCCATATCGCCGATCTCATCGAGAAAGATCGTCCCGGTATGGGCTATCTCGAACTTACCCATCTTGCGCGCGTGAGCGCCCGTGAAAGCTCCCTTCTCGGAACCGAACAACTCGTTCTCCAGAAGCTCCCCGGGGATGGCCGCGCAATTGATGGCTATATATGGCTTATCCTTGCGAAGAGACATGGTGTGAATGGCCCGGGCGAATAACTCCTTACCCGTTCCCGATTCTCCCTGGAGAAGAACCGACGCATCCGATACCGCTACCTTCTCCATCAAGCGGCATATCTCAAGCATCTTCTCATTCTTGCCAATGATATTGCCGATACCGCTGTTGGCGAAAAGCTCCTGGCGAAGCAGCGTGTTCTCGGCGATCATCCGACGGTTCTCGAGCGCCCGGCCTACCAGTACGCAAAGATGCTCCGTGTCGAACGGCTTGGTAACAAAATCGAATGCCCCCATCTTCATCGCCGTCACGGCGTCCTCAATCGTACCATACGCTGTCATCAGAATCACGGCCGTCTCGGAGTCCACCTCTTTTACCTCCGATAACACCTGCAATCCATCTATGTCAGGCATCTTAAGATCGGTGAGTACAAGATCGTAAGATTTGTTGCGAACCAGATCCACCGCCTTTTTGCCCGTGGCTGCCGAGTCTACCCGATGTCCTTCTTCAAGCAGAGTCTCGGTGAGCATATTGCGCATGGAGTCTTTATCGTCCACCACAAGGATGTTTGGCATGTTTACTCCTCTGGACTTGAAAGTACCTTCCTAACCGGTATCTCAAAAAAGCCCTAAAGTAAGGCTCTTTACGTATATCGGCTTTCAGTCGGCAGAATAAAGGAATTGCCCTGCGCAATTATTAGACAATCTTTGAAGGTAAGTTACCGGACGGTAAGTCGTTCCACGACTGTAAAGCCGCAGTACTCGGCCTTGAGGAAACAGATTCCGGCGGACGAAAGCCCCGGACTGATTTTGGCTACATTCACCGTGATCTTATAATAACCGTAACCCAACCGGCGAACCACCAGTGGACGAATCACGGCCGAACGCTCGTCCAGAAGGTTGATCGACACAAAACAACCGCCCTGATCGATATGAAACTCTATCGCCGGAGCCATCGGCTCCAAAGGATTAAGCGGCTCATCAACATAGAAAGAATCGATTCTTCTCGCTGAAATCAAAGTATAGAGGCTGTCCGAAGACAATATTTGGGGGTCGATCCAGGCTTTCTCATAATAACCCTGCGTGGATACCTCCGGCTGGTCATAGATGACAGTCTGACGTTTCCCGCAGCCATGCCCGATTATTACGATTGATAACAGAATAAAACCGATCAGCCCTGTCAGCAACCCCTGTTTCAATTCGAACATAATGTCCTCAATATCTCACGGTTTACAGTTCCGGCAAGGCGACAAGCCTTCCCGCAAACCCTCCTCCCGCGTCTTAAACCTCCGGTAAGTGCCTTCTTTAAGCTCGGCTACCGATGAACAACCCGGTCGATGAAGCCGGAACGAACCGCTCTTCGCAATGTAATACTCTTCGGATCGCCGGGGCAAGGACCACACCCCAATTTTCCGGTCCATGGCCCGCCGCTGAGCCGCCAGAAGCTGGCTCGTCTCCGGCCGCCGCAAATCCTCGTCCTTGAACAAATAAAGATACCCCAGACCGTTCTCCAGAATCGCCTTGTTTACAAAAAGGCTGTCGATATAAAGATAACCCAGCAGCCTTCCATACCGGTCCCTTCGAGCCGATGTATACTCGATTTTCGCCACCCGGTTCAAACCAAGGTCGCCAACGAGACTCTTCGCCTCTTCATAAAATGGCTCGTCCTTTTCGGGCGTATCAATAGACAGCAAACGAAGCCGGTCCCCCCCCAGCAACTCCACCGTGTCACCGTCGAGTATTCTCACGATGGTAAAGCGGTCATCCGGATGACGGTCAAAACCGATATCCTCGACCAGACGAACCGTCAGGATCAAAACCACCAGAACGGCGATTATGACCAGACGGCGCAGAAGCTTGTTGCTTTTTTTAGACGCTCGCGCCATTCACCCTCACCTCTGACCACCCGCTGCCGGTCGGCAAAACCTCGATAATCTCTTCCACCCCGTCCTTGACATCTTCGATATGCGTAATCAGCAAAATCTGCGGAAACCGACTTTTGAGCTTCGCCATCGCCTGAAGTATAAGTTCCTTCCGCTGAGCATCCTGAGACCCGAAAACTTCATCGAGTATAACGAATGAACGCTGAAGACCCGCCGACTCGGTCAGCGCCAGCGAAATAGCCAGGCGCAGACAAAGATTAGCAAGGTCCTTTTCCCCGCCGCTGAATCTGTCAACTCCATAATAAGCGCCGCTATCCATTATTCTCAAATTGTATTTCTCGTCCAAATCGACCAGCGTGTACTTACCATCGGTCATATCACCGAATAACCTCGAAGATATCTCTGATAGCGACGGCCTGATTCCGGCAACAAGATTCTGGCGGAAGTCGGCGAAAAGCCTGGCAAGTTTCTCACCATAATAGTGTGCCGACCTCGACTGCTCCAGCTCAACGGCAGCCTTCTGGTAGCTCTTCAACTGGTCCAACCTGCTTTCCAACTCTTTTTCATGAAGCTCTTTCTCTTTAACCTTGCTCATCAAATCCGTTTTCACCTTATCCAGCCTGTCGCGAACGGAATTGAACCTCTCAGACACCTTCATGAACTCCTGCTCGCTCGCCCCCAGAGTATCCAACTCACTGCGCCCCTGCGAAAGAGTCGCCTCAACGTCTGCGAATCTCTTACCGGTCTCTTCAAGACCCTTCTGTGCAACCGGCAACCGGACCAGCCCGCCTTTTAACTGGTCGCTATGCTGTTTGATTCCCTCCAATTGCTCGGCCTGAACGGTCAACGCTTCAAACTTGCTGCGGTCAAAAACCTCTCCTTCATATTTTTTGAGTTCCGCACTGATCTCACTCAGCTTCATCTGCGTTTTTTCATACGCGGCCGCCGCCAACTGCCTGGTCTTTTCGACCGCTTTAAGGTCAACATTCAGTTGGTAGATATCCCGCTGTACCCTCTCAAGCTGCGTCACCTCGGTTGCCAACTCCTCGCCCGACTTCTTGCGAACCACCAACTCACCGTCGAGCCTCTTCATTTCCTGCTGAAGCTTCTCCAACTCACTGCCGAGATGTCCCCTGATACCGTCGTAATCCTCACCGAACGGTCTCAGGCAGCGGTCGCAGATCGAATCCGGCCCAAGCTGCTCTATCGACAACAACTGTGACTTCAGCTTATCGGCCTCTTTCTGCAATGATGTCGCTTCCGCCTTTATCTTGCTGTACGCTTCTCGCGCCGATTCCAAATTCTCTTTCTTCTCCGCAAGTATCTTTTCGAAATCAGCGGGAAAAGAACCGAGCTTCGTTCTTATGCCGCCGATGCGCTCTTCGGATTTTTTGACATCCTCCTGCAGTTGGGCCAACTCGTCAGACATATCCTTCTTGCGCGACATCAGATCATCTCTGACTGCCAGCCGACTCTTGATTTCCCTGAGTGATTCCAACTGTTTCTTTACTTCGGGGAAAACCACCAGTCGTTCGTTTAACTTCTGCAGTTCGCCCTGGTCGTTTGCCAGTTTCTGGATTTCTTCCCGATAACGGTCGGCCTGCTCATTCAGACTCTCAAGGGTCTGCTCATTAGCTTCAATCTGCGCCTTCAGGCGGGTCCATCGCTCCCTCTTGAGCTGAGCTTCATTAAACTCCTTCTCGACCGCCTTGAATTCCGCTTCGGCAGCACGCAACTCAGCCTGGAGCTTCCCCACCGGCTCCGCCAGACCCGAAATCATTCCATTCAATTGCGCGATTCGGCTTTCTACCTGTACTTTATCCACCAGTTGATTCTCTATAAAGCGCGCCTTCTCCTGACTCAGCTTGGTATCTTCCTTCACCCTCTGTATGGCCTTGTCCAGCCGTTCGATACCGAGCATGCCCGCCAGATGGTCGCGTCGTTTCGATGGCTGCAAATCCGACAGGGCATTAAGCTCCTGCTGCCTTGCCAAAAAGGAGCTTAGAAACCCACGCCAGTCCAGCCCGAGCAATTGACCCACATACGCCTTGGTTTCGTTGACACCGACCGACTCCGATGAATCGCCCCGGTAAAGCTCCACCTCGGCCCTCTCCGACTTGCCCACCAACCGTCGGACAACTCTATACTTTTCCTCATTAATAGAGAAGCCCAGGCTGACCTCGCAGTTATCGGTCGGGCGGGCAAACACTGACTTGATTTCATCGCGGCCGGTACGTGCCGCCTGGTTGCCATAGAGCGCCCACGCGACAGCCTCGATTATCGATGACTTCCCGGCGCCGTTCGGCCCGATTATACCTATCACCTTATCCGGAAATGTCAGGCTGACATTGCGGATAACCCGAAAGTTACTGATTTCAAGAGAGATTAGACGCATCCCGTCACCACAAAAATCAGAATCACCCACAAAGTCAAGGACTTCTTGGAAACGCCATGTCACATATACAATTGGCCTCCGGCATCAAGGGACGAACCACCAACAGGTTTTTTATGTTCTCATCTGAAAAGGTTGTTGTATAATAGGACACCATGTCACAGACTGAACAGAACAACAAGATTAACACCATTTCAAGGCTTCTCGAAGATTTGTTCGAGGTCGGCGCCATCTACGAACAGGCCGACCATCTCGTCATCAACCTGTCCAACCGCTTTGACAAAGAGACCTCGATAAAACTCGTTTCCGACCGGCTGGAACTGGCCGGCTATACTTTCAAAATATCCGACAACAACGGCGAACTGTATATAAGAATCGATCCGAAAGCCCGCCTTAAGATTCCGACCATTAACATTGTCCTGTTCTTGGTTACATTGCTTACGGTCTATGTGGTGCCTGTTCTCTACCTCCAGTCAGAAGTTGCCTATTACAGCTATCGCTGGAACGCAGGAATCCTGCCCGGCGAGGATCTCTCTGCGTGGGAGAGTTTGAAAATCACGATCGTTTCGTTTCCTGACACCATGGTGCGCACGCTGGATGCTCTTGCCCACGGGGCCGGCATCCAATTCACACTAGCCATGATATCCATCCTGTTCGTTCATGAGATGGGACATTTCGTTGCCAGCCGCCGTCGCAAGATTATAACTTCGTGGCCCTATTTCATCCCAGCGCCGAACATCATTGGTACTTTCGGGGCAATCATAAAAGCGAAGTCACCATTCTGGAATCGCAGAGACCTCATTGAGGTGGGGGCGGCAGGACCCATCGCCGGTTGGCTGGTAGCTATTGCCTGGCTTTGGTATGGACTTTCTCGGTCAGTGTTGCTTCCACAGGATGTTGCGCGGGTGGGCGACTATCCCTTTTACCTATACGGGGAATCATTACTGATGAGACTGTCAGCAATCACTATTGTCGGCCAACCGCCAGCGAACTTCGAGTACCTACTAACAGAGGCTGCTTTCGCCGGCTGGGTGGGATTGCTGGTAACAGCCATCAATCTTTTGCCGATAGGACAGCTAGACGGCGGCCACATCATATACGGGTTAGGACGACGCTGGCAATACTACTTTGGGATGGCGGCGATGGGAGCACTCCTCGTCATGGGTTATTACTCGCCGATCTGGTGGGTCTTCGCCGCTTTCGGATTGATCTTCGGCGTGAAGCATCCTCCGACACTGAATGATTACAAAAAACCCGGTGGAGTGGCCACTGGGATGGGAATACTCGCGCTGATAGTTCTCGTGATTTCGTTTACACCGATACCTTTTGGTTTGTGAGAATCTCTTCGATGCTCGATACATCCTCCGTGTGACCATACATCTCTCTGAAATTAACCTTCCCCTTTCTAACGACCTCAAAGAATATCTGGACTACCACCGGATCGAATTGCGAACCACTGTACTTGACCAGCTCCGAAATCGCGGTCTCAAAGCTGCGGCCTTTGCGATAAGGACGATCCGACATAATCGCGTCGAACGTATCCGCGACCGCCAACAGCCGTCCCTCTATCGGAATATCATCACCCCTGAGACCGCCGGGATAGCCCGAACCATCATACCACTCATGGTGCGCCATGATATACGGAATCGCCGGACGGAAAAGGTCGATTTCGCTGATGATCTTCAGGCCCACTTCGGGATGCTGCTGCATTCTGAACCGTTCTTCGTCGGTAAGCGATGCCGGCTTGTTGAGTATTGAATCCGGCACTCCGATTTTGCCGATGTCGTGCAGCGTGCAACCCATCTGCAGACTTGATATCCTGCCCTTGGTCCAGCCCATCTCCTCGGCAATCAATTCCGCCAGTCGGCCGACTCTGTCGGTATGGCCGGCCGTATATTCGTCGCGCGCTTCAATCGCGTTGGCCAATCCCCGAATAGCCTCCAGATAAGAACGTTCGAGGTTCTTGTAAAGACGGCTGTTGGCTATTGCCGACGCCGCCGCGTTGCTCAATATCGTGAGCACATCGAGCTGTCCGCGCGTCAATTCGTCAAACCGCCGCACCAACAGCAAATCAATTATACCGTGAAGATGCCCCCTGATGGATATCGGCTGTGATATGAATATCTTGGTCGCCGGCTTGCCATGACATTCCACCAGCTCCCGCCGGATTAGCGGACGATTGAGACTTCCGGACTTCAAAGAACGTTGCTTCGATTCCTCCGCCAGCGCCTCAAGACACTCTTCGCGCTCACAATCACAGAACTCCGTTACCACCTCGCCCGTCTCCGGGTCGAGCTCCGTTATGCACACCGCCTGCGCCGATAGTTCCTTCTTGCACGATTCAACGACCAGCTTGAGAAAACTCGTCATGTTCTCTTCAGCCACCGCCGCGTTGGCCACCTTGAGAAACTCGATTTGTCCCTTCAAATTGACTACATCGCGCCTCACCCTCTGGTGCTCC
The DNA here is from genome assembly GCA_040756055.1 of Candidatus Zixiibacteriota bacterium. Classification (NCBI taxonomy): domain Bacteria; kingdom Pseudomonadati; phylum Candidatus Zixiibacteriota; species Candidatus Zixiibacteriota bacterium. Next base: position 177,409 of record JBFLZR010000002.1, read on the forward strand.
AGACCGCGCTCAATGGCGGCCTTGAGAATATCCAGCTTGAAAGGCTTAACCAGAAAATCGTAAGCGCCTTTCTTAAGCACCGATATAGCCGTCTGAACCGTCGGATGAGCCGTCATAAGGATCACTATGGCGTCGGGATGATGCGCGTGCGTGCGCTCCATCACCTGGATACCCGAATGGTCCCCCATAACCAGATCGGTCAGAACCAGATCCACGGCGTTATTCTCGATGTGTTCCAGACACTGAGAAGGATCACAAAACGAAACCACGTTGTATGGCTCTGAAGAAAGTGCTTCGGTGATGATACCGCAGATATACTTCTCATCATCGACGACGACGATATTCGTCTGGCGGCTGTTTACCATGGGTGTCCTTTCTGTCTTCAGGTCAATCTTTTTATCGGACAACCTTGTACCTTTGCACAGCCGATTGGAAATTTCTGTATAATAATTGAGCTTGGACTTTCTTGACGATCTTAAGCGGAAAACATATCGGCCAGATAAGATGATCTGACCAGTGGAGCCGACAGGACCTTCGGTATCCCCGATGCTTCAGCCATCTCTTTCAATTGGGCAAACTCATCCGGATGAAGATATTTCCTGACCGGATAATGAGCCTTCGATGGAGCCAGATATTGACCAATGGTTAAGATTGAAACATTATTATTGGCGAGATCCCCGAACACCTCTTTCAACTCATCAAAGGTCTCCCCCAGCCCGACCATCAACCCGGACTTCGTCACAATACCCGAATTGTCAGCGACATATTTCAAAAGGGCCAGCGACGATTTATAACTCGCCTGCGGCCTCACTTCGCTGTAAAGAGCCGGCACCGTCTCCACATTATGATTAAACACATCCGGAGCCGAAGCTACAATCGTGTCGGCGGCCCCCACTTTACCCAGAAAGTCGGGCGTGAGTATTTCCACCTTCACACCCGGGACCTCCGCTCTTAACAATCTCACCACTTCCGCGAAATGCCCCGCCCCGCCATCAGGCAGGTCATCGCGGGTAACCGACGTAACGACAACATACTTTAACTCAAGCTCTTTCGCCACCTGGGCCACCCGATACGGCTCGTCAGCATCCCGCGGCGCAGGCTGTCCCGGATTAATATCGCAAAACCGGCAATTGCGCGTGCAAACGGGCCCGAGAATCAAAAATGTCGCCGTCCCACGATTAAAGCACTCACCGCGGTTAGGACAATTCGCAGCCTGACACACCGTGTTGAGCCGGTGCTCTTTCAGAAGATGACTCACGTGGTCAAACTCGCTCCCACTAAAAGCCTTCACCCGAAGCCACGATGGTTTTCTCTGTAAGTCACTCATAACGCGATAATCTCCACCAATTGAATCAAGTATATCAAAAATCGCTCGATAATCAAGAGAAAGAGACAAAATCAACCGATTCTACGGGGTAACGATGTCGCATCCTACGAAAGTACTCACCACCGCCGTCCTGGCTTTACTGTTTACAGCCCAACCGGCTCTCTCCACCGATCGCAAGCCGGTAATCCAAAAAGTTCATACCGACAGCCTCGAAAACATGACTCAAATCCGTTTGAAATCCTATAGAGACGAAACACCGGTTCGCGAAATACGGACCGTCGAACATCCCTCATACCACCTCACCGGCTGGGTTAACGGCAACGAACTCTACAAAGGCTACATAGATCCTTCCGCCTCCTGCGAGAATCCCTATCCCTTCCGCGTCACGGAAATCAGCATGCCCATGTACTTTTCCTCATCCTCCAGAATGTACGTCTCGGTCGACATTGAAGATGTCTACAATCCCACTCCAGGATGCCCCTGGCCAGGAGCCGTGCTGGCGATATCGGTCGATTACGAACTCTATATCCCCGAACCTGGCTATTACGATATCTGGATTCCGCTGGACACACCGATTGTCGTCAACGGTCCCTTCTTCGCCGGTTTCTTCATCGGAAGCACCGTAAACCCCGATGCTGGCGCCGCCCTGCTGACCTCCGATGATCCGACTGCCCTGTGCCGTTCGTACGAAATTTGGGACGAACAAATCGGCTTTATCGACTTGCTCAACAACAGTGTCTTCAATTTCCCCGGTCAGTTGGCTATCGGCGCGGCCGGTATTCCACAGCAATTGCTGCCTCAACAGCCGCCGCCACAAATCACCATTCTCTCCCCCAATGACAGCGACAAACTGCTTGGCAGCGGTTACATCTGGGCGTACGAATCCTCCGGCTCAAACATTATCGACTACGTATCGTTCGAGTACTCAACCGGAAACGGGTTTGTCGAAATCGGCCGCGACTATGATGGCTCCTCCAAATTACGAAACGATGCAGACGCTACGGGCGACGGCGACGGTTACAGCCAGATATGGAACTTCGCGAACCTCAAAGAAGGTAACTACCTGCTCAGGGTCACGGCCGTCGATACTCTGGGTAGAACCGCGTCTGAACAGATATCCGTTTATGTAGAGCCATCTCCGCCTCTCGCTCAGATTATCTCCTTTGAAGATGGATCCGATATTTGTGACCAAACAACAATTTTGATGTCTTGCTCCAACAGGGATATGTCCCACGTGAGTCTGTATATAAAAGAAGCCGATCTCGAATACTCGGCCGGAATGGTACCACTGCAAAAACAGAACTTCCCGACCTACTACAGCGGTCCAATGGCCGCCGCCCAAGCCATTCAACTGTGGAACAACCGCGGCTATACATCGCTGATGTCCGACGGCGGAAATGATACCTCTCTCGATGAACTGGTCGAGCAGATGGCCGCCCGGTTTAAGACACCGGAAAATCAAGGGACCATCGATGAACTCCTTTTCAGCGGCCTGTGCCGGTTCAGTCATGAACACGGCGACGCTCTCAGGATAGAACCCGTCAGATACCCGGACTATGCCGTAATACGAAAAGCAGTTGAAGAGCAGGAAAAGGCTGTTCTTATCGCCATCAGTGGAACATCGGGTAGCTGGCTGGCAGTCGATGGGTTCAGCGGATGGCTTCAGCCCGGCAGCACCTACCTTGTCTCTGTTTGCAGCCCGGCAAGCGGCGCAGTCGAAGTCATACCCGTCCGCCAGCTCAAAACCAGGAGCGAAATCTTTTTCGAAGATTCCTGGCACGCGATCGACCTCATGGTCTCGATTGGCGCGGCTGACTGGCAGGTGCAACGGATTATGATCGGGCAGGACAACGACGCCTCCGATGGGTGGTCGCTGCCATGGTCCCCATCTGATCTCGTACCGGACACGAGATATTTCATCCGGGCCGAGGGAATCGATGGCTCCGGGAGCAAGTGCGCCTCAACTACGATTGTAAATTACGATTGTTCGAATACATTCGGTCAGGGAGATTATGATCACGACGGCAACTCCAATCTCATAGATCTTGTCTATTTGACCGATTTTGTGACAAATGACGGTGATGCTCCTGCTGGGGGTGCGTGGCGGGGGGATGCCAACGGAGACACCTATGTCAACATCACGGACCTTGTCTACTATCTCAACTACCTTTATGGTATGGCGGGACCTCCGCGCTATTAATTTTCTCTCGTAGACAAGTAAAAGAAAGCCGCCCCCCGGGCGGCTTTCTTTGTTATGCTCGCTACTTGCGACGGGCTACCGCCGCGTTGATGGCCCGACGGGCTATCTCTGCTTCGATATCGCAGATCGATATCAGACTGTCGATAGCTTCATCGATGTGCTTCAACCACTCCGTCTCCGGATACCTCTGCCTCAAATCATCGGTCACCTCATCGGCAATCATCGCGATAAGCTCGGCATACCGCCGCTTCTTGCCCGCCTTCAGATAAGGAATAACATACTTGTTAGCCACGTGGCTGATTAATACCAGCCCAATCGAACCCAGCGCGCCCAAAAACGAGCCGGAATCAAATATGGATGCTTCCAACATTTCACCTCCCTTGTATTTCAGGTTTACTTGATTTCTTCACCAGCTCAACCGCCACTGCGTCTCGTCTGGCACCTCCAACCTCTGCCGGAGGATCACCCCGTCGGACCGGGCAATCGTAAATTCATACTTCGTGCCGGATGGCTCCAAAAGTGCTGACGGAATCAGGTCGAGATAGAAATATCCCTGTTCGTCCGTCGTCGTAGTCAGCGCCGAAGGCGATACTATCACACCGTTATAAAGAACCGTCCCCGACGCCAGGCTCGCCGTAACCGTCGCGTCATCTTCCGCCTCCCCGCCGGAAGTATACACGTATCCATAAACACGGCACAGCCCCGGCGACGGAGGAGCACCCGGATCAAACTGATCCCCGAAAACCGTATCAACCGTCGGACCATTCACTACGACCGTGTCATGCGCGGCAAAAACGTATCCTGCTGCCGAGGCGATCGCCAGGTAGCTGCCATCATCGAGATTGAACGACACTCTACCATCCGAGTCGGTCAACCCGGTTGCGATGAGCGACGTTTGTTCGAGATTGCGAATAACAACCGCTACTCCCCCAATCGCGGCGTCGACGCTGGTGTCGGCCGCCTGGACAACGCACGCATATGTCCCGCTGCCACTGCCGATGCCGGAAATCTCGGCGTCAAGATTACCGCCGAAAGTCCCGTTCACGATATGATTTAGCTGCGGCGTGTTCCAGACCCACGAAGCAATCGAGGCCGAATCCGCCCCTCCGCCGACCGCCCCCGAATCGGCATGCACCGACAACTTGTGCCAGAAACCATCCGCGTACAAACTGGAGTCCCGGCCGGTAATCGTATCGGCCATCTCGGAAAACTCTCCCGCATCCAGAACGACCGGCGTCGCCAGTGGATCGAACGATGACACCCAGTCATCATGATTCTGGATACTGTCCAGCAGGGCATAGAGGCTGTCGATTACCTTCGCCTGCCATATCAGCGTATCATACAGCTTCGCCGCGAATGCCGCCGAATCACCGATATCATCAAGCCCCCAGCCCACCACCTGAAACTCGAAACCGGCGCGTGAGTAAAGCCCCAGTGAGGTATTCTTGGCGATAAATTCACCGGCGTAGGCGCCGGGCATCCCCGCGCCATCAATGTCCGCCACCAACCGATGGTAATAATAGACAGTCTTACCGGCCACCCTGGTTGTGTCCAACCCGACCATGGAGGTGAGCCCCGAATCCTTGAACACTACGTCATCGGTGTGTGACTTCAACACCACCACCCAGAAACTGTCAGCGCTAATCGGATTACATCCGGCAGAGTCCCAGTTCACCAGCGAGACTGTTATGGAATCCTGTCCCGACATCCCCGTATTGCCGACAATCCCTCCATAGCCTGCCTGAACCAATACCAGCGCCACGAAAAACACCGTCACTAATACCCTTTGCATCCGCCCTCCTTATGCCCGATCATCTGTTTCCTTCGCCCTGATACCGTCTCATCGGCGACAACCTGCTCCGTATAAGTCGCGTACATCGAGAAATTAAACGAAGTCAGCGATGAATGCGTCCACCCATCCCAGTCCAGACCGCAGTAAGTGTTGTCCGTCGATACGGCGTTGGTGACACCGTTGTAGTAGATGGTCCCGCCGCTGCGCGGGGCACAACTGACCGCCACTCCGTACTCATTTCCTTCAGATAGCTCCTGCTCCAATATCGCGCTGCTAAACCACGCGGGAGTACCACCCGAAATAGTCACATTCACCCGGTCGCCGACCCTGCTCTGCGGTGTACCACTGACAATCTCGAACGCCGCCATGCTGACACTCATGTCCCCCGACCCGGTTTCGCAGCCATAAACGGAATACTGGGTGATCGTGGCTGTCTTCCCCGATGGCACCTGGTACGTATTGACACCCGCGAGCCTGTGACAATAAGCATAAAGCAGATTCCAGCTCATGGTCGAACCGCCCACCGAGGTGTTTCCGAAAGTCGGATCAATTGTTACAGGATAATCCGCCGATTCGAGCCACATCTTATCTAAGACTATCTCGAACCGTCCTCTCTTTACATCAATGTTCAAATCGCACCACACCGTGTCATTGCCGCTCCAGGCCTTTGGACGATACACGATAAATGCCTGCCCGGTGCGGTACTCATTTACCAGTGTGTCACCACCCGACACAGACAGAATGTTGTCGGACCTCAACGCATGGTAGGCGACCCACGCCCCGACCACCGAGTCCGGCCGAATCGCCCCAAGAACATCCCGCTCGAACACGCTAAGGCTGTCCTGGTAATAAAACCTGAGATTCTTGACACTCATCGCGTATTCGAGAACGTTCGAAGCAGGCCTCCGCTTAAGCACAATCTCCCATTCCAGGCCGGACTCATTGCGATAAAACCGGTGCCCGATATCATCACTTAACGCCTCAATGGTGTCACCTTCTACCCGGTAACCAGACGGCCCGGCACCGCAAGCAATCTCGAGCCGACACTCCCCCTGCCACAGGTCCAGACTAAGCCGGCAACCACTTGCGTCCTTGCTGATGTTCGCTGTCATGCAACGGCGGTTGTGATTCGATATTGCTTCACCGTCGTAAAGCCTGATCGTATGCTCATCGCCCGCTACCAACGTTGACCACACCATCAACACCGACAATACCGCAAGACACAGTCCATAAACCTTCCCACTGCTACCCATCCTGACGTTTCACTTTCTTTGACGGCTTCAAAGGTTCCTTGCCATCACTCGGCAGATTTTTCCGCCGGATGTCGTCCAGCATCTTCCAGAATTTCTCCTGGTCGGCCTGCGACGGCATCAGTTTCTTTCTCATTTCAACCATCTTCAAAAAATCCCCTATTTTGATATCCTCGCTTTTGACACGTATCAGTTTTTCGTAGTAATTCTTGATTAGGCCATCCAGCACGTCAACCCCAACCGGATGCTGCCCGCTGTCATCGGCGGATTTCTTTTTTCCTGTCACCTCAATCGCCCATCTCCACTACCAGAAGGTCAACCGTCACCGGTCCGCCGGCCGATTGGTCCCGTGCGATTTTAAACCCGCTCGATATTTCACTTCCAACCACATACGCCGACAGCTCACTCCTGGGACGCACAAAAACACGCGGATTGGTAAGGCTCGCCGGAAGATGATTGCCGCGAAAATCCGTCAACTGCTCAAAAGCGACCGATTGCGCGCTATCGCCAACATCAACACTACCGAAGAAAACCGACTTGACCGAATCAACGCTCTCCACGGTGAGAAACTCAATCTCACTCCAGCCCGATGTCCCCCAGACGCTCACGTCAGGCACGAACCACACTCTTCTGCCCGTCACATTCACCAATGCCGTTAACATGTCACCTCCTAATTCTTGACCGGGGCGGCCGGTCCGGTATAAGGCGCGCGGAAACTGCTGAGCAATTGTTCGGAGCGCTCCGCGAAGTGGTCCCCGAGCTTCATCCACGCCAGCGCCGCTTTGTCACTCTTGTTGAGTCCCAGCAGCTCTTTGGCGGCCGTCGCCCTGCCGACTATCTCCAGAGCGCGATAAGTCGCCGCGGCCTGCAACGCGATATCCGCCCCGAACTGCCCCTCCGGATCAACCGCCGCCTCAATCAAAGCGTTGGCGTCAGCAACCGCCTGAATGATCATCTCCTCGATATAACCGGCCAGCAGCGGCGAGTAATCGATATAGACCGACTCGCCATCGCATATATCACCCGACGGCAACCTCCGTATCGACCCCCGGTCGTAGTCCGCGTGATAATCGACACCGTCAACATAGACCCGGTAGGTCATATACCACACCACTACCGTTTGCCCAGTACCGAGAAGTCCGCTCTCTTTCAGAAGCAGGCTGCTGTTTGCATAATCAATTGAGTAATCGGTCCCCTCCGTGAAGATCGTCCCCAGCGAGCTGTCCGATGCCACCAGTACCGACCCCGGCACGAGAGGCAAGTTTACAATCCGTGTAGACAACGCCGTCAGGTTTAGATTCACCCTCACCGGCTTTACCGCGACCACTCCCTTAACGACCAGCGAGCTTTCGTCGACAGCCCCTCCGTAGAACACCAGGTCATCCGTGCCGCGCATTATTACAGCTTGATCACGAACATTACTTTGCGCCGGATAAGGCGTGCCCAAATACCTGCGGACCAGTTCTATATTCGTATACGACACCTCTACCTCCCCACCGAGAGTTCACGCAGATCCGACTGCGAGGTTATCCTGCTGCCGACCGGCCCGCTCGTGAATGCCGAGCCTGCTTCCACCCTGACCCAGAACATGCTGCCGCCGTTGACGGTACACTTTTGCCAGTCTGCCGGAATCGAGTTGAGATCGCTCCAGAAAATCAGATTCTTGCTGATAGCGTCGAAATTGAACGCACCGCCCACCAAAGCGAACGCCTTCCAGTTCACACCATCAAAATATGAATACGTGACAGCCCCCCCGGCCCCCGCCGTTGACAGAATCACATTCGCATTCCGAAACTTCCGTGACAACCCGAAATAAACCGCGTCACCGATATTCTTCAGCAAAACCCCTGTCTGTGGATGAAACACATCTCCCGCTGTTTCCGATGAAGACGCCGCTGTCAGATCCGCGTACGAACAGGACACAGCGTCATAGGCCACCACACTCTCGAAATCTCCGGTACTGCTGTCGAGAATGGCGGGCGATGAGAACTCACCCGTTGCCCGATGACTGTACTTGACAACGCTCTGGTTATCACCCTCGTCACTCAAATAGACCACCACCGGGATATTGTTCTCGAACTTGAGTTGGGGAAATTCTACTTCCGACTCATCGAGAGTTATCAGCGAACTCCAGTTGCTGCCATCGTACTCCCGATACTTGAGCTGCTGCGCGTCGAACACTACGCCGAGAAGACCCTCACCTGAAACGGCCGCGTCAAAATGTTCATCGATGCCTGAGCCGGAGGCTATGACAAACTCGCCTGACCAGCTTCCCCCGGCAATAGACTGTGACTGTACGAACAAATCCGTCCCGGTTCCACAGTAGACCACGTGGACTTTTGAAGGACCCGCGACGACTTTCGATGTACCGGCCGGAAGTCCCGTCCGAAGACTGTCGCCAGCATCGCCCGGCCCCGTTCCCCAAGTTTGACCGGAGTCACTCGATGATTTGACCTGGATATCGAAATAGCCCGCGGACAACCGTGAAAAGCTCACCAGAAGTTTCCCGCCCGATGTCCTGGCTATCGATGGCGCTACACTCACGCCGCCGTTATAAACATAAACCGCATCACCCACTGTCCAGATACCGGCGCTGAAAGACAGCTTTTTGAGCACGATATAGTTTGTCGTCTGTTCGCAGTAGACGACATAAACGTTACCGCTGTCGTCCATCAGGGCGTCAAAACCGAAGTCCGCCGTCTGTGAGGTCACCTCCGCCAGCGTACTCCACGCGCTGTATGGTCTGTCGGCGTAAGCGAAACGGATCTGGTTATTCTCGGTCTGAAGCAACACTATAGCTCTTCCCGCGAACTCCCCCGATGAAACCTTAAGAAGCTGTCGTGTCGGCGGGCCTCCAAACACCTGCGAAGCGGTAGTATCCGCAATTTTTACCTGCATATCGTTCCTTAAATCAAGGCCCGGAAAAACCGGGCCTTTCAATTGTTAGTGATTGGTTGTCAGGATTACCGCTGCCTGCTTGAGCACCTTGGCAAAAGTAACCGACTCCGAGATAACGGCCTCTTCGAACCGCTGGTCGATCACCTTGTCGTACTCGATCATCAGCGGCTGAGTGATCACTTCCTCCACCGCGAAACGGTTGTCCAGGCCGATAACATAGTCGCTGGAAACTTCATCCGAACGAACCAGCGATGCCCCCAGCGGGCTGAACAACTGACCGGTGCTCTGAAAACGATAACCGGCCATCGGATCGCGGAACTCGTCGAGCGTGAGAATCGCCTTGAGCTTGTCGCGGTGACACACTATCGTGTTAAGCTCAAACGGCGAGAAACTCGCCCACAGACTGATAAGATCATCATAGGTCAACACGCCGGTATCCGCCGAGTTGATGATTGTCGCGGCGTTGTCGTTGCCGTCGCCGCTGACAATCGTGTCAACCAGCATCCCGATCTTGTCCGACTGAATCTTGAACCCGATATACCACAAGAGCACCCGAAACTGCGCCGTCGTCCGATAACGAAGCGCCCGGTAACTGGTCTTGAGGGCCAGCCCGTAGTCGGCCACATTCACCGCGTGATTCTGCTCGGTCACGATCAACTGCGGGATCTCCGCCCCCTCGCCGATCGGCCTCAGAGAAAATCGGCTGTCGTTGTCGGTATCGATATTGAACGGCGTGTACTTGTTGCTCGCCACGGTTGTGCTGCTCGCGATCAGCCGGTCGAGATCCGGACGCATCGCCTGCCCCTTCTTGATCTCCCGGAGCATGAATTCGGGAAGAAGCGATGGCGCCTGCTGGTAGAACTGCTCCACTGTCGTCGGCGACTTACCGCCGATCCGTATGCCCGCCAGCACCAGCTGACGCTCGAAAGCGTCAAGAACGCTGCCGTTCGGCGACGGATCATATTCGTCGCATTCCAGAAGCTCCGACACCGACATCCCCCTGGCCTCGGCTTCGCTATACAGCTCCTTGTCCACCTCTATGCCGCTGGCCCGACTCAGATCAACCGAAGAATGATTGATCAATTTCGAATCGTCCTGCTGAAGATTCTCGACGGCTCCCGACTGAATGAAATCGTTGAAATCCACCTGCTCCCCCTTTCTAATTGAGAAGTATGACACAGTCGATTGTGCCGTTCACATCAAGCACCGTCCCGCGGGCGATATTCCCGCCAGCCGGATCACCCGCCACCGTCGGCGCCTGCTTGACCGTTCCGCTTGTGCCGCCCACTACCCTGTTACCGACCAACGGCGCCGGCGCGCTTACCGCCAGACGACAAATTCCGCCAACCTGCACCGTGGCCACCCGCTGACCATCATCGGCGTCCGTAAGAGTCAGGCTGATGAGTTTGCCCAAAAGCTGACCATCGGCCGCCAGCGGACCAACCTCACAGTTGCCGCTCAACGCCACCGGCCCGCCAATGTCAGCATCCTTCAAATCATCCACACCCGATGTCTGGTGAATCTTGAATGTCGCCAGCATCGGAGCGATTGTCTCGAGATTATGATCTCTGATCGTCATAATTTCCCCTCATTAAGTTTTATGGATTACTCTGGCCGGGATAATTTCCCACGGGCCGGGATCAAAATCCCACGTGGTTACTTGTATTCACTCGGTCTGTATTGATTCGATGATTTTCGCGAACGCACTCTATCCGCGAAACTCGCCGGAAACGTATCGCGCATCCTCGCCTGCGCTTTTCGATACCTCGAAAGCAACTGCTCCGCGTCGAGACCCGACAGTTCCTCGATAGCCAGCAGCGCCGATTCTACGCCATCACGGCTTCTTCGCGCCACCGCAATCGCCTTCTCCATACCGGAAAGTCGCTTGATAATGTCTTCGCGAAACAGATCTCGCTCTTGCTTCACCAGTTGAAACTCGCCCAGGATAGTCAATACATCCGACAGCGTCGCCCTGAGCTGATCAAAATCCAGTTCGCCTATCGACTCACTCTCGATACAAGCTGTCAGCCGTTCGAGAAATTCTTTGTGCCTGTCAATTTTTTCCAAGGTCCTGCCCTCGCCCTTCTTTGAGGTAAAACTCTATGCGCGACAGCCGCGCCTCAACGTCTTTCGAAAACTCATAAAACTGCTCGCGGCTCACCACACTCTCCTTTAATACCACCTCGATATTCGCCAGCCTCTTGTCGAGCGACTCGACCACTGTATCCTCGGCCTTCGCCGCCAGTTCTATCTTCAATGACTGAATTGTCAGAAAATAGGCCGCCGCCAGGCTCAAAATCACCCCGATAAACTTGAGCATCGCCGCGCTCAACCTGAATCCGCCCTCTTTATAGTCCAGCACTACCATTGCCTTCGGACTCCTCGCTTAGAGATTTGATATCCGCTACCCGGCGAATCAAACACCTCGTCACACCGTTAATCTTGATCGGACAGATCGCCATCACACCCTCGATCCCGCCCGATATCTCGAGAAGCAGCACGCCATCGCGAAGTCCCGCCGCCAGAAGTTCACCATGCGCTAAGGTAGCGAGCGCGGCCGTGCTGCAAACATCTACCTCGTCAGCGATAAACCGCGCGCCCTTCATGAAACGACTGAAATGAAATTGCCTGATAACAAACTGATGTGTCTTCCCACCCCGGTAAAGACACAGCACCGCGTTGCTGCCGTCGGGCTGACCGAACAGAGCAAACCGACCACAACCCTCGCGACTCTCAGTTGCCGGTTTGTACAGATAGCCGCGATGGCCGGATGATGATTCACCCCTCGGATACACGCGAACGCCCCCTCTGGTCCGCATCTTACCCGCGCACTCCTCAAGACCGGAAACCCCGCTGTACGCATGACGAATCTGTTTTATTGTCAGTGCGTCCGTGACAATATCCACACTGCCCTGTTCAACCCCTTCCTGCGGATATAACCGCAACTCCAGCCGTGTCACCCGGCCGGTTCCCTTCTCAAGGTACTTCTCGAGATCCGCCTGTGAGCACCGCTCTTTTCCGCGAAATCCGATCAATACACCACTCGCGCCGCTCAAATCGCGTAAGCCGGCAACTGCGATATGCTCCTCCCCGTGAAACTTGACCGTTTCGCCATCGTGAGTGGCCATCGACAGTCTCCCATCCGCGCATTCCACTGTCACCTCAATTCCATCATAATGAGGCACCACCAGATACTCCACCGATGGATCCAGTACGGCCGTGCTGCTGATAACTGTCGCTGTGTCGCCCCCGAAATCGTGATCGCTCTCGTCGAGCTGACGGGAAATCGATGTATCCCGGACCGCCCCGCGATAGACCAGCGATGTCTCCAGCACCCGTTCTATCTGACGGTAATTGAAATGACAGCTCGCCCCGCTTTCATTGTCCGGATACTTTTGAAAAGGCTCATGCCGGCACGTCCTGATATCTTCGCCGCAGATCGAACACTCCGGAAAGAGATACGTGAACCCGATTGAGCACTCCTTGTAGATACCCCCATCGATATTCTCTTTGAGATCCAGGGCACCCTTCGCCGATTTGAGCCAGTAGAAATAACTTTTGACCCACGTCTTGTCGCCGCGGTTAACTATTTCCGCGTGAAAAGTCCTCGCTACCGGCAGCTTATCCTTGCGGTGTCCTACCAGAACCGGCGAGTCTACGAGAAGCTCTATCAGCCGCTCCAACTCCTCCGCCGGAAACCTGCCGCCGAAACTGTTGACCTCATCGGAAACGATATACATGGCGCGGATTAGTACGTCCGATGACCGTACCGGGCTGGGGGGATTGATATTTACATTAATGTAGTCGATCAGTTCACTTAGCCGCTCATCGGTCGGCTCGGCCAACTCGGCCCTGATCCTTGAAAAACTGGCGTCCATCTGACCTCCATCTTGGGCTGTTTACCAAAGATTCCGGCCAGACCTTTTCCTCGAATCTTCCTGCATTTTTGCGCAGGACGTTACTCTTTTTTGTAGTGATTTTGTTGTTGTGCCCTGTGGGCGCGGGTCTTCCGTAGCAGTCTTCCGTAGGGCAGGAGCCTTCTTAGTCTCCTGCCAACTACGGGTCCGCCCTCGAACCCGCCATGATCAGTCTTCGTAGGTCGAAATCCCCTGCCCGATAGGGTCTCCGCCACCGGCGGAGAGGTTTCGACATGTCTCAATGCTTTGTAGTAAAATTCTCTTGTTTGCTCCGCAAGCAGGGCGGCAACCGTAGGGCGGGTCCGTCTTCGAACCCGCCATTATCTTGTGGGCGGCAGAAACTTGTGCGTGGATGCTCCATCCCGCCCTTGGCGGGACTGTGGGATTTTGCGGGCAGCAACCGCAGGGCGGGTCCTTCCCTGTCCGCCATTGGAGGATTAGAACCCGCCATCTTGATTCACGAATCACTACTTTTTGTTGTTGCCGAAGCGCGAATATGCGGGTATACTTTGGTTTATTCAGAAATAGGAGAGGGTATTCATGGAAAAGAACAACTGGAAGAGAATCATAGCTAAGGAGTGGCTTTTCCTGCTCGGATTCGTCGCTAGTGGAGCCGCTGCTGCCTTATTGGTACATCTTGCCTTCAGCCCAGAGCCAGTTTTAGATCCTGGGCCCAAACCCACCGCGATAGCAGAAACGCGCTACTTCTCAGGGCCAAGTCGGCCTGTTAAGATGGCCACCTTCCTACTGTTCGATGTGATCCCAGATACCGTTATATGTCGATTTCTGGATAGCATCGGATATCAAAATGCCACTTACGACAGCGCCAGTTACACGCGGTCCAGAGAAGCTGAAGCAAACCTAGGGCTGTCCGATTATGACAGGTACCTGCTATACACTTACCTCTCAGACTACGTGACGGCAGGCGAATCCGTAGCTGTGGAGGTTCTTCGAAGCAGAGAGGCGAACGATTACGAAATACTCGTGATCTCTGATTGGATTCATAGTCTTCAAGACGTTCAATCGCCGAAGCCGGACGTTCTGCCCACCGAGGCCTTCGCACAATACAGACATGACCGGTGGGAGGATGACTATAGGCGGTACATCGACTATTCCAAGAAAAAAATGCTCGCCGAGATTTTTACGGCGGGCTTTCTTATCCTCCCCTATCCAATGTTTGTGTTCCTTCGCACAATCCTCTGGTCAGTTAGGCAGATAAGAGCGCGGAATTCGTAGGTCGGTGTTCCGCCGGAGTCGAAGGCTTTTCAAATCAAGTATTGCGCTGTCGTATCATCTCAATCTAACTGCGGAGCGCATCGGGGTGTGCACGCCTCCGCAAATATGGGCCGCCCCTACCCGAGTATCCGTACCATGCTTCAGATGATACTCAATACCGTGCGATTCGCAAAAAGATACAACTTGGGAACAAAGATCGTTATAATAATCTCGGTGACCTTCATACTCCTTTGATCTCACGTTGTAGTTTAGTCTACCAAAAACAATCTTATCCACGAAGCCAATGCGTTCCAGCAATTCGTTAATGTCCTGATCCGCGATGTTTGGCGTTGGATACGGCTCCATACTGACCCAAGTCTTTGCCCCTTGGTTGCTTAGGCGCTCCAAGCTCCTGACGCGCATAAACCACTTAGCAGAGTATGGCTCATACTCTCTTAAGTATGAAGCGCTATTTGATACAAAACTGATTCCATACTCGTTTTGATCCAGCGTACCATAATGTAATATATCTGCCGGATAAATTCCTTTTGTGAGAGTAGTTACCTTGATGCCATGATCGTTAAGAAGTCGAATGATCCTAAGTGACATGTCGGTCACGTCGGGATAACCGACCATAAAGGGATCCGACATAAAGCACAAATGGACAAAGCGAATCTTATCTTTCATCCTTGGAATTTCTCTGTGCAGTAGCTCTATAGCATTACCAACAAGCTTCGGCTTTCTCCAGTCTTGATATGTATTAGTTCGACCGAATCGCTTTGACATCAGCATAGCGTAACACGGATACCTACACCCGTGGGCACAACCCTCAATATGGTTTATGGAGTAGTCTCCATACTCCACGCCCGTTTTGTACAGCAGAGTCTTTCTCAGAATCTGTTTCATTGCAACAACGCTATTCTATAGCAGTCCCAGTTCGAGATTCTTATGTTTGGCCTCTCTCCAGAATTTGAGACCGAGAGAATGTTTACTGGCAAATATCAGATAATAGATATCCGCCTTGGTCTTTGTCTTGACCTTGACCTTTTGTTCGAGGTCATCCTCCACTGCCGTGAAACCGAGCGCCTTCAGCCTATCCATGTAAAACGGTAGCCATTCTAGGTCTCTATCAGGCCATGTTTCGCACCCAAAAAACTGGTTCGCCTTTTCGTGCTTGCCGCTGGAATAATTCGCAAGGTTCCTTTTAAGGTCTGAAACACCGAAATTGATAATGACATCAAGTTTAGGAAACTGCGACAACAACTTGAGAGTGTTGTAGTGAATGTCTAGTCCATTGGGATCCAGAAAGGCCACCGATAATGACTTAGCCCCGTTCACATGTTTAAGAATCCTGGCAACATCTTGATTCGCGTCCACGTTGAGAATGTTAATTCTCTCTATTAATTCCGGCGCCAGCCGTTCACATCTCTTGTGCAGAATATCAGATGTCTTGGAGTCGGCATCAACAAAAATGTAGTTCGTAAAAGGGTTTTTCAACGTAAGCGCAATCAGAGAAGATCCGAGTCTTTCTTCACCATTCTCACGATTGATACAAAGCCCTGGCCCGGAAAAGAGATCAATGAAATTGAGTTCTTTGTGGTGAGATTTCATTGCTACAGAAAATATTTTAAGGTAGTAGTCGAGCACTTCCAGTTTTAGGAACGACTGCGAATGTACGCACCGCACCGGTAAACCGTCTGACGTATCGACGCCATCGCACAAGAAACGCTTTCTTTTTCGTGCTTCAGGGTTACAATCCTGACACATGAGCGGTTGGGCCATTATCCATCCTCATTTTAGATACAGCGCCATTAGACAATATACGGAACCACATGCTCAACAATCAACTACGTATTCACCCAGTGGCCAAATGTTTGCGGTGGGAATAGACTCGGGTTTATGCCCCGCGAGGCTCATCCGGTGTCCGACCTATTTCTACTTTCGATCTTCGCATCTAGGCTCACCAAGTACCCAAGCCCGACGTTAGAAAGCAGTTTGCGCGTCGATAGATCATCGTCAAAAGCTTGAGCGGCAATGCTGCCACCGACTTTCGCCGCATCAATTGCCGCTGATATCCCACCACCCGTGAACCATTTAAGAGTAATGCTTGGAAGGTGGCTTCCAACTTTACCGATCAGCCTGCGCCAACGGGCTCCGCGCTCAAACACCAGGCGGCGCTTTAGTTCCTCGAGCCGAGGCAGTATATCCGTCTCAGCGATGTATTTGGCTTCCCTGTATATTTCGGCAGGTGGTGCATCGGAGTCTATTGCGGAACGAACTTTCGGCGCAAGCGCTAACATTGCGGCTCTGAACGGCGTGAGTTGATCCCTCAACGACTCCCTTGTCTCTAATATGTCTTGAGAGCTTAATGTCGCAAACGCCGGCAAGATTAACTCAAGAGATTGAACCGCTAAGGCGCTAGCCTGAAAAGCGGCAGCGCGTCTGATGTCGACTTGTGTCAGAACAGATAACGGAAGCGGTGCATCGACTTTGTCAGTAACTGGTACGGCCCCCTCGACCACACAACACTTCAGCGCCATTCCAGTCACGTGAAAATCCCAGATTTTGTCAAGTTCCACTTCTTCAAGCGAAGGAAACTGTCGGCGGAAATCATCTTCAATGTCATCCAGAGGATACTCCTCTCTCAAGTCCAGCACGCCCTCTTGAACGAGGGGGTCACTGGAGAACATTTCCGTCATCCCATGGCCGCCTCCACAGGCCATTCCGCCCAAAGCAAAGTGAACAACGACCTTATCGTAGATCAAGCAGAGCACAGTCTTCAATCTCTGGTCATTAACAAGATCAGAGGGGTAGTAGGCGCCAATCCATCCTTCTTTCATCTTCACCTGCTGGCCCACAGCCTGCTGTGGGAACCTTTCACACATTCTTCCCGAGTTTATTCACCATCCTGTCAAATCAAAGCTGTGCGGGGCAAAGGCAAACCCTCCCGCTATCCAATAGAAAATATATACCCTCTTATCCAGAATTGGTCAATTACATTTTCCTCCGCCGACCTGCGCTTTTGCGCAAACAGTTGCTCTTTTTTGCAGCCATTTTGTTGCTGTTCAAGCCCTGCGCAAAGCCCCTAAACCCAACAAAATCATACCGTTAGCCCACGGCGGCACGGCCCCGGCAATATCGGCACAGCGGTTGCACTCAGGTAGGTCAAAAGGCACAATAACCGGAAGGTAGGAAAAACATGACAATCTATAAGAAAAAAGCTACCGGCAGATTCAGATGGGTCTTAGCCATTATAGTCTTCGTGCTCGGCATGACCATCACGTTCTCCGATGTCTACGGCTCCATACTGTTCTAAGACTGCTTCGGGTGCGCCGGCTTGATATAGACTACGTTAGGCTGTCTGGTTATAAAACGAGGCAAACCACAGACATCATCGAAACGGCATACAAAAGCGTTCGACATCTCTGAAACGCCTCTCCTTGGATTGACGCCCTTTAAGACTCCTCCCTTAAAGGGCGTTTTTATTTTATCGATTGTACGAACCCAGCGAACAGCTACTCACCGATGAAAATCTGAAACTCCACCTCGCGTTCCACCGAGGTAGAATCCCACGGGCGAAGATACTCCAGGGCCACCGATGTCGACCCGGCCGCTATCGCCTCGAAAAGCCACTCATCATGACCCCCGCGTCCAACCACTTTCTCCGGATTGGGCTTGGCGATATACTGATGCTCCATCAGCTTCAAAAGAGATGAATCGACATCGCTGACAAACCGCCATCCATACCCGGTCGATGGATTCGACTCGAGCGCGATCTTGAACCGCTCGCCCATCTTTACACTGACAGTATCTGCGGAATCTGCATAGACCTTGGGATCACTGCTCTGACTGCTGCAGGCCAGACTTATCGACAGGGTCAGTATGACCGCATAAACAATACTCTTCGCTTTCCACATATCACACCTCCCGGGCAATGACAATTTACGATTTCACAAACTACACCCATGATACGGAAATTCATTGCCCGCAACAACGCTTTTTCAGAAACGTCCAATCCTCGGCTGAAGTACAACTCCCCCCTGCTTTCTAAGAGGCCACAACGCCAGAGCAAGCGCCATCACACTGTCGCAGTCGCTGTTGTCATCCCACCGGGCCCGGCGAAGTTCATCCTCAAGCGACCACATCTTCCCCGATTTGTCGACAAGCTCCCACCGCTGGTAAACAATCCTGCCGCGCGCGTGAAATAACTCCAGATTCGTCAAAAGCTCCGCCTTCGTCTTCTCCGTGAACAGCACGGCCTGGGGATGATACTCCGCCAGTTGCTCCACGATAACATCGCCCAACCCGGTAGCATCGATTACCATCTCCCCCGGATACACTAACTGACGTTGCTTTATCTTCGCGGTTACGATATTCCAGTCGAATCGCTGGAGCCGGTCAAGTTCCACCACCCGTACTGTCTCACCGTCGTACGCAACCGTAATCCCCACTGTCGCTGTCTGCTTGCGCGCCAGATCCCAACCCGATATGAACTTCAGGCTCCGCGTCTCCTGCGCCGCCTGAACGCCGGCGAACTCCGAGAGGGCACGATCCACATATTCACCACGAAGAATCTCCCCGCCGCAATCCACGAACTGCCCCATGATATTCTGCTGCACCCTGCGCTCGGAAAAATTCCGCATTCGCTCGCCCAGCGCCCGCTTTGAGATGAAACTGTTTTCCCGGCTGTCCCCCGACTGAAAATAACCTTCCCGCTTCCCCTCGATTATCTCCCGCGCCCTCAGATAAAACCAGTTCTTGCCGTTCGGCGTCGACACCAGATCCAGCCTCCCCTCACGATCCGCCAGACGCATCTGGATGACCTCTTCGACCACATACTCCGGATCCGTCTCGAAAGCAACCTCATCGAATATGAATAAATCATAATCGTTGCCCAGAAGATACTCACCCCGGTTTTGTGTCGACCGCGCCTCAATCACGGATCCGTTCGAAAACACGAGCCGCGGATACGGGGTGCGCGTTATCGATTCCACCAGGCACTCCAGAATCGGCGAACTTCTCACGATCCGCACCACCTGGTTGAATATGATATTGGCCTGATCCTGAGTAATCGACGCTGTAACGATCCGGTACCTGCCCGCGTTGTCGTACGAAAGATCCCTTACGCGGTAGATAGCGTGATGAATAATTTTCAACGCCGACACGAATGACTTCCCCCACCGGTTGCCGGTGACCAAAGCATTCTCGCGGCAGCGCGAACCCTCCAGCCACTTCTTCTGACCCTCGTGGCAGGATATTCCCAGCACCGCGTCAGCGAAATAGGCGGGATCCTTCAGACCCCGCCCCCAGTTGATTTTCGCGATATCGTCTATTATAACAATTCCCCGGCGCGCTCTTGTGCTGTCTTTTTGTCAATCAGGCCGGCCTCAAAGAGCTTCAGAATATTGCCAATCCTACTCGACTCTATCTCCGCCTTTTCATTGGCCTGGTACGCGAAAGTATTATCGAACTGCCAGCGACAGGTCTGCTTAAAGCCTCCCAGGGCCAGATCAATATTGCCGATCCATTCCAGAAACGACGCCATCTGCGCCTGAACCGACTTCACCTGACGCATCACCAGATCAAACTTGAACGACGACCAGCTCGTGGTCGCGCCGTAAGAATAGCCCAGCAGAAATGGAGCCAGATTGGTGCCGCAGCAAATCTCCTCGATCATCGAACGATGATTCACAAACCAGGAATTGGTCACCGTCCTCACATTGTTCGGCCCGATATACTCGATAGCGATATTATCCCACGTCACCGGATTCTCATCGACCCGGCACGACTTTATCATCGAGACCGTGGAATCAAAGTAGCTGTTGACCCGCTCTATATACGCCTGCTCGGACTCCCCGCTCATTCGCTCCGGCGGCGTGACCTTTACATGAAGACGATGATAACCGGAATTGTGACTCGACCTTCGCATATCATCAACGAGCTGCTGCTCGATAAACGAAACAAACGGCACCGACTGTAAAATCGATTTCCCCAGCGGCCGGCTTATGTCGCTGTTTAACGGCACGAAATAGAAATCCGGACGCTCCAAATCCAGCGAACTGTCAGCCCCCTCCAGCACCAGTCTCGGCCTGCCGTTCACGATTTGAATCGCGAGATCCGACGAGTCAATTGAGATGAATTTATCCACCCCGCTTTCATCGCGCTTGACCGTCAGAAATCCACCGAATACTCCGTCACGGTATAAGCCCGTGAACAGGTCCGCTACCAGTGCAATCAGACTTCCCCCCGACGTGTGCGCGCTGTCCCACATACTCTCCGACAAGCGCTCAAGGCGCTCAGCAGCTTCATCAGCGCCACCCTTGTGGCCGCCCTCGATTGTGAATCTCCCGGGCGCCGCGCTCAACCTGACCCAGGTTGACACACAGGCGCTTATGATCGGAACATTATCCGACAGAAACCGGTAAAGCCCCATGCGGTGCCGTCCGGCCGCGACCTCCGAAGTCTGCCATTTGATCTCCCTCTTAATAACTGAGGTTGTCGCCAACCCCTCTGCTTCGGGCGCACGTACTCTGGCAGCCAATCTGTCGGTCAGGCACTGCGAAACGATCTCTTTTCCCCGGTTTTTTCGAAACAGCCTCATTATTCCTCCTTTTTACCTGACAAACACCCCTATGCGTTAACCTCCGTTTTTGTAGCGTTTTTGCCGCGAAGCCTTGAGACTCAAGACATTAAATGCACACAGTACGCTGCTTAAAATATGCACACCCTTGCGACATCGCCTGACACATCCAGTGTCATAACACGTCGAAAAGTGTTAAGTGATTGACTGTCAATATATTTTTAAAGGACAAAATAAACCGTGTTTTGGTATTGAAATTGCTCAGGAGATGACGGGGCGTTATAATCTGAAAGGACGCAGAGGCAAAACAAAATATGAGCAGACATTTCAAAAACGTGATCCTGGTGGCAATTGCGCTGTTGATACCGGCAACATTGTCCGCCTTCTCATTCGTTGAATCAGTTCAAGATTACGGTATCGATGCGGGCGGTTACAACTATGTTTCGACCGTAAACTTCGAATGCGGCACTGTTTTCTGGGGGCAAACCGCCAATTGGTGGCACACTCTAAGCTCCGACTATATGCCTGTCCCGGGAGCCTACCAGGTAAACCAGGCAGTGCTGGAAATTCAGGGCTGGCAGATGCTCGGTTTTGGCGGTGAAATCGTACAGGTCGGTGGAACCGCTTACTGGACGCCTATTCATGGATGGAGCTTCTATAACACCAGCAGCGCCATCTTCGATCTCTCTGAAACCGCCGACAGCTATTGGAACTCTCCCTTCTTGAATGTCTCCTTCACCCCGGTATTCGAATTGGGCGCTTCCCTGACCCGCTCCACTCTTAGAATCGATTACGATCGCGTCCTCACGGCAGGTGACGGCGGCACAACCATTGCCACGCCGGAACCAACGTCAGTTTTGCTCATGGGCTTAGGTCTCATGGGCGGCAAAATCCTCACACGAAGAAGAAAGAGCTCTTGACTCTCCAGAATTAAAGCCCGCTGATAAAAGCGGGCTTTTTCTTTGCCTTCTATGAATCCAATGCTCCAATCATGCATA
The DNA here is from genome assembly GCA_040756055.1 of Candidatus Zixiibacteriota bacterium. Classification (NCBI taxonomy): domain Bacteria; kingdom Pseudomonadati; phylum Candidatus Zixiibacteriota; species Candidatus Zixiibacteriota bacterium. The sequence continues at coordinate 199,586 of JBFLZR010000002.1, forward strand.
ATACTGTCGATGTTGCGAATACCAATGCAGTTGTGACTTCGAATCGCAGGTAAGACGCAAAAGATCTAATGGCGTAAGTAACTATATATCAACCAAGTACCTTTATCGCCCCGTACTTTCCCATGGCGGTACCTAATTTGCTAACCATTAATGAGAGAAATTATAATCTTAAGCAGCATCTATAAGGAATGTGGTATGGTGAGGGTAACACGTTTACTACTTTTACTTCTTGTGCTGGCTCTGCCGGCATCCATTTTTGGTTTAGACCTGACGATTGGCTCCGAAGTAATAAGCTACTCTGGTACTGATATCTATGACTACTCGGGCTATAACTACCAGTCGTACATCACGTTCGACAACGAATATGTCCCCGCCGGCGAAATCGGCATCTGGGGTCACAGCCTCGATCCAGCCTTCATGACTGTTCCCGATGACTTCACGGTCATCAGAGCCACTCTCCAGATAACTGGATGGGCTCCGAACGGTGTCGGCGATGGTATCGTTACTGTCCAGCAGGATTATCGCTGGACCGGACCGACCGGCTGGACCTGCCTGACTGACTACAGCGACAAATTCTTTGAGCTGACTGACATTGATGACCACTTCTGGAATTCAAGCCCTCTGTATGTCGAGATAGCCCAACCCGCCGCTGTCGGCGTCACACTGACCAGTTCGAGACTTCTGGTGGAGTACAGCCCGGCCGACCCGGGTACTGCCATTCCAGAACCCACGACCGTCGTTCTGTTCGGCGCCGGCCTGCTTGGGGCAGGAATTTACCTGCGCAAGAAGGTCTTTGCCTGAGTCTTGTCGAAATAGGCTTTGAACCGTCCGCCGACCGCGGACGGTTTTTTTTGAGCGACCACGGACCGGTTCATATCAAAAATGCTCTTGTGAGACCACCCCAAATGGCCTATATTCTCATCGCTATTTGCGGTAACCCTGTGTATTTCCGAATCTATTGAAATGAAACACGTTACTAAAGCGCTACTCATCCTGTGCCCCTTACTGGCACTCTTGGTGATATCCTGCTCGGATAACCCCGCCGTTAGAATGCGCTATGAAGCGGAAAAGAAGCTGTATCAGGCCGACAAACAAACTCAGCGCCTGCAGGCCTTCGGTCAGAATCTCTCCCCAGAACAAATCCGACAGGTATACCCGGCTTATCGCGAGGCCGTCGATTTCTGTTATTCAGCGCTTGATTCAATCGATCCTCTGGCTTTCCCCCATGAAACCAACGAACTGAAATACCTCACTTACGAATCATCGACCAGACTCGCCCGGCTGCTTCTGTCCGCCCAACAGTACGACAGTTCCATAGCCATTCTTGACCGCCTGATAAAGAATGTTGAACTTGATGAAAGACAACTTCTGCCAACCTATCTCAACCTGGGGCAAACACTCCAGCTTTCCGGCCGATGGGATTCCGCCCTCGTTGTCTACAACTTCACCATTAATGGATTCTTCCCGCCCGTTGGCGACGATGGGACAATTATGGTGGAAGCATTTAACCTGCCGCTGCATCTGTACAGAATGACAGCCATGATAAACGATCCTGCCGCCGTCCAAAAAGAATTTGACCGCGCCAGACTTTACTATACCGATTTATTGAGCCAGTACCCGGGCACACCACTGGCTTCCGCCAGTCACATCGCCCTGGCCGATCTATACGAAGCCGCCGGCATGTACGACTCGGAGTTGCAGCAGTTATCCGCCGTCCTCGATCCTGCCGAGACGGACTATCAGTCTCTCCGGTTGAGAATGGCAGGCATCATGGCCGGCCGCCTGAAAAAATACGACAGCGCTATCTCCATCTACAACGACATCCTCAACAGGCTGGACCCCAATGACTCTACTGCGGCCCCCGACATCAAATTCAGGATCGCTCTCGCTTTGCTCGACCAGCAGAAATATGAGCAGGCTCGTGAAATTGTCTTCAACATCAAAAAACAATACCCGCGCTTCTACGAAGCCACCCCGGTTCCGCAATATACCGTAGCGCGGTCACTCGAACTCCAGGGCAACTGGCGCCGGGCCGAACAGGAATATAATCTTCTGATAGAAAAATACCCCAATTCCGACGAAGCTATGATGGCGCATCTTAATGCCATCGACTTCCTGAAAAAACAAAAACGACAACCCGAAGCCGACCTCTGGTACGCAAAAGCGGACAAATACCTTGACGATATCGCCCTGAAAAACCTCGGCACGGCCGGCGAAGCCAAAGCCCTCTTTTACAGGGCCGAACTCCGAAGACGCGCCGGCAAACTAGCTGAAACTGCCGAAATCCTGACATCCGTCTTCCGAAAATTCCCCGATTCAGAACCCGGACGCAGAGCTATAATGGGTGCGGCATCGATTTATCGTGAAAACCTCAACAACCCCCAAAAAGCCGATTCCCTGACCGAAGCCCTCAAAGAGCACCTCGCCAGGGAAACTGACGTCGCTCAAAAGAAGGATCTTTTCGCCGATTAAAAAGTAAAAGATAAGACGTTACCAATAGACGGAGGAAAAATGAAATTCTCGCTAAAATTAGCTCTCGCTCTTTCGCTGATTCTCCTATTGCCCGCCATAGCTTTAGGTCAAAAAGACAACTTCGGCGCTCTCGACACAGTTTACGCCGATGTACAAAAAATCGATAACCTCAATTGGGCCGTTACGGTCTCATACTCCAACGACCAGAATGTCGTCGGACTGTCCATACCCCTCAAGCTCGGTGCCGTTGATAACTATGTCGTCGCCGACTCGGCCGTCTACACCGGAGGCCGTGCCGAACACTTCACCTTCAAGGGATTCCGTCCGGACACCTCCGTCCAGTGCGTCACCCTGGGGCTTATCGCCAACCTCGGTCCAACAAACAAAACCATGGAACCGGGCAAAGGACGCGTGGTCACCGTTTTCGTTTCTTCCCTCGATGATAAACCCATCGAAGCACTCACTGTTGACACCACCACCACCCATCCTCATAACACGCTCATGATGGTGGCTGATCGCTTCCAGGGCGGGGAATACCCCGATTCCATCCCCATGGAGAACAGACGAATACTGGAGATTCGCCCGGTCTTCGTCGTCCGCTACTCCCAATGATTTCTCGGATGAAAAGCTGCACATAAACAAAAAGCCCGGATCGTCCGGGCTTTTCCGTTTTCAGGACCATTTTATGCGGGTGTCTCAGTCGCTGTCGTCCTCCGACTCGTTACTCAACGTGGCCGTAACCCGGCTTTCTTCCTTCTCGATTACGAAATTCTTCAATTTCTCCAGTTGCTCGTCATTAAGACGCCTCTTCGAATAAACACTGCGCATCAAACCATTACCGTCTACCACGAAATAATCATCCAGACCCAGCTCTCGACAAGCAGCCGAAAATTCCGCGAAAGCCCCCGGATCATCCGTCTTCGTCACGAACTTCTCCTTACGCGAAAAACGTACCGAAATTTTCCCCATCGCGCTCTCGAACCGCGACATATCCATCTGCCGCGCAACCTCGATGAGATTCGCCTTCAGCGCCTCTAACTCCGATTTTATTTCCTTCTGCCGGGCGTACAACTTCAAATATTCATCGGCCATCTGGCGGATCTGCTCCGCCGTCAACGCCTGCTGCGTCTCGGCCTGCTGCTGTGCCTCCAACAACCGACGATGCGCTTTCGCCGGGCAAAGATGTTGATAATCGCAATAACTGCAGTGAGTCCCCTCGCGGGCAGGAAAATCGTCCAGCCGCGTCGCGCGTATTGTCTCCACAATGGCTACCCGCATGTCCTCTATCAGCAATTCCACCTCTTCCCCCGACAAAGTCCGGCTGATAATCTCGTCCTGCCTCAGCCAATGCTGGCTCAACTCGACTTTGTTGAACTGCGGATAATTTGCCTGCACCGCCAGCTGATACAATCCCATCTGGTAAAAAAATCGCGGATCCGACGGCTGAATCAACGATTGCCCCGTCTTGTAGTCGACGATCTCAACCGTGCCGTCCTCGAGCTTCGTCAAACGATCTATATAGCTCTTGAACGCATACGGCGTCCCCGGCAAACCGAATGTCAATAGGAGCTCAGCGCCCAGAAGCGTGCCGCGCTTGAACGGCCGATATTTCTCGTAATGCCTGACAAGCATCTCCTGCCCGATTCTTACATAATCATCGACCGTGTAAAATTCCGATGTTACCGAGATCTGATTGCGATCAAGCTTGTCCCACTGCTCGCGGTAAAGACCCACCACCTGACCCGGCTCCATGACAATTCCATCCGCCGCCAAAGCATAAAGCTGCCTGAGGACACGATGAACCGCCGTCCCGAGATAAGTGTCGGCGGTGACACCCGGACGGGTCGGGGCTTTCTCGACATAAGTGAACTTGAACTTGCGCGGACACGTCCGATAAGTATCCAGTGAACTGTAACTGTAGGTAGATAACACCTTGATCTCCAGAAAAGCGGCTGTCTTAGGAATCAGCCTCGTGGAACTTACCGGCCATTCCCTTGAGGAATCCAACCCCGAGTCCGAAATGAATGGCCGGGAATATTACCGGCCCGTAAAGCAAACAACCGATCCTTTTCTCTCTCAAAGACAGCACCAGCGAAAAAAGAACCACGATCAGAATATAAAACGCCAGCATCGTCCTCAACACTTCAGCCACGGGCGATGAAACCAATGACAGAACCAACATCAGCGCGAGAAACAGCACCGCCAACCCTGCAAACCACTGGAGCGGCGAGAATATCTGATGCTTCTGGGTAAAATTGAACCGGCCCGCCCCGATACGGGTCATCTGGTTCCAAAGACTCTGTATCGTCCCCCGCGGATAATGAAATACCTTCAACTTCGGCGACAGGTATGACTTCAGCCCGAAAATCCTCACTCGATGATTGAACTCAACATCGTTACAAATATCGAATGCTTCATCGAACAAACCTACCTTCGTGAAAACCTCCCGGCGATACATGGCTCCCGTCGACGTAGGATCAACGTATCCTTCAAAATCGGTGTACGCCTGCGATACCGGGTTATGCCCCAGCGCCGAACCCCGGCAGACCGCCACCGCCCACTCGAATTCATTTATGTCCGGCGGTGTAAGCGGACGGGCCCGGCACAGACAGTCGGCTCCGGTAGCTTCAAACGTGGCAATAATATCCTTCAGGAAATTCTTGCTGGGAATGTAAGTATGACCATTCAGAAAAACGATATACGGCGCTGTCGTATGCTGCACCCCGATATTGCGGCCCGAAGACGAAATCCGGCGCGGATTATCCAGAACCTTTAACGACCCGAAACGACTCTTGAACGATTCGGCAATCCCACGGGTACGGTCCCTGGAACCGCCATCAACCACCGCCACCTCCAGACTGTCCATCGGAAAGTCCTGCAAATAAAGCTGGTCGAGAGTCTGGTCAAGAAATCGCTCTTCGTCCCGAACCGGTATGATTACCGCCAGCCTGAATTTGGTTTCCGTATCACCCATTAGAACAACCCCATCATGGTGAATACTCCAAAAAAAACTCGATAACTGATTACGACGGAAAATATAGATAATCGAAGGAAATATCAGCAACAAAAAACCAGTGGCCGGCAAAACCGCGGACGGTTCAGGCCAACCGACCGATGAGATCGCGATACAACGATGAATAGCCGCCCTCGCCGGCCTTCTGGATCAGGCGATCGGCAATCTCTACCGAACGACGAGAAAGCATCTCAGTAAGCGCCGGATCCTCTACCAACTCAATGATCCGATCGGCAACGCCGGTATGATGATTGAAGTCCACTCTCATAATGTCGCGCCTGTCACGCCATACATCACCGCCCCCTCCGCACGGCGTCGAAACAACGGGCAGTCCGGACGCAAAGGCCTCTATGGTAGCCGCCGACAGGAAATCAACCGAAGAACAGTTTACATACACGTCCGCCGAAGCCAACACCTTCTGCCTCTCGCGATAACCGGATCCGTCAACAAAATGCACCCCGTTTAGCTTACGCCCCAATACGAAACTTTCAAGACCTCGGCGTTGACGTCCAACGCCGACAATGGTGAGTTCAGTGCGCGGATACTTTCTCTTCACCAACTCAAAGGCACGAATGGCGCAGGCTACGTTGTGCTCCCGTTCCAGGTCGGTGCATACCGCCAGATGCGGCTGCACCCGTGAAACCACACGGGGTACGATATTTCCCACGTGGAGCAATGGCTGCTGGTAAAATGCCCGCCCGCCAAAGCTGTTGACCAACTGCTGCAAATACACCGAAGGTACCACCACCCTGTCGCAGACGCGCCACAGCCTCGGGAGCAGCCGGCTTCGACCAATCCGACGATACAACCCCACGGGCGACTGGTAATCAAGAATCACCTGCTTACCAAAAAATCTGCCAATCAAAATCACTGGGACCAAAAACAATACCAGACTCTCCCCATAACCGCAAAACACGTGAAGCACTCGGAAACGCGATACCCTGGCAACAATCTTTCTCAGATACTTCACCTGGGCATACACCCGCCGCAGAAATCCCGCTACAGAACCGGTGGCAAGCCCTGCCTCCGGAACATCGAGAGGTAAACAAACTCCAACTCTCTGACGCAGACTGCTAAGAACCAGCTCAACCATCTCCATCTCGCCACCGACCGAACCCCTGCCACCAACCAGCAATACGCCAGCCCCCCCGCCATGCTCCCCAGCATCGGGCCGTGCCGCCCCCTTAACAGGCAAAAAGGGCAAAGTCAACTGATGTAATCTACTGTTTCTGATGGTCACATTCCTCGACTGAAACCTCTCCACTTCCCCCCAATCCCTTGTACCACTGAGCGCCGCGAAAGTCTCAACTAATACCTCTGTATCGGCCGCCAATGCGGTCAACCGCGCCAAAACCGACACGAAATATGGTTGAAGAAAAGCCGAATAGCCCCTTTTTTCTCCAACCAATCTGCCTATAATTAGCATAACCCCCTTTGAGACAAGAATATACAAAAAGGTAAAAATATCCATTTTGTGAATTTTTTCTCAATTTTTCCTTGACATTTCCGATACCCTGTATAGATTTGCGCTAAAACTAGTCGTAAAGGAGCCGGACTTAGACATGTGTCAATCTGTTGTTTCACCGGTACCTGTCCAGGAAAATACCGCTCAATGGCTCCGTCTTTTCAAGAGTACAACTAAAACAGAAAAGGCTTTCTGCCATGACTGACACCACCAATAAAATCGGCGAAAAGCTTGTTTTAACCCGCGACCAACTGCCGCAACTATTCAAGGCTCTCCAGAAATCGGGTTACACCCTCATCGGGCCAACCATCCGCGATCACGCCATCGTTAACCAGGAAATTGACAACTGTGTTGACCTGCCCGAAGGCTACTCCGATCAGCAGGATGCCGCGGCCTACCGCTTGAGCAAAACCGATAAGACCGCCCTGTTCGATTACAATGTCGCCACCCAATCCTTTAAGAGATTCCTCTTCATACCGCGGCACACTATCCTGCGCGCGAAAAGAAAGAAAAAGACATTCGAGGTCGCCGATAACAAATACTCACCCTCAAAGATGGCCTTCATCGGTGTCCGGCCATGCGAACTGCACGCCATTTACATACAGGACCGCGTCTTCACAGCCGGCGAATTCATCGATGAACAATACCAGAAACAACGCGACCAGATTTTTCTCGTGGTGGTCAACTGCACCAAAGCCTCGAAATCATGCTTCTGCACATCGATGGAAACCGGACCGCAGGCAACCACCGGCTTCGATCTGGCCCTGACCGAAATCGCCCAACCCGGTAAACACTTCTTTGTACTCGAAATCGGCAGCGAACAGGCCAGGACAATTCTCAGCGGCATAAAATGTAAACCTGCCTCGCAATCCGATATCGATGCTGCCGATGCCGCCGTCGCCAGTGCGGCCGCCCAGATCGAAAGAACCCTCGATACCACCGGCATAAAAGAACTCTTCCTGCGCAATATCGATAACGTCTATTGGGACAAAGTCGGCGGCCGATGTATGTCCTGCGCCAACTGCACTCTCGTCTGCCCGACCTGCTTCTGTTCCACCGTCGAAGATGTTACCGACCTCTCCGGAGATAACGCCGAAAGGGCCAGGCGATGGGACTCCTGCTTCACTATGGACTTCTCCTACATCCACGGCGGCTCCGTGAGACCCTCGTCAAAAGCTCGCTACCGCCAGTGGATAACCCACAAGCTGGCCGCCTGGCAGGACCAGTTCGGCAGCTCCGGCTGCGTCGGCTGCGGGCGCTGTATCACCTGGTGCCCCGTTGGCATTGATATAACCGAGGAGGCTCGCACCATCCGCGAGCGAGATATAAAGCCCGCCACTGTCACGGAAAAAACGGAGGTATGAAAAATATGAACAACGTACAGACGCTCGAACCTTATCTGGCCGAGCATCCCTTTCTCAAGGGCATGGAAAAAAGGCACATCGAGTTGCTCGTCGGCTGCGCCTCGAATGTGCGCTTTGAAGCCGGTCAGTACATTTTCCGTGAGGGTGACGAAGCCAACGAATTCTACTTCATTCGTCACGGCAAAATGGCCCTGGAAATCTTCCGCCCCCACAAAGGCGGAATCGTAGTGCAAACAATTAAACCCGGCGATGTCGTCGGCTGGGCATGGCTGTTTCCTCCCCACCTCAGACATTTCGACTGCCGCGCCATCGAACTCACCCGCGCTATCGCCCTCGACGGTACCTGTCTGCGTAACAAATGCGAACAGGACCATGAACTTGGATACGAAATAATGCGGCGCTTCGCGGCCCTGATGGAAGACGAGCTGCTGGCGCTCAGATTACAACTTCTGGATATATATGGTGTACAACAAACCTGACAACACGGTTAGTTACCAAAACGGCGTCGCGGCCATGATGCCACACCCGTTTGTAATTAAGAAAATAATCAAATGCACCGAAGACACGTTCACGCTCGAACTCAAGAGCGCTGACAATTCGAGCGGCCTTGAATTCGCCCCCGGCCAGTTCAACATGCTCTATGTCTACGGTGTCGGCGAAGTACCGGTCTCCATCAGCGGCGACCCAACCTCGACCAAAACCCTCGTGCACACTATTCGCGTCGTCGGCACCGTCACCCGCGCCCTCCGCCGACTCACTGTCGGCGAAATAGTCGGCGTGCGCGGTCCCTACGGTTCCGCATGGCCGGTGAAAAGAGCCGAGGGTTGCGATGTCGTTATTGTCGCCGGAGGTATCGGCCTGGCCCCTCTCAGACCAGCCATATACTACCTGCTCGCCAAGAGGAAAAAATATGGCCGAATAGTCCTGCTCTATGGCACCAGAACCCCCGCCGATATCCTCTTCCGAAACGAACTCGAACAGTGGCGCGCCCGATTCGACCTCGAAGTCGAAGTAACCGTGGACCGCGGCGATGACGCCTGGTGGGGCAACGTCGGCGTCGTCCCCACCCTTATACCCGGCGCCAGTTTCGACCCGCTCAATACTGTCGCCATGACCTGCGGCCCCGAGGTCATGATGCGTTTCACGGTCATGGCTCTGCGCAAAAAAGGCGTCGACGTTAAAGACATCTACGTCTCCATGGAACGAAACATGAAATGCGCCATCGGACTTTGCGGCCACTGCCAGTTCGGCGGGAAATTCATCTGCAAAGACGGCCCCGTCTTCAGCTATGATCAGGTTATGGACTTGTTCAACAAGCGAGAAATATAAAATGAAGCAAAACGGAAAAGCAAAACTGGCGGTCTTCAAATTCGCCTCCTGCGACGGATGCCAGCTCAGCATACTGGACTGCGAAGACGAACTCCTGGCTGTCGCCGGAGCCGTCGAAATCGCCAACTTCCCCGAAGCATCGCGCGCCGTCGTCAAAGGACCATACCAGGTCTCCCTTGTTGAAGGTTCCATAACGACCCCGCATGATGCCGAGCGAATTCACAAAATCCGCCGCGCCTCAAAATTCCTGGTAACGATCGGCGCCTGCGCCACCGCCGGCGGCATACAGGCCCTGCGAAACTATAAAGACGTAAAACAGTTCACTTCTGCCGTCTATGCCAACCCGAGCTATATCAGCACGCTGCAAAATTCAACGCCGATCTCCGACCACGTCCCTGTCGACTACGAACTGCGCGGGTGCCCGGTCAACAAGTATCAACTGGTAGAAGTTCTCAACGCCTACCTCAATCGGCGCAAACCGAACATCTCACCACACAGCGTCTGCATGGAGTGCAAAATGCGCGGCACCACCTGCGTCATGGTCGCCCAGGGCATACCCTGCCTCGGACCCATCACCCACGCCGGCTGCGGCGCCATATGCCCGTCCTACAACCGCGGTTGTTACAGCTGCTTCGGACCAAAGGAAACCTGCAACACCAAAGCCCTCGCCAAAAGATTCAAGGTGATGGGCCTTCAAGGACACGAACTCGTGCGACTGTTCCGCAGTTTCAATGCCGAGGCTGACGAATTCAAAAAGGAAAGTGTTTTCCATGAAAGAGAAGACTAAATCCATAAAAGTAGATTATCTTGCCCGCGTCGAGGGCGAGGGCGGTCTGCACGTTAAGATAAAAGACGGCGAAGTCACCGACGTCAAATTCAACATCTTCGAACCACCCCGATTCTTCGAAGCCTTCCTGCGGGGTAGAATGTACACCGAAGCTCCCGACATCACCGCCCGCATATGCGGTATCTGCCCCATCGCCTATCAGATGAGCTCGGTTCACGCCATGGAAAACGCCCTGGGCGCCAAAGTCGATGGGCAACTGAGAGCCCTGCGCCGCCTCATCTACTGCGGCGAATGGATCGAAAGCCACGCCCTCCACGTCTATATGCTCCACGCTCCCGATTTCCTGGGATATGAAGACGCTATCCTTATGGCCAAGGATCACCCCGAAGTCGTCAAACAGGGCCTTGAGCTGAAAAAAATCGGCAACGAACTCGTAACTCTTGTCGGCGGCCGCGAAATTCACCCTATCAACGTCAAAGTCGGAGGCTTCTATAAAACTCCGGACAAAAAGGATCTCAAAAAGTTCGCAAAAAAACTCACGTGGGCACAGGGGGCTGCCCATGATATGATCAACTTCGTGTCAAAACTGAAATTCCCCGACTTCGCCCCGAAATACGAATACGTCTCCCTGCGGCACCCCGATGAATACCCCTTCTGCGAAGGCCGCATCGTGTCCAACAAGGGGATAGATATCGCTATCGAAGAATACGAGCAGTATTTCGAAGAACAACACGTGCGCCATTCAACCTCACTGCATTCCTCTATCAAGAAACGCGGCGCCTATTCCACCGGACCTATGGCTCGCTACAACCTGAACTTCGACAAACTCTATCCCGTCGCCCAGGAAGCCGCCCTGAAGGCGGGACTCAAAGAAAAGTGCGACAACCCGTTCAAGAGCATTATCGTTCGCAGCGTCGAAACCTTGCAGGCAATCGAAGATGCCCTGAAAATAATCGAAAACTACGAACAACCCGAGAAACCATCGGTCGAACTGACCCCCAAAGCCTCGCGCGGATGCGGATGCAGCGAGGCCCCCAGAGGAAGTCTCTATCACCGCTACAGCCTCGATGACCAGGGTCTCATTCTCGACGCCAAAATCGTGCCGCCAACGTCACAGAACCAGAAAATTATCGAAAGCGACCTCTGGAAATTCGTCCCCAAATTCATGAAACTCTCCCACGACGAGTTGACCTGGAAGTGCGAACAGGTCATTCGCAACTACGACCCGTGCATCTCCTGCTCCTGCCACTTTCTCAAACTTACGGTGGAACGAGAATAGAAAGATGATCAACAAATCCGGCACACTCGTGATTGGAATCGGGAATGAGTATCGCGGCGATGACGCTGTCGGCCTCTATGTCGCCCGAAAACTATCCGGCTTCAGACTCCAGTCATGTGCCATCAAGGAATCACCCGGCGAGGGAACTTATCTTATGCACAGCTGGGAAGGCTTTGAACACGTGATTATAATCGACGCCGTCAAGTCCGCCTCGAAACCGGGGACAATCCACCGTATCGACATCCCCCGGCAGGAGATCCCCTCCGACTGGTTTCCGGCGTCGTCACATCTGATCAGCCTCCCCGAGGCGATCAAACTGAGCCAGGCCCTCGGAACTCTCCCCGCTTCGCTGGTCGTCTATGGCATAGAGGGCAACCTGTTTGACACCGGCGTGAAACTGACGCCTCCCGTCAAAGAAGCGGCCGATTCCCTGATCGCCGCATTACTGAACGACATAAGCAGCCGCAAGGAAAACGGCCGTCCAACTCCCTGCTGAACGGCCTCCAACTTGTTACGCCCATGGAAAGAACGGATTTCGCTTATGGCTCCGGTACCCGATGCCTGACAATCTCCCCGTTTATCATATATATCACGTCCTCGGCGATATTTGTCGCGTGGTCGGCGATACGCTCCAGATGACGCGATACCGCGAGCATGTGAATTAACTGATCCACCTGTGATGGATCATCCAGAATCGCCTTCTTTATTACCGTGTACGTATCCCGGTGCATGGCATCGATCTTATTGTCATCCGCGCCCACATCCTTGGCCAGCCTGACGTCGAGATTCACAAGGGCGTCAAGGCTCCTGCGAAGCATCGACTTGGCGATATCCGCCATCGCCTGAACATCGAACACGATCTCTTTCATGGGAAGCTTCGCCAGCGAAATACATCTCTCGGCAATGTTCACCGCCAAGTCGCCAATCCGTTCAAGGTCATTGTTAATCTTTAACACCGCTATCAAGAACCTCAGGTCGATCGCCACCGGTTGATGAAGCGCCATGATCTTAAGACAATCTTCCTCAACCTCCACCTCGACTTGGTCGATCTCCGAGTCACGCTCAACCACCTGATTAGCCAACTGTTCATCCCGCTCCAAAATCGACCTCACCGCCATATGAACACTCTCTTCAACCAGCGCACTCAAGGAAAGCATGTTCCTTTTCAGCCGGTCTATTTCGCGTTGAAAATGCCTCGTCATACGATAACTTCCTCTTATCCGAACCTTCCCGTAATATAATCCTCGGTCCTCTTCTTGTCCGGCTTGGTAAATATCTTCTTTGTTGGCCCGGATTCTATGAGAACTCCTTCGTAGAAGAATCCCGTCGTATCCGAGACACGAGCCGCCTGTTGCATATTGTGTGTGACAATCACGATAGTATAGTTCTTTTTCAATTCCGCGATCAAGTCTTCTATCTTGGTCGTCGATATCGGGTCCAGCGCCGAAGCCGGCTCGTCCATAAGCAGCACTTCCGGACGGACCGCCAGCGCCCGAGCGATACACAAACGTTGCTGCTGCCCGCCGGACAACATATAAGCGCTCTTGCCCATCTTGTCTTTGACCTCTTCCCAGAGATACGCTTTCCTGAGCGTCTCTTCAACCGCCTCCGCAATCACCTGCTTGTCGCTAATGCCGTTTACCCGCAAACCGTAAGCAACATTGTCGAAAATGGACTTCGGAAACGGATTGCTCTTCTGAAACACCATGCCCACCCGCGTCCGCAGAACCGACGCGTCTCTGAAATCCCTGTAAACATCCACCCCGTCCAATAGCACTCTACCATTCATGCGGGTGTTTGGAATCGTTTCGTTCATCCTGTTGAGAGTCCGAAGAAATGTCGACTTGCCGCAACCCGAGGGACCAATCAGCGCCGTCACCCGGTTCTTCTCTATCTTAAGCGAGATATCCTTCAGCGCCTGCTGCGTCCCATAAAAGAAATCCACGTTATCGATAACCATCTTATATTCAGCGGCGGCATCCGGCTTGATACCATCGCTCTCCCCGTTGTAGGCGATGTTCATCGTGATGCGTTCGGTATCATTCTCTCGTTTATCAGGCACTTACTCGCCTCCTTCTCAATCGCGAGCGTATAAAAATGGCCGTGAAATTCAACATGAAGGTCAAAACCAGCAATACCAACACCGTTCCGTATAGTATGGGCTTGGTCGCCTCCACGTCGGGCGATTGCGTCGCCATTACATAAATGTGATAACCCAACTCCATGAACTGATCATACAACTTACTTGGCAAATACGGTAGATAATACGCCGCGCCGGTAAACATGATCGGGGCCACCTCACCGGCCCCCCTGCTGACCGCCAGTATAGCCCCGGTCAGTATCCCCGGCATCGCTTGCGGAATTATGATGCGCACGATCGTCTGGAGCTTCGTGGCGCCAAGAGCATAACTCGCTTCCTTCAATTCCCGCGGAATCGTCCTCAAAGCCTCCTCGGTCGAAATTATCACCACCGGCAGCGTCAACAAAGCCATCGTCAACGACGCCCAGATGATGGCCGGTTGGCCCCACACCGGCGAGGTTCCATCGGTAAGAAGTTTATCCATCCCGTTGCCGACAAAGCCAATGAAAAAACCCAGGCCAAACAGCCCGAACACAATCGACGGTACACCCGCAAGGTTATTTATTGCCAGTCTGATTATCCTGGTCAAAGGCGAGGTACCCGTCGTATATTCGCCAAGATAAATGGCCGTCATGACCCCTACCGGGACCACCGCAATCGTCATAAGTATCACCAGCGCCACGGTGCCGAAAATCGCCGGGAAAATACCGCCCGCCTCCATACCGTTTTCCGGCGGATGCGTCAGAAACTCCCAGCTAATCGTCCCCACCCCTCCATAAATTATATTCCCGAGTATAACGGCAAGCATCGCCGCAATGATTACTACCGCCGCCAGCGTTAATCCCTTGGGAATCAGCCCGCGCGACTTGGGCTTGAAATCATGATGAATCGCCTCTGTCGCCGCAACAGCAGCTTCGTGCTTCATAATACTCATGACATCGATCCCTGAAGCTTTTCTTTCAGTTTTATCAGAACTAACTCACCACCGAGGTTAATCAGAAAAGTGAAAACGAAAAGAAGCGTGCCGATGAAAAACAGGACATTATAGTGTGTGCTGCCAAAAACAACTTCCGCGAGTTCCGCCGCTATCGTTGCCGAAAACGTGCGAATCGAATCCGTAAAACTCGCCGATACAATCGCCGCGTTGCCCGATGCCATCAACACAATCATCGTCTCACCCACCGCCCGGCCGAACCCCAGCACAATACCCGCCGCTATGCCGGGGAACGCCGCCGGCAAAACCATCGTAAAAGACACCTGCCACGGATTCGCCCCGAGCGCCATCGCGGCGTCGCGAAGCGACTGCGGCACCGATGTCATCGCGTCCTCCGCAATGGTGAAAACTAGCGGGATCACCGTTAGTCCCAGAGCAATACCGGCATTAATGGCGTTCAACCGAAAGACAAATCCAAAGGTCTTCTGCAGAAAGGTCGCCAGCACTATCAACGCGAAAAAGCCAAGCACCACCGACGGAATCCCCGCCAGCAACTCGATTAACGGCTTGATAATTTCCCGCGTTCGCCTCGAAGCGAACTGCGAACTGTAAATCGCCGCTCCCACACCCAGCGGAACCGCAAACAACATCGCTATCAACGCCGCCTTCAACGTACCAAGGACCAGGGGATATAACGAGTACTTCGGCACCTCAGAGTTCGGTTGCCACGACCATTTCGGCTCCCGCCCCTCATAGTACTCCTGCTTGAAAACCATCTTCTCAACACTGGCTTCCTGTTGAACTTCGGGATCAGTGAAAATCGGTATGGCCTCTTTGAATATGAACAAAAAGATCAAGAATATTCCGATCAACGCGGCATAGGCATTAATCGAAATCAATTTCTCACCGAGAAATTCCCTCAACCTGGACTTTGGCTTAAATTCGTAGCGTTCCATCTTCTAACCCGGAAAAAGTTGCGACGGGGCGGCTGCTTTATTCACGGCACCACCACCCCGCCATTCTATCAGGGATTAGCACAAAGGGAATTTTAGTCCACCATGTACTTCTTGGCGGCTTCCATCGGAAGCGGCACGTAATCTATAGACTCGGAAATCTTCTGCCCCTTCTCCGACAAAGCCCAGTTCAAAAGCTTCTTCAACTCTCCGGTCGGCTTGCCGGCAAAAAACCAATAGAGATCCCTTGAAATCGGGTAGGTCCCGTTCGAGACCGCCTCAACCGAGGGCTCAATGAACGGGCTGTTGTCATCTTTTGCCACCGCCGCAAACTTGACACCCGTCGCCCAGGCGATACCGCCATATCCAATACCATTGACATCCTTGGAAACAGCGTTCACCACCGCAGCCGTACCCGGAAGAGTCTGCGTGTAGTCGGAATAATCCTCTTCGTTAAGCACATGCTCCTTAAAGAAGGCATAGGTGCCCGAATTGTTCTCACGACCATAAACAATGATCCTGGCATCACCGCCGCCGACCTCTTTCCAGTTGGTGATAGCGCCCGTGTAGATGCCCTTTAACTGAGCGAAGGTGAGATTCTTGACCGGATTGCTCTCATTCAAAAACACCGCGATACCATCAAGCGCCACCGAGACACGATACGGTTCGAGGCCCTTTTCCCTGGCAAGGTCATATTCCTTCTGCTTCATGTCGCGCGAGGCTTCGCATATATCGGTCGTACCGTTAAGCAATGCGGCAATACCGGTACCCGACCCGCCACCGGACACCTGAATCGTCGTACCCGGATTCTCTTTCATGTATTCTTCCGCCCAGCGCTGCCCCAGACGAACCAGCGTGTCGGAACCCTTTATCGTGACCGTACCGCCGGAAAACACCAATCCGGCGCCAACCACAACGATCATCAGTGTGATCAACAGTTTCTTCATCTGCCCTTGTCTCCTTTTTCGACTTCTTCTTATTATTGTCTAAAATTTCACTTCTGTATTGAAATACAGATATGTATCCGAATCGACCCCCTCAGCCTGGTAGCTGACACTTCTTAAATTAACCGAGGCCTTGAAACCCTTCACCGGTACGCACTCCACGCCACCCATGACATAAGTTCTGCCGTTGTCGTCAACGTCGGTGTTCGGATCATACATGTCGACCCTGCCAAACAGATTCAACGTCCTCAACAGCGATTCAGCCGCCACCATGTCCTCGAAATACAGCGTGCCGAAAAACGAGAAGGCATTCTCGGTTATGTCCTCGGCATCCGGACCCTGACCTTCTTTGTTTATATTGATATCAGCGCCAAGATCCAACGTATTGCGATAGCCGAGCATACCACCGAACGAAATGAGCGAATGGTCATAATCCGAGGCGGATTCACCCTCTTCAAATTCGCGGTTCTGAGTGCCAAAATAAGCCTGACCCATGATAGCCGTGCGTTCGAAATCAGCATTGTCTGCCAGCGGCTTGAAGATTATAAACCCGCTGAAATCCTTCTGCTTGTTCAACTCCTCAACCTTGGTGTAAGAAGTGCCGTTCCAGACATTGGCCGCAAAGTAGCCGTTCTTGTTCTTCTCACCGAACGAGAACATAAGGCCCGCGCCGAGATCCGAAGAGGTCAGAAGTGACCGGTGATCCGCAATGACCTTCTCCAGATAACGCCTTCCCCACAGATCACTCATAACATCGATATAATGAGTCGGCTGAAGACCGAAACGGAACGTCATCACATTGTTCGCGAACTTCGGCTTCCAATCCAGAAATCCGTACTTCAATATCATGCTGTATCCGTCAAAACCGTCCGTTTCCCTGATATCGAGCGTCGCGCGCAGTGATGTGTAGTCCGATAATTTCGACTTAACGTCTACATAAACCCGGCTTAACTCAAAAACGTTGTAGCTCTCTGCTCCGTCAGTCAAATCCATCATCCAATCGGCGTAGATTCTCCCACCAACCGTCGTCTCAGCGCCATCAGTATTTTTCCCGGTCGCCACCAGCGCCAGAACCACCATCAGCATTACAAACCTTCTCATCCGTACTCCCATAGTTTTGGTTCGAAGTTTTACTTCGTTGCTCCGAAAAATTGTTTTCGTCATCTATCATACCTTCGGTATGGTTATCTTCGCTACGTGCCGTAAAAACCGCTGAAATGTTAGGATTATATTAGACTTTGGTTAATCTTGAGTGAAAACTCTAACACCACCTTCAGTAATTACCAGCATCTGACCTCCTGATTAACAAGCCCCCCGTTAGCCGTCAGTTAGATGTGAGTTAAAATTGGATTAAACGATGTACTATTCGCCTGAGACCCAG
The DNA here is from genome assembly GCA_040756055.1 of Candidatus Zixiibacteriota bacterium. Lineage (NCBI taxonomy): Bacteria > Pseudomonadati > Candidatus Zixiibacteriota > Candidatus Zixiibacteriota bacterium. The sequence continues at coordinate 217,587 of JBFLZR010000002.1, forward strand.
CCGGCTAACCGACCGGTTGCCTGGATTGAGGTATTTCTATGGTGAAGGTCGAGCCCCTGCCGTACACGCTTTCCACCCGAACTGCCCCTTTATGTGTCAGAGCGATATGCTTTACTATCGCAAGCCCAAGCCCCGTGCCCCCAAGATCACGACTGCGAGCCCTGTCAACCCTGTAAAATCTCTCAAAAAGACGAGGTATATGCTCCTGCTTTATCCCGCATCCGTTATCCTGAACACTTATTCTCACCCCGTTTTCCCCGGCTATGCCCCGGACAAACACCTCGCCGCCCTCATCGCTGTATTTGACAGCATTGTCAATCAAGTTGACAACCGCCTGCTCCATAAGATGGGGGTTAAGCTCAGCCTGCGCGGTCTCGGGACAATCAACCTCAATCTTAACTTTGGCCGAATCCGCCTTCCCCTGACAAATCTGAACCGCGCTCACCAGCACCGCCCGCAAAGAAACCACCCTCAACTCAATCTGCTTTTCCTCGGCCTCCTCTTCGATTCGCGATAAAGCAAGCAGATCGTCAATGATCGAACTCAACCTGTCGGCGTGCTTACCGATTATCCTCATGAACTTCTCGGCATCGCCCCGGCTGTCGAGAGCCCCGTCGAGCAGCGTTTCCACAAATCCCTTTATCGATGTAACCGGTGTCTTAAGTTCATGAGATACGTTCGCAACGAAATCCTTGCGGACACGCTCAAGTTGCTTGATCTTGGTCAAATCGTTCAGCACCACCACCGCTCCGAGACCGTTACCGTCCGCATCCTTCAATAATGTGGCATTGACGTGGAAAAACCTCTCCCCGCGCCCGTTAACCCTTATCTCACCGGCGACACTGTGCCCGGCGGCAAGCGTCTCCCTAACGAGCCTCTGGAGGTCAGTGTTGCGTAAAACTTCCTGAACGCTACGCCCAACAGACTCTATCTCCTTTATGTCCATCAGTCTTTCAGCCGCCTCGTTCAGACTGAGAATATTCTCCGAAGCATCGACCGCAATCACTCCCTCGGACATGCTCGACAAAATCGCCTCCCGCTCGTTTCGCTGCTTCACCACCGTACTCAAGCGTTCATCGAGTTCTCGCGCCATACTGTTCATGGCTTCCGCCAGACGGCCTATCTCCTCCGAATCCGCAACCGGCAGCTTATGCTCCAACTCCCCCCGCGCGAACATATCGGCACCCTGTTTGAGCTGCTCGAGCGGCCGGGCAATACGTCGCGAAATATACAGGCTGGCTAACATTGCCATCAGAGCAATGACAACTCCACCCAATACAACCCGATACCGTAACCCGTCCAGAGCGCCCTCTATGGCTGAAATCGGCACCGAGGTTCTTATCGCCCCGATAAGCTTACCTTCGTTTTCCACCGGTATAGCCACGTACATCATCGAGACCTGAAGAGTATTGCTGTAACGGATAGCGCGGCCGACATCTCCCTCCAGCGCCTTCTTCATCTCCGGACGATTCCCATGATTCTCCATCGCCGCCGGATCCTCATCCGTATCACCCACAACAACGCCCGATGGAAGCATGACCGTCAGGCGCGTCGACGATAACTCACCCTGCCTCTTACAGAGGCTATCGATAACCGCCGATGATTCCGAGTGTGATATCAAAAGACGTCTGACCTGATTCTCGATAAGATGAGCCCTGGAGAGCAAACCCTCTTCCGTCTGGTCAAGGTAGAAATCCCGAAGTGAGCGAAATGCAAACCAGCTCAGAACCAGCACCGATAATAAAATGACAATTAGGTAAGGCGACATCAGTCGCCAGAAAATCTTCCGTCGGGGCATATCTACTCTCTAAACCGGTATCCTACTCCACGAACAGTTTCGATATAGTCACTGGCATGACCAAGCTTCTTGCGCAATCCGACAATCTGCACATCAACCGAACGGTCCGTGATGACCGCATCCTCTCCCCGAATCTCATTAATAAGCTGATCCCGTGTGTAAACCCAGCCCGGATGCCGCGCCATCAGATTCAACAACTGAAACTCGGTGGCCGTAAGTGTTAATGGCTTTCCCGAAAGCAGGACCTCGTGACGTCCGGGGTTGATTACCAAGTCTCTTATCTTAAGCGTCGTCTGGTCAGATTTGGTTTCCGCCGGCTTGCGACGAAGAAGAGCCCGCACCCGCGCCGTCAGCACTCTCGGGCTGAACGGCTTGGTGATGTAATCATCAGCGCCCAGCTCCAACCCCGCCACGATATCGGCATCCTCCCCCTTGGCCGTCAACATCATGACCGGAATGTGCCGAGTCTTGCTGTCACCGCGGATTAACCGACAAATCTCCAGTCCGTCCGCCCCGGGCAACATCAAATCCAGAATAACCAGATTCGGCAAATCCGATCTCGCGATTCGAAAACCATCTTCACCCGAAGTAGCTGTCTTGACGGAATACCCCTCCCGATGGAGATTATAGGTCACCAACTCGAGTATGTCACCGTCATCCTCAATTACCAATATGTTGGCAGTCGCCATTATCTGCCCCAAAAAATTATTGTTAAACTAATAATATAGAACAGAATAATGTTAGAAAATAACTAAAATCGCGTGAGATTTTCGTTAGTTCCTGCGTTTTCCACTCACTGTGCCTCGATTCACATACCCTTAAGACACAGTCCCTCTCACTGGCAGCCAACCTCCATCGCACCCATCCGCTCGCCGCAACCGCTATTGGCTTCGCTACAAGGCGACCCGGTCTGCAGACGAAAATCACCCCCCGCAGCGTCGCAGAAAAGCGGATCCGCCGATATGTTGCCACCAACCCCAAGTTGATCCGCGAGACATTCAATCCAGTCACCACCCTCGTTGCCATATATGTCACAGCAGACAAATACCGGCTGGCTGAGATCGTCCGAGCAGTCAATTACCTCGCCCCCGGTGGCAGACACTATAATGCATTTCTCGAAAGACGGCGACGAAGCGGCCAGCAGGTACGCCACCGCCCCCGCCGGAGCGCTGCTGCCGACAAAAGCACAGTTGATGAAACTGGGCGATGCTGCCTTACACCTGATGGCTCCACCACTAATGTACGCCGCATTATCAACAAAGAGGCAGTTCTTGATGGTCGGCGACACCGACCGAAAATTCATCGCCGTACCCTGCGTATGATAGGTATTTATGATCGTAAAACCGTCAATCACGACCGCCGAATCCCCGGGCGATGTAATGTCGAAAGCAAAGTGCCAGTCCGCCTCAGTCCCCTGACAGTCAATCACAGTAGCGCTCGGGCCGGACTCAGAAACGAGAGTCACCGATTTGCCGCCAAATACAATTTCACGATTACCCCCTCCCCGATAGGTACCCGCCGCCACAATTATACTGTCACCAACATCAGCGGCCACAATAGCTGCCTGTATGGTCGGCTGGTCGGCCGGAACCCGAATCACCCCCGATTGCTGCTGATTATCATCCGGACCCACCACCGGCTCCTCATCGTCAGAACAACCCACCTGCGACAAGCTAATGACAACGACAAGGTTATAGGCTAATTTCCTGAACACTTCCCTTTACCCCCGTGAAATTATCAATATCTATAAAAATTACGGCCAAAATTCTATCTCTCGCAAGCATTTCTGCGATAGTCAAAATCTCCGCGACCACCTTCACCCCCGCAGCATCCAGAAGTTCGCCACCCAGAATAGACATAAGACACTAATTGACAGTCACTTAGGCAGATATTACATGCCGCCCCCCCGGGGAAATCATGCTTTGACATTTTAGTACAGTTTTTGTTGAAATCACAACCTAAACTACCCATATTGTAGACTAATGGGGGCGCCATTAATTTAGAAAAGTTGTCCTGAACACCGAATGGACCGCGCTCCCCGCCAAGTCGTTTCGCCGCCTTTCGCGGCAACACGCAGGAGACCGTGAACGTGCTTTGTCATACTGCATCACTGCCGTCGATCTCTCGACCTGTACTTCCGCCCCTTGTCCGGCCCCAATGACAAAGTCAGGGTAAATTCGAAAGAAATATACGACCTTGGAAAGAACATTTACAAGAAAATGGGGATACGGCCTGTACCTCACCCTGACCGCAGCCGCCATTGTCATCCTTGCGGCGATGCTCTTTGTTCTCAGGGAAAGCAAACAGACGATGGCTACCATCGGACCTCTGGCCGATGCCGCTATGGAAGTCACAATCGAAGCCAATTTGGCCCACCTTTACATGGAAGAATATGTCACCCACGGCTACGAACAATCACTCGAAAAAGCCTGGCAACACCTCGACATCGCGGACAACTACGCCCGGGGAATTATGGAAGGGGATACCGTAGGCCTCAAAATTTACCGCTCTGTGGTGGACGGCTCTTTCGGCGATGTCTTCGGAGACCTGCAACTGCGACTGGCAGAGTTCCGCAATACGGCGGAAGAACGAATCAGACGCCTGTCCGATACAACTTATCCCGGCCACGTACACCACCAGCATGATTCTGCTTTCGTGGCAATTGTGACCCAGGCTTCGACCATAGAAGAACAGTTGCGCAAAATTATCGCGGAGAGAACAGTTTATATCTCACAGGTACAGACAGTCCTGATTTTCGGGAGCCTGCTTTTCTTCACCGTCGTGGGGCTTATCATACGAAGACAAGTGAAACAGTTGGCCCTGAGTGAAGCGGGCATCAATCACCTCAATCTCGTCCTCAAAGCAGTGCGAAATGTAACTCAGCTTATGACCAGGGAAAAGGATCCGCAACGCCTTATTCAGCGTTCGTGCGAACTACTGGTCGAAACGCGCGGCTTTCATAACGCCTGGATTGTGGTAGTATCCAAAGACGGTAAACCCGAACTGCTCGCCGAAGCCGGACTGGGAAACGAATTTTCAGTTGTCAAAGGTCTTATCGAAAAGGGCGAATTCGTCCCCTGCTGCCGCCAGTTGGACGTTCACGATGGCGTCCTGCCCGTCAAAGACCCGCCTCAGGATTGCCCCGAATGCCCACTCGCGCAGCTGTACACCGGAAGAGCCGGTATGGCCGCAAAGCTCGAACACCACAACAGAAACTATGGATACATGGTCGTCTCCGCACCGCGCCAAAACGCGTTCGGCCCGGAAGAACAACGCCTCCTCTGTGAATTGGCCGAAGATATCGCCCTGTCACTGCACCACACAGCCGTCGAAAAAGAACGTCTCCAGGCCATGCAGGCGCTGCGCCGCAGCGAAGAACAATATCGCACCCTCGCCGCCAACATCCCCACCAGCGATATTTACCTATTCGACAAAGACCTGCGCTATGTCGTCGCCGATGGAACCGAGCTCCGAAAAAATGGACTAACCGGCGATTTCTATGAAGGTAGGTCTCTCTACGAAACCTGGGATGATGCCCTGATCGGAATCTTTGAGCCGCTGTACAAACGGGCCATAAACGGACAATCCGGCAGTACCGAGTTCAAATGCTGCGGAAAATATTACTCCCTCAGTGTCGTCCCCGTCTTCAACGAAAGAAACGAACCGACCGGCGGGCTGGCCCTCTCCCAAAACATCACCGAACGAAAACTCGCCGAAGAAGAACGCAGAAACTCGGAAGAAAAATACCGCGTCCTCTTCGAAAGCACCGACCACCTCGTGTCCGTATTCGATAAAAACGGCACCTGCCTGCTCATGAATCATGCCGCCGCCAGGCAATTCGGCGGTAAACCCGAAGATTTCATTGGGTCAACCTTTTCTCATCTGCACGCCGAAGCCGGAGCGGCGTATACCGGCCGTATCCGCACCGTCATGGAATCTGGAGAAATTCAAAGATACGAAGACCTCGTCCAGTTTCCCCAGGGTGACCGCATCCTGCTGACCACCGTCCACCCCGTAAGAAACAGCAGCGGCGAAATGTACGCCGTACAGGTTATCTCCAGCGACATCACCGAAAGTAAAATGGCCGAACAGGAAATCCGCAACTCGCAAAGCCTGCTCCAAAGCGTCTTCGACGCTATCCCCGGACTGATCAATGTCATCGACAAAAATCTAAATGTCGTGTGGAGTAACTGGCACGACCACGACTATATCAGCGAACAGGAACGTCAGAGCAAGCCCAAGTGTCATAGGGTCTTCCTGCACAAACAACACCCCTGCGAAAAGTGCCACGTTCTGGAAATCTTTGAAACCGGCAAACCAATCACCGCCGAGGTCCACAACAGCGTTGATGGCGGCTACAAAGAAGTTCGCTCGTTCCCGGTCCGGGACGTCACCGGCGAGGTCAAGTACGTCGTGGAATATGCCGAAGACATCACCCAGCGCAAACGCCATGAGAAGGTTCAACAGGCCCTCGTCAACATTGCCGAGGCAAGTTGCTCCGCACCCGGCGTCCGTGAATTCATAGCCCTGGTACACAAAGAACTTGGCACCATAATCGACGCCGCCAACTTCTATATCGCCTTATGGGATCCCGAAACCGAATATTACTCCTTCCCGTATTCGGTCGACCAGTACGACGGAACCGATTTCACACCGGAACAGCTAAAGAAAAGTCTCACCGATTATGTAAGACGCACCGGCCGCCCGCTCTTGGCCGATGAGGCTACCCATCGACGACTGCTGCAAGCAGGTGAAGCCGATATAGTCGGGCAGCCATCGAAACTCTGGATGGGCGTCCCGCTCAAAACCGCCAACGGCGTCATCGGAGTCGTGGTCGTCCAGAACTACACCGACAATCACGCCTACTCCAGCGCCGATCTCGACCTGCTCTCCTTTGTCACCGGACACATTACTTCAGCCCTTGAACGCAAAATCGCACTCGAAACCATCGCCTCCTACAACCGGCAACTGGTTCAGGCCAACCGGGAACTCGAACTGAAACAAGCCGAACTGGAAGAATTCATATATACCGTCTCACACGACCTTAAGGCTCCGGTCGTCTCAATCTCAGGATTCGCCGGGCTTATCAAAGAAAAACTCACCGGACTGGTCGATGAAGGCACGGCAAAGTATCTGGAGCGAATCCACGTCAATTCCGCTGTGATGGATAGCCTCATCGGCGACCTGCTGGAACTATCCCGTATTGGACGTGTTGAAGAAAAAATGACAACCATTAATTTCGATGCCGTCACTGACGAGATCCTCGACTCCTTCTCCGTCGCCGCCCGGGGAAAAAACATCAGGCTGGTAAAATCCAACCACCTGCCCAACGTCAACGGGTGGCAAAAACGTATCCGGCAGATGCTGTCAAATCTCGTCGACAACGCCATTAAGTATATGCCCCGCAAGAAGGACGCGACCGTCGAAATAGGCTGTCGGCCATCCAACAACAGCTCAATGGGATGTTTCTACGTTCGCGATAACGGCGTGGGCGTGCCACCCGAATTCCACGAGCGGATTTTTGCCATGTTCCAAAGAGCCCAGACCCCCGGACCCGAAATCCAGGGATCGGGCATTGGCCTGACGATCGTAAAAAGGATCGTGGAAAAACATGGCGGCAAGGTCTGGGTCGAATCCGGAATCGGCCGGGGCGCCACCTTCTGTTTCACTCTGCCGCTTGACGGAACCCTCCCGGAAAGGGACCAGAACACCCAAATAACTCAGCACAAAAGCATCGAATTATGATTATATTGAGACCGAGGAGGAACTGAATACATGATACCCGTGATAATGCTGGTCGAAGACAATGATGATCACGCCGAGCTGATCACCGAAGCGCTCAAAAATACCGTGATAGCCATTCGTGTCGTCAGGTTTGCCGATGCCGAATCCGCACTGGAATATTTCGAGGCAACCGGCGGCTCCACCGATGACGTGGATAATCCATTGCCCGAGGTTGTCCTCCTGGATCTGAAGCTTCCGGGCATGAACGGACTCGACATGCTGAAGCGACTGCGCACCAACCCCAAAACGAAGAAAATCCCCGTGGTCATTCTCACCACCTCGAAAAGAGACGAAGAAATCGCCAGGGGTTACGAATACGGCGCCAACAGCTATATCGTAAAACCTGTAAAATATGAGGAGTTCCGCGCGAAAATTATCGACCTCAAAATGTACTGGATCCTGACCAGCGAATTGCCGAGGAATAATCGAGAAACCGCCAGGAACTGACAAAAACAATAGAGTGACATCGATACTCATTCAGCAACGAAAGTGCTTCGAAAGAGGAGTGACAAAATGAATACAAGAGCCATAACCGTTATGCTCATCGAAGACAACGAAGACCACGCGGAATTGATTACCTCCGCGCTTAAATTCAACAATCTGGTCGGTGAGGTTATACATTTCACCACCGCCGAAATGGGCATGGACTATATCTACGGCGAACAAAACAAAAACGATAAAACCACCCGCACTATGCCCGACCTCATCCTGCTCGATCTCATGCTCCCCGGCATGGGCGGAATGGAAATGCTCAAAGTGCTCAAATCCAGGGCCGACACCAAAAGCATCCCGGTCGTCGTGCTGACAACCTCTTCACACGATAAAAAAATCTCCCAGGCTTACGAGCTCGGCGCCAACAGCTATATCGCCAAACCCCTCTCACACGAAGATTTCGTAATCAAACTGGCCGAATTGAACATGTTCTGGTCTCTCACCGCCGAACTCCCCGACCCCGCGGCAAAAGCAAATCTGGCCGAAAATCGACGATCCGGTAATTAGCTCTCCAACCTCCGCCGACTCGCCCCGACCTGAGAAGCCACATTTATGTTGCTTCGCGCTTCGTGATTTATATTATTGCTGCTATGAACGACCAACTGATCGGAAACTACAAAATCCTCCAGAAAATCGGCGCCGGAGGCATGGCAAAAGTCTACCTGGCCGTTCACAAAGATATTCCCAACCTGAAAGTCATCCTCAAAATTCTGTCCGACAGCCGCCTCGTCGATCGCTTCCGACAGGAAGCCGACAAACTGGCCCTCCTCGACGGTAACCCCAACATATGCCGCATCAAACACTTCTTTAACCACGGCGATGACATCGTGATTGCCATGGAGTATATCGATGGCGAGACTGTCGAAGACCGCATCAAGAGGTCAGGTAAACTCACTATCGTAGAGTCGCTGAAAATCGCCAGAGACGTGCTCGGCGTGCTCGAATTCGCACACAATAAAGGTATCTGCCACCGTGACATAAAACCCTCCAATATCATGATCGATACCGCCGGCCATGTCAAGGTGATCGATTTCGGAATCGCCAAGGCCGAAACCGACCCTAACCTGACCCTGGCCGGAAGCGCCTGCGGCACACCGTCCTATATGGCCCCCGAACAATTCACCCCCACCGACCACACCAATTACACCCTCGTCGACATCTACGCCGTGGGAACATCTCTCTACTATATGCTCTGCGGAGAACTGCCCTTTAAGGGAGATAATGAATTCGCTATCCGCGACGCCAAACTTTTCAGCGACCCGCCACCCCTCAGAGACAAAATCTCAGGTGTCTCGAAAGACGTCGAGCGTGTCGTCACGCGAGCGATGGCCAAAAACCCCGCCGACAGATTCCCGTCAGCCACTGAGATGGTCAAACAAATCGACGCTGTCCTGTCGCAGCAGACTCCCGCGACCGCCACCGCCGTACAACCTTCGCCGACACCGGCCAAAACAAAGAAAGCAGTACCGATAACAGCAATTCTCGGTGCCGCTGTCGTCGCCCTAGGCGCAATCGGATTCTATATCATGTCGTCCCTATCAAGTTCGGCTCCGCCGGTCCCGCTCACTCCTGAGAATAACTCGACCATCACCGAAACCAGACCCACTTTCCGCTGGGAAAAACAGGATGACGCCATTTACAACCTCGAATATGCCAACAATCCCGATTTCCTCATCCCGTGGCAAGTAAGCAATCTCACCGCCAACTCTCATACCGCGGCCAACGAACTCGAGCCGGGCGAATATTACTGGAAAGTCCAGGCAATCCATGGTCAAAATGCGGGCGACTTCTCCGATGTCTACACTTTCGTTATTGCAGCTCCGCCCGTGCAAGCAAACCTCGAAATTCAGGTAAATCCTTCCGGCGACATATATGTCGACAACTCACTCCTCGCGAGCGACGCCGAACAGGCCTCCATCACTCTCAGCGCCGGTAATCACAACGTACGCGTCACCAATGCTGATGCCGTCAATGGCGAAATCCTCGATGAAATCGCGATTAACGCCGACACCGCAATCATTCGAACCTACACTTTCAACTTTCCATCAACACAACCAACTCCAACCAGACCGACAAAACCGAAAACTTCCTTCGGCGAACTCAAGGTGGGTTCGAAACCGACTATAGGGGCGGTAATCTATATCGACGGAACACTTCAGGAAAGAAAAACCCCGACCGCCTTCCAGCTCAAGCCGGGTCAATACAACGTCAGGGCCGTTCTCGACATCGATGGTATAGCGAGAGAAAGACAGCAGACTGTGTCAGTGGTCGCCGACAGTTCAGCCAGAGTCATATTCGATTTTGAAAAATAACGCTTTAATAATCAAGCGTTGACTATATATTTATAACAGAATCTACTTCCTCATTTCACAAAGGAGCTCAAATGACTAATCGCAACCTTATCCGGTCAGGGATATGTGCCTTCATAACCGCTGCTCTGGCCCTCGCATTTACACCTCCGGCCTACGGACAGGCCGCAGAGACAGTGGTGGACCAACTGGCGGAAGCTCTCAATTTCTACGCCGAGACCGACTTCGATAAAGGCATCGAAGTCGCTTCTTCTCTGCTGGTTCGCGATGACCTCACTGCCAAAGACAGTATCGCCATCCTCGAGACTCTCAGTATTATCACCTACGCCAAAGGTGAACAGTACCTGAGAAAGTCCGTCGAGTACCTCGAAAAAATATCCAAAATCGGCCCCTGCGTGACTCATCTGCCACAGGAAATCTGGCCCCAGGAACTGCGCGACAACTGGTACAAGCTTCTCAAACAAATGAACAAAATGTCGTGCGACCAGAGTGGACCCACCGAAATATCGACTATCGCCATCATGGAATTCGACAACCACTCCATAGGCGAATACCAGGAAAAACTGGGCAGTCTCGCCAAAGGACTGGCCGATTTCTTCCAGCACGATTTCTCCAAAATCAGCTCCCTGAGAGTCGTCGAACGTGATAAAATCGATTTCATCCTCAAGGAAATCGAACTCCAGCAGTCCGGAAGTGTCGATGTCGCCACGGCCGTCAAAGTCGGCAAAATCCTCGGCGCTCAGATTATGGTCTTCGGCAGCATCACTCAACTCGATGACGACAACACCCGCATGGTGGTCAGGGCTGTCAAAGTCGAAACTTCCGAAATCATCGCCTCCGTCGACAAGGAAGGCAAACCGGAATACTCCAAAATGGAAAAAGAACTGGTAAAAGAACTCGCCGGACTGCTCGATCTCCAACTGACCGACAAGATCAGCAAGATGATTGATGAAGGTGGTACTGAATCTGTGGATGCCACCACTTTTTACTCGATGGGGCTCGAATACATGGATCGCTACGACTATAAAAACGCGTACGAGAGTTTCAAAAAGGCGTATGAACTCGACGACCAGTTTGTCGAAGCGAAACGCAAAATGGAAATCTATCGCCCACTGGTAGGCTAACAGGTGAAACAATACAGTTACTACACAAAGTCCGTGTCGCTCATCCTGACTCTGTTGCTGCTGCTCTTAGCGGGATGTTCTCAGAGTTACTACAACACGGGTCGAAAATTGAGCGACGAAGGACAATACGATAAAGCCGTTGAAGCCTTCTACAACGAGATTGCCGCCAACCCACAAAGCGCCGTAGCGTGGCGCGAACTCGGCGTCGCCTACTACCGCATGGACAATCTCGAAAAAGCCGAAGATGCCCTCGAACAGGCAAATACAATCATGCCCGACTCCAGAACACATCTGTTCTTCGGCCTCATATATGAAAAACAGGGTGATTACGAAAAGGCTATCGATGCCTACACGGCCTCGCTCAACCTCAACCCGGGTAAAACAACCCGCGAGTTGGTCAACAGTCACCTCGATGCCCTCGTGTATAAGAAATTGTCCTCCGAAGTCTCTATGGCCATTGCCAACGAGGATGCCATCGAAGCAAGCGACATATCTCCAAATGCCGTCGCGGTGGTCAACTTCGATGGTTCCCACCTCGAACCAGAAATGGCTCCTCTTGCCGTAGGACTGGCCGAATTCACCTCGGCGGATCTGGCTAAGGTCAAATCCCTCGACGTGGTAGAACGGCTGAAGATTGATGTCATCCTCGACGAGTTGAAACTGGGCGAGTCAGGATATGTCGATCCATCCACCGCCCCGCGCATGGGAAAACTGCTCGGATCAGATAAAGTCATCACCGGCTCCTTGCTGAGTGTCGGCGATGATGGCTTCAGACTCGACGGCGTTATCGTGAGCGCCACCGATACATCCACCCGGTTCACCGAATCCAGTCAGGGAAAAATTCAGCAGATATTTGATATCGAGAAACAATTCGTCTTCAGCATTATCGATTCCCTCGGAATAACGCTCACAGCGGCTGAACGCGACGCCATCAAGCAAGTGCCCACTGAATCCTATCTGGCCTTCCTTTCTTACAGCCGCGGACTCTTCTACCAACAGCGCGGCATGCATCAGGCGGCCCGGCAGGAATTCCAGAATGCCCTGAAACACGATGCCGGCTTCCAGGCAGCCCAAACCCAGTTAACCAAACCGACCTCCGCTGCCTCTGCCGAAAGTTACGACCAGACCCAGCAGGCGCTGGAATCGTTCGCCACCGGTGCCGAGGGAGAGCTCGAAGCAATCGCCACCGGCCTCGATTCAAGGCTGACAACCATCCTGCTCTCAAGCGGCGTCCTTCCCAATGCCATCGCCTCGCGGCTCGCAACATCACAACCTCAGGTCGGCTCGACCGGAACAGTCATCATAACAGTGGAGTTGGACAATGAATAAAATAATCATCACTACAGCTCTGCTGGTGCTGCTCATCTGCGCGGCAGCCACTGTCCAAAGCCAGATCGTCTTCGGACAAAAACCCTCCGGTAACCCGCAGTTGGTTTACACTCACTGGAAGCTTGACTTTGGTGACGGCCTCGAAACAACCGTCAGCCAATCCTATATCCCCGTGAGTGCTTTCGTACCTATTCAGGACAACCTCGAAGCCCAGATATACATGGCCACCTCCTCGAGTTCAGCCGAATACTCCGGATTCGACAACTCCGTCTCGGGATTAAGCGACGCTCGCATTCAGATCAGCCGCTCATTCTCCGAAGATCACATCCTCATCAGCGGCGGAATCAATGTACCCATTGGCAAAAAGAAACTGGATTTCATGGAAAACTGGAGCGTCATCGAACTGCTCTCACAGGATTTCCTCGAATTCCCGGTGCGAAGTCTCGGTGAAGGTTTCGGCTTCAACCTGCTCGTTGGCGGCGCCACCATGCTTGGCGATGCTCGAGTCGGAGGCGGTATCACTTACCAGTTCAAGGGTGAGTACGAACCCTATGCCGAAACCGGCGATTACGACCCCGGCGACATAATCGCCATCAACGCCGGCGGCGATATCACTAAAGGCAAAATGACCTGGGTTACGAATGTCGTCTTCACAACCTACACGGCGGACAAACAGGACGGCCTGAAAACATTCAAGCAAAGCCAACAAATTGCGGTGAGCGTCTCCGGCGCCCACATCGACACACCACACGACATCAGCGGCTATCTCAGCTATGTCATCCGCGGCGACAACTCGTTCTACAGCGATTCTGAGGCTCTCCTGAGCCAGTACAAACTCTATGGCAACGAGTTTTCCGCCGGCGCCAACGCAATCTTCAACCTCGCCAACCGATGGGCCGTCGGCCCATCGGCCGGAATTCGCTTGATTGCTGAAAACGAATTAACGCTCGGCTCCACCGACATCTTCAACTTCGGCGGATCCGTCAGCAAACAAATCGGTGAAAATCTGAGCGCCGATGGAGGTTTCAAATACTTCACCGGCAACGTTAACGATAACCTGATTGACCTCAGCGGATACCAGTTCCATCTGGGTCTGCTGGCTAACTTCTAAAAGGTGAGCAGTACCATGAAGCATACAACAATACTCAAAATCACCGGACTGGTAATTTTGACAGTTGCGCTGCTCGCCGGATGCAGCGACAAAATTACAAACGACTCATCACCCACCGTATCAGTCAAATTACAGGCGCCCATTGCATCTACCGGCTCGGCGGCTGTGGTTAACCTCTTTGCTCTGACTGTTACCGGCCCCGACATGGAGCCGGTTATGGCGTACCGCTGGTACGAAGGCGGTCCGCTCGTCTTCGAACTCGATGTCCCCGCCGGATCAAACCGCCTGTTTGTACTCGAAGGAATCTCCGCGGGACCGGAATTTGACTTCACTTCTCCGCTCGAAGACGTCCTCTACCGCGGCAGCGCCACCGCTGACATCGAACCCGGCGAAACTGTCGACCTCAGCATTCAGCTGCTACCGGTTGTCCCCTTGTTCCGCGTCAACCCCTACCTCACTCAGGTTGAATCGGGACAGCCTTTCGCGTTGACCGTCGAGGCGTTCAACTTGGGTGGACTGAAAGACGCCGAAGTAGGTATTCTGTTCGACCCGACCATCATCGCTTTCGACTCCCTCCAGAAAGGCTCCACGCTCGACCCCAACGATGTAGTAGAAATAACGGGGAGCCGCACCGATCCTGGCCTGCAGCTTCTGATCTCCGACCCGAACATCTCAACCGGCGAAATTGTCGACTCCAACGGTTACTCCGACATGTTAACGCTGCACATGCGCTCGCTCGTCACCCTCGATGCCGGAGCACGCTATGTCGACATCGCCCCGCTCGGCCTTGTTTCCGTCTCCGGCGATTCCATACCGGTGGCGGGTGTATACTCACAGGCCGCGACCGTCGATATCGGCGCTTACACCCAACCGCTGGTGCGCCTGTATCCGTCCACTACGGAGATAGCCTCGCGCGAGTCGTTTGCGGTCGATGTCGAACTGGTCAACCTCGCCGGACTGCGAAGTGCCTCACTAACGGTGATGTATGATTATTCGATGATCACACCCGACTCAGTCGTCAAAGGAACCGACCTGACCTCAACCGATGTTTTCTCTCCCTTTATCGGGGAAACTCAGGTGCAGATATCCATCAGCAACTCGACGGAAACGATTGTAGACAGCGACCTGCCCACCAAAGTCGCTACCCTGTATTTTACCATACCGTATATATTCAACGGAGCCTCCAATCCCGATGGCGTCATCCTCGTCGAGACCTCTACCCAGATGGTCTTCCAACTCGGCGCCTTCGAAAACCTCGACCTAACCCGCATCCCGCCTGACGATATCACCACCCTGCCCGGTACGGTCGTGATCACCCCTATCGCCGACAGCATCGTCACTTTCCCCGACTCCGGTCTCGAGTCTCTCGTGCGGTGGAGCATCGGCGACCAGACGACCGACCCTCTCTGGCTGTCCGATGTGATCTTCATAGACTCACTCGACGGCTGGGGTGGAGAGATGCAAATCGAGACAATAGAAGGCGTGCAGGTACTGGAGAACCTCACGCGTCTCTTTCTCGACGGTAACCTGATTACCGACATCGCCCCTCTGGAGTACCTGACCAACATAAGCGTGCTCAATCTCGACAACAACTCCATCGTCGATATAACACCGCTGGTCAACAATCCGGGCCTCGCTGAAAATGACACGCTCTATATTGCCGGTAACCCCCTCAGCGAATCCGCTATTGCGGTCGATATCCCCGCGCTTGAGGCTCGCGGCGTAACAGTATATTGGATGGCTGCGTACTGATAGAGTTATCTGAAAAACAAACAAAAGCCGGGTCAATTATATGACCCGGCTTTCTCATTTGATCGGCTTTCTCGCGAAAATCTACTTCTCTTCCAATATCACCGACTCGGCTACCGTTGCCGTGTAAATCTTGTCTGTCGGTATCTCCCCCTGACCGCCCTTGATAAACAAGCCAAAAATGAACAGGTACGAGAGGGTTTTCTTGCCTTTACCTTCAGCGGTAATAACACCCTTCAATTTGACATTCTCACCGTCGAGCGTCAGGAAAGTCCCCTTCGGCGCCAGATCAACGAACTCCAGCGCTATTTTCCCCGGCTTGCCGCCCTTGCCGGCCTTCCTGACCTCCTTGACCACCGCCGTGCCGGTGGCCCCTTTCTCAACAATCACCTTGCCGCCTATTTCGATTGGCTCGGCGAGGTTGAAAAGAATCGGGATACCCTCACCAAGCTCACTCGATGAAATCTTAATAGTAGAGGGAAAACTGACCTTAACAGCCGTTCCCTCCGGAATCTGCACTTTGGCGGCATCAGCGACCGGACCTGTCAGCAGCACCGCAACCGCTATAAAGAACGCCAGTACGCCGGCCCTGCCTGGATGTATCATCTTTCTCATTTCCTACTCCTTCGCTACGAACCTTTACCTGGGTTCACTCTATTTCTTTAACCTCGGCAACTGCTCGGACAGCGCCGGCTTGAAACTTATACTTATCTGCTTGCCGAGATTCTCGAACCTCAGATCACCCTCCATCTCGAAGAGCGAATAATTGCCTCTCAGCACTTTCTTGTCACTCGGGTTATTACCCCAGTTGCAGGGATGCTTCAATTCGTCGATAGCTATATGAACATCATCGTTCATCTTCCACTCGATCGTATATTCGTCCCCCTCGAAAATCTGATTCTGCTCCGCCCACTTCGGATCTTCACCCCTCGGCGTTATTTCTATATGCACGTGAGCGTTACCTGGAATAGTCTCAACGCGATAGGTGAACTTCTGCGGCCTTGTCCACTTGCGGGCATCCTGTAAGTACCGCTCAATCGCACTTATGCCCTCGGCGTCCGTGTTCGGATTAAGCTCCGATTTCAAACGGGTCAGCCTTTCAACAGCCCGCCCCAACCTGTACTCGGGATCCTTATTGCCATTTATCTCCGCGATCAAATCATCGAGCTCCACACTCGCCTTCTTGGCTATTTCTTTTTTCTCCTGAATAGCCGCCTGAACCTGGAGTTTCTGGTCAAAGGTCTCCCCCAGCTTTTCCTCGGCCGCGCTCAATTCACTGGCATACGTCTTGACATTAAACGCCACCTGCTCGCGAATCTTCGTCGCCAGCGCCGTATCCTTCCGACCGGCGATATATTCCGAAAAAAGATTCCAGTAACTCAACACCCGGTCACTTCGATCATAAAGCACCGACCCCTCTTCTCCAACATGGTAATTCTCGACCTCTGCTATTACCCGCTCCAGTTCGGACGAAAGTTGAATCGAATCCGTGCTCGGATTCCACTTCGGCCACAGCGTCGAATCCGCGACTATCGCATCAAACCGCCCAATAAGCTGATCGAGAGCCTTCACCGCTTCGGAAATATCAAAATCACGATAGAACTGCCGTATCTTACCCGATGGCGCCTGGAAACTCGGGAAAAACCAGCTCACCAACTTGGAATTCTCATACCGGCTGTAAGCAGTCTGCACCTTGCGCCGCTCATCTGCCGACGCTGTGAAGACGTTCCCGTGATTCGCTTTCACAATCTCCTGCTCCACGGCCTGTGTGCGAGGAAGCAGATAAAGGAAGTGATAAAGAAACGGAATCGAATACACAATCGCCCAGATAAGGCATGCCACGGCCACCGCCTTGGCCACTGACCTCAGTCGTGCCACCCGACGATTATGCAAAATGCCGTTCAGAAGCCAGTAAAACGGCTCCTTTACCCCGATCGGCGTTATCTTCTGAGGAGGCTTGTAAATCGAACGCCCCACATCCGTCCCAACCTTCTCCGGAGACTGACCGATACTCGACACGAAGAAAATCTGAAAATTGAGCGTCCGCCCAACAACCACCTTGAGAAAATCCGCCATCCGGATAAGCACGTTGCGAACCGTAGCGGTCCATGTGGGATCCGATGATACCTTCTCGCTTACCAGTATCTTGTTCAGGAACAAATCGAAGTCTTCCGACAGCAGATGCTCATCATCGTGGCTTATCAATACCACCTGATTGTCGCCTGAAAATCCCGGAAGAACATCCGCCTTCGTAATCACCAGCGCCACGGGAATCGGAAGACTCCGCGAATGAGGCGCCAGCTTCTCGAGCATGCTCACAAACGACGACACCTGTGCCTGGCTCTCCAGCTCCGATCCCATTACCTTGGGATCACAGAAAAATAGCAGGCCGTCACAGCCCGACATGAAATCTATCACCTTGTCTTTGAATTCATTCGCGCCCGTTATCGCTACCGCCCGTCCGGGATAATCATACGCCACCACCGGAACCTTCCTGTCACCATCGATAATCGCGTTAAATATCAACACCCTGTCACGAACCGATGGCTCCGGGAACTTCTGCTCCCCGCGAAGATCCACCACCGTGCCGACATCGGTAACCGTACCGAGTCCCCAGATGGATCTACGATGCGTCAGGAATTCAGACGAAGTCGCGTTGTCCGTCACCGAAATCTGAAGGTCCCGGGCAATCTTACACTCCTCATTCAGCACCGTGAAGTAAACCGTCTTCCCGGCATTGAAATGTCCATAGACTCCAACCCGGATACCCGATGGCCACTCGAACGCCCCGCCACCCGCCTGGTCCTTACCCGTGGCGGCCTTGGCCCCCTTCTTGGCGAACTTGAACAACTTTTTGAATATCTTAGCCAAATCTATCCCTTAACAGAACATCATTTCGACATATTTTGAAGGTTATTCGCCTTTTCCTGAAAATCGTTGAGCTTCTGATCGGCAATACTGTTCCACCAGGCCGGCACACCGAACGCGATCCCCAGGAAAATCACTATCAGGAGAATGTAAGTAAAATAGGCCAGCTTGCGCTGTGTGCTCAACAGACGGAAATAACCAAAGCTCGAAAACGCCCCGCGGAATTTCGCCCCCAGCTCCTTGACCCACGTCATAAATCTCGACCAGATACTGCTGCTGGCCAGATAATTCCAGTGAGTCAAATACTGCTCGTACAATTTGCCCTTGTCGCCAATTCGATTGAATGTCGCCACCCGCTGAAGATGAAACTCCAGCGAGGTCCGGTCCTTGATGAGATTCGTCCCCAACGCCAGCTGCCTGCGCTTCAACTCCAGCATCTTGAGCGGGTCAGCCAGACCATCAAACTGCTCCGGCGTCATATCGCTCTTCACGCTCTTACCGAATCGATTGATGTACGCCGCCATCTCATCGAGCAGGAACGCGTTCAATCGGAAATTGTGATTAAGACTCCCCTCATCAAATAACAGCGGCGCCAGTTTCTGCTCGAAAAAAGGCGCATCTTGCTTGATCGGCCGTAAATTACGGCAGTATGAATACGCCTGATTCGACCGCCCGTCGGTGTCAACCTCGGCCTCGAACCGCGTGACCAGCACCTGGATTGTAAGCTGCCTGAGATCGGAACTTGTAAGAGGTGACAACTTGACCTTATCAAGAAGATAGTAATCTACCTCTACCGCCTGATTACGATCCCCCCGCAACGTCTGAAATACGGTCACGATGCCGTTATAGGTCTGAAGGAAAGCCTCAGTCTCAAATTGAGCATAGTTCTTTTCGTAAGTATCTATGTAGCCAAACAGGTCGTCTATATATGATTTCATACCACCGGCTGCTTTCCTGTCACCGTGCCATTACATACAATAGATTATCAAATCCGTCTTGCCGAGATTCATCAGCTTCTCGGCGTCGCCGGCCCCGCGGAAAATCATGGTAAGCTGCTTCACCGACAACGACTTCATCATATCCTGGGGATGGAGCGCGACCTTGTTTCCGAACGTCGATGTGTCCAGCGTGACCGGATCTGTCTCACCCAGACCGCGAGCTTCGTTCAAACCAAGCCTCACCTGTATATTCGACCAGATCCTGTCACCGAACAGGTCTTTCGCCATGAGTATCGTTATATCCGACATCGAGCACGGCTTGGCTATCGCTATCAGAAGATAACTTAAATCTCCCACCTTCTCCAAACGGCAACTGCTGTAATCGGCCAGATTGTACGTCCGGCCATGATAAGTAAGCGTCTGCGTCGCCACCGCCTGCTCACCCAGCTGATCCTTCTTGACCTGCGCGAAAAACCCAAGAAGCTCTCTCAAAGTCACGAACAGACTGTCAATCGTGGCGATATGTCCACCAATATTGTTGTGATCGTATTCCGTCAACAGAAATCCATCGATGGCGGACATGTACCTCCCGATATCAGAACTCGTCTGCTTGACGAAAAATCTCTCGTTAATATAATCCTTCAACCCCGGATGTAGATTCAACAATGTCGAAAACACTCTGAACAGCCGCTTGAAGTGCACAACGAAATACATCGGATGAAGACTGTTCTTGCCCGCCACCAGTTGATCATGCGATGACGCCAGATGCTGAATGAAATGCCCCACCGTGTCCTTGAATTCCGCCTGAAGAACCGTCTGCTGACCGACCGCCGCCGTCGAGGTAAGCATCGCCGCGTACGCCTGCGTCGAAAGCAATATCAACTTCTCCAAACGGCTCTTGAAATCATTGACCGTCTGATTAAGCCGCTCGTCGGCGAAAAGTGTCACACAGGGCGGGTAAAAACTCGAGGCGTGCGTTACCTCTGAGGCCGCCACCATCAACTCGGCTATCTTGATATACTGACCTTCGGGAAGATTCGGCTTGTCGCCCAGATGCAGTTTGTAATCGACATTCAAATAAGGAATACGCGGAATCTCTTCAGTCGGATCAGATTCGCCAACCTGCTTTTTATTCGAGTTCTCAACACCAATGAAAAGCGAAATCATCCCGTCCTTTACATCCGCTGCAGCCTTAACATGCCCCTCGGTAGACTCATTTATCTCGATAAAATGCCCATCGGGAGTAATAGCCTGGCAGCGATCAACCTCAACCGTCAACCGACGACCGCTCAAGAGCAGGTTCAATCCAAGCGCCGGCTTCGCCGAAAGTGATTTCTTGACCAATCCCCAGTTATCGCCGACATGAAACGAATGCCAGCGAACGAGCTCTTCGAAATACCGCTCCTGATCTTTGAGATGCTTCTGCGTAATAAGCATCCCGTCCTGCCAGTTTACCGAATATAAGTTTAAGTCACCCATAGTCTTGCCTCAATAATTAGGGACCAGTCGGGAATCTATAGCCAACACCTGCCCAAGTCAACTTAAATGTACCCACAGCCATGATACCCGTCAAGTTCCAATGTATGATGTATATCCCAGATAATTCCTTTTGCTGCCCTTTCCTATTGCCACCATCGGCCCAATTGCCCTGACCCTGATGGAATACTCAAGATTGCCCGGCATACAGATTTCTAGAGCTCTCTCTATCCTTTTTCGTATGCGTCCCCCCGGAAGAAAATCGGAGACACTCTCCACTGGCACATCTTTCACTAACACTTCGTACGCCGAATCATAATCGGTAAACGTCTTACCCAGAATCACTCCCTCGCCCAGCCGATCCTTGGGCGAACCCAGCCGGTATCGACACGACGATGGAATCTCATGCTGCGACTCGACATTCTCCCTTATCTCGAACTTATATCCGAACAGTCGCTCGAGCACCCGGCAAACACCTTCGGCATTGGCTCCCCACTGGTTGAACGTGGGCAAAACCGCCGCCCATATCAAGGCCTCGCGCAATTCGGTCGATTCCGCCTCAACCGCATACTCGAAGACAGACAGAAAATCACTCACCTGCTTGGAGTCAACCAGCCCGAGACCACTTTTCAAATCCCGAAATTTCGCCGCTGCCCGGTGTCGTATCACTGCCGCATCAAACGGCGACATCAAACAACGCGCGTCATCTTCCCATTTGCCGGTGGAACTTCGGACGCCCCCGAGACCGTAAAAAAACTGGTACGGCATATGATCCACGGCGCTCGGGAAACCAATCTTCAGCGTGATGCGTGTCCTTGAATCGAGCCGCGTACCCGGCTGGGGCTCCTGATACCTGATCTCCCCCCTGTAATTCTCGTGCTCACCGATTGCCTGCAGGTCCACCCGGCTTAAATCAACATTTAACCTCATCAGTGCAATCAAAGCGGTAGTGTAATGAAGGGGGGATCGCCGGCTGCAAAAATCCGGCATGACAGCTTCCACTGGCGACATCATCGCGCGACTATCTCCACCTGAAATGCGGTATTCACCGGCGCCCTCGACTTCAAAAACTGTTTCAGGCGCTGCTTCAAAAGACCCGATTCATCCTCGCTGTAAAAATCCTCTGCGCTCACACGCACCTTGACAAGAACACAACGACGAACCCCACGCCCGGCGCGCTCGATGCTGTTTACGCACTCCACACCCTTGATCCGCGGGTCGAAAGTCTGCGTCCATCCGGCGATCTCACGGAAATTCAGGGCACGGTCACGGTTGCGAAGCCGCGATGACACCTCGGTCACTATCTGCTTCTCCGTCTTGGCCGGTATCGCCCCCCGCGTGACCGTGATATTCTCCGCTTCCCCTACCCCCGGATGTCTCTCGTAAAGCTCGCAAATCTGCCCCGCCTCAATGCCATTTGCCGATGTACCCGCTGTCACCGTGTAGTAAACCGTGATATTGTCCGGCGGCACATCAAGCTGCGATGTGTAATCAAACCAGAGCACCAGACGATCCCCACGCTCCTCCAGCGTATAACACTGATCGGTCGACTTGATCGACATCTCATGCCGGGGAACATACTCATTGCGGTTGGAATCAATCACACTCGTTATTCCGAGTATGGTGTCGATCGGTTCCGGTATCTCCACCTCAACCAGCCGATTTCCACCGGTATACTTGTAAGTCGATAGCCCGTTCTTGTTCGTGGCTACGAAACAATTGAAATAAAGCTTGAAACCACTCTTAACCTTGACCTTGTCTCCCCCCGCCGGAAGATCCACCCTGATCCAGTAGAGCTTGTCCTGCTCAACGGCATATTTCGTCTCGTCATCGTCAATATGATTAACCAAAGCGGCGTCCGCGGATCCCATTTCCCACGTCGAAGTGAACTTGTCGGGCAAAACGATAAAATTGTTCTCAAGCGGCCTGAAAAGATCAACACTGGTACGAAGACCTCCCCAATCAACCGGCTCGCCATCGTCGGAGAAAAGGTCCTCGAGGCTCGTCGTCAGGCCCGGGCAAAAACTGCTGTCCTCGTAAAAGCCCCCCGCCGCCGAACCCGGCACCCAGTACCCCCAGCGCATCTGACGAAGCACTGTCTCCACACCCATCAGGCACAACGTAGCCTTCCTCAAACCGGTCGGCATCCCCGAGTACTCAACACCGATATAAATCTGCCCCGCTCCTTTGCTCTTAAGCTGAGCGTCCGAAATCGCCGGCTGACCGCCGTGTCCCGCCGAATTGGGCGACAGGTCGAAAACCGCATCGTTAAACCGGGCGAAAATATATTTGGCGTCCGCCGCTACCAGCTTCTCGGTCTTCTGCGACGAGAAAAAGAAAGTCTGCCCGCCTTCACGTTTTTCCTTGAAGAAAAACCGCGTATGAGGGTCGATCTCCACCACCGGGTCAATCGGCTGACAACGCATTATCGTGTAGGCCGGAACCGGCCAGCGCTGACTCTCGGGAGCCATCGTCCGAATCAGAGAACTTACCGCCACCTCCCAGGTCTGGTCGATACGACGGTCTATTCGTTCAAGCTGGTGGGCGTAAAGCTGCAAGAGAATCTTAAGCACCGGGTCAAGACGATCCACCGACTCGGGAATCTCCGGGTTCCACTTGCGAAGCTCACGGTGCATGTTGGCAAAAATCTGTTCCTTTGACCGCGATTTCTCAATAGCCATTTCTAGTCTCTCAACGATTCATCAACCCAGCACGAAACTGGCGTCAAACTTCTTTTCCTCGTTGCCTTCCTTGTAATTGCCCGTAACCCTCACCGCCAGCCCCAGCGAATGCGGCGCACTATCCTCCACACTCACAAACGAAACCGACACATTGTACAATCTCTCTTCGTATACGTTGATGGCGTTGCGCAGACTGGCGCGGATGTCGGCTTTGTTGGCGGCGTACAAATCCGAGTACTCCTTGTTCCAGATATCACAACCGTACTCGGGATCAAAATGCATCGCCCCCTGGCGAGTGCTCAACAGAAGCCCCACCGAGTAAGTGATCGATTCCTGCATCGTCCCTCTCCCGAGGTAACCGTCTCTCAGCGCAAAAGGTATCACCAGATAATCCATAGTCGCTCTAATTCAGGTTGATAATCGCGCCCTTAATAACACACTGAGCGCTGGCCTCAACATTCAGGTTGGCGCTGGCCTTCGATTTCAGGTTGGCGCCGGCATCCAGATTCAGGTCCGCACCGGATTTCACGTCAATCTTCGCGTCACTCTCTATCTTGATGTTCTTGCCCTTGAGGCTCATATCCCCGGTACTCTCCAGGCTTAAATCTCCATCGGTCTTGATGCTCACCGATGGCGTCTTCATGTTCAGCACGATCTGGTTCTTGCCATCCTTGGTGCTGATGGAAATCTCCTCCTCGCCATCTTTGTCCGTCAACTTGATCTCGTTGCCGCCGCGGGTGAGAAACACCTTTATCTCGTTCTTGTCGTCAGTGGTCGCCGGAAGCGTATCCGTACCCGAATACAACGACCCCAGCGCAATCGGCAGATCGGCGTTGCCATTCTCGTACCCCACCAGTACCTCATCATCAATCTCCGGGCGACTCAACCACCCGTGATTATTACCCGCGTGCGGCGATACGTAACGAACATAGAGCGTCTCCGTCCCCAGCGCCGGAATCCGCACCTTGATCCGGCCCAGTCCCTCCGGATCATCAAGACTCGTCACGATACCGCTCTGCAGGTTGGTCAGCGATGGACGCTTCGTCTTCTTTGCGGGGAATGATATATCAAGAGGCGAGCTGTAAAACTCGTTATGGTACTTGCCGCTCTCGTCAAAATAATGTACCACCCGGTTAACCCAGTACAAACCGTCAATCTTCCCCATCCCCTTAACCTTCACACAATGCCCAACCTTCACCGCCGGGACGATCGACTCACCCGTACAGGCAACCATCCGGCCAACCTGGCTCTCCACGTTGCCTCCGAGAGTAGAATCAACACTGGCCTGATCCGTCGACTTCTCAGTAGAAATATACCCCGCTTTCGAAAACATCTTCTTCGAGGCATCTATCGAGACCTTGGCCATGTCCGATGGCGCCGAACGAAGAACACCGCTGTCAACCTGACCCTCGAGAGCGGTCTTCTGACCGTATTCCCACGATTTCGATGTAAACTGGCTTGGCGCCGTCCCCAGACCCAGCGAAAAAGCACCCAGCGTCTCACGCCAGTTCAAATCCTCGACCTTCCCGCCCGTGGCCTTGCGAAGCATATACTCCTTACCATCATAGTAAGAATAACGACCCGCCGCCTCGGCCAGCCTCGCTATATATTTCCAGTCCGTCTCACGATACTGCACACTGTACTTGATCGACGACCCGGTCGACTCGACCGTCCCGCGCGTGATTGGATAGTTCGAAACAATCGAACCGATCATGTCACTCGCCGATTGATCCTGGAAATATGCCACCTGCGGCGCGCCATCCATCGTTATCGTCGGACTCTTGCCCACAATCAAAACCGTGTTGAGGCCGTCAATACTGTTTTCCAGCCTGACCTCGGTGACCAGCCCGATAAACTCCAATTCGCGCGACTGCTCCACCTGCCCGCCGGTCGGAGTAATAGTCATAGCCACCGACTTGCCCAGAAACCCGGTGTAATTGCCGGGATCATCAAAATCCTGGTCCCTCGCGGCTTTGCCAACCTGCTTGATCTGAATCTTCAACTCGTGATGATCATCAACATACTGATCAAGTTGAACCGATGACACGTTGTGCTTTAATTCCTTGTTGTCGATCTTGATCGTACAAACACAAGGAGTTTGAATTTTTGCCATAAGGACTTTCCGACCATTGTCGTTGTTAAAGACGAAGCCGGGTTGACTGCTGCCCACCCGGCCCGTCTAACCATGACTATTCTTCCCAGCGATTGTCGAGCGAAGCCCCGCCTATCGTCAACTTGTGGCAGGAAATCTCAAAATACTCGAAAACCTGGTCATCCGGCTTGTTCTTAAGGTGCGGAATGCGCTCCTCGTACTTCGTGATGAAGCCCTCTTCCCAGCTAAGCACCTTCATCTCCGAATCATCCGGCTTCTTAAACGATACCGAACCGGCTTTCCAGTTCGGTTGGCTGGAATCCATCGCCCAGGCAGCGATAGCATCGTTCTCGTCTGACTCACGGGTAACCTTGATCGTCCCCGCATGGGCGCGATCCGAAGGGCGCCCGGTCTCGTCCTTGGCGGTGTAGATCTCATAAGAAACCTCGTACACATTCTTGTACTTTACACCGTCAATCTCTAAGATTGGTCTGCGTGCCATAAGTGGTAACCTCCACCTGCGTTTTAGTTTAGGTTATAAGTCTGCTAATTATTGCCCATCTGCTTGACGACAAGGCCGGGGATCACCCCGGCCCAGCGCCGATTGAAAATTACTTGTCTTTGACGTTGGTCTGGTCACCCTCACCCCAGGCCACGAACTCGATATTGAAAGTCCGGGCCGGATACTTGGGATTCAAGCTGACCTTGACATCGACCTCCTGACGTTTACGCATCTCCTCGTCGGCGAAAATATCAACCTTGTAATCCTGAAGAATATTGTCACCACCGGAAATCGCCTTCATGAACTTGTCGATGTCCTTGCGCATCGTATCGATAAACCGCTGATCAATGACCGAAAACGTCTGCTTGTTGAGATAGTTGCGAAGTGTCTTGTAGACATAATCGTAAGTACGACGGATGGAATATACGTTGAATGTCTCCTTGGTGAATAGCGTCGAAGCACCCATCGCCACCGCCGTGCCCTCAAAACTCACCATCGGATTGACGCCCTTCTCGTTAATCTTGCTGGCGTCAGGCTGATTGGCCTTGAAGCGAAGATACTTCGCGTCCGCAATCTTACCATACTTGAAACCGGCCATCGGCTGCTGCATACCGACCGTCGTGTCACCCTGGTACATCTTGCCGGCCACCGCCGCCGACGGCGGGATCCACATATCATCATCTTCGTACTGATTGGCTCCGCGCGCCATGATGTAATTGGCGAACACCGATACATACTGCTTGTAGTCGTCGATACCCGGAAGGTTCGCGTACGCCGGATCCTCCAGCATGTCCATAACCTCCTCGAATTTCTCGAAATTCGGAAGATCCGTCATGACATGTACCTTGTTCGGAAGTCCAAGCTGACGAGCCACGGTGTCGATGTTCTCCACACTGCCCAGATAGCCCGGAACCACGAACATGGCAAACGCGTCCTTGACGCTCCACTCGCGGAAAAGATCCGATACCGCCTTCGCAAGCTCCTCGAACTTCTCCCTGTCGTTGGGATCGGTCAACTGTTCGCCGCTCACATTGGCGAAATACGCGTTGACCTTCTCATCCGGCTCCTGCTGAGCATTGGCAAAGAACTTGTCAACCGCGCGATAGGTCGTCTCCAACCCGCGACTCGCCCGGTGTACCTTCTTCATGTTCTTCTCAAGATTGGCCTCAAACTTGGCCGCCTGCTCGTTGATACCCTTGCGAATATCATCCAGGCTGCCGCCCTTGGACAGATGCTCCGTCCAGAGTTTGAGGCGCTGAGCCAGAAGCTGACGCTGCTTGGCGAAATCCGCCTTGGTCAAAAATTCCTTGCGCTGAAAATCCTTCTTCGGATCTAGCCACTCCACACCGCGAACAAGATCCCCCTCGGCTGTCTTAAACGACGGCAAAAGAGCGGCGAGCTTGCTGAAATCACCAAAGGAATCGCCCAAAATCGACGCGAACTCATCTTCCGATATCTTTTCCACCGGGGCCGCTTCGGGTTGAGCCGACGCCGCCGCGGGCTGCATTTCTCTTTTTTCTTCTTCACCCATAGTATCTCACCTCTCTTCTACTCGCTGAGAAGGTCTATGTAGTAACGCGCCACCTTCAACAGTGCCTCTTTCTTTTCCTTGTCATCCAGAGTCTTCTTGAGCGCGTTGTTCTTCTTCAACTGCTTGTCCAGATCGGCAAGCATCTCCTTGCTGTAATAGGTCTGACGAAGCGCGTCATTGTTCTCGATCAACTCCTTCGATGTGAAGTCCTTCATCGACTTCACCTCAAAATGCGCGTTGATCGACTGACCATCCGGATCCTCCAGCTCCGCCTCGAACGAAGGCCGGAACTTCTCGAACACCTCCTTGAGGTTGTTGCACCTGACCGGTGTCACGTCGCTGTCCTCGTCATTGTTCAACTTCGCCGCGTACAGCAGCTTGTTGGACGGCAGCAACTCAACCGGTACCGAATCATCTTTCTTGACCCGCTCGGTTGCACCAAGTATGAATTTGGCCATCTGAGTCCTCCGTTATATCATTATTGATTTAACTTGTTTCCTTTTTAGTAAAGACGTAACCTCCGTCCTTTACTTCAACCAAAATATTATCACCCGGAGATACCGCCCCTGTGATTATATCAACCGATAAACGGTTTATAATATCCTTCTCTATTATCCGCTGAATCGGCCTTGCCCCAAGCTCCGGCGTATATCCATCCTCGGCGAGCTTGTGCCGCGCCTCAGGCGTAAGTTCAGCCTTGATATCCAGGTCCTTCAACAGATCTGTCAGGTTGTTGAATTCCAGCCCGGCAATCACTTCCACCTGATCCTGGGTAAACGAATGATACACGATAATATCATTTAACCGGTTTAGAAACTCCGGACGGAACTTGCTGAACAAAAAGCCGCGCACTTCCTCCATATCAACCTCACGCCCCTCACGGTCCGCCTCGAGAATCTTGTCAGCGGCGTAATTCGAGGTCAACACTACCAGCGTATTCGAAAAATCCACCGTACGGCTCTGACCGTCCGTCAAACGGCCATCATCGAGCAACTGAAGCAGCAGATTAAACACATCGGGATGCGCCTTCTCGACCTCGTCAAACAAAACAATAGAGAACGGCTTGCGTCTGACCGCCTCGGTCAACACCCCGCCCTCCTCATAACCGACATACCCGGGCGGAGCGCCAATCATCTTGGCCACCGAATGCTTCTCCATATACTCCGACATATCCAGCCGGACCATGGCATTCTTGTCATCGAACAAAAACTCCGCCAGAAGCTTCGGCAAATGCGTCTTGCCCGTTCCCGTCGGACCCAAAAACAAAAATGAACCAACCGGCTTGTTTTTGGCCTTCAGACCCGCGCGTGATTTTCTTATGGCGTTCGATATCGCGATAATCGCCTTCTCCTGGCCGACTATCTTCCTTTTCAGGAATGATTCCATGTTGATCAGACGGTCTTTCTCCGCCGTCAACATCTTTGCCACCGGAATCCCTGTCCTGCGGGCAACCACCGCCGCTATCTCGGCGTCATCAATCTTGTCCTCAAGCTTGTCAACCGCCGCCTTCAGCGCTTCAAACTTCTCGGCCCGCTCGGCAAAATCCTTTTTCGCCAGCTCTATATCAAACTTTCCGATCTTCATTTTTCACCTCCCGCCTTCGCCTCGAGGCGATGCCCCCAGAAACCACTCATGCGATCCATATTCCGGATAAACTCGTCATATGCCAACTCGAGCTTATCGAAATCCTCCTTGTGCTTCGCCGGGTCCTTACCCTCACACTGCTTGAAAAGCTTCTCGAGCTCCACTATCTGAGTCTCCAAAAGCGGAATCTTGACCTTGGAGAACTCTTTCTTGACATGATACTCCGAGGCCGCCTCATCGATAATATCCAGAGCGATATCCGGAAGATTCCTCTCGCTCAGATACCTCTGCGAATACCTCACCGCCCCGACAATCGCCTCTTCGGTATAGGTAATCTTGTGGTGTTCTTGGTATTTCGGAACTACCCCTTTAGCGATCCTGACCGCATCATCAAAATTCGGCTGCCCGACCTTCACCTTCTCAAAACGCCTGTCGAGAGCCTTGTCTTTCTCCAGGTGCTTGCTGTACTCGTCCTCCGTCGTGGCCCCTATCAGGCGAATCTGCCCTCTGGCCAGAGCCGGTTTTATCAGATTCCCGGCATCCATCCCTCCGCCGCCGCCGGCTCCCGATATAGAGTGAATCTCATCGATAAACAGGATTATCTTCCCGCCGGACTTGACAACTTCTCCAATCAGTGTCTTAAAACGTTCCTCGAACTCCCCTTTGTATTTTGCGCCGGCAACCAGCGAACCCATATCCAGCGACATTACCTTAACACCCTCGAGAGCCTTCGGAACAGCCTTGTCTATCACTGCCTGGGCAAACCCCTCTACTATCGCCGACTTGCCAACACCCGCCCCCCCGACAAGCACCGGGCTGTTTTTGCGACGGCGAAGCAATATCTGGATAACCTGCTGAAGTTCGGACTCACGGCCTATCATCGGGTCAAATTCACCGGCCGCCGCCTGATTCGTCATATCGATACAATATTTCAGCGTCCCGGCAACCTCCCTCCTCCCCTCAACGGGAGCCGCTTTCCCCTCACCCGGCTTCGATGGTGTCGAGGCGATCTCTTCCACCGCCTTGCTCTCGGCTATAGCGCGGTAGATATCCTCTTTGGCAATACCGATTTTCTCGCGAAGATACGGGGCCAGCGAAGATCTCGGGTCGAAAATGGCTATCAAGATATGCTCCGGCTCAACCAGCGCGTCGTAAAGCTTCCCCTTCTCATCCACAGCCTGAGCAAGCACCGTTTGAGTGGCCGGCGAGGCCGTCAAATTCTCTCGCGCTGTGGCCCGGCTGGACTGCTCCTTCAGGTATGTCTCCGTCAAAGAAACAATACCGCTCGGATTCTTCTCCAACTGCGCCAGAATCGATTCCACCTCGGAGCTCTCCTGCCGCAAAGTAGCTATCAGAAGATGCTCCACCTCGATCTCGGCGTGCCGAAATTCGGCGGCCACTTCCTTGGCTATCTTGATTATCGATCTTGAATCTGATGAATAACTGGCAATGTCCATATGTAACCTGTGTGGTTTAGCAATACCCCCCTGCGCAACGGGACCTTGCTGTTGTTACTAAGCCTTGAAATGATAACTATTTATATTAACCTTCGCTATTTTCAATGTCAAGCCTTTTACCTTCGCACCATAGGGCCTTTTTCAGCCAAAACCACGGACTGACCCGCTTTGTCACGATGTCACCGTCAGACGGGCAACAGCACTGCCGTTTACAGACACATCTACTCGACGCGCGACCGATATCTCCATAGACTCCGGATCTCCGGCCCTTGCCGCCTCCTGCTCTCCAAACGCAAACAACCGGATCGTACCATCCCCTTCGCTCTGGGCCCTGGCTATAAGGGGAATCTCAAGTTTCTCACCAAGGATATCTACCAGCGCCTGCAGCGCGAACTGCGATCGCCGGATAGACAAAACCATATTGTGCTGGGAGCTGCCCGGACGGCTCGCGTGCCCGTCCAGCCTCAAATGGCTGTGCCCGTTTAATAGCAAAATCAGATTCTCCGCCAGCACTATTCCAAGCTGATCACGCCCATCCTCACAAACCGACTCCACATCAACGGGGAAGCAAAAATATGTTCGATCAGCCCATCGCACTGAACTCGGCGGGAGCCCGGTCGGATCCACAGCCGATCTCTCCCGAGCCCGTCGATCGGCCCACAACCACCCCGGATACCAGCCAACCCCAACCTGCGCTTGAAATTCTGTGCCGTTGTCAAGACTGATAGTACTTGAGTTCTCAACATCAGCTATGAGAGGAGGAACATCGCCACTACCATAAAACGAAATCGCAACATCGCTGAGACTCGGTCCTGGTATTATTCCGAAAGGCAATTTTATCTGTACTTGCGCCTCAAAAACCTCGAAATACCCCGGAAACATATCCCACGTCCAGCGCCGATACGACTGAAAATCAAAAGTGCTTAAACCTGCCTCGACCGATGGTACCGGTCCCCGACCCCGGCCACCGGAGCCGCCGCCCCGCCCCCGGCCCCCACGTCCGGAACCACTGGCGCTGCCCGATAACTCAACCTTGACAATTCCAACTGCAGCCTCGAACGTGTGTGGATCACCATCCTGCTGCCAGCTTCTGCCCTGCTGAATCGACCTTGTCATCCTGATCTCCGCTCGACGTCCCCCAAGAGAAACTCCACTGCTGGGAATTGGCAGGCTCCCCTGACGATATTCCACCCGCACGTTGTACTTGTACCGACCAAGATGCTCCGGGAGTACCGGCTCCCCGTTGTGCTCACCGAACATCGCCCGAAAACGACGGAAAATGCCCCGCTGATCCTCCGTCTCCCCCGAATCAGCTATCTGGTATAGGACCTCCAAGATCACCTTCTCCTCACCCGACCCGGGCAACGTCATTCCTACCGTCTCAAGAGCACGTAAAAATACTGTCCTGACGAGATCAGTCTGCTCCTGACGGAAAAACTCGCCCAGATTGCGCTCCGAGAAAGCATCGAAGATAGTATTAAAAAGCCCGTGGAACGGCCCCATAAGACTCGTCCCTCTCTGACCCAAACACGCATTAATACGCGGGACCAGTATCTCCTCGATCCACCGGCGCATCGCCCGCACCTGCATCGTGCGAAGTGGATGAGCCTCCGCCTGGTACAGAACGCGATTCGAATTACGAATCGAAGTCAACGCCTTCTGAGACATACGCGGCTGATTGGAAACACAATTCAAGTCGAACCAATGAAGCATGGTATAAGACCTCCCCCTGAACGCGCGGAACTCCGTACTGTCCAGCGCCAATCTCATGCTTCTGACACGCCCGCTGTGCGCCCGAACATTGGAAATATGGCCGCTTCGCGGCTGACTCTGACCCTGCGGCGCCTCGATCACCACCTCCACCGGGCCACCGCTGGAACCCACCTCCCCACTAAAGTAGCCCGTGAAAGCATCATGCAGCACCGTCCCACCACGACCGTCCGGAGCATAAAAATCTATCTGAAACCAGCCATAAACGTAATCACCCGCCTGATTGATCTGCACTGTGCACGGTTGAACGCCCTCGCCACCATCACATTCGTAACGCCCCGTAAAATCCACTGATGGTCTGTCCGGCTCTGCCGCCGGCTCCGATGTAAAATGCCCGCAACGCGACACCTCACCGGCGCAACCCGTCGCGCCGGCGGCACCCGTACCACGCTGAGCGGCGGTTATCGTCGTGCGAATCTCCGTGACCCGGGAATCACCATCGCCGCTTTCGTTCACTGTATAAGTTATCTCACCCATATCTAACTCGCAGACTGCGTTCCCGAATCATCCGATGAATCCGACTCCACCAGCTCTATCCAAAACCGGCCTGGTGGAATTCCATCCACCCTCGCAATTCCATCGGCATCCGTCCGCCCGCGCTTTTCCTGACCATCAGGTAGAGTCGCAACGAACTCATGATCCGCCACCGGCGTCCCGTCGTCATCGGCAAATCTCATGATAATCCAGTCCTTGAACACCAGTAAACCCGACTCCTGCCCCCTGCCGAAAACCTGATCATAGATCTTTATCGTGAAAAAATACTCCGGCGGATTATAAGACCCCCCATAACGCTCCAGCTCCTCCTGCGATGGAAGCTCATCGGTGTCCTCGTGATACTGATACTCCCAGCTAACCTCGAGCTTCTCATCCTTTATCACCGCCGGAATCTCCGTAATCCGGTCGTGCGCGTTGTCCCGGTCATATTCATAGATCGTCACCAGCGCCTCGGTGTCATCCTTGACATTATCAACATTCGCCGTGAGCGTAAGAATATCCCCCCTCCTTGCCTCATCGGCGCTCCACTTCATATTCGTCACATTGATTCCCGGCACAACCGGTATGTCCTCCGACTTACCCGACAGCGAATTGTCCGGCAACTCCGCCTCGAAATATACCCTGTCGCCGATCTCGATATCCGATGGCACCTCAAGCGCACCCACGAACTTGTTGTTCAATATCTTGCCCTTGATTTTGCCCAGCTTCTCGCCCTTGCGACTCTTTCCCGTAATCTTGATAGTCGCGCCATTACCGACAAACGCCGTCGCCACCTCCAGCGATACCGTCCGGCCGGCTATAGCACAGCCGCTTCGCCACTCGGCGTAAACCAGCGATGAATCCACCTTGATTTCTTCTTCGCTGTCGGTCGACTTGTTGAACTTGAGGTCCATGGAACTCGCTCTGCCGTTAACTCGCTTCCGGCCTGAAACTGTTTATCATCTGCTCCACCTGAAGACCAATCGTTTTCATCGTCTGCTTCGTGAAATTGGCAAGAAAAGTGTATCCCCTGCCACCCAGGATCATATATACCCGCTTCTGAAAAATTATCTTTCCATCAACCGGAATCCACTTCACCACCGCATCACACACCTGATTGCCATTCGCAAGTGCCTTGACCTCCTTCTTGAGCAGCTCCATATTGGGCGTCACACTCAACACGGCATCCAGCCTCTCGGTGGCGAACCTATCCAGGTCGTTATCTTCAACGGACTGGTCAATCACCAACGTTAGATTGTGCTGTATCCCGCCCACTTCGGGACCATTGAAGATATACATCGATTGATCAACCCAGTCATCGGGAAGTGTTATTTCGAATCTGTTATTCGTTCTGTCATCAGGCATATCCGTCAATCTCCCTTATTGCGCGCCCTGCTTGGTCAAAAATTCCTTGACCTGCGCAATTTCCTGCTGGCTGTAAATCTTGAATCCGTCCACTTCGAACGAGAACGGGTTATTATGCAGCTCCGCCACGAGATTCACCACCGCGTCGCACACCCTGGCATACTTCGGCACCGGTTGATTCTTGTCCGTGATAAGATGCGCCTGCCTCGTATCATCCAAGGCCGGCAATACCCTTACGGTCAATTTCGGATCGCCAATATAGCGCAAATCGGAGATTGCTTTCAGGCGAACCTCCGAATCATCGACATCGAACTGCGACGCGAACAAATCCTTCATCTCACTGTCACCCAGCCTCGCCAGCGCCAGCTTGATACCCCTCTGAACCTGCTCATCCTGCTCCACCTCCAGCCTCTTGCGAAGCGCC
This sequence comes from Candidatus Zixiibacteriota bacterium, assembly GCA_040756055.1. Taxonomy (NCBI): domain Bacteria; kingdom Pseudomonadati; phylum Candidatus Zixiibacteriota; species Candidatus Zixiibacteriota bacterium. The sequence continues at coordinate 252,445 of JBFLZR010000002.1, forward strand.
TCCGACGCTGATTCTCGATCGACTCGCCCTATCAAAAGCGCCACATTGCCGCGAACCGCCGCATCCTCGCTATCCAGGTTACTCTCCAACTCGCCCAGTATCGGGCCATTATCGGTCGCCTGTAGCGTCTGCAGCGCAAACGACCTGATATCCTCGCTCTCGTCTCTCAGCGCCGTCGCTATTACTGACAACGCCTGCTCGCCCGCAACCAGCGCCACACAGTTGTACGCGATCTCTCTCGTCTCCGCGTCCGGGTCACCGGTCAACTCTTTCAACACCGGCAACGCTTTGGTCTTGTCAGCCGCCAGATCGACAATATCGAGAGCATCCCAGTCGTGGGCGCGAATCTTCTCCTCAAGTTCTTTTATATCCATACTCCCTGTCCCGTCTATTTGCGAATTCGAATTGAAATAAACACCTCTCTGGTCATCTATCGCGAAAAACAAAACGGCTACAACAACAATCAAACCGACCCATATATAACTCCGCCGTCCCATTGGCTTCCACCCTCATTACGGTTTACAGTAAAAGTTCGGGTCCCTTGCCCACTTGTTGGCGTTGTAAACCTCATTGTCGGTCGGATCACTGGGCAGATTCCTGATCGTAACCTTCTTCCCCGTCTTCTTGTACCCGAACCCGAGATTATAAGGGCGAGTGTGATTCACATAAGCGTACATCATCTTCGCCACCGACCACAAATCTTTTTTCTTATGGTTCGAATCCGGGTCATCGTCCGCATGTATATACTTCTTTGCCCCGATACAATTCGCCAGGCTCAAAAAGTGTCCTATCTCATGCGCCATCACGTGCGCCGACTCCAGAACATTCGCATGCTTCACACTCAGCACGCCGTTGGGCCACGTAAAATCCACCGCGTCATACCCCAAACCGAGATAATTCTCGATAGAATGAACCACGCAGACATTGATTTCTGTCTTCGATGATGCATTCCCGGCATCGTCGTTGGCGTTGATTATACTGTCGAAATCGGTCTTGTGCGGACTGCTGACCCTGCCGGCCGTCCCCAGCGTCACCGTCTTGGAACGATCCGGAAGAAACTTCAAATAAATTCCGTAATGCCGCCACATGTGCCGGGTTAGAGCCTTCACCATGATAAAGCTCTCCTTAAATTCCGCCAGCGCCTGCACGTGTGCGGCGTTTGCCGATCCCGCCGGAGTACCGGCCGGGGTGATCGAAGTACCTCCGGCATCCTTGATAGTTACCCAGTATACGCGAACTTTGACCACCTTCAGCGGCATGACTATCACCTGAAGCGATCCTACCTCATACTCATTTTTGCCGGATTTGTACTTTATCCTTACCGATGTCGACTTCGGGCTGTTTCCGGGATCTTTTGCCTCAAGTTTCAAGATGAACTTCTGTCCATTCGGAAGTGGATTCGGCGACTTCACTACCACCAGACTCTCATCATCGCTCGACGCCACCAGCATTGCGAACGGGTCGATGAACTCGCGAATGACCTTTATCCGAAACTCTGTCTTGCGCTGCACACAAACTACCGGTCCATGAAGATCGATATCGTCAGACTTCACCTTCGCATACCCGCGATCGTCTATAAGCGGCGTCGAATCCTTCGGCCAGCCGCCAATGGCCTCAGCGTTACTGGCATGCGGCGCCCAATCGAAACTGAGCATCGTCCGACGAATTATATACGTCGACCCGCTCTTGTTATTGTTCTCGCAAATCTCTTCGAGCTTGTCTTTGGTCTTTGGACCGATTTCTCCGTCCGTGCGAAGTTTCTGATCGGCCTGAAAATTCAGCGCCGCGTACTCGGTCAGCTTGCCGCCCTTGTCGTCCACGCGACCGTTGTAATAATAGCCCAGAAGCTGCAAACGACGCTGTGCGCCCATCAGCTTCGTCTTATCACCGGTCACTTTCCACCCGGTCAGCGCGAAACAGTTTTTGTCGGCCTTCTCCTTTTCGTCCGCCTCCTGGTAGCTGACCGTATAGTCCGTCCCGAAAAGCTGCAGCACCACCGACTTGCCAGGTTCTATCTTCAGCCCATAATACCCCTTACCCTGCGGCTTGATCAGACCGGTCTGTCCTTTGATTGTCGCGTTGCCGGCCTTAATGATCGCATCGTCATCAACACCGGCTCTGGTCTGAAAAGCTATTAACACGTCCGCCGTCGTGGCGCTGACAGTCTGAGCCATGTAAGTGCAATCCTACCTGGGTAGTTTGTTGGCCTTCTTCAAATTCGGAAAAACAACCTGGTTCCTGGCGGGCGGGACATCCTTCTCGGTCGCTTTCCCCTGGTCATCCAGCTTCCCCTTGCGCACCTCCCCGGTCGCCAGATACACCACATATTCTTCGTTCTTGACCGGATCCCCCTTATCATCATTGAGAGATATCTCCAGATCGTCGGTCAACCGCATCGTCCCGGAATTCATCGTCACAGTGTCAATCGTTACCGTAAAATAAAAACTCGGCCACGAGTACCGCCCCGTATCCGTATGACCCAGATCCGCGTCATCCTCCCCTTCCTGGTACTCGAACTTCCAATCAACCTCGGCCTTGCCGCCGCTGAGTTTGATATCTCCAATCGCATAGATGGGCTTATCCGCCCGGTTGGCATCCCTCTTAAACACCCGGAACACGGCCGTGGCGCTCGAATTGAACCCCACCGTCTCCGCGATCATCTTCACCGTATCGCCTACTTTGGCCTTGGTAGTCGACCACTTGGCGTTCTTTATGGCCGCGATACTCACCTCATACTGACCCTCTTTAACTCCGGTCTTTTTCACCTGACCGGTCAACGTCCCTTTGGTCTCTACCTGGTCGGTATCTTTGAGAGTGAACTGAACGCCGCTGACAGGCTTACCCCCCTTGTCAACAACCTTCGCGCTGATGTAATGCTCTTCCTGCTGCTCCGTACTCGATGTCGTACTCTCCGTCCCCTTGCCGCTCCCGCTCGATCCCGCCCCCCCGCCACCGGCGCTGCTATCGCCGATGAGCACGGTGTTGCACCCCATCATTATCGAATCCGGTGGCCCCGTGCAGGTACACATATCCCCCACTCTGGCCGCGGGCTTATTGGCAATCATCACCGTCATACTCCCCAGCATGATCGGCCCGCCCACATGAGGAATCGGAGGCGTACCCGGCGTCTGCATCGGACAGGTGTGCATATCACCCACCCGCGCCGCCGGCGCGCCGCCAATCATGACAGTCGGCTCACCCACCGTAATCGTGCCGCCGTGCGCCGTACTGTCACCCATTCTCGCGGCCGGTTTACCCATAAACGCTATCCTGTCTTCTCACATTTAACACGCACCGGGAGACATCCGCCAACCGGCAAATGTCTCCCCCGCGTTATTTTCAACCGATACTGCCCCTACTTGAGCAGCATCATCTTCTTCGTCTGACTGAAGTCCGCCGCGTTCAACCGGTAGAAATAAACACCACTGGCCACCTGCTGACCGCCGCCGTCGCGACCGTCCCACTCGACCAGTTGATGCCCGGCATCCATCCGCTGATCCACCAGCGTCCGCACCTTCTGACCGAGCATATTGTACACTACCAGTTCAACATGGCACGCCTGCGGCAGGGCGAACCGGATCGATGTCGTCGGGTTGAACGGGTTCGGGAAATTCTGGCTCAGCCCGAACTGATTCGGCAGCGCCGATGATACCTCTCCGGCCGCATAACCGTCATTTCCAATTACCAACTGGGCGGAGAAAACGTCATTCGGAAGACGCACTTCCGTCCCCTCTCCGAGCCTGAAAGTCCCGGCGTTCGTTAGAATCAGCCACGCCTCCATTCCCTGAGGAATAGACTCAACACCTCTGGCTGTCACTACCCGGTCGCTGCCCTCCGAGAAGACCACATCCCAGGTGGCGCCATTGGCAAACTCCGGACGGTAATCGGTCCGGCGAAGACCTTCGCTCCCATCAGGCAGCTTGTAAGCGAGCATGACTCCTTCCGGGGCCATCGGCGGCTCACGGTAGTCATTGACATCGGCTCCCATGTTCGCGTCAGCGCACACCCCGACATAGTTCGCCACGTCGCCGAGGTCACCCGATGTCATCGTCAACTCCATCTGCCACGATGGAGCAGCCTTTTCGACGAGTAAGTCATCTACCACCGCCTTGCCCGCCGTACCCTGCTCATGGTAACGAAGCCACAACTCTACGCCGGCTTTCTCCGCGAACAGAAACACGCCGTCCCAGGGATCAAAAGTCGTCTGCGTGAAATAGTTGCTTCCGTTATAGTAATAGCCTACATCTTCAATGCGGCCGGTGAAGTCCGATGTCATCGTCCCGTTGTCATTAACCACCGCCTCAAGAAGCGACACCGGGAACGCGAACGGATTCGCGATCTGGTTCCAGCCTGCCTGCAGCGGTATGGACAAGTACCGGTTGCCGCCGTACGTCGCATTGGGCACCATCGAAACACCTGCCACACCGAAATCCGTCAGGTCCCTCGTGATAACCCAATATCCTCGTCCCGGCACCACCGCCGGAGCGCTGGCATACTCCTGGTACGATCCCGTCGTGGCATTCCAGCGCGCCAGACGCCACACTTCGGTATTGAACGCGCCCAGATCATCCACGAATACATCAGCTATCGTATTGCCGCCGGATACCGATACGGGAACCCCGACAATCGCGTAGATGCGCGGCCCCATCTGAAAACTCCGGCACTCTTCATTGGTGTATTGCACCCTGAATACATAGGGAGCTGTCGGCGTGCCAACCGAGGCTATCGATGTCCCCCGGTACACCTGAAAGAAATACTCCAGCCCTCGCAGATTGAAAAGGGACGCCGGACAGTTATATTGAAGCGTATCTCCCGTGCCAGCCACCATCGGCACCGATGTATACGTCACCCTGCCGCCATACCTGTAATTGAACGTCCCCGTAGCGGTACCCAGCTCGCCGGCATAGCCCACCTTCAGCAGATGATCGCCCGGCGTCACGGTCTGAATCGCTCCTCCGGCATAACCGGCCGTCAACAGTCCGGTAGTGTAGGCAATGCCTATCACGCCGCTCGCCGCTGTGTAATTGGTACTCGATGTTACACCGCTCACCGATGTCGGTATGACTCCGGTGATCACGGCCGATGCTGAGGCACTTGTGCCGCCGCCTCCCACCAGCCCGCCGGCTACCAGTGTGAAACTGCCGCTGCTCGCCTGTCCGAACACCATACCGGCACCCATAAAAACAAACAAGACGACAGTTAACGTCATCACAGGGTATGGCAGATTACAGGTGAATGGCAACCGACGCTTCTCACGATAGTCTCTATCATATCTGTTCATATCTCACCTCTGTCTTTTGTTCTGAGGGTTTCGTGAAAAGCATCTTACCTGTCCTCAACGTTCTCCAAAAATGTTGCCGGAAGCCTTTGCTCCGAAGGCATCTCGGGAGCAGCGGTGACCGGCGCAGTCAGAGCATCTGGAATAAAAGTGGCGACAAGATTCGTATAGTACAGTGTGGCGATTGTGACAGAGGAACTGCCGTCGCCAACCAGATAATATGTATAAGCGCCCGGCGTCACCGGTACGATCTTCTTTATGCAGAAATTATTGTAATGATACCCACTGGAAGTCTCGATCCTCGTGGTCAAGTAGGCTGATGACGTCCAGTCAATGGTCGAACTGGAAGCGTTGAGACTTACGACTATATTGTGTGAATAGCTAGTCGATGAATACAACTCCATAAAACCGGATGCTTCCACAACGAGATAGCCGGGCTTTGTTACCTGAACACTGATACTGCCCAGAGACGCTGGCGAGGTTCCGATACTCGCCCACGAAATATACGTTGTGCGCACGGCCGGCGCATTTCCCACGCTCATCGAATACGGCGACGATGTTATCGCCTGACGAGGCATCATCTCCTCATCCTCTTCCACCTGTATCCCCAAATATCTCACATTGCCATCAAACAGGCCCGGAGGAAACGGCTCCGTCCCCCCAAGTTCCACCGTAAATACACCCTGTTCATTTGGAATGACCGTCATGGTATCCGCCCACAATTCTGTCTCAATTGCCGCGTCTTCAGCGTCGTAGATTCTGAAAGTAACAAACGTGGCGCTCGAAATCGGATTCAGCGCGTCATCCGTCAACTTCCCCTGATAAGTCATCGTCCCCGGCGCCTGAGCGAAAACTCCCGCCGCCATCAACACAAGTATAATGGCCGCAGCCAAACCAAATTTAACTGTCCGAAACATCTCTTTTCCTCCTGGTTTATCCATTCTTCTCGTTTTTGCTTGTCTCACGTTAACGTTTGGCCGGCGGATCCGGGAAGTCCGGTAGCGTGTTGTCAGCCGGCTCCTCATCGCCACCGCCGCCGCCACCGGCAACCACTACGGCCGTCGCCACCAAACCAACCCCAAGACCAATGGCCCACCACTGCTTGTACCATGGCCCCTTTTTCTTCTCCTGGGGCGTTATCACTGTCACCGGCGTCTCCTCGATCTGCTCCGTGGGAACTACTTCGGGAGTAGCCTCGGCTACCTCCTCGGCAACCTCTTCCTTAACCGCTCCCTCGACATCCTCCTGCTTGTCAACCAGCTCCTGCGCCTGCGCCATCATCGCCATAAACTCCGGCGATTTGATGTCCAGGTCACCGCGCCAGTTGCGAAACGCCTGAAATGCCGCCACGAACTGCTCGATCACCAAATTCTGCTTCTCCTCGTTGTTGCGGATCTTGGCGTAATACACCGATGCCAGAAGCACGTGCGCGTCAGCCTTGGCCTGAATATCCAGATCCTTCTGGGCTAAGAGCGCCTGAAGCTCCTGCTCGGCACAGTCGTAATTTGTAATACGGAAATTGTAACGGGCGTTTTCGATAGTAGGATTACTTTTATCGAAAGAACAATCGGTCGTCTGAGCCTGTACCACCTGCGGTAATACCAGCGCTTGCATATAGACAATCAATGCCAGTATCACCACGGTTTTCAGTAAACCGGCTCGTTTGTACATAATACCTCCTTAGATTGATGTATTCTACTCCTTATTGTGACCAGTATATTAATAGCGGAACCACATTGCCGTTCGCGCCGGCAACCAGTTTAATTTCCCCCTTTGCGCCTTTGACCACCTGCCGCTCTCCCCCACCGTAAGGAAACGCAACGCACGAATCTATCTTCGGACTCGTCCCAGCGTCGGTATTAATCGGAATCATTTCCGCCTGGAGCTTCCATTCACCCTCCAGACACATCAGATCGAAAACCGGGAACTGAGTATAGCGCCGCTCCTTACCATTAAGTCTGAACTCAACCAGATTCTGCTCCGATGGCGGGAAAAGCGCCAGCTGAAGACTCAATGTATCGGATCGCGCAAACTCCCTGTTCATTTCATAAGTGACACTCGTTGGCTCATCGCGCATCCTTATCGTCTTGCGAAGAATCGGATAATCTGAGTGTACAACCTCTACCGAATGCGAACCCGCCGCCGCTTCAAAAGCCTGCCCGGGCGTGCGCCTGCGACCATCCACGAAAAGCTCATTCACTCCCGAAGGAACAACACCCACCGTAAGCTCCGGATTCTTTACCACCACCGGAGCCACAGCCTGCTCGGACGGTTGTTCGGCCGGCCTTTCCACAGGCTTTTCTACCGGCTTCTCCGCCACCTCAACTTCAGGCTTTTGAACCACCGGCTTTTCCTCCACCACGACCGGCGGCCGGACTGGCTGTTCAACCTGCTCCCCTGTCACAGACTCTGTCTCTGCCGGCTGCGTGGTCTGCTCCGAGGTCGCCGATGGAGAAAACTGACTGCCTATATAATCACGCCCGAAATACGCGCCGGCGGCAATTGCCACCACCGCCACAGCGGCTATCAAAATCCCAACCTTCCCCTTTCTCGGCTTGATATAAACCTCTTTGAGCTCCGCCATGTCCGCCGCCATCTCATTGGCCGACTCGTAACGCGAACCCGGATCAGGATGCGTAGCCTTCCTGAGAATGTATTTCAACTGGGGAGACAGTCTCTCCGAATGAATCCCCCCCCACTCCTGTAAACTCGGCGAGATCGGATTGCGATAAGGCATGGTATTGGTCGCGAAATTGAAAAGCGTCACCCCCATCTCATAAATATCGCTCAAAAACGGATTGTACGAACTCAGCCCCGTCTGACGTTCCGGGGCGGCAAACATCGGCGTTAACGCCTGGTAACCCGTCTTGGTGGCATCCCCGCCAATCTCCTTGGCAATTCCGAAATCTATCAGGTAAACATGACCCTTCTTATCGATCAGAATATTCGCCGGCTTGATGTCCCGGTGCGCCACCTTCTTCTCGTGCGCATAAGCAATAGCCTCCGTAACCGCTTTCGCCACCCGCAAAAACAGCTCCGCCGAAAACGGTCCCGACTCGCGAAGCATATGCGCCGCGTCCTTACCATCGATATACTGGATCACCAGCGCCCCTTCGGAGGGCAAATAGTCAATCACCCGGGAAATGTTGGGATGGTCGAGCATACACAAAATCTTCGCCTCCCGGTCAAACCGGTCACGGGCCTGCACCCGCTTGAAAAACTTGATTACCAGGCGCTGCTCGACAAGATTCAGATTATAGGCGTCATATACCTCACCAAACCCGCCACCGCCTAAATACGAACGGATTTTGTACTTACCACCGATCTCCCAGCCAATAATACCAAGAGGATCGGCATTTATCGGCTCTCCAGAGTCGAACGATGGTTGCGTTTTGTCGTCTTCCGGCATCGCAATCTCCCTGCTACATCGCCCGCCATTGTGGCTTGAAGACAATTCTCTACACGATAAATCTGATTTTTGTCCTTCTAACGGCAGGCATCAACGCAAGCCCATACAGCATCAAAAAAGTACTAAATGTTCTATCTCTTAAGCAAGCAATAATTTCACTCGGCACCTTTCCCTAACCCTCTTACATTGAGAAAATTACGCTCCGTTGTATCCGGCCCGAATCTCCGCATGGGAACATCGGCGTAAGGGGATAATCACCCAAACAGGCATTCCCACCCAAAAAAACAGGCCCCGGATTCTAATCCAGAGCCTGCCGTTGTACCAAAATCTACCGGTCAACCGTTTGAGCGTTCAGACCAATCAATACCCCAAACCCGCCTTCTGGCCCGGTTTGGGTTTTTCCGACATCTCTACCTTTCGCGCCATCATCGCCAGCTCCTCATTTGTCCGCTCTCCCCACTGTTGGAGCCGGGTGAGTAGTTTCGGATCTTCTGTCGTCGTCAGGCAAACCGAACCGCGCGATGTCATCACGCTCTCGTACTTCACCTTGCCGCTCTTCATGATCTGGCTCATCTCCGAACACATGTTGCACAACATCACCTGCTCGCCACGCTCAAGTTTCTCCATAACCTTCGTCATCTTCTCACCGGCTTTGTTGTAAGAACTCAAATAAGCCGGCGCTACCGTCGATACGGACACAAGACCATTGGAAAGATTGTGATGTTCCCAGGTCATGTTGCGCATCAGGGCAGGATCCTGATCCATGATCGGCTTGCACATTTCGCAGTTCTTCAGGTCCATCCAGGCTTCTTCACCGGACAAGACCACCACATAACTGGCCAAAAAGACCACTGGCAATAGCAAAACGCCCACTAAGGTCTTCTTCATAACTGATCTCCTTTGATGAGTTTCGCCCGGATATTCGAGACTTGATGCACACGAGTACTTTCGTATACAACCCTACAACCCCTGCAACAATTCCCCGATACCCCAAAGTTCCAGCAATGCGGATATTTTATGTCCTCTTTTACTTTCACCCGATGATACCGGGCCATCAGCGGATACCAACCTATTATTCCACAACAACTAACCCCCTCCGGCCCCCGCCAGAGCCCGAAGGCCCACTCCGCCGGGTACACTCGGCTCTTGTTTCCGAATACTGTTTACCATATAATATGACCGTCAATAAACATTGAATATACCCGGCTATCTGTGCCACCAGCTTAGATCTCGGGAGGTATCCGATGAAAAAATCTCTGGGCGCCAAAACGCTCATCTATCCGACGCCCGTGTGGGTCGTTGGCACCTACGACAAAGAAGGCAAACCAAATGCCATGACTGCGGCATGGGGCGGCGTATGTTGCTCCAAACCGCCATGCGTGGGCGTCTCCCTGCGCAAAGCCACCTACAGCTATGGCAACATCGTCGAGCGCAAAGCCTTCACCATAAGCGTACCGTCTGATTCCCACGTCCGTGAGGCCGACTATTTCGGCATCGCCTCCGGACGCGACACCGACAAATTCTCCGTGCTCGGCCTGACAGCGGTACGGAGTGAACTGGTCGATGCTCCCTATGTCGAAGAGTTCCCGCTCGTGCTCGAGTGCAAACTGCTCCACTCAATCGAGATCGGCCTGCACACACAATTTATCGGTGAGATTATCGATGTAAAAGCTGAGGAAAATGTCATGGCCAAAGGCGGTCTGCCGGATATGCTCAAAGTCCGGCCGATCATCTACGCCCCGACCGTTCAAAAATACTACGGCGTGGGGAAAGCCCTCGGCAAAGGCTACTCCATCGGCAAAGACTTCTGACCAGGGCAGTCAGCCGTCTCAGCTCTCCGATAGCAGTTCGGCTTCTTGCGACACCGGCTATCGCGCCGCCGTAAACTTCTCCAAAATCTCCGGCACCGCGTCCTTGTGCACGGCGAATTCCATCATCTTTAACCGCACATAATCATCACGGTAAAACATATAACCGTCGAATTTCCCCCAGTACCCCCGCGATGATGACTCCTTAACCAAATACCAGTCCCGTCCATCAAAATTCGCATACCCAACTATGTGAATGCCGTGATCATCGGTCGTCGTCTCGTTGTACATCCGGTATTCCCGTGAATGCTGATTTATAAACTCCTGCGGAATATCGAAATCCGGCACGACAGCCACATCATCCTCTCCATTGAGCCCCGCCTCGGAAATATCCCCGCCAATCGCCGTCGTGTACCCCTTCCGAATCGCCCCCTTAAGCGCCGCGTACCATTCGTCCAGAGGAATATTGTAATAACTGCTGTCATACCACCAGTTGTCAGGAACATCAAACGAACCCCGCGTGTAAAACGGAATCTGCAGCGTCGACATAATCGCCACATAATCATCCGGATTGATCTTCAACACACCATCCAGAAATCCCTTCGGCGTATATGTCGCTCCCTCATACTCAAAAGACACCGGCGGTTCGCCCAGATGACGATTCAAAATCTGCTTCACCGAATTGACAACAAGCGACTCGTCCCACAAACCTTTTTCCTTCACGAATCCGAGATACTCGCGAATCTGACGATCAAGCTCCTCGTGATCATGGCGCGGATCATCGATATACCCCCGATAAACCTCCACCGGCACCGCCCCGTAAGTCTTCATCGTCCGAAACACTCCGTTGGTCTCCGAGCCGGGCGAGGTCGATGACTTCCCCCTCTCCGCTACGAACCGTCGCGCCTTCTCCACCCACTCCCAGTAAACCGTGTACATCTCCGACAACTTCACCTTGATACCGTTTATGCGATAGACCTCTGTCTCCAGAAACGATGTTCCCGAAAACGACCAGCAGGTGCCGGTCCAGTACTGACGTACCGGCGGGAAATGAAAATAACTCTCGAATGCCTCAGGCGACTGCGGCCTGACAATATTCGACAAATCACACTTGATCCACTTCTCGTTGTCGCGCTCGAAATCCTTCAGGGCCTCCTGACGGTCCTTTACCAGATCCGTCAGACTGTCTCTGACTTCATCACGGACCTCGTGTAACTTCCTGAGTTCCTCGTTCGCCGGGTCACGATACTCGGGCACATACCTGATTGTGTCCGTCTGCGCCGCCACCCCTCCCGCGAACATCATCACCATCGTCATACAAACCAGCATCCTCGACATATTCACCATCTCCTTCGCTTTCAATCAACCAGCTTCCAATCGACACTCGATGAATCAGCCGGCGCCAGACGAAATTTCCCCGGTCCCGATTTCAACACCTCGCGATACCATCCCTCGGGATAACCGCTGTCCTGCGCCCGTGCGTTCTCATCCTTCACATATCCGTCATTGTATTTCGTTATCAAATGCTCCGCAAGCCCCCGCCACCGCTCGACCACCTGTTCACCGAGCTTCACACAGTACTCGGTCAAAAATACCTTCGCCGTTCCACGTCACACCCCCGATAGGATTCGGCAGCCACGCTCTCGACTGCGACACGAACGAAAAACCGGACCACACGTGTAAGTTATCATCGTCGAACCATCTGCCGATGCCCCTCTGGTCACCAGCAAACTCGAGCATGCGTTTACATGAAAAAAAGATGGAACGGCCGCCACTACCCCGAAGACGACCACAGCGCTGCGCTTCGTCATATACCCAACCTTTCGTATGTCTGTGATGCCAATAGACAATTCTACAAAAAATCACGCCCGGACACAACAAAAACCACACGTCTAAACCTTGCTCCCCAAACACTCCCGCCTTAAATTTACCGCATGCCAGACCGGAGTCACTCATGAACCTTATCCATCTGCTCTACCTCAGCACCGGCGCGATCGTCGCCGTACTTCTCGAACTGTTCGTCCTGACATCCCTCCGCGAAGAACAACTGCGCGCCGCCGTGCTGTCTTCCACAGCCTTCATCCTTTTTGCTCTCCTCTGGTTCGGAACCTACTTCATCATCCACCCACCCGACTTCATTCTCATCTCCGGCCCGGTTATAATCGCTGTCTGCCTTTTGCTTTTCTACCTTCCCCTCGGCTCAGGGAAAAAGCTGCACATCGGCAAACAGGAGAGGCGCGTCGATGAGCGCGATGTCATCTTCTCCCGCGAAGAATACACCCCCGGCTCCGACAAGTACGAACAATATTACTCCACGCGGCCGGAGTACAAAGATATTGACGATCGCATGCGAAAACTCCCCGAACTGCTCGCCCCCGGCGGCAAATACTATCACCCGCAGCGCTCGCCCTACACCGATGCTGTCTTCGAAACCATTCGTTCCCTGACGACCAAGGTCGATGGCGACATCTCACCGAACCAAATCACCCTCGACGCCGACTCCACCACCCGACTGATAAAAGAGGTCGTTCTGGCCGCCGGAGCATCTGAGGTGGGGATCGCCAGACTCAACCCGATGTATGTTTATTCTCACGTTGGGCGCGGCCCCGAAAAATGGGGACAGCCCATCGAAAACAACCACAGGTTCGCGATCGTCTTTACCCTTGAAATGGATTATGAACAGGTCAGCGATGCTCCTCGGCTCGGCATCACCGAAGAATCGGCCCTCCAGTATCTCCGCGGCGCCCAGATATCAATCGCTCTTGCCAGATACATACGCAGCCTCGGCTATCCGGCCAGGGCACACATTTCCGGAAGCAACTACCAGATCATGCTCCCGCCGGTGGCGCACGATGCCGGCCTGGGCGAACTGGGACGAATCGGCTACCTCATCTCCCCAAAATATGGTCCCCGTATCCGCCTCGGAGCCGTGACCACCGATCTGCCGCTTACACCCGATCGGCCGATTTCATTCGGAGTCCAGAACTTCTGCGAAAAATGCCTCAAGTGCGCCGCCAATTGCCCATCTGCGGCAATTCCATCCGACAACAAGACAAGCATACGCGGCGTGGATAAATGGCAACTTGATATAGAAAAGTGCCTCCACTACTGGCGTGCCATCGGCACCGATTGCGGCCTGTGCATGAAAGTCTGCCCCTACAGCCATCCCCCGACCTTCGTCCACAACCTCGTCCGCTATGGTATCCGCCGCTCGCCTTTCGCTCGCACCCTCTCCGTGTGGGGCGATAACCTGCTCTACGGCAAAAAAATCCGCTACTGAAAACCGCCAGAATTTAGTTGATACCGCACAGCGGGAATCTTAGCTTATATCTTAGCCGGGGGAACCTTCCCCCTCCGAGGCGAAAGGAGTAGCCCTGTGCGTCCCAAAGTAAGATTCCTCACCGACGAATTGATCGAGAAAATCATCGATGAAGCCCGCTCGCTGCTTGAAAATCTCGGCGTCGAAATCCACAACCCCGCCATCCTCAACATGCTCGCCGACCACGGTGCGAAGATCGATGTTGCCGGCCGGCACGTCTGGATTCCCGGAAAACTCATCGACCAGGCCCTCAAGACCGCTCCCGCCTCGTTCAAACTCTACGACTCGCCCGGCCGCGAAGTCATCGACCTCTCCGGCTACAACTGCTACTTCACTCCCGGCTCCACCGCCATAAAAATTCTCGACCGCGAAACACAACAGGCCCGCAAACCCACCACCCCCGATTATATCGCCTATGCCAAACTGATGGCCGGCATGAACCACATCGCCTCGCAATCGACAGCGATGATCGCCACCGACGTGCACGAAAAGATCTCCGACAGCTACCGCCTCTATCTCAGCCTGATGTTCTGCGAAAAACCGGTCGTGACCGGCACCTTCACCAACGAAGGCTTCGAGACCATGAAGAATCTTCAACTCGCCGTCCGCGGCACCGAAAAAAATCTCGCCGATAAACCACTGACCATATTCTCATGTTGCCCGACATCCCCCCTCAAATGGAGCGATATTACCTCGCAAAATGTCGTCGACTGCGCCCGGTATTCTATCCCCGTCGAATACGTCGCCATGCCCCTCTGCGGCTTCATGGCCCCCGTCACGCTGGTCGGCTCTCTCGTTCAACACACCGCCGAAACACTCTCCGGCGTGGTCATAAGTCAACTGACCAATCCCGGCGCGCCCGCCCTGTACGGCGGCTCTCCGGCGGTCTTCGATATTCGCTATGAAACCACCCCCATGGGCGATATCGGCACCATGATGCTCGACTGCGCCTACAACGAAATCGGCAAATACCTCAACCTGCCCACGCAGGCATATATCGGACTAAGCGACTCGAAACACGTCGACGCCCAGGCCGGTATCGAAACGGCTATGGGCGCCACCCTCGCTGTTCTCGCCGGTATCAACAACATCTCCGGTCCCGGCATGCACGACTTCGAGAGCTGCTTCAGCCTCGAAAAGCTCGTCCTTGACAACGAAATCTGCGGTATGACCCTGCGAATGGCCCGCGGCATCCAACCCCGCGACGATTTCCCATCACAGCCCATCTTCGAAGAGCTCCTCCGCGAACAGCATCTGCTCATCGCTGACCACACGCGAAAGTATCTGCGTGATGAAATCTACTTTCCCTCCGATGTTATAGACCGCGCTAACCGCTCCCGGTGGCAGGAAGAAGGCAGCCTCACCCTCATGCAGCGCGCCCGCAAGCAGGTCGATGATATTATCGCCGAATACCAGCCGGTCGACCTTCCGAAAGAAGCACAGAACGATCTGACCGACCTGATGCTGGCCGGGGCAAAACGCTGCGGCATGGATGAACTACCGGAGATAAACTGATGCGCAAAATAGTCACGATCCGTACGGAAGAAACCGTCCCCGGCCCCGAAGTCGTCCTGCAAGCCCAGGGCCTGCCCCCCTCGGCTACACCCAACGACCAAACTCTGGCTCTTTACCGCGCCGCCATCTCCACCTACCTCCTCCTTTCGCAGCCGGTAGCAATGTACAGTCAAATATCTATAGATGATTTCAGGAGCGTTTTCAATGGCGACGGTGCTAACGCGAAAGACGCCCCCCTGGGCCATATATATCCGCGGTCTGATGCGCTCGCCCTGTTCGCCGTAACTGTCGGCGAAACCCTGACCGCCGAAATTACCCGCCTCTTTGAAACCAACGACTTCCCCGCCGGCGCTATGCTTGACAGCGTCGCCTCTCAGGCAGCCGAGATGGCCGCCGCCTGCGTCGAAAGAGAGTACCTCAACGATCTCAAAGACTCCGGCACGAACGCCGACGCTACAGCCACCCTGCCTTTCAGCCCGGGCTACTGCGGATGGAACCTCTCCTCGCAGATACCCCTCTTCCATGCCCTGCATCCCGAAGAAATCGGTATAATCCTGTCCGAAAGCTGCCTCATGAGCCCCCTGAAATCGATAAGCGGCGTCTTTGTGGTCGGACCTAAAGAAATATTCCAATTCGATGATAAATTTGATTTTTGCGAAGACTGTCAGACTCGCTCATGCCGTGCCAGACTCGCGGCCATACGCAGCAGCGCCTGACCGTCAGACAAAAATACCGGAGAACACAACATGACCATTCTAAAGCAAATTGCCGAGCATCTGGAAAAAGGTAATGCCGACGATGTCGCCGAACTGACCCGGAAAGCCATCGAACAAAAGACTGACTTACAGACAATTCTTAATGACGGCCTCATTGCCGGCATGACGGTCGTCGGACGCAAATTCAAACAACATGAGATATTCCTGCCCGATGTTCTCATGGCCGCCCGAGCCATGTATGCCGGTATGGATATACTCAAGCCCCTCATGATCGAGGAAGGTATCCCCTCACTGGGCAAAGTAGTCCTCGGTACCGTCAAAGGTGACCTCCACGACATCGGCAAAAATCTTGTGGCCATCATGCTCCGCGGCGCCGGCTTCGATGTCATTGACCTCGGCAAAGATGTTCCTCCGGAAAAATTCCTCGATGAAGCCGAAAAATCAGGCGCCTCGATAATCGGCATGTCAGCCCTGCTGACTACGACCATGCCCGTTATGCAGCACGTCATCGAACTCGCCCGACAACGCGGCCTATACGGCAAAGTCCATTTCCTCGTCGGCGGCGCCCCTCTCTCCGCCGAATACGCCGGTAAAATCGGCGCCGATGCTTACTGCTTCGATGGCATCAGCGCCGTCGAACGCGCCAAAAACATTATGGGAGTCACGTAGCATGTCCGAACTGATTGATCGATTGAAAAAAGGCGAGGTGCTGCTGGCCGACGGCGGCATAGGTACCATGCTCTTCCAGCGTGGTCTGAAATCAGGTGAGTGCCCCGAAAAAATCAACCTCGACCACCCCGAAATCCCCGAAGAAATCTCACACCTCTATTTCGAAGCGGGCGCCGACATCGTCACCACTAACACCTTCGGCGGCTCTCCCCTCAAACTCGCCCAGTACGGGCTTGCCGAAAAAACCGCCGAAATCAACATCGCGGCCGTCAAGGCATCCCGAAGAGCGGTTGGCAACGAAGCCCTCGTCGCCGCCAGTATCGGACCGTGCGGCGCTCTGCTCAAACCCTACGGAGACATCGACCCGCAGAAAGTCGCCGAATGCTTCTCCGAACAGGCGGCCGCGCTTCTGAGCGCCGGTCCCGATGCCGTCTTCATCGAAACTATGACCGACCTCACTGAGGCCACCCTCGCAATAAAAGCCGTTCGCTCGCACTCATCCACTGTCCCTATTGCAGCAACCATGACCTTCGACCCCACCCCCGGCGGCTTCCATACCATCATGGGCATAAGCATACAGCAGGCCGCCAACGGGCTCGTCGAAGCAGGCGCCGACATCATCGGCTCCAACTGCGGCAACGGCATTGACAACATGGTCAAAATCGG
This sequence comes from Candidatus Zixiibacteriota bacterium, assembly GCA_040756055.1. Lineage (NCBI taxonomy): Bacteria > Pseudomonadati > Candidatus Zixiibacteriota > Candidatus Zixiibacteriota bacterium. Next base: position 269,825 of record JBFLZR010000002.1, read on the forward strand.
TGAGCAGTTCACAAAGCACTCCCGCATACCGGTCATAATTCAATCCAACGCCGGGTTACCCAATGTCAACGGCGATAAACTCGTTTACAATGAAACACCACAATACATGGCCCAAAAATGCCTCCTGCTCCTCGAGTTCGGCGTCAACATCATTGGCGGATGCTGCGGCACAACCCCCCAACACACAGCCGCGCTGAGAAAAATAATCGACGCTCACAATGGAAGGCAACGGACTACCTGACAGATCACACCATGCCAGGATACGTCCCCGAAGCTGAATCAACGAAAAAATTCTGTACCCGATAAGCCGACAGCGATTGGTTCTGCCGCCAAGGTACCTTATCTGGAGGATTCATTCAACCGGTCAAGAATCTCCAGCGAGATCTCCTCAATAGCCCGACGAGTAACATCAACCGTTTTCCAGTCCCGCTTCGCGAATAGATTGCGGCAAAACTTCAAATCCTCGCGGATTTCCCTGATATCGTAATACTCCCTCAACTCCACCTGCTGCGGGCCGGTCCGCGCAAGGTACAACAGCCGTTCCTCACGAACATGCGCCAGTACCTCCGGGTGCATGCTCAAACCAAAAATGATCGACTGCTTCAAAGGCGCCAGGCGATTGAGAAGGTGACTCTCCATCGAAGCATCCCGCACAATCGGAATATTCGCCACCTTCATCCCGTGATTACAGGCAAGATACATCGCGATGGGCGTCTTGCAGGTCCGCGACAACCCCACCAGAACAACATCGGCATCCGAAATAAGTGCCCCCCGACCATCATCATGCTCAACCGTATAACCTATCGCGTCTACCTTCCGGTAATACTTGTCATCGATCTTTTGAAGCAGACCCGGTCGATAATCCGGATGAACTCCCAGAAATTTCGACATCGTGTTCAGCATCGGCTCGAGAACATTCAAATGAAGTATCCAGCGCTCAGCCAGCACCTCGTGAAAATATCTGCTCAGCTCCTCCGATATGATCGAAAATATTACCAGGTAATCGCTGTCAATCTCCTGAATTATCTTATCCAGGGTCTGCTTGTCACGTACCTGCTGATACGTATGCACCAGCGAATGCTCCACCTCATTGTCCGAGTACTGCGCTAAAACCGCGTCCATCAATCGCTCGGCTGTCTTGCCTGTACCGTCCGAAACGACCACTATCTTCTTGGTTTCACACATGATTGCTCACTCTCTCATCGCTATAAGGCTTCTGCCGAAACTTACGCCTGCTTAAACACATTTTCAAGGTTAATGTCAACCGGACCACAAAAAAGCTCGACCCGAAATCCATAATGACAAGAACGCCAACGGCATATTTCACATGCAAGTGTTCATCTTTCGAACAACAACCTTCCCGGCGGTCTCACCCGAATCCCCGTTATTGCCATAATTACAAGAGAATAGGCCAATTACATCCTTAAAGTTTTACCGATAAAAGTCGATTCCATAGTTAAAGCGCTCTACCTCAACATCAGTTGCAGTTTACGGCTGATTGCCGGCGGGCAACCGGCAAGTAACTCGAACACGATACCATGCGGCAAGAGCGCACAGCTGAGTTTGTCAATAGTATGGCTTAAGCAGATGAAAAAAACATCCGGCTCCGTACCTTTAATTATTAATGCAGCGCTGACCACAGCCTTCTGGGGGCTACTCCTCATTGTCGATACTAATCGCCTCCACGAACTCGCGGTTACGGCTGCCCTTTATCCCACCGAAATACCAGGCATATTGGCAACCATAATACCGGCAGGCCTCCTTTGCCTTGCCGGACTCTTCTCCCGACTGCTCCGCTCCCGCGCTCAAGGCAACAGGCCAAAATCCCGCCATTCTCTTTCATTTTATGAAACGGTCGCCAAAATATCACCGGAATCGGTCGTGGTCATCGATCTCGACGGGAAAATCGCCTTCATTTCACAGCGCTGCCTGGAAGTGTTCGGCTGCCAGAACGCCGACCAGATGATCGGTAAACATGCCCTGGACTTCGTTGTCCCCGAAGATAGGGAAATTGCCGCTAAAAGCCTCAACCTCGTCACGACAACCGGTGAAACGCAGAACGCCGAGTTCATGCTGCAGGCTTTCGACGGTACCCGCTTCTTCGGGGAAATAAACGGGGCCGCCCTCAGGCACGAAAATGGCCCGATCGAAGGCGTCGTGACCATCATACGAGATATCACCGATAGCCGCGAGGCCGAAGATGAACTCAGATATCGATTCGAATTCGAAAAAGTCATAACCACCCTGTCCTCAAGGTTCATTACCCTCGCACCCACGGAAATCGACGCCAACATCATCTATGCCCTGCAGACAATCGGAGAGTTCACCGGCGCCGACCGGGCCTATGTCTTCCAGATCTCTGCCGGCCAGCAGACAATGGATAACACCCACGAGTGGTGCGCCGATGGTATCGTACCGCAAATAGACAAGCTGCAAGGTCTCAAGCTGTCGGACTTCTCGTACATCATGGATCGGATCCTCAAACGCAAAACATTCTTCGTCCCGAGTGTGGCCGACCTCCCCAATGAAGCCGCAGTCGAAAAAAGGGAATTCCAGGCCGAAGGTATCCAGTCACTCGTATGCGTTCCCATGATCCGCCAGAACGAAGTCGTGGGATTCGTCGGATTCGACTCGGTGCGCCGCCGCAAAATCTGGTCGCAGGACAGCAGAACCCTGCTTACTATCGTCGGAGAAATCCTGACCGTCGCCCTTGAACGCGAACGTACCGAAAAAGCCCTCCGCTCAAGCGAAGAAAAATACCGGTCCTTCGTCCAAAACTTCCAGGGCATCGCCTATCGAAGCATGATGAGCTGGGCACCCATGTTCTTCCACGGTGCCGTTGAGGAAATCACCGGTTATACCGAAGCTGAATTTAAAGCCGGCAACCCTCCGTGGAATGAAATCATTCATCCCGAAGACTGGCAGAGAATCAGCCAATCTGTCAAAACCATTGCGCAAGTACCCAACGCTACCACCGAAAGAGAATACCGCATCCGGCGAAAAGACGGACAATACCGGTGGATACTCGACCTCTGCCAGAACGTCGCCGACTCAAGCGGCAAACCCATCTACGTCCAGGGATCACTCTATGATATCACCGAACGAAAACGCATGGAAAGAGTTCAGTCCGCCCTCTTCAAAATCTCCGAGGCCACCAGCCTCGCCTCGAACCTGGAAGAACTGCTGAAAACCGTACACGGCATTCTGGGAACTCTCATAGACACGACTAACTTCTACGTCGCCCTCTATGACGCCACCACCGACCACTACACCTTCCCGTATGTCGTCGATGAATTCTCTGACGCTACCGAACTCAAGCCCGAACAGCTCAAAAAAACTCTCACCGACTATGTCCGGCGTACAGGCGAACCGCTGCTTGCCGATGCCGCCAAAGATGAAGAACTCCGCCTCGCCGGTGAAGTTGAACTGGTCGGAGAACCATCCGAAATCTGGCTCGGAGCTCCCCTGAAAACCCGGCATGGCACCATCGGCGTCGTCGCCCTCCAGAGCTACTCCGACCCCAATATGTATAAGGAAAGCGATGTCGACCTGCTGACCTTCGTCTCCGGGCACATCGCCATGGCTATCGAACGTAAACGTTCCGAAATTATGCTCAGGCAGTCTGAAGAAGAATACCGCACCCTCGTGGAAACCATGCGCGACGGCGTTATCAAAGTAGACAACACCGAAGATATTACCTTCGCCAACGCCGCCGCCTGCAACATCCTCGGCTACGACCACACCGAACTCGAAGGTATGAACCTGTTTAACCTCGTCGTAGAGGAAGACGTTGAACGCATTTTCGAGGAAACACAAAAAAGACTGCGGAAACACCGCAGCCGATATGACCTCAAGGTCCGGCACAAAAACGGCGAAATACGCGAACTGTCAATCTCCGCCGCGCCTGACTACGATAACAACGGAAACGTCGTCGGTACCATCGGCGTTTTCACCGACGTAACCGAACTGAACAAAGCTCAAATGGAAGGCCAGCGCCTGCGCGAAAAACTCGCCAACGCCCAGCGCATGGAATCTCTCGGCGTCCTCGCCGGAGGCGTCGCCCACGACCTCAACAACATTCTCGGACCACTCGTCGGCTATCCCGAACTCATAAAACGACGGCTGCCCGCCGACAGCCCCGTAAAAGACCAGATTACGAAAATCGAAGAATCCGCCAAAAGAGCCGCCGAAATCGTCAGCGACCTCCTCACTATGGGCCGCCGCGGAAGATATGAAATGTCACCGGTCAATTTAAACCAGATCATCACCTCCTACCTGGAGTCGGCCGAATTCACCAACATCAAAACACGCTACCCCAATATCGACACCGAAATTCATCTCGATAGCTCCGTACCGTCCGTCTTCGGCTCCTCAACACACCTGTCAAAAGTCATTATGAACCTCGTGCTCAATGCCCTCGACGCTATGCCCGAAGGCGGAAAACTGTCCGTCAAAACCGAGTGCCTCTACCTGGAAAAACTCCTCCTGGGATTCAACAATATAGAACCGGGACGATACAGCATCATCAGCGTCAAAGACACCGGCATCGGCATCGATGAAAGCGACACCAAACGTATCTTCGACCCCTTCTTCTCCAAGAAGAAACTCGGCAAGAGCGGAAGCGGACTCGGACTCTCCGTCGTCTACGCTGTCGTAAAGGACCACAACGGCTACGTCGACGTTCGCAGCGAACTCGCCAAAGGCTCCGAGTTCATAATCTACCTGCCGGCCATCGAAGCCGTCGCGCCCGCGGGACCGGAACAACCCGTCTATGATATCAAGGGCAACGAGAAAATCCTTGTCGTCGACGATGTCGCCGAACAGCGTGACCTCGCTGTAACCCTCCTCGCCAGCCTCGGATACCAGATGGCGTCGGCATCCAACGGTCATGAGGCCGTAGACTACCTCAAGCACGAATCGTGCGACGTTCTCATACTCGATATGATCATGGAACCGAACTTCGACGGACTCGACACCTACCGGGAAATCATAAAAACTCATCCCGGCCAAAAAGCCGTCATCGTTAGCGGCTTCTCCCAAACCGACCGCGTCAAAGAAGCAGAAAAACTCGGCGTTACCAAATACGTCAAGAAACCCTACACCATGCAAAAACTCGGAAAAGCCATAAGAGAAGTATTGACCTCCCCCTCCGACGCGGACCTGCAGAGCCTCCCGGTCGAAAAAGTCAAGAATTAAGCGCCCCTTTTAAACCAGATCAAGGCTGCCATCATCGAGCATATATAATTTCGAAGCTATACTGGCCGCAAATGAACGGTCATGACTGATCACCAGGTAACCACCGGCAAATCCCCTCAGCAATTGCTCCAGCACATCGATTGACTCGATATCCAGATGTGAAGTCGGCTCGTCCAGCAACAGAAACTCCGCCCTCGACAACACACCCTTCACGACCGCCGCCCGCATCAACTCTCCCTGCGAAAAACTATCCAGACTCTTCTCCACCTCGTCCCTGCGGATGAGAACCGATCCCAGATACTGACGAATCGTTGTCTCATCAAAACCGCAATCATCGAAATTATCCAGAAGCCGCTCCCGTTTGAAAAAACCGGTCAACCCTTGCGGAATCCCGACCACTTTCACCGACGCGTTGCGATACGCCTCCCCCCTTTTTGGCCTCAACTGCCCGAGCAGTAACTTCAGCAGAGTGGATTTACCCGAGCCGTTTTTGCCCATCAAACACAACCTGTCTCTGGCTCTAATCGCTATGTCAACATCTCTCAAAAGATACCTCGTCTCACCACCATCCGCCTCATCGCGATAGTCAAACCGCACGTCGCGTAAACTGAACACATCACGATTACGCACCTCATAGTCAGGGAAATGCAGGCTGACCTTCTTGGCAACGAACGGCTTTACCTCCTCCAGCCGGCCAATCTCACGTTCTGCCCTGCGACGCACCGCCTTCGCGCGCATAGCTATCTTCTTTGATAATTTGCCCAGATAGGGCTTCGATGATCCCGCCCCGATCTTGCGCTTTTCACTGGCGGCTGCCCAGCCAGCCTTGGCGATAACATCCTTTTGCAGCTGCTTGATCTTCTTGTCTATCTCTTTCGCCCGGTGACTTCGCGACTCAAAATCGCCCGACCACGCCGACCACGCCGCGGTGGCACCGCCCGCGACGCCGAGAATCCTGTGACTGGTAACCAGTATCGTCCGATCCGCCAGGTTGTCCGTAAAGGCCCTGTCATGGGTAACTACGATTAGCCCCTTGCCACGACTTTTGAAATTCTCGCAGTAATACTCCAGCGCCGTAATTCCCGCCAGGTCCATGTAGTTGGTCGGCTCATCCAGAAGGTACAAATCGCTGTCCGCTGCAAGAACACGAGCCAGAAAGCGCTTCTGAAGTTCGCCCCCGGATACCCTCGTGTCATCGGATCCGCCTATGACATCGAAATCACGACACAACCTCTCGTAATCGGCCCCGCCGAATGACTCAAAGCCGCGCGAAAGGTCATCGCTGACACTACCGGATTGCAGTACCTGCGGAAGGTACCCTACCGATATATGCGGCGAGAGAAAAACCGATCCCTCGATCTCGAAAGCGATATTGTCAACCAACTCCGCATCACTTCCGACCTGGGCGTACACATGATTAAGAATCGTCGACTTGCCACAACCATTGGGACCAATGAGCGCCACCATCTCCCCCGGCTCTACCGCGAATGATAGACGCTCAAAAAGAACTTCACCGTTTACAGTAATTGAAAGATCCTTGATATTGACGAGAGGCGCAGTCGCCATCACGCTACCTCCAATTGCTTCCCATCAAAAGAAATCACTATTATTCGAATAAGAGTAGCCCGAACCCGTTCGGATCATAAGCGTGTGGTACCTGCCAGCCGCCGGCGCTCTGTAATCGCGCCTGCTTGCGCCTGAAATTGAAATCCCACTTCTGCCCGCTCGCACCCGTTGCTCCAAACTGAGCCAGAGGAATCCGCACTTCCACCCGCCAGCCGACTTCGTCGCTGCTCGTGGCAATCTCGTAGGTACCATTCCAACGCTCATCGTTGACCCAGTACCCGTCCGAACCCTGCAAGATCTTCTGATCGTACGTCGTCCCGACTGGATTAACATACAGCTGGTAAACAGCATCATCGGCCGAAACGGGCCGATAAAGAAATCCAACACAGTCTTCCGTATAAATCGCGTCATCCTGTTCGGTCATGTTGGCCATCAACGAATCCATCCTGCTCTCGACACATCTCACGGCGAGATAAAGATTGTCGCCGTCGTGAGCAAAATAGAACTCCGTCGAATCCACATTGGCAGGCTTGCCATCACCGTCAAGTAACCCCCATCGCGGAGATCGCCAGATCGACTCATCAATTATGCCGTCAATCACCGGAGGGACTTCGGCAGCCACGCAAGTCGCCTGACGAGCAACCCGCAACTCCCGCTTTGCCTGAATAACCGCGTCCTCATTGTACGGGAAACTTACGGTTACTTCGGGCAGTGGATACAAACTCCCGGCACATGAAAACCGGAATTCCGCCTCGGCTTTCCCCGCTGGCGGCGCCTCTACAAAAAACTCCTGCGGCTCCACTGACCAGCCCTCCGGAACCGTCCATCTCACCGTGTCCTTGAGCGCCCTTTGCGAATCAAAGTTGTGAAATTCCACCGTCACCGGACTTGCCTCAACCTTCAGATTTGCCTCGGACACCGGCGCCGCACCCGCAAACGTGATCCCCAGACGTTTTGCCCTTTCGTAATATCGAATATCGGACACCGGGGTTTCATCCCATGACATAACCGAGTTATACTTGATTGGCGCTATGGAAATCCCGTCACTGTCAACCGTCACCCAGGCAAAATGGTACTCCATCTCCCCCGGCCTGAAATTGTTGTGCCCCCCCGATGTCCCCACCGTCGTATACTCGATACCATCATACTCGCCGGTGAAATACGAATGCCAGTGCCCGTTGAACACCGCATCAACCCCATACTTCTGATAAATGGTGTGGAGCCTGTCCGGCTTACCGTCCGACAGCGTACGATACCAGCTCGGCACATGATAAAACAACAGCGTGTACTCCGCGCCCGTGTGGCCCTCAAGATCACTAATTAACCATTGGACCTGTTCATCCGGCATTTCATCACTCTCATACCACCGACTGTTATCCAGCACAACGATGTGCACACCGTCATAATCAAACGAATAATACGGACTCAACCCGGTCTGCCGCCGGTAAGTCTCCTCCATATCATCGTAAGTAATATCGTGATTCCCCGGCGTAAGATGAACCGGCATGCTGAACGCCTTAATCAACTCAAGATACTCTTTCCATTCGGCGTTCAATATTGACGTATCCGAAGTATACCCCTCTATGTGATCGCCAACCGTCATCACGAACTCCGGCTTCAATCGCTCAATCTCACCGATGATTTGCTCGTAAATCCCCGGCTGATTTTCCCCTGTCCGATCACCGATTATAGCGAATCTGATTGGGTACTTCTCCAAATCCCGCGTGTCAGTCTCACCTCCGTTAGCCAGATGATGAAATCCGGAAACGGCCAGCGTCACTATTAATGAGGACAATAGATTCCTGAGCACAGGCACCTCCCTGAATTGATATTGTTATAGAAGGCGACGGGGCCGCCCGGCAGCCCCGCCGCGTTACGATCGCTTAAATCTGCGGAAGATAAAAACAAACGACCTTCGGCTCGGTCATCTCCTGAAGCGAGAATTTCAAGCCTTCCCGGCCGAGACCGGAATACTTGATACCGCCAAACGGCATCGAATCAAGCCGGTAATCGGTCGAATCGTTAATCATCACCCCGCCACAATCAAGATCATACGAAGCTTTAAAGGCGACATCGACATTGCTCGTGAATATCGCCGCCAGAAGTCCGTATGGAAGAGAATTGGCTTCCTTGATAGCTTCATCAAGGTCGTCGATAGGATAAAGGTTGACAGTCGGGCCAAAGACCTCTTCACAATGTATCGTGATATTCTTCGGCACATTCTCCAGCACCGTCGGCTCAAACAACGCTCCCTTTCTCTTGCCGCCGGTAAGCACTGTCGCGCCCTTCTCCCTGGCCTCATTCACCCACTTCTCGACCCGGATAGCCTCCGCCTCCGTAATCATCGGACCCATGTTGGTATCGTCTTTGAGCTTGTCACCGATCTTGTACTTCTTGGTGCTCGCCACGAACTTCGTCTTGAACTCATCATAAATTTCTTTGTGAACCAGAAGACGCTGCACGCCGATACAGTTCTGCCCGGCTGCCCAGAAAGCGCCGGAAACACACGATTCCACCGCCAGATCGATATCAGCGTCCTTCCACACAATTACCGGCGAGTTAGAACCAAGCTCCATACCGATTTTCTTTATCCCGGCCAGCTTCGCAATACGCTTTCCGGCCTCGACACCGCCGGTGAACGAAATCATCCGCACTCTTTCGTCCGATACCAGCAAATCGCCGATCTCGTGTCCATAACCGGTGATCACCTGTATCGCCTGCGCCGGAAGTCCCGCTTTCACCATCGCCTCGACCAGCTTTATCGCCGAGAGAGGCGTCACCGTCGCCGGCTTCAAAATAACCGCGTTCCCCGCCGCTATCGCCGGACCCAGCTTGTGAGCCACCAGGTTCAACGGATCATTAAACGGCGTAATCGCCAGAATTATCCCTATCGGAAAACGATAGTAATACCCCCGGCGCTTCTCCCCGCCCGGGAAAGAATCGAACGGAATCGTCTCACCCAGTATCCGCTTGGCTTCTTCCGCCGATGCCGTGATGGTATTCACGCAGCGCCTTGCCTCTTTGCGGGCCTCCGTGATAGTCTTTGACCCCTCTCTGGCAATCGTTTTGGCGAAATCCTCCAGATTGTCGCTGATAATCTGAGCCGTCTTAAAAAGAATCTGAGCACGCTCATAAACCGTCATCTTCTTCGTGATCTCAAATCCCTTAACAGCCCCACGAAGGGCTGTCTCCACGTCCTGCTTGCTGCCCGCCGGCACAGTATCGATTACACTATTATCGTAGGGATCGGTCACGTCGATTTTCTTGTCACGGTCAACCCACTGACCGTCCAGAAGCATCTTCATCGCTTACCCCCCACGTGAATGATATCAATCAGAGCGCTGTAACCGGTCTGGGCGCGGCCTGCCCCCGGACCCACAATCGTAACATCACCCAGGATATCCGTCGTATACGTAATGGCGTTCGTTCCCCCCATCACCCCCGCCAGCGGGTGCGACAGATCGACCTGCTCCGGCGCCACGCTCGCCTTAACCTTCTCGCCCTCGCGCCATACTTTACCAATCAGTTTAAATCTCTTGCCACGGGCCTTAGCTTCCTTTATCGCCTCGGCCGTGATCTCCGTAATCCCCTTGCACGGGAAATCAGCCGGACGGGCCTTAACACCGAACATCGCGTTCGCTATAATCGTCACCTTCGCCAGAGCATCCCAGCCGAGAACATCGGCATCCGGGACCGCCTCCGCGTATCCCAGTTCCTGCGCCTTCTTTAGAGCGTCCTCATAACCAAGCCCCTCCTCCATCCGGGTGAGAATATAGTTGGTCGTCCCGTTGAGGATACCTTTTACCTCGTTGATCCGGCAACCGGCCAGGGTCTCTCTCGCAAGGTTCAGCATCGGCGAACCGCTCATGACTGTTCCTTCGAAGAGAAACTGCACGCCCTTTTTCCTTGCCAGTTCCGTCAGCTCCTGCAAAAACAGCGCCGCCGGACCCTTATTCGTCGTCGTAACATGCATTCCCTTCTCCAACGCCGCCCTGATGTGCGAAGTCGCCGGCTCTCCGGTCTTGATATCAGTGTACGTCGCCTCAACCATCATATCCGCCTTGGCCTGCTTAATCATCGCCAGCGCGTCATCATCAAAAGCCTCCGCCAGGTCCGAAAGCTTCCCCCCCGATTTAACCTTCTCAAGAGCCTTCTGAAGATCCAGGCCGCCGGCGTCGTAAATACTCCCCTTGAGCATATCCGCTATGCCAACCACCCTCGTCTTCAAACCATACTCTTTTTCGAGCGTGTTTTTCTTCTCGATTAATAACTCGGCCAGGCCCTGACCCACCGTGCCAAAGCCTATTAATAGTAACTTCACGTTAGAATCCTCCTTTATGATAGTCACGACCGCAACGGCCCAATTACCGCTCCGGTGCGTCAAAAAAATATTCTACTTCTTAACCTGCCACCGATCAGGAGCGTCGAATACGTCTATCAGGTTCACCCGCGAATGAAAATTCGCCGAATGCACCACCCCCGCCGGTATATAATACCAGTCACCCTTGCGATAACGCTTCGTCTCCTTACCAATCGTCAGCGACATCTCACCTTCGATCATTATTCCCCACTGGGCACAATGAGAATGAGGCGGAACCACTCCGATCGGCTGAATATCGAAAAAGACAGCCTGCTTCTCACCGCTCGCCAGAAGCCAGCCGCGAAGACCATCCATCGGAATGTCAATCTCCGGCATGCTGCGAATCATCTCGGGAAAAATCGTGCCGTCCCACTTCTTCATCAATTCGTCCATCATGATCATCTATCCTTTATAAGCTATACCGGCGAACCGGGCCTCGTGACCCCGGCGCATTATCTCACGCGCATCCTTATCGCAACGCACACACTTGTGATATATCACGTCGCCGATAAGCTCCGCCTTCTCATCGCGCTCCTGATCCGACAGGAAATAAGCTTCCATCGTGTCGTAAGGACGCGATGTTCCATCGCTCTCATACTTGATCGTGATATCCGTCCCCTTATCCAGAACCTTGTGCGCGTTCTCCGTCCAGTCGAAATCCGCCATCCCCAGGTCGGGATTAATACGCAAATGCGCTGTGAGCGACACGGGCGGAAGACCCGATGCCTTCAACTCCTCGGCGCACTTTACGAACGTCTCGGGACTGGCCGCGTTTCCGATATTTACCTCGTAAATAGGCGTCGTACCATCATCACGCAGATACTCTTTGATTATATTCATCAGCATCCTGAACTGAAGGGCGTTCTGCGTCGACAAAAGCATCGAAATCTTGAAACTGATCTCGGGAATCTCGCGGGCAAAATAGCACGCCGCTATAATCGTCGACCAGCTCGGATTCAAAAAGAAACTCGCCCCTGTCTCCATCGCCGCCCGGGTAATTCCATCCAGATAAATCAAATGATTGTTGTCGCCAACCTCGACACCACCGAGATTGCCAAAAGCCGTACCCATATTCTTGAGAATCAACTGGCTCAGACCATCACCCAGATCCCGACGATCAAACTTATCACCCGTAATCTTCTCCACCCGCTTAAATCGGTGTTCCGGCATCGGAATCCCGATCAAATTCGTCGAACAAAACTTGCTCGCCCGGATAATATTCTCCGCCATCGCCAGCGTCGCCAGAAGGTCACCCGTGTAAACATAATGCTCGGTCAGCGCAACCACCGAAATCATCTCGGTCGGAAACAGCACGTCACGATTCTCGGCCACCCGACGCATACAGTCAAGCGTCACCCGCGAGCCCTGAAACCCCGAAACCTGCGTGGTACAAACACCCGGCCTGGTAACTCTGACACCTTCCCTGTCGACAAAGTCCTCAACCTTCGGAAAATCCCTGGCATACCGTTCGGCCTTTTTAAGCATCTCCCCATAACCCTTCTCAGCGGCCATCTTCTTTCTGGTCTCATATTGCCGCAACTGTTTAATCCTCTCACAGATAGCCTTCCCTCCGCCAAAGTCGGCGATAAGAGCGTCAATTGCCTTAAGGTCTCTGTCGCTAAGCAGCTTGAAATGCATCTTTATTCTCTCCCTGTCTCTATTAAATAGGGGTAATTACTCGCGTCGTCGATATGACTGTTTTCCTCCTGCGGCTGGTCCCGATACACGTCAGTAAGCCGCAAGGTAAGCCAAGATTCACCCCTTTTCAAGCGATTTCTGAAAATCAACCCCCGGGCGGACAAAATGGTCAAGTTATTGCAGGATAATCCGATATAGATACTAATGCTCAACACAGGGCAATGGGCTACGGGAATTCGACGGCGGCTCACGACGGGCTCTGACTCGGACAGCGCGCCTCCGCGAAAAAAAGGGGAGGAAAAGACAATTTGTGAAGTAAGTCACAAAATAGTTGCAAAATGCTTTTTTGACCGGTAATTTCCTTGGGTCTACAGTATTGGCCGGCGTCGCGCTCAGCACGCCTCAAAAAGGGTCGCATACAAAGAGGATACTTATGAAGGACAGCACGCGCGTACTGATCACACTACTGTCATTCATAACATTGTTTGCATGCGCCTCGGCACAGGACATGCCTCATGAAGAAATGGACTTCGACTGCGAAGTCTGCCACTCCATGACCGAGTTCAAAGGCGTTCAGTTCGACCACACCGCCAATACCGGCTTCACCCTCGAACATCGACACGCCAATGTCGAATGCAAATCATGCCACAATGTCAAAGACTTCTCCATAATCGATACTGAATGCATGTCTTGCCACAGAGACATCCACGAAGGGAAGCTTGGCCCTCTGTGCGAAAAATGCCATACTACCCGGGGCTTTGAAATATTCAATATCGAAGATATTCACGCCGAAACCAATTTCCCCATGATGGGCCGCCACGCCCAGGTCGACTGCCAGAGCTGCCACAAAGGCCTGCCACGCGGCGACCTCTCCTTCAATACCACCCGATGCGTTGAATGTCACCAACAAAATTATATCGAAGTCGCCAGCCCCAACCACGTCGCCGGAGGCTTCCCAACCGACTGCAGCGAATGCCACCAGATGAACTCCTGGCAGCCGGCCATGTTCGCAAACCACGATGCCTTCTTTCCCATCTTCTCGGGAGAACACGCCGGTGAATGGGATGAATGCTCCGACTGCCACATCGACCCTGACAACTTCCTCGTCATAAGCTGCCTCAACTGCCACGAACACAACCGTCAGGACACCGATGACAACCACGAAGGCGTCCCCGGATACAATTATGATACTCAGGACTGCCTGATCTGTCACCCCGGTGGACGGGCGGGCCAATTTGTCGAACACGATGCCCTGTACTTCCCTATCTTCTCGGGCTCGCACGCTGGCGAGTGGGATGGCTGCTCCAACTGCCACGACAACCCGGCCGACCGAACCATGTTCAACTGCCTGGCTTGCCACTTCCACAACGAAACTGACATGAACAACATGCATCAGAGTATCAGCGGCTACTCCTACGTGAGCACCGCCTGCTTCTCATGTCATCCGGCCGGCGAAGGAATCGAGTTCACCCAGCACGATGCCGCCTACTTCCCCATCTACACCGGTACCCATTCCGGCGTCTGGACCGAATGCTCCAGTTGCCACACCGAACCGACCGACCGCAGCGTCTTCAGTTGCCTCGGATGCCATGGCCAGACCGAAACCAACACCATCCACCAGGGCATCAGTACTTACGCCTGGGAAAGCACTGCCTGCCTCACCTGTCACCCGACCGGCGCCGGCGGCGATTTCCTTGAACACGATGTTCTCTTTTTCCCCATATATTCCGGCACTCACAGCGGCGTATGGGATGCCTGCTCGATATGCCACACCGATCCCAACGACCGAAGCGTCTTCAGTTGCCTGACCTGCCACTCCGAAGCCGAAACCAACCCGATTCACGGCGGAATAACGGATTACACCTACGAGAGCACCGCCTGCCTCACCTGTCACCCGACCGGCTCCGGAGGTGAATTCCTCACCCACGATGCGGAGTACTTCCCAATCTATTCCGGTACTCACGCCGGAACCTGGAACGATTGCATCACCTGCCATTTCAACCCCGACGATCGCTCCCAATTCACCTGCCTGGTCTGCCACGAGCAATCGACGGTTGACCCCGTCCATACGGGCATGACAAGCTACAGTTACGAAAGTACCGTCTGTCTGTCCTGCCATCCGCAAGGTGTCGTAGGGGATTATCTCGAACACGATGCCGACTTCTTCCCGATATACAGCGGCCCCCACGCCGGCTCCTGGGCCGAATGCGCCACCTGCCACACCGACCCGGCCGACAGATCCGTCTTCTCCTGCCTGGTCTGCCACAACCAGACTGACACCGATGACATGCACACCGGCATAACCGGCTACGTATATAACAGCACCGACTGCATTACCTGTCACCCGACCGGCGAAGAAATAGAATTCACCGAACACGAACTCTCCTACTTCCCGATCTACTCCGGAGCGCACGCCTCCGTCTGGACCGAATGCGCCACCTGTCATCCCGTGCCCGGCGACAGGACAGTATATGACTGCCTCTCGTGCCACGAGCAGACTACTATCGACGGCCTCCACCTCGGCATGCTCAGCTACAGTTACGCAAGCACCGCCTGCTACGGCTGCCACGCCTCTGGATCCGTCGAGGACTATCTCGAACACGATGCCGCTTTCTTCCCCGTCTACTCCGGCACTCACTCCGGGCAGTGGACAGAATGCGCCTCCTGCCACACCGACCCGACCGACAAATCCGTCTACACCTGCCTCGGTTGCCACGAGCAGACCACCATCGACGGTATCCACCTCGGTATGCCAGGCTATAGCTATCAAAGCTCTGTCTGTCTCACTTGCCACCCCTCCGGTGTCATTGAAGATTATGTCGAGCACGACGGCGCCTTCTTCCCCATCTATTCCGGCACCCACTCCGGACAATGGGTCGATTGCTCCAACTGCCACACCGACCCGACCGATAAATCCGTCTTCACCTGCTTGACCTGTCACGAACAGTCAACTATCGACGGTATCCACCTCGGTATGCTCAGCTACTCCTACGAATCCTCCGCCTGCTTCAGCTGTCACCCGACTGGTGTTGTCCAGGACTACCTTGAACACGATGGCGCTTTCTTCCCCATCTATTCCGGCACTCACGCCGGACAATGGGTCGATTGCTCCAACTGCCACACCGACCCGGCCGATAAGTCTGTCGTTGATTGCCTCGGATGTCACGTCCAGGCCCCCATAGATGTAATTCACCAGGGCATGCTCAGTTACAGTTACGTAACCTCGGCCTGCCTGACCTGTCACCCCTCTGGAGTTGTCGAGGATTATCTCGAGCACGATGGCGCCTTCTTCCCGATTTACACCGGCCCGCACGCCGGAGCCTGGGTGGACTGCGCCACCTGTCACACTGACCCGGCCGACAGGTCCGTCTTCAGCTGCACCGTCTGCCACACGCAGACCGATATGGATAACATGCACACAGGCATTACCGGATATGTTTACAACAGCAGCGACTGCCTCACCTGCCACCCTGTCGGTCAGGCTATTGAATTTACCGAACACGAACTGCTCTATTTCCCGATTTATTCCGGCGCCCACGATGGCGTCTGGGACGAGTGCGCCACCTGCCACACGGTCGTCGGTGATCGCACGCAGTTTAGCTGCCTGTCCTGTCACGAGCAGGCAACCGCCGATATCGTCCACATGGGTATGCCCGAATACAGCTACGCCAGCGATGTATGCTATAGCTGCCATCCGCGGGGAGTCCCCGAGGACTACCTGCAGCACGACGTCAACGGCTTCTTCCCGATATATTCAGGCAACCACGATGGCGTCTGGGCTCAATGCGCCACCTGCCACATCGACCCGAACAACCGGTCCGTGTTCACCTGCCTGGTGTGCCATACTCAGGGAGTAATCGACCCCGTGCACCTGGGCATGCCGGAATACAGCTATGAATCGAACGTGTGCTATAGTTGCCACCCCGGCGGAGTCATTGAAGACTACCTCTCGCACGATACCTACTTCTTCCCGATTTACTCAGGAACTCACGATGGTCGTTGGTCCACCTGCGCCACATGTCATATCGACCCGATGGATAAGAGCGTATTTTCCTGTTTGGTTGGTTGCCACCCCAAAACCTCGACCGACGCTAAACACTCAAACCCAACTCCCGTTTCCGGATACGTGTATGACAGTTACGAGTGTTACAACTGCCATCCCACCGGATTGGCCCCGTAAGCAGAGGTAAACGATGAGATCAATAGTAACCTTCATAGCATCCATCCTCATCGCGGTGACTCTTGCGGGACCGGCCCAGGCCGCCGGCAATTGCAGCCAACCCTGCGTAACCTATATCTCTGCCGAGGGCGTCTATCTCGACGGTGGCCTCTCGTCAGGGTTTGATGTCGACGATACCGTGGCCTTCATTAGGGACAAAAAGACTATCGCGATCGGATTCGTGACCAAAGTAGCTGAATACGCCGCCGCCACCGAAGTTGCGCACCAAACGTGCCCCGTGCAGGTTGGCGACATTGCCGCCAGAATTTCCGATGTGCCGCGGCTTACTCTGACGTCCACCGCCGCGTTCGTCGAACCGGCCAGAGCTCCACACCCGGAGGCAACGTCGACTATAAACCAAAAGCCCGGTCCGCCGCCTCACCTAAGAGGCTCCATATCTTTCGAAAACTACTATCACAACGACCTGACCGACACCGACTACGATCGCACCCAGCCCGGCGTCAAAACCAAACTCGAAATCGAAAATATCACCGGCGACGTCTCGTTCAAGATGCGTCACCGCACTCGCCTGTACCATCGCTCAAAAGCCTATAGCATCGGACAGGACACCGACGAATGGATCCACCAGGTTTATGAACTGGGATTCTTTCACGAGGTCGAAGGATCGAAGGCTGAATGGGCTATCGGAAGGGTTCTTTCACCCTATGTGCGCGGCATCGGCTATGTCGATGGCGGCTACCTCGCTCATCAAATACATCGCAATTTCAAGATCGGACTCGCGGGCGGAACAGCCCCCGACATGGTCTCGTCGGAACCCAACTTCGATCGCAGAAAATTCGGACTCTTCGCGGCCTTCGAAACCGGCGCCTACCAAACCCGGCGCCTGGCCTTTACCGCTGCCGTCTCCACCGAATACGACCGTTCCACCGTCAGCCGCGATTTCCTGTACTTCCAGGCCACCTTTTCAAAGTATCAACTACTGTCACTCTATCAGTCCGTGGAAATCGACTTCAATCGCGATTGGAGATACGATAAAACCGGCGACCGATTCACCTTCACCAATTACTACGCCAACGCCACCATCAACATCACCAAAGATGCCTCGGTGTTCTTCTCCTACGACGCCCGCAAAAACATCCGCTATTTCGAAACTATGGATACACCCGACAGCCTGTTCAACGACGACTACCATCAGGGAATCAGAGCCGGACTCAACCTGCGCTTCACGGACCGCATTAGTTTCCGGGGCAACGCCGGAATACGCTTCCGCGACGGATTACCCGAGGACAACAGATTCGTCTCGGCCACGCTCCGTCTCTCGCGATTCCCGCTGCCGAAACACTCGATGACGCTCATGATGTCAATCGTCGAAACACAATTCACCACCGGCTATCGGCCAATGATCACCTATCGTCTGCCAATCTCCCGACGGTTGGCCTTCAATATCACCGGTTCCAGCTACATTTACAAAACCGGCTCCAAAACAACCAGCTATTACTACGCCGACGCCAGCACATATTATTCTTTCGCCCGCAGATACTATTTGGCCGGAACCTTCCGCCAATACTTCGACTCCCGACTCAAATCTGTGGAACTTCGCACTGAGCTCGGAATCCGACTCTAAGCGCAAAACCCCACTCACGCCATTCTCAACTTGACAGACATGATTATAAGATGGAGCTGGTCGCATAATACGCGCCATTAGTGTCGAGCGGCACTTCGGCACACCAACTTCCTCGTTGACATCACATCACTTAAGAGATATACCGGACTAAATCGGTGGGCATAGTCATACTAACCGATCGAACATTCAATTGATAATTGACAAAATAGTATCTATTTCGTATTATTAATTAGTATACCTACCCCGCACCACCCGGGGATAGTCATCTGAAGTAGTACCTCGTATTGGAAACCCTGTGCTTCAATGTACATACGCAGGCTCCGGAGATTCTTTCTGATCTGACAATTTGTCATAAAAATAATTACAGTTCCGCAAGGAATAAGTTGGGAACCAATTTACTCTTGAAAGGAGCCATGAATGTTTAGGAGATTCACAACAATTGCCGTTGTCTCCGCCTTGATGATTGCATTCCTGGCGGCGCTAACCTTTGCCGCCCAAAACAAAGGTGATGTCAACAAGGCCTCACGCCTCGGCCAGACTGACTATATGGCCCAGGCCTACTCTTTTGGCGAACAAAAAAAAACCGGCCTTGAAGCTACCGGCAAAAAAGGCGTGATATCGCTGGGCGATGTTTCTTACTCCGCTTCCAGCGCCTCACCCGGACAAACGGTCGGCACCAGCTACTATGACTACCAGCACAACTGCTCCATGGGCCGCATGATCGAAACCGGCCCGCACTCGGGTGTCACCGGCCCGGCGGTGGTCCATTTCAGCTGGATGTACATGGCTTCTGCCGACGACCTCGGCCAGGCGCGATCCTACGCCTACAACGCCTATAGCACGGCTACCCACCAATACGCCGGTGCACACATTCTCCACGACGACGAATACTCCGGCTACGTCAACATCGACGTCACTCCGGACAACCGCGGTATCGTCGGCGGTCACACCGATGTTCACGGCCCGGTAAAATACCAGGCCCAGATGCACTTCGATGACTGCTCGACATGCGAAGACTTCGCGGCCTTCTCCCGCATCCCCGACAGTCTGGCTGCCTACGATCAGGAAGGCGACCTGGAAGCCATGTGGCCCAAGTTCCTCTTCCAGTTCGGTACCGACACCGTACTTCACGTCATTACCCACAACTGGGATTACTACGGCGCTCAGATGTATTTCCGATGCGTAGGCTACGAAGGTCAGGGCGTGTGGGATTACCCGCCGTATGTCGTGGATACCAACCAGTGTATGGCCCACGACCTCACCGGCCCGCGCGTCGGTGACAAGGTCGGCCTGGCCTGGCTGGCCAGTCCCCCTTATCAGGAACCATGGTGTGATACCTGCTCCGGACTGACCGTCTACGATGGTCTCCTCGCCGGTCAGTATGACAACGATGTCTACATCCAGATATCCGACGACCAGGGTGTTACCTGGCAACCCAAGAAAAATCTCACACAGCTGCAAATCGGAGAACCCGGATACAGAGCCTACTGCGATCTCTCAGTCGTGTTTGACAGCGACGAAAACCTGCACGTCGTCTGGAACGGCACCCCCTGGCCCGCCGACACCTGTATCGACGCCGGCGGCCTGTGCTTCACCGAAGACTGGTGGCTGGATCCGGCAAGAATCTTCCACTGGTCCGAGAATATGCCCTACGTCCGCACCGTGCACGATGCCACTTGGCTGCCAAGCGATAGTTGCGGCCCACCGCACTTCTGGTCGGTCCAGGTTGCCAAAATGTCCATCTCCGAATGTAATGGCCGTCTCTACTGCCTCTTCACTCAGTTCAACGATGTCCCTGGCGGCGTCGATGACGACTGCGCCCAGTGGGGATATGACCAGAATAGATGGCCCGGTCCGGCTAACGGCGACTTGTGGATGTGCATCTCGGCCGATGGCGGCATGACTTGGGACGCCGCCCGTAACCTGACCAACTCCTACACCCCACACTGCGACCCGCTCCTCGGCGAAGTCTGTCAGAGCGATTACTGGGCCTCCATGACACGCTGGGGACGGCAGGTACAAACCGGTGAAGATTGGTCCGCCGCTGAAATCGTCGACCCCTCGGGCGGTACCTCCCCCACCGATTACTACCTCGACGTCCAATACGTCAATGACCTCGACGCCGGCACACCCATCTGGGGTGACCCTGACGCCGAAGGCTCATGGACCAACAATCCCATCAAGTGGTTCCGCGTACCATGCGTCGAAGAAATCCGCCTCTGTAACCCGGTCTTCTCCCCGCGTCAAATTGATGATCCGGCCTGGACCAAACCCGGCGTGCAATTCGATACCGCTATCGTAGTTGAGAACATCGGTAACGCCGACTATACCTACTCCATCAGCGTCGAAGAAGACAACGGTACTCCCGGATGGCTGGGCGTGGGCAGTTATTCCGGAAGCATCCCCTCCGGACTCGGCAACACCGAAACCGTGGAGATATCTCTCAACAACGGCGGTGTTCAAACCGAACAGATCGAGTTGATCGGAAGAGTTCTCTTCAACGGTAATCATCCCAGTTCACCGCATATCATCCCTATCAACTTCTTCGTCGTCGACACCATGATCTGGCCGAGTTTCGACACCGTCCACACCAACTGTCTCGCGTTGATCTGCGGCAACAACGGCAATATCGGTCACGATGGCACCCCCGGTGTCACCATGGATTACATCCGTTCGGCTGACTGTGATCCCGAGGCGGTCAACTATATGTATGATGGCTCAGCCCTGGTCGGCTGGATTGACGGTACCGACACCATCTTCAATTATGCCATCTGGGGCGCTTTCTTCACTTCTGATGACTGCTTCCGTCCTCAGGGCGGCCGCATCAACACCACCGAGTGTCTACCCCTGAACGCCGAGGTCTACCACTCCGGCGTTTTCAGCACTCAGGACTCGACCATTGCCCTTGAGAAGGTAGTCGTGGCTCCTCTGGATAATTGCCCGTTCATCATCGAGTACCTGCGGGTTTATTCTTTCGACGGTCTGGCCCACACCGGTCTCATGATCGGAGAAGCCATCGACTGGGATATTCCGTATGACTACCGAGATGACGACACAGCCGCAGCCACCTGGGATGTCTGCAACTACGGTGGAGCCGACCCCGTCAGGGCTCTGCTTTACCAGCAGGGCTACGAGGCTACCTGGGATGATGGAGTCGAGGGTGAGGATTGTCAGGAGAACTCGGATCGCTTCGGCGGCAGTGCCTTTATCGAGTCCTATTTCAACGGCAGTTTCGCTGCCGGCGGACCTTACAGCGGCTTCGTCGGTGAAAACGATTCTCTTCAGACGGCGACCGGATTCTACGCCGGCAGGCTGTATTATGATCTGGCCCAGTCCGGTTTCACGGCCACCGACTCAATCGAGGACTTGCACACGGCCATGTGTTTCACCCCCTCGCTCGATCTCGGCGCCACCGATTACTACGAGGTGGTGACGGTCCTGGCTACGGTTCACGAGGGTACCCTGGCTGACCTGCAGGCAAACATCGATGCCGGCAAGGCCTGGTACACCGCCAACGGCGGCATGACCATATTTGCCGATGTCAACCGCGACGGCGGTATTGACCTTTGCGAAAGCTGCTGTCAGATTATGGGTGACCTCAATGACGACGGCTACCTTGACCCGCTGGATATCACCTTCTTCGTGAACTGGCTGTGGAAGGGTGGTCCGTCACCGATATGCGAAGACGTAGTTGATGTCAACTGTGATCTGGCTGCTGATCCGCTGGATCTGACTTATCTGGTCAACTATGTCTGGAAGGGCGGCCCGCCACCTTGCGGCTGCCATTGACCATAAACATCGTTTGAACGAAAATCCCGGGTGTCTGACACCCGGGATCCAAATACACAGCAGAAAGCCACCCAAAAATCTAATCAGGAGTGGCTTTCTCTCTCTTCGCCATCACAAAAAAATCATGATATCGTAAAGAAACTTTTCTATTTAATAGCACCTTAATTGTCCACTTTGTCCCCTCTTCGAAACTCAACCATCCACACCACAATGATTTAACACACATTATCGCAAATTAACCGGCCGCAAAAAATTTTAACTCTTTTCTGCGAGGTGCGATTGCTCTCTTCACAAATTCTGATTTCATGCGTTCATGTAATATACCTTTCTCGCACCGCGTTCAATTCGGGGAAATAGTAAGAAGCAGTTCTTTGCTCTTTGCGCTTTGACCTTCCTATCGCTTCTACACCAACCGCCACCCCTAGAGAGTTCTTTTATTCTGGCACTCGCTTGCCATTAATATAAACAGTTCCGCGAGGAGCTCGTTGCGAACACTTTTACTCTCGAAAGGAGCGATGAATGTTAGGTAGAGTTACAACCATCCTGGTTGTCTCCGTGCTCGTAGTTGCCGTTATGGCAATGACAGCATTTGCGGCCCAGACAGCGGCCAAAGGCAAAGCATTCAAGAAAATGAGAGGCGCTCAGGCTTATTCCTTCGACGATGGTCATGGGATGAGCCAACCTAACGGCGAACAGAGAGGTCATAGTACCCTCGGAACAGTCCAGTATTTCTCCTCGTCCGCATCGCCAGGGAGAATCGTTGGCGGTACCGTCTATGAGTACCAGCACAACTGTTCCATGGGACGAATGATCGAGACCGGACCGCATTCCGGAATCACCGGCCCGGCAACAGTGCACTTCGGCTGGATGTACATGGCTACAGCCGAAGACTTCAACCACTACCGATCCTACGCCTACAACGCCTACAGCACCGCCAACCACCAGTACGCCGGGGAATATGTCCTACATGAAGACCCCTATTCAGGCTACGTCAACGTGGATGTAACGCCCGATAACCGTGGTATCGTCGGTGGCCATACCGATCTCCACAGTTCCATACCGTATCAGCCGCAGATTCACTTTGACGCCTGTTCGGCTTGCGAAGACTTCGCCGCCTTCGTGCGTGTCCCCGATTCTGTCGCGGGTTACCCGGCAGAAGCAGCTGAAACCTCCTGGCCGAAATTCTTCTTCCAGTTCGGATCCGATACCGTACTTCACATAGCTGCTATGGAAGACGCCGGACGCCTCTATATGAAGTATTTCAGGTGCGTTGGCTATGAGGGCGTGGGCACATGGGACTATCCCCCCTATGTCATCGACACGGTCGAAGATATCGCTCAAGATATCACCGGTGAGAGACTCGGTGACCGCGTCTGTATGTCGTGGTTCGCCTGCCCGCCATATCAAGAACCATGGTGCGATACCTGCTCCGGACTGCCTACCCCCGGATACGATGGTACCGGATGGGCTCAGATGGACAACGATATATACATCCAGACTTCCGATGATCAGGGCGTAACGTGGAATCCCCGACAGAACATAACCAACGTGGGGCCCTATGGCGAACCCGCCTGGAAAGCCTATTGTGATGCTTCCATCCTGTTTGACCAATCCGGTTATCTCCACCTCATTTGGCACGGATGCCCGTGGCCGGCTGACCCGGAACTCGACGCCATATTCGAGGAAGATTGGGACCAGGTCGAAGCCCGTCTGTTCCACTGGTCCGAAAACGTACCGTACATCCGTACTATCGCGGACCACAACTACTCGTCCGGCGATAGCTGCGGACCTCCGATCTGGGGTATTAACGTCGCCAAGATGACTCTATCTGAATGTGACGGTAAACTCTATGCCCTCTTCACCCAATTTAACGACATCCCGAACAATGTCGAAAACGACTGCGCCGAATGGGGTTATCCCGATGTCTACTGGGGCGCCGCTAATGGCGACCTCTGGGTGTCCATATCCTCCGACGGCGGTATGACGTGGGATGCCCAACGTAACCTGACCAACTCCTACAGCCCCCATTGCGACCCCGTAGCTGGCGAAGACTGCCAGAACGACTACTGGGCCTCAATGGTACGCTGGGGACGTCAGGTGCAAACCGGTGAGGACTGGTCCGCCGCCGAAATCGTCGACCCGTCCGGCGGGGCATCTCCGACCGACTTTTACCTCGACATCCAGTATGTAAACGATATCGACGCTGGCGGTGCCGTACAGGACGAAGGCACCTGGCAGTACTGCCCGATCAAATGGTTCCGCATGCCGTGTGTTGAGCCCGTCGCCGCGCCGCTGGCTATTTTCACTCCTACCAGGTACGGCGATCCGGCCTGGGGTCACCCCGGTGAGCAGGTCGACTCGTTCATCACAATCGAAAACGCCGGTAACATGGAACTCAACTGGACCGCCACGGTCGAAGAATACAACGGCGCTGCCGGTTGGCTGCGAATGGGAAGCTACGCCGGCACCATCCCCTCGGGCATGGGCAACGTTGCCACGGCCGAAGTCATCTTCAACTATGGTGGCGCCCAGACCGAACACATCGTGCTCGAAGGTGCTCTGGTTTTCAACGGTAACGATCCGAAATTACCTAAGACCATACCGGTTAGTTTCATAGTCACCGACACCGTCCAACCTCCCGTTTTCGACACCGTTCACACCGATTGTCTGGCCCTGATGGTGTCGTCGACCGGGAATATGGGTAACAGCGGCCGGGCCGGAGTTACAATGGACTACATCAGATCCGGTGACTGCGATCCCAACGCTACCAATTACCTGTACGACGGTTCTCCCGTCATTGGGTGGATTAACGATGGCGACACGGCCTTCAACTGGGCCATTTGGGACGCCACCTGGCTTAACGACAAAGGCTTCCGCCCACAGTACGGCGAACTGCCGACCAAAACTTGTGAGCCCCTCAATGCCGAGGTGTTCCACTCCGGTATATTCACAACACACGACACCACGATCGCATTCGAGAAAATCTCCGTCGCTCCGCTGGATGACTGTCCATTCGTCCTGCAGTATATGAAAGTATACTCGTTTGACGGCAATGCTCATTCCGGCCTCATGATCGGCGAAGGAATCGACTGGGATATCCCGTGGGATTACCACGACGATGATCCCGAAGGCGATGTCTGGACCGTGTGCAACTATGGCGGCTTTGATGTCACCAGAAGCCTCGTGTACCAACAGGGATATGAGGCATCCTGGGATAACGGCGATCCTGATGCCGACTGTCAGAGAAACGATGCTCGCTTTGGCGGCAACGCCTTTGTTGAATCATACTTCAACGGCGCTCACGCCGCCAGCGTCCCCTACAGCGGTTTTGTCCAGGAAAACGAACTGCTGCAGAGTGTCGATGGCTTCATAGCTGGTCTCTTTTACCAGGAGATGATGAATCCGGGCTTGTCCGCCACCGACTCTATTGAAGACCTGCACTCGGCCATGTGCTTCACACCCTCGCTGGACCTCGGCGCCACCGACTACTACGAGGTTGTGACGGTTCTGGCCACAGTACATGAAGGCGATCTTGGGGATCTGCTGGCCGCCGTTGACGCCGGCAAGGCCTGGTACACCGCCAACGGCGGCATGACCATGTTTGCCGATGTCGATGGCGAAAACGGAATCGACGTATGCGGGTTCTGCTGCGAAATCATGGGCGACCTCAACGACGATAAGTATCTCGACCCGCTGGATATCACCTTCTTCGTGAACTGGCTGTGGAAGGGTGGCCCGCCACCGCCTTGCGAAGACCAGGTCGATGTTAACGGCGATGGAGCCGATGACCCGCTCGATCTTACCCATCTTGTAAACTATGTTTGGAAAGGCGGCCCACCACCGGTGCCATGTCAATGATCTTGGCGCCTGGGCAAACGACTTTATTGGAGTAAAAACACAGAAATAGCGCGATTGCTTGAGCAGGCCTTACCAAAAAGGCCTGCTCAATTCAAAACCTCGGGATTTGGACGGTCCTGAGATTTAGAAAAAACAACAAAGCCACTTCGACACAAACCGAAGTGGCTTTCTTTTTACTGAACATTCTATTCCACTGAATTTCTTGTTCTACTGGACTTTCTACCTCACTGGATTCATTTCCCTGCTGGACTTACCCCCTCATCGTATCCACTGCCCGCTGAACTTACTTCCTCGGCTGGTCTACAGCAGCCGCAGGGCAGAACCCTCTTCCACAAAAGATCATAATCGTAAGCGGTTCTGCCAATCTCGGATATTAACGCTTTCAACACCTCGATACGATTGAAGGGTCTTTTCACCACTTATGAATCGTCTACTTGACAGGGAAGTTCATGCGCCCTCCAGCCAAGTTCCATCGCCCGTCCAGGAGAATTCCACGTAGGCTCCAGTAGTGTCGCCTGACCCGGCCAGCGGTTTTCCGCACTAAATCATTCGCCTAATGGCTTTTTGGGCGTAAATTTACGTCGAACAGCTATAACTAGAAAAGAGAGCAGTACGACATTTGTAGCTGTTTCAAAGATGAGAACTACCTTCTGCAAGCTGTCTGACGCTGGCGACAACTCATGCTTTCGGTCGATTGTTGAAAGAGATAGGTTGGACCCAACCGTTGACCAATAATCACTCCAGAAGTGAGAAGGGTAGCCGCTCAAAGTAATATCGTAATTCACGTGCTTTATCACTTCCTGTCCGTTCACTTCCCTATGCACGTTAATACCCAGACTGAGCAACCAGAGCGGAAAAAGCGCCCATACAATACATAACCATAAAACGGGGCGCCAGACCGATGCACCGAAGTTGGATACCAATTGATAACATCTGCTTAGGAATCTTGATACCCGACCATAATCAGAAACTCTGCGTCTTAATACAAGCTGCCCGACATAGAAGTGATTCGCCAGGTCGAAATCCGAATGGTCATAGAAATACTTTTCGAGATATCGATAACAGTCGATTACCTTGATCGGATCACTTTTGTGCTGGATCTCGTCTCTTATCATTTTTCTTGGCCAGGGTCGCCACCACTTTTTATCTTCGTACCACTTTTGGATATTGGAGAACTCTATTCTAACCTGGTCTCTGGGGAGACTAGATATCTTCAGTCCCTGGAGATTGGCCGCGCTAAGTCGCATTCCCGCAATCTCTCCGGCGAATCGAAACTCAAGATTGGCTAGTCCGTGAAATTCGCATTGGTGAAAGTTGAGCCACTCATTAGGTGAATCGAATGCCAGAGTAGCCCAGGCGAAAATCGCTACATCTTTAAACTTCGTTGCAATGAACTCCGGCATGGCGTGAAAGTGGCAGGCCCGAAATCTCACTTCCTTGTGAAAAATCGCACTCGTGAAAATCACTCTATCTTGAAAGTGTACCTGCTTCTGCCGGTCATAGGGGTTGTTGTCGTCGCTAAAATCAGCCGTTCCCAGGAACTCCGACCCGAAAAAGGTCGTATAGCTCGGAAAGTGAATACCACGAAACGAGACATCCCCGTAGAATTTGCATTGCGGCGCATAGAAAGGCTTGCGTACAGCTGCCGGATACTTGAATTCCACCTTTGGAAACACAAATCCCGCGAGATCAATATCTTTGCACTCTTGAGCGGAACTCTGGCGTCTGATCTCCTCTAAAATTGGCTCTAGAGGTTTGTCAGGATCATCCAGGTGAAAGATGCAATACCCATCCTTGACGGCCTCCCGCCCGCACCGACGATCCAATGGGCTGAAGTTGACGCCCTGCCGTATTGCTATCTGATATCTTATACTACAGGTTTCTGGCATTCATTCCTCTCTAGGCGACAACTATTCGTCCTAAATATAATCCAGCAGCCGTAGGGCAGAACCCTCTTCCACAAAAGATCATAATCGTCAGCGGTTCTGCCAAGAGCCTTGCCTGAACTAGGAATCGGCATTATTCGACCTCCCTCACACTAACGGTATTTCAGGGTAATAAACAGGTGCCTTCTTGCTCAGTCTACCTTGTTATCTCCGCTACCAATTATTCTATCCCAGGCTTCACAATACTCGTCTGAATCGTAAAACTTCGCACTCAGCCACCAAGACACTTGACCGTCTTTTTCATTGTGGACCGCATTGCTTCGGACTTCCTGGGCGGTCAAAACAAACGCGCTGGGTTCATCGTGGACGTTGTACAAGACCACCCAAAAGTCTCCCATGATCTTCTCAACCGAATTACCCAAGGGCACGTCCATTCGCCGACTGAGAGATTTCACCTGCACTCCAACATAATTGGAGCCGGTAGAGTCATAAGCGACCAAGTCAATACCTCGCGCATTCCTGGCTGTTGGCATGACATTCCAACCCAACTGCGACAGCCTAAAACAGACGTAGTGCAATCCGACGTTTCCCGTAATTTGGGGACTTCTCTTGGTTTTCTCTGGCACCCTATTATCTCCCCTTCTTGCCGCGCAACTTATCCAACTTCACCCATTCACCGTTCATGTCTTTGTACGTCCAAAATCGCCAGCCATTGGTTATACCTTAATGCCATAATTCCAGCTTCTGTGGTTTCTTGAGGTACCACCGAATTTAAGCTCGTCGGCAACCAACTTATCGACTGCGCTGTTTACTAAACCTTACGATAGCAGTTGATTCCAGAATGCCTGGTTGACTGAGAAGTAGTGCCGGTTCCGACTTGATCCGGTCGCAGGGTTCAGACCTGCGAAAAGTGTCAAGACCCGTTCTCAAGAACGGCACTAGATTCGACTCTTCCATTGGAGGATCCTCCCAGATTATATGTCACAATCCCGTCACATGGTCGTTTTAAGTAGGATACTGAAGTTGTAAGTGATTTTCAAGTAAAAGGATAAATAATAGCGGTGCAGGGACTTGAACCCCGGACACGCGGATTATGATTCCGCTGCTCTAACCAGCTGAGCTACACCGCCATTATCAACCAAACTCGTAGCCAGTCAATTTATCAAAAATCGCGGCTTAGTCAAGAAATTACTACCAACACAAAAAAAATCCACACCGCATCTCACATCGACTCACAGCGTGGATATAGCCTATCAAAAAAGGGCCGGAACAAGCTCTACTCAATCGAAAAAGGAGTTCCCCCTCACTAGGAACTCCTTTCTCTCCACCTCTTAAATACCCTTCACCGCCATACTAATATTTAAGAGCAACTAACTTCGTCCCAATATGAAACAACTTGCGTGCCAAAAGAACAATCAGGACTCAAAAGGACCGTAACTCGTTAGAACATACGAATCTTCCGGCACGAACCTTGCCTCGATATTCACACCATTAACGACAAAACGCACCTAATGCGCCATCCCGGTACGTCCCATACGGTACGGCGACTACGTATCCCATTGAATTACATGCGAATAGCTGCCCAAAAATTAGACAGACAAACACGATTGGCCGAAAAGCAGATTTTCCCACCCCGTTAAGTTCTGCGCCCTATTTCTTCTTCGCCAGATGTACCGACATCCCATGAAGGTCGTGTGATGCCTCCATTATCGACTCCGAAATCACGGGATGACCAAAGATCAATGATCCAAGCTCCGTGACCGTTAAACCCCGATTAATGGCAAGCGCCGCCGCGTGTATAATCTCCGTAGCGTGAACTCCCACTATATGCACACCTAATAGCTTGTCAGTCTTGCGATCACCTATCACCTTCACCTCCCCGGCAATTTCATTCTCAGCATGCGCTTTGCCCAATACCCTGAGCGGAAAACGACCAACCGCCACCTCATATTTCTCAGCCGCCTCGGCCTCACGCATACCCACCGAGGCTACCTCGGGATGAGTGAAGATCACCGATGGCACCCCCAGATAATTCACCTCCGCCTTCTCCCCCAGCGCATTATCAACCGCCACCGACCCATCGTGTACCGCCGTATAAGCCAGAAGTATCTTGCCCCGCACGTCACCAATGGCAAATATGTTGTCGACGCTCGTCCGCATGTCAGCCGATGTCTTGATCGAACGGTTCTTCTCCAATTCCACCCCGACTTCCTCAAGACCGAGACCTTCAGTATTAAACGACCGGCCAACAGCCACCAGCACCTGGTTACAGTCGACAGATTTACCATTAGATAGAACAGCGAGAACCCCGGCCTCACCGGGCTTAACAGACTCCACCTTGGTCGAGGTGTGCACCGCAACCTTCATCTTCTTAAGTTCCCGCTCCATGACCTTCGAGGTATCCGCATCCTCCATCGGGAGCACCCGCTCCAGCATCTCCACCACCGTCACCTCGACATCCAGAAGCGATAGCATGCACGCCCACTCGCAACCAATGACGCCCGCGCCTATTATCAGCATGGACTTCGGAAGGTTCCCCAGCTCCAGAAGATGATCCGATGTTAAAATACGTTTGCCGTCCACCGGAAACCCGGGAATGTTCGCGCTGCGAGAACCGGTCGCTATTATGATGTTATCCGTCTGAAGCTCGGTTTCCCTATCGTTCTCGTCAGTGACAATCACCGAATTTTTTCCGCCGATTCTGCCATAACCGGCGAAATGCTCCACTCCATGCGATTTGAAAAGCTGCCCGATCCCCCCAACCAGCATGCCCACAATCTTGTCTTTGCGAGCGCGCATGGCCACCCAGTCGTAAACCGGCGGCGAAGAAAGCGTTATACCGAATGTCGATGCTTCCTTCATCCGCTTATACTGCTCGGCCGATGCTATCAGGGCCTTCGACGGAATACACCCCTTATTCAGACACACTCCGCCCAGCTTGTCCCCCTCCACCACCGCAACTTTAGCTCCCTTCAAGGCAGCCCTGATTCCAGCCGTGTAACCACCCGGGCCGCCGCCAATAATTACTATATTGTACTTGTCTATCGCTAAACTCCTTTTTCAGTATCGCCTCTGTCTGCCACTAAACTTACTACGATTCCACCGCGCAGGCAAGCTGTGAGATAATAAAAAAGCCGGCCTCTTTTCATTCGAAGCCGGCTCAATACTGTATTCTGGCGTAATTACGATGAAGCGCTGACCATCAACCAGATAATTACCCGGCCCGAGTCAACACTGAAATTCACCGAGGATCCTCCGGTGCTCACGCCATAAAAATTGAACTGGCCGGTCAGCGCCAGAGCCTTCATTACATCAATATTCTCGATATAATCAAAAGACTCACCCACGGTAATGTGCCGCGACGACCCGGCCGGTATCGTTATATCCTTCAAAATCCGCGTCGGTGTCGTGAGAGCATCAAAACACGCCCTGGTCGGGCAAATACCCAGGTCGTCATACTCATCAACATACCCGTCAAAAGTAACAGCCGTTTCTTCATTGTTGGTCAGATAGATATCAAAGGCCACCAGTTCGACAAACTCAATATCGTCCTGATGATCCTCCCAATCGGGATTCGTGGTCACGTCAATTGCCCGATAATAAAAATCACCCGCGCCCGATACATCAAAATCCTCGTCGATCATGTACGTTATCGAGACAATCCCGCATCCGGCGAGTAGGATGAGGACCGTCAGGCTGAGAACGAAGTATTTGCTTAAAGACTTCATCATGACCTCCTCCTACATTCCGAAGTTATAGTTTACGCCAATAGTGGCCGTGACTGACTTCTTGGAGCCGCCGTCGTCATATGGTATGACATGAGCAACTCCCCTGACATCAGCTGAAATCAACGGTGTGAAACCGATGTTGAACCCCAGGCCGGCCGACCAGCCGAGATTGGTTTCATCCTGATCCGTCTGGTCGCGCTTGACATTATAAAACCCGGCGCCGACCACCGCGAACATCGAAAAGCCCTTGCCGCCAAATGGCGCGCCCAACGTCGCGTCGATTCCATAAGCCGTGACCTTGGAACCATCCAGATTGAGCGTCAGAATGTCACTCTCCGGCTCCCCAAAACTGGTGAACGCAATCTTCGGCTCGAGCGTGATGATCGGCAAGGCCTTTAACCTTCCCCTGAAACCAAAAACCGTCCCCTGCGCCTGGTCGTCCTGACCTACCGGTGCGTCAAGACCACCAAACACGCCGACTCCGAGCTTAACGCCCGTTTGCGCTGTCGCCAATGGACATACCAGCAACAGCAGGACAATCAACACTACCGCTTTCTTCATTAACCCTCCTTGTGGAGTTATGTTGAGCGAAATTACCCGGCGAGTCAGACACTGTTGACATTGATTCCCGCCACACCCCGACAGCCCTGCAAATGCGCGTCAGGATAGCTAATAGAAAATACGACAATTGTTTGTCACTGTGAACAAAAAAAATAAAGACAACCGTTAAAAATTGCTTGACATCTCCCGCTGATCAGTTATTTTTGGTCGCTTTTACTAAACAAAATGGACGCTTATATTAAACCATTTTGAGGATACGTATAAAGGTTATAGAAGCCAAAGATTCGAAATGGAACTGAACATCGGAAGTAAAATCAAGGCGCTCCGGCTGGCCTCGGACCTGACCCAGGAAGAACTGGCCAACCGCGCCGGGCTGACCAAAGGGTTCATCTCCCAGCTGGAGAATGAGAAGTTTCAGACTTCCATCTCCCTGGATTCGCTGGCCGATATTCTCGAGGCCCTCGGCATCGGCCTGGCAGAGTTCTTTGGCGAGGAAACCGAAGAACAGGCCATCTTCAGAGTCGAAGATCGTGTCCAGGTCGAGGGTACCGGCGCCAGCTCGTTCGAGCTTTTGATACCCGGGTCCACTAACAACCTGATGGACCCCATTCTGGTGACCCTGGGCGCCGGCGAGAAGCTCGAAAAGCGCGACCCGCACCCGGGCGAGCAGTTCGGTTTTGTTTTGAAAGGCACCATAACGCTGATTCTGAGCAAGAAGAGCTACAAGGTTGGCCGCAACAATTGCTTTTACTTCACCTCGAATCAGCCGCACCAGATAGTGAATAAGAGCGATGGCGAGGCATCATTTTTGTGGATTACCTCGCCACCGCAGATGTAGTATATAATCGTTAACACGCAACTCTAACCGTATGGAAGGAGGGATCGAAAAATGAAGATTCTCGGACGTCATTTAATCGCCGAGCTTGCCGAGTGCGACCATCAGGTCCTCGACAATCTACCTCAACTCGAACAGTACCTGAACGAATCCGTTCGCCGCTCGGGCGCAACCATAGTTAAGTCCGTGTTTCACAGATACAATCCCCAGGGTGTCTCCGGTGTGGTAGTCATCGCCGAGTCTCACATTTCGATCCACACCTGGCCGGAATACGGATACGCCGCGGTGGATTTCTTCACCTGCGGCGACTCAGTCGACCCCTACAAGGCCTACGACTATCTGAAAGGCATGCTGCGCTCGAAAAGCGGCTCGCTGACCGAACTCAACCGTGGCTTACCATCGGCAAGCGATGAAGTAATCAGCCACAAGCCAACCGGTCACCTGAAAACCGCCGCGGCGGTCAAATAGACAGGGGGTCAATCATGACTCACTCGGTACAATTCTCTGTCA
This sequence comes from Candidatus Zixiibacteriota bacterium, assembly GCA_040756055.1. Taxonomy (NCBI): domain Bacteria; kingdom Pseudomonadati; phylum Candidatus Zixiibacteriota; species Candidatus Zixiibacteriota bacterium. Next base: position 303,556 of record JBFLZR010000002.1, read on the forward strand.
TTGAACAGAGCGCCCGCTCGCGTGGTGTCAACACCGACCCGATGCGGGAGATGCTCTCCAGAACCGACCTGGATACGCCGGTTCTGCTGATGTCGCGTTCGCAGATTGCCCGCAACTTCGACCGCCTCCAGATGGCCATGCCGCGCGTAAAACTCCATTACGCCGTCAAGCCCAACAGCCACGAGGCTATCGTCAGCGAGGTTTACAACCGGGGCGGGAATTTCGATGTCTGCTCGGCGGGCGAAATCAAAACCGTCGGCAAAACCGGCATCGACCCGGCGTCACTGATACATTCGCACCCGATCAAATCCATCCCCGAGTTCGACTATGCCGTCAACAGCGGGCTGGAGATGTTCGTGGTGGACAACCCCGATGAAGTCAAAAAGCTGGCGCGTTACGAAAAGAAACTGAAAATACTGGTCCGCTTCCGGATCAACACCAATACCAGCGCGGTGGTCAACCTGCAGTACAAGTACGGCTGCCACGTGAAGGAAGTCCTGCCGCTGGCCCGCATGATCAAAGACGCCGGGCACGAATTCTACGGCCTGTGCTTTCACATCGGCTCGCAGTGCGTCTACAGCGAAAACTACACCAAAGCCATCCGGGCCGCGCACAGCCTTATCCAGCAGCTCGACATGGAAGGTTTCGACACCCGCCTTCTGGATATCGGCGGCGGTTTTCCGGTTGAATACGACGAACCCGTGCCCGAAATCGAGGACTTCTGCAAACCGATAGTCCGCGCCCTCGACAAGCACATCCGCCCCGGCATCAAAGTCATCAGCGAACCGGGACGATACATCGCCGCCACACCCACAACCCTGATCTGCTCCGTTATCGGCAAATCGGTCCGCGACGGTAAAATCTGGTACTATATGGACGATGGTCTCTACTCCACTTTCTCCGGCATCCTCTACGACCATTGCCAGTACCCAGTCGTGACCGACAAGGAAGGCGAGCACAAACTGTCCGTTCTCGCCGGACCAACCTGCGACTCGTTCGATGTCATGTACGATGGCCTGATGATCCCCGAGCACAATGTCGGTGACCGGCTGATGTTCATGGCGACCGGCGCGTATTGCGAGGTTTCCGGCTCGAATTTCAACGCCCTGCGCCGTCCGGAGTACCTCGTCTTAGAATAAGGAGTTCTTATATGACTAAAGGAAAAGACACTGGCGAAACATACATCACCGAAACCGGCATGGCCGACCTGTGGAATGTCTGGTATAAAGAGCTTCACGATGGTCAGTCCGGCCTGACGCTGAAGATCGATCGGATTATCGAGTCGAAAAAATCGCCGTTCCAGCGTATCGATGTTATCGAAAATAAAGATTTCGGCAAACTCCTCGTGCTGTATGGTTCGCTGATGGTCTGTGACAACGACAACAACGCCTACAACGAGATGATCTCCCATGTCCCGCTGTTCGTGCATCCCTCGCCGAAGGAAGTCCTGATTATCGGCGGCGGCGACTGCGGCGCGCTCACCGAAGTGCTCAAACACCCGGAGGTCGGCAGATGCACCATGTGCGAGATCGACAAAATGGTTGTAGAGATCTCCGAGAAACATTTCCCTTACCTGACCCGCGGCATCACCGATGGCCGCGCGAAACTGGTTTTCGAGGACGGTAAGAGCTATATCGAGCGCGGACGCAACCAGTACGATATTATCATGCTCGATCTTTCGGACCCGGTCGGGCCGGCCGCCGATCTTTTCCAGAAGTCGTTCCATCAGAAGGTGTACAATCAACTTCACGATGACGGCATTTTGATTGCGCAGTCCGAATCGCCGTTTTACAACAAAGCCACGGTGAAGCAGATGTACAAGAATCTGCGCGAGATTTTCCCGATTGTTAAGATGTACACCTGTTTCATGCCGATATATCCATCGACTTACTGGTCGTTCGCGTTTTGTTCGAAGAAGTATGATCCGCTGGAGAATTTCGACCAGGCGCGTTATGACAAAATCAAGGCGAAGCTGAAGACGAAGTATTACAACGACGATGTTCATCGTGCTTCGTTCGCATTGCCGCAGTTTGTCCGCGCGCTGATCGGGTAATCGCGACACAAATTCTTCCGTGTTCTTCGCAGGGGTTCAAAATTTTGAACCCCTACAGCGACGGGTGCCCCATAGCTTGCTATGGGAATTGATTATCCGGGTGCCCCATCCGCATGCGGTGGGTTGAGATTCTCCTGTAGGTCAAAACCCCCGCCCGACAGGGTTCATCGTCAGATGAAGGTTTTGACATATTTCTCCTGTCATTTCGGGCATAATAGCCAGAAATGACAATTCGGCGATACCGTTGTCAATGGCGGGTTCGAAGACGGACCCGCCCTACGAAAAAATCCTCCTCATACACCCCTCACAATCCCTCCCCGCCTTATCGTTACACTGATTTGGCTTCGTTTCGATATTTTCATCATCCCCCTCACCCCAACCCTCCCCCGAAGGGCGAGGGAGAAAGAGGCGTGATGTCGCGTTTCGTGCTGTCAGGTGTCCCCACCTGACAGCCGCAGGGAGAAAGAGGTGTGATGTTGCGTTTGATGAATCAAACGCCTACCATCCACGCAACGATTCTTGTAGGGAAGGATCCCTGCCCGGCAAAAGCCGGGGCGCTGTTTAGCTGCGCGATCCTGCCATCTTCTCCCCGGTGCCCCATCCGCTTGCGGTGGGAATTGACTCCTCAAAACACCCCTCACAATCCCCTCCCACCGTTATCGTTACACGCATTTGGCTTAGTTTCGATATTTTCATCATCCCCCTCACCCCAACCCTCTCCCGAAGGGCGAGGGAGGAAGAGGTGTTTCGTGCTGTCAGGTGCCTGCCCGCCGATGGAGGGTCCCCACCTGACGGCTACCTCTCGTTTGATAGTACAATTGGCTTTGTTTTGTTATTTTTATGGGTTCCCGAAAACGCGCTTTTCCCTTCCAACTGATTTTGATTTAACCGCTTGACGCTCTTTTTTGGTGCAATTTAGTGTCATCATTTTCGTGCTGTCAGACGTCCTCGTCTGACGGCTACCTTTCACCCGTGCGCGGGGTGCCCCGCAGCTTGCTGTGGGAACGGTGGCTCCACCTGCAACCTTCGATTTCGTGCTGTCGGGTGTCCCCACCTGACAGCTACCTTTGGTTTGTGCGCGGTCCCGCGCTTCGCGGGATCCCCCATCTGCCCGTCCTGACGTTTTCTTTTTAGAAGACATAATCCCTCCTGTAATGTGACGTTCCACCGGGCACCTCGTCATTCCTCCTCCTAGCCACCCCCGCCTTTTACAGTCCCCCCGCCCTCTTAGTCACCCCCGCGAAAGCGGGGGCCCAGTCAGACGCGGACCACAGGTCGCGTCATTCCGTCGAAGGACGGAATCCAGAAACCCGACGGACCACACAAACTCGTTCCGTTGGGTCTTGATTTCCGCTTGCGGAAATTGTGACCCGACGGACCACCTTTGTTATGATTGCTCTATTACAGGAAGCCCGGATGCATTTTGCTATGATGTTGTAGGGAAAATGTGGGGGGGAATAGATTTTGTCCTCTCATGGTGTGGCTAGGGAACCAGGCACAAGCATCGAGGAACTGAAATCACATCGGTGGTATGCGCAATGGAGTAATCACAAGCTCACGGGCTCTTCTCTGCGCATTTGAATTGACCGAGTATGGCATTGAGACATTGACTTTCACACAGTTGCCAGTATACATCCGCCTAATCTGCGGGGCATCATCGTAGCTTAGCAGCCAAGGATGTTTAAGTTTACTTACGGCCTTGTACAACGCTCTGTGCTCCTGCTCCCGAAACCAGAAACGGTACAAGCTCTCGGCTTTGTCAAAGAACGGAGGGTCCAAATAGAAGAACATGGACTCTGCCTTCTTCTTCGCCTTACATAATGACAAGACGTAACTCAATGTGTCTCTCCAACCCAATGGGAGCACTGTTACCTTCTCTGATAGCGCAGCTACTGTCTTGATCCGAGAGATCAATTTTTCGCGATTAAAGCGGCAGTCTATTTTGTACTCACTTTTTTGTTCCTTGCCGCCAATAGGGCCTGCTTTGTCTGTAAGTAGGCCGGAGAAGCTCGTCCTATTCAGGAACAGGCAGGCTTTCGCCAATTCAACTTCGCAGACATCACCGGTGCTCCGGGCAATCTCTTTGAATCTGTAAAAGTTATCTTCGTCTATCCTGACACGCCCAATAAACCGTGTCAGTTTTTGGTGTTGAGTGAAAACGACATTCCAGAAAGAGTAAATTAGCGGGTCAATATCTGCAAGAATTACACGGCTGACGGCCTTGTTTGCTAGAAGGTGCAATGATACGTTCGCGCTTCCTGCAAACGGTTCGACTAACACCGGTCGCAACAGCCCGTTGTGCGACAGCAGCCGATAAACAAAGGGCACAAGGCTCTTCTTTGATCCTGGATATCTTAGCGGGCTCAGGTCCGTAAGCTTAATCGCGCGTTCCATTTAACCTATGCCGACAACTCGAGCGGAATAATAAATGTAACACCGTTCATCTCGAAGAAAGATAAGGCACCGCTCAATTCTTTCAAAAGTCTTTTTTTGACCGAAGCGCTGAGCCCTTGATCGGAGAGTTGGGCGCGGATACCACCATCGCTTACCACAACACCAGCAAAAATGTCGGGTCTATCGAATATGGCGGATTTCGTACGCCTGTCCTCTTGAATGATGTCCACATATGTTAACAGAAGCGAGAAACCGAAATGCTGTGCCTTGACCGGATTGATTTGATTCTCTATCATGTGCGACCTAACCTGGTAATCGTGCAGCAAGATCGATACCCCGGCCAGCAGTACATGTCGGTAAAGAAATTCGCGGTCATCGTCCTCATCGATTTGTTTCAATAGATGTCTGACAAGTTGTGCCATCTTGATGGCCCCCGCTGCGCCATGTGAGCCGAGTTCAACAAACGCTGTCTTCAACGTCGCTCTGAAAGGCGTCAAACCATCCGGACTAGAGTATTTCTCAAGCTTGAATGCATCCCAACGCCATCGACCGGTCTTGCCACTATAAAGGTGACCAAACAAGTCCTCTATCACAGTAGTAGCGAGGCCGGTCGTCTCCTCTTCCCAAAAATACTGCCTTAGCGCTTTGGTTTGTTGGGCGAGGGTATCGCTGACGTCTTCTTGCGCCATCGCGAATACTTTTTCGGTTATCTTCTCAAAGTTGGCCACAGGATATCCGATGTCGTGATATAGGGAAATTAGTAGCCACAAGAATTCGATGTCGATATCCTCACCGAGAGTCCCGCCCAACGATAGAAAGCGATCATACGCACTATCAATAACTAAATAGCCGATAAGCATTGTGTTGAAGGCATGGTAGTAGTGATCTCTTATTTCGATACCAGACCCACTTAGAAGAGACTCAATTTCTCCCATAAAATCAATCGGACTGCACTGCAGCTGAAATCGGGGGTCACAATTCAACAGATCCTTGATGAATTGCTTGATAGTTTTATCCTCCTCCTGTTTGTCCAAGTGTTCCAAATACTCTGTGCAGAACTTGCGAATCAAGTCCCCGATGGGGCCGCGCAAGCGCTTCGCTTCACTCAGAGCAAGAACGACGGCCGGCAACAATCTTCGATCCTTGTTAAGTGCCTCAGCAACCGTTGAAAAGACCCTAGCAGAACCGCCGTCCAATCGATGCAGAACTCCGGACTTCGCAGTCTCCGGATGACTTTTAAGGAACTCCAAATCTTCATCTGCATCTGTAAGAAAGTACAGAATGGGCTGCTTTTTCCCTTTTTTCAGAATCTCTATAGTGGCTGTGATTCTTTCCGCCAACTCATTCAGCTCGGAGAGATCAGCATAATCCTCCCTGCGGAACCGCTCGAAGATAAACACGTGTTTGTCGGATTCGGCCGCATATGTGGGACACCACGCCAGAGTTGGTTTACTATGCATGCCCGAGAGTGTGTCGCGCAGGTATGAATAGGCATCTGCCTCCAGCATAGCTCCGTCGAACTCGACACCAGACATGGCCTGTATAATTTCTCTAAATGATTTCATATTTCTCACTTCTCAAGCAACGGGCGGAGCTCTCTTTCAAGTCTTTGAAGTACCTCAAGTAGCTGGCTGAAAGCCGCGATAAATTCCTTCTTTTCAGCTGCCGTTGTAGACTCGAATAACGAGAAGTCGTAGTCGCCCAAAGCAACGGAGGTACGAAGCATTCTGTTTATGAGGCTTTTTCGGGTATGTCTTGGACTCTTTTCGGCTTCTGGAAAACGCGCCAAGAATTCGTCCCTCGCATCGTCAAAGGAGTACGTCTTCTCTTTCACCAATTTTTCCAAGACCTGTCGAGCGAATTTGTATTGTCTGGGGTCATCATCGGTGGTGTTCACAATAGCCTTCATCTTTCTGGCATCTGTACCGGCGTGCACTACACCCTCCTGGTATTTTTCAAAGAGAAACTCTCTGACAGCGTCGCTTGACACCTTATCGAAGTAGTCCGGAAAGTTCTTGGAGGCTGGCTGTATTATGCCCTTTTCAATTTCAACTATTGTCCAGTAGAAATCCTGATTACCATCATATACATGCTTCTTTATGTCCTTTGGCCATTTGAGAAAGAGCAATCGATCATTCATAGTTCGGATGTGTGTGCCTGTAAGTTCGGCAAGTCTCTTAGCAATTGCTTTGTAATCGCCCCCAAGCTCTCGGTTCAAGTCTTCATACGCTTCTTCAACGGCATGGCACTGTTGAACAGCTCCCCATTGGACGCGATTTGTATGAATGTGGAACATAAGATTTTTCGCCTCTGCCAAACTCGATTCGTGTGGCAATACGTGAGCGGGAGCTTCATTTACTCCGGCTCGCTTGAGAGCCCAGTATCGGCGCTCGCCATCCAAGAGCACGAACTTGATTCTTCCTTTAGGCTTGGGTTTTTTCATGACGATAAGTGGAACCAAAAGTCCGTACTTCCTAATCGACTTTTCCAACTGTGATAAATCGGGGTCATCTTCTAGGATATTGATCCCACGCGGGTTTTCGGGATTAGGTTCTATCGAAGAGACTTCAATAACGCTGAGGCTTTTGGGTTCTTTCATATACCACTCCCCTGCAGATTATTCGGCGGAGTTTTCGGTTGAGTCCAGTTAAATGACCCAGAAAAAGAGTCACTCAACAAATGCGACTACTAACATGTTATCAGCCGAGAAGCCGTAACTGTTTTCTTCACCCAGCTACTGATGTCACCATGTCCACATCGGAAGCAATAATAGCAGCCGGGCTATTCATTTGCTTAAGCGCTAAAGATACCAATCTGCCAAGTACTTGTCAAAGACAATATGGACGACAGTGTCTACTGGCGGTTTTCATACAAGATCAATGGTGATTGGTTGGGGGTGGGGGGAAGAGAGGCCCCCGCTTTCGCGGGGGTGACTAATAAAAGGGGGGTGACTAAGAAAGGGGTCCTTCCCTACAAAAGAGGAGTCCGTCAGGTCACAATTCCGCGCTGCGAAATCAAGACCCGACGGAACATTGTGTGAAAATATCGAAACGAAGCCAAATCCTGGTAAGGGGATGAAGGGTATGGGGTTGGGGGGATTTTTTACGGGCAGACGAGGGCGTCTGCCGCGCACAAAGTCAAATCCCACCGCAAGCGGATGGGGCACCGAAGAGGAATCAATGACAGGAAAAACTACTCGAACAGTTCGAAGACATCAGGCAGGGCGTCGATGAGGTCGCTGGCAATCAAAGCGCGGTCGGTGAGAGACCAGGCGGCGATATCACCGGCAAAACCATGAACATAAACACCACACAAGGCCGCATCCAAAGGCTCCAGCCCCTGCGCCATAAAAGACCCTATCAGCCCCGAAAGAACATCACCCGACCCGCCCGTAGCCATCCCGTTGTTGCCGGTCTGGTTCACGTAGCAGATCCCCTCCTCATCGGCCACAATCGTAGGACTCCCCTTGAGCACCAGCACCGCCTTGTACTCCGTGGCGAACTCGCGTGCGACAGCAATGCGCATGTGAATATCATCGGGCACAGCGATACCGGTCAATCTCTTAAACTCGCCCGGATGCGGCGTGAGCACGATCGGCCCGCCCGCCTCGTGGAAAAGGTCCAGATGCCCCTCCAGCGCATTGACACCATCAGCATCGATAATCATCGGCCTCTCCACAGACACCACCAGCCTTCGCACCAGCTCGAAAGTCTCCCGGTGCCGTCCGATACCGGGGCCGATAATGACAGCATCGTGCTCGACGGCCGCCTGGCGAATCTCCCCCAGTCCGCGAAGAGCCAGCGCGCCCTTCTTGGCGACATCGGGAAGCGGCATGGTGGTAGCCTCGATAACCGACGACGCTATAATCGGAAGGACAGTCCGCGGGCAGCCAACCCTGGCGAGTCCACATCCACCCCTCAGGGCGCTCTTAGCGGCCAGCGCTGCCGCGCCGGTCAATCCTGTCGATCCGGCGATTATGAACACCGTGCCGAAATCCCCCTTGTGGCCATCGGGCTTGCGATACGGCAGAGCCTCGGTAACATACTCGTGGGTGATAAGCTCGTTTTGGATATCGAATTTTTCGACAACGTTATCGGGCACGCCAATCGGCACGACTTGCACCTGTCCGGCCAGTTCGCGCCCCGGCGAGACATAAAGCCCGTACTTGGGCAGCGCCAGCGTGTAAGTGAAATCGGCCACGACCGCCGCCCCCTCGCAGCTTCCGTTGTCGGCGTTGAGGCCCGACGGCAAATCGACCGCGATAATGGGATGCTCCTGATAGTTCATGTACTCGATAACATCCGACGCGATCCCCTTCGGCGCTCCCTCGAAACCGGTGCCGAAGACAGCATCGACTATATAATCGCACTCGAGTTCATCGGGAAAGTCCTCGGTGGTCTTCAGCTCCACAAACTCCAGCTTGAGTTTGCGGGCGCGTTCGTAGTTGAGTTTGGCGTCGTCCGAAAGTTTTTCGACAGGCCCGAGGAAATAAAAAGCAACATCGTGCCCGGCTTCGTGAAGATACCGCCCGACCACGTAGCCATCGCCGCCGTTGTTGCCTTTGCCGCAGAAGATGGCGAAGCTGAGTTTGGCGTCATCATCGTGCTGGGAGGCGATGTCGGTGAGAATGCCGAAGGCGATGCCGCGGCCGGCGTTTTCCATCAGGTCAGGGCCCGCGATGCCGACAATATCGATCGTTTCGCGGTCGATAGAACGCATCAGGTCGGAGGTGACCAGTTTCACGGTGTGAACCTCCAGTTGCTACGATTTACGTCGCGCGGTCGTTTTGCCTGTGGTTTTGGTTTTCCTGCTGTTGCCATCTAAAGCGAATTTAACAGCCGGTAAAACTTCGGAAAAGAATTTTAATTTTATATTTTTTTTGATTTCCAGCGGCAACTCGACCGAATCCTTGCGGTTTTCCTCGGGCAGAATGACGGTGTCGATGCCCGCCCGGTAGGCCGCCAGCAGCTTCTCTTTGAGGCCGCCGATAGGCAAAAGCTGGCCGCGCAGGGTGATTTCGCCGGTCATGGCCAGGCACGATTGAGGCGGACGCTGCGTGAGAAGCGACGCCAGCGCGACCACCATAGTGATACCGGCCGAGGGACCATCTTTGGGCGTCGCGCCCGATGGTACATGGATGTGGATATCGGTGTTTTCGAATTTGTCGGGGTCGATTTTCAGTTCGGCCGCGTTCGAGCGAATGAACGACAACGCCGCCTGGGCGGATTCTTTCATGATATCGCCCAGATGGCCGGTGAGCATCAGGTTGTTCTTGCCCTTCATCGTGGTTGCCTCGATGAACAAAATTTCGCCGCCGACCGCGGTGTAGGCCAGTCCCGGCACGACGCCGATACTCGCCTGGCGGCTGAGACCTTCGCGGATAAATTTGGTCGGACCGAGCATCTTGGGAATCTCTTTGGCGCCGATAGTGAGCTTTTTCTTGTAGCCCGATGCCACTTTCCGCGCCGCTTTGCGGATGACCGAGGCTATCTCGCGCTCGAGATTGCGAAGCCCCGCCTCGCGGGTGTAGCCATCGATGATCACCTTCACGGCGCTGTCTTCGATAGCGATGTTGGTGGTGCTCAGGCCGTGATTCTCGAGCTGTTTGGGAATCAAATGACGGCGCGCGATGGCCATCTTCTCGATATCGGTGTAGCCGGGAAGATTGATGATCTCCATGCGGTCGCGAAGCACCGCCGGGATGGGTTCCATCCAGTTGGCCGTGGTAATAAACATGACTTTGGACAAATCGAACGGCACCTCGAGATAGTGATCGGAGAACGAATCGTTCTGCTCCGGATCGAGGACCTCGAGTAGGGCCGCCGATGGATCGCCGCGGAAATCGGAGCCGAGTTTATCGACCTCATCGAGCATGATAACCGGGTTATTCGAGCCGCATCGTTTCATGGATTGGATGATGCGCCCCGGCATGGCGCCTATGTAGGTGCGGCGATGGCCGCGGATTTCGGCTTCATCGCGCATGCCGCCCAGCGACACGCGGGCGAACTCGCGCCCCATCGCGCGGGCGATAGATTTGCCCAGCGAGGTCTTCCCCACTCCGGGAGGGCCGACAAAACAAAGGATAGGGCCTTTGATATCGGATTTGAGTTTGCGCACGGCAAGATATTCTAAAATGCGGTCTTTGACTTTTTCGAGATTGTAGTGGTCCTCATCGAGCACTTTCTTGGCGCGCTTGAGATCGAGCTTGTCCTGCGTGGTGACGCTCCACGGCAGCGAGACGAGCCAGTCGAGATAGGTGCGCGTGACGGTGTATTCGGCCGATGATGGCGACATGTGCGACATGCGGTCAAGCTCTTTGTAGGCCGCCTGCTCGACCGTTTCGGGCATTTTGGCCTGTTCGATTTTGGCCTCGAACTCGTCGACATCGGACTTGTCGTCAGCGTCGCCAAGCTCTTTCTTGATCGCCTTGAGTTGTTCGCGAAGAATATAATCGCGCTGCGATTTGCCCAACTCGCTGGCCGCTTTGGCCTGTATCTGCTGCGACAACTCGAGCACCTCGATCTCTTTCTTGAGCAGGTGGAACAGCCTGTCCATCCGCTTGTAAACGTTGGTCTCTTCGAGCAGCCGCTGCTTGTGCTCGATAGGGACATTGAGACTCGAGGCGATATAGTCGGTGAGTTTCGATGGGGTGTCCTGGTTGTGGGCCGAGACTTGAAATTCTTCTGAGAGATAGGGCGCCAGTTCGACCAGCTTGCGCACGGCTTCCATGAGGCTGCGCTGAAGCGCCTCCATTTTGACGGCCTCAGCGGTGGTCTCGCGAACTTCCTCCACCTCGGCCGACATATACGGCGCGCTGGTGATGATTTTCTTGATGCGGATTCGGGCCAGCCCCTGGATGAGAAAACGGACGGATCCATCGGGGAAACGAAGCATCTTGAGGATATTGCCCGAGGCGCCGATTTCGTAAAGGTCCTCGGGTTTGGGATGTTCCACGGCGGTATCGCGCTGCAAAAACAGCCCGATACGTGAGCCGCGCATGAGGGCGTCATCGACCAGCCTCGTCTGCTCGGCATCCTGGATCATCAGCGGCACTATCAGGTAGGGGTATACGATTGTCCCTTTGAGCGGGAGAATCGGCAGCACCGGGGGTGTACCGTTGGAGTTATCTATTTCGTTATCAGCTACTTTGTCTTTAACTTCGGACACTTTTACCTCATGAGATTAAGCACGTTGCTATTGTCGATATATCGGCAGTTGTGCTCACTTTTTGAACAGTTAAATAGCCCCATTTTTCTATGTCTATCGTCTTATACACCTTAGACATTGAATCGAAACAGGATCACGTCGCCATCCCCGACTATATACTCCTTGCCCTCCAGATGGGCTTTGCCCGCCGACCGCGCGTTGGCCAGGGTCTCATACTGGATATAGTCATCGTATTTGACCACTTCGGCGCGAATAAACCCGCGCTCCATATCGGTGTGGACCGCGCCGGCGGCTTTCTGGGCGTTGGTGCCTTTGCGGATTGTCCACGCGCGAACATCGGGCGGCCCGGCCGTAATAAAGGAGATCAGCCCCAGAAGATCATAGGACATTTGAATCACTTTTTCCACCGCGGGGCTTTTTATCCCGAGTTCTTCCATAAACATCCGCCGTTCCTCGCTATCGAGCGGCACGAGCTCCATCTCGATTTTGCCGCACAGCGCGGCGATATCGCGCTTGCCTGCCGACACAAACTCCGACAACTCCTGTCTGAACTGCTGCCCTTTGCCGATATCCGCTTCACTCACGTTAAGAACAATCAAAAGCGGCTTTTGTGTCAGAAAGGTGTACCCGCGGAGCATTTTTTCATCATCGCCCGCCAGATCCAGATCAATAAGCAGTTTGCCCTCATCGAGCGCGGCGCGGCATTGCTCGAGAAGCTCGATTTCTCTTTGTCCGGCCTTGTCACCGGTGAGTCTTATTTTGCGGGATTTTTTATCGATGTTGTTCTCGACGACAACCTGGTCGGCGAGAATCATTTCATCGAGCAAATCTCTTATATCGCGTATCGGATCACTGTCATTGGAGAATTTATCGATAACGAGAATCAGCGCGTCCATAAGCCGCAATTCGGAGCTTATTTCCGGCGCTCCGGATTCTTTGCCTTTGCCGGTGAACCCGGGAGCATCGAGAAACTCTATCTCGGCGTAAGTTTTCTTTTGCGGCTTGATTATAGCGGCGATTTTGTCTATGCGTTCGTCGGGAACTTTTATAACGGCGCGGTGAAGCGCCTGGCTGAAATCGCCGACTGTTTCCTGATGTCCCGAGGCGGCGTTGAACACGGTCGTCTTGCCGCTTTGTGGTTTTCCTATAATGCCCAGTTTCATATTTCGTAAGTGTAAGCCAAAGTCCTATTCATGGCAAGGGAATGTTGAGTGATTTGAGAGGCTTTGTATCGTAAAGAGTGTAAATGAAAAAGCAGGCTAATCGCTTAGCCTGCTTTCTATCCTTAAAGCAGCTTCGGTCAATCGACCGCAAGGCTACTCTTGTGTCTCTTTTGATTCGCCTTTCGAAGCTTTTCCTTCAGCAGTCTCCGCTGAAGCTTTTATAGGCTGGGTGTCTTCGGCCGAATAGCCTTCTTCCACGCGCGCCTGCTTCAGTTCATCGGGCATGGCATCGGCCAAGGCCGTGCTGCTGCCCACCGGATGCTTCGTAAGGAACTCATCGAGCTCAGCCCGTTCCCGCTTGCGGTAGTAAGCCGACACCGAGAGCACGATTTTGTGCTGATGGCGTTCGAACTCGATCACCTGAAGCGGAATCTGCTCGCCTTCTTTGAACACGCCGGTCGGGTCGGTCATGTCCTTGTTGCCCAGCTGGGCGGTCGGGACAAAACCTTCGACCGTGTTGTCGAGATCCACCACCACGCCGCGATCCATCACTTTAGTAATGGTACCGAGACATTCGGTGCCGACAGCGTATTTGCGGGCAATCTCGTTCCACGGGTCTTCGCTGAGCTGTTTCAGACCGAGCGAGATGCGACGGTTTTCGTGGTCAATCTTGATAACCTTGACGTCGACCCGGTCACCCTTCTTCATGACTTCCGAAGGATGCTGGATGCGTTTGGTCCAGGACATATCGGAGATATGAACCAGTCCGTCGATCCCCTCTTCGAGCTCAACGAAGGCGCCGAAGGCGGTCAGGTTGCGGACTTTTCCGGAGATGATTTTGCCGATCGGGTATTTGTGGTCGATGGTTTCCCACGGATCGGGCTCCATCTGTTTGATACCCAGCGAAATCTTCTCGTTTTCCTTGTCGACAGACAGCACCACCGCCTCGACAGCATCATTGACATTCATGATCTTCGACGGGTGTTTGATGTGCTGGGTCCAGGACATTTCGGAAATATGAATCAATCCCTCGATGCCTTTTTCGAGTTCGACAAAGGCGCCGTAATCGGTGATAGAGACTACCCGTCCGGTCACCTTGGTGCCAATGGGATATTTCTCGGTGATGTTTTCCCACGGGTACGGCGTCATCTGTTTGAGACCGAGCGAAATTCGGGAGGTCTTATCATCGATATCCAGAATCTTAACATCGATCTTGTCGCCCAGGTTGACCATCTCGGAAGGATGGCGGATGCGGCCCCATGACATATCGGTGATATGGAGAAGGCCGTCGACACCGCCCAGATCGATAAAGACGCCGAAATCGGTGATATTTTTGACGATACCCTGGCGAACCTGATCGACCGCGATTTCATCGAGAAGCCTTTCGCGCATGCTGTCGCGTTCCTCTTCGAGGACAACGCGGCGGGAGACGACGATATTGCGGCGGGCCTTGTTGATTTTGATGATCTTGAGAGTCATTTCCGCGTTGATAAGAGCGTCAAAATCCGGCACCTGCCGCAGGGCCACCTGTGAACCGGGCAGGAAGGCATCGACGCCCATGACATCGACAACGAGTCCGCCCTTGATGCGACGCATGACCGTTCCGGTAACTTCTTCACCGGAGTCATGGATGTCGCGAATTCTATCCCACACGCGCATGAAGTCGGCCTTCTGCTTGGACAGGATGAGCTGACCGTTGCTGTCCTCGATCTGCTCGAGATAGACATCGATAGGATCGCCTACCTTGATGTTGAGAGGCATGGGGAATTCGTTGATCGGGATAATCCCCTCGGACTTGAACCCGACATCGACGATGACGTCATCGCGGTTCACACCGAGAATGGTTCCGGACACGATTTCACCTTCGCGGATAGCCTTTATGGTCGAGTCGTACATATCGACCATCTTCTTGTATTCGGGGTCATCATAGATGACGCCGGATACATCGGTAATCCGCATTCTCTGAACTTCGGGTTCACCGGTTTCCGGTACCTCCGAGCGCTCTTTGGCTTTCTCGGCAACGCGCCGGTGACGATCGGTAACAACGCGTTCGTCTTGCCGATCCCGTTCGACTACAGCGGTAACCTGTTCGTTCTGGGAGTCGGTCTTGGTGATTTTGGTTTTGGTTTTTTTGGTTTTTCGAGCTGTGCCGGCTTTGCGTTTTGAAACTTTAGCAGACGCAGCTGTGGGTCTGGTTTTTTTGGCTTCTGCCATTAACGGTAGAGAACCTCCTTAAGACTTTCCCCGATGGTTTTGGATTTTTCCTTTCGGAAAACCATCGGAGCCGCCAGAGCCTGGAGATATGACCCGTAGCGGTTTTGCTATATAACAAAATCTCAGCAATTTACAAGCGCTTTTTTAGCCCGTATGCTAAAATCTATCATCGGCTTGTCGGACGGATTACTTAGCGGGGCGCATTTGGCTCTGGATCTCTTTGATCCGGCTCATGACCAGCTCGGCCAGTTGAAAATAGCCTTCTTTGTTGGCGGGAAAAGAAGCCACCTGTTCCGCGGGAATGGGCGGACCGATAAACATCCCCATGCGTTCCCGCAAGCCCAGGAAACAACTCTTAAGTCTGTTGGAGCCATGGATATAGGCCGGCACAATGGGAACTTTGGTCTGGGTGGCTATGATGCCGATACCGGGTTTAGGCGACAGGAAGTCGACCCCCCGGGCCCGGGTTCCTTCGGGAAAAACCGTCAGTCCGTAACCCTTCTCTATCACCTCGACACACAGCTTAACGGCATTTCGGTCTATCGTGCCGCGTTTTACCGGCAAAGCGTTGGTGCGAGTGATAACCCAGCCGAAGAGCTTATTCTTGAACAGCTCGGCCTTGCCCAGAAAATATACCTGGCGGCGCAGCCAACTTCCGGCGAGAAGAGGATCGAAATATGATCGGTGATTGGTGGCTATTATGAAGCCTCCCGTGGGCGGGATATTTTCCGTACCGGTAATCTCGATGCGAAAAAGCAATTTGGACACCAGCCGGGTCAATGACCAGCCGGCATAGTAGAGAATCTTCATGACTTATTTGAGTACCTGACGGATAAGCGAGATTATGTAATCGACCTGTCCCTCGACAGTCATATCGGTGGTATCGACCGTGAAGGCATCGCGGGCCTTCGTAAGCGGCGAGTGTTTGCGACTAGAGTCGTAATCGTCGCGTCTCTGGATATCGGCCATCTGCTCTTCAAGCGTGGTGCTGACGCCCATCTTGGTCAAATCGATCAATCGGCGGCTGGCGCGTTCTTTCACCGAGGCTGACAGATATACTTTGAGGTCGGCGCGCGGGAAAACCACCGTTGTGGTATCGCGACCTTCGGCCACAATGGAACCATTCTCGGCCAGTTTCTGCTGAAGCGCCACCATCGCCTTCCGGACACCTTTGTGGGCGGAGACTTCGGAGACGTGTCTGGTCACCTCCGGGGAGCGAATTTCCTCGGTAACATCCTGCCCGTTTATGAACACCTTGTTGACCTCCTCGCCGGTCTCAAACTCAATCGGGACTTTCTCGGCCAGGGCGGTAAGTTTGGCGCAGTCGGAGGGAGAAATGTTCGTTTGCAGGGCAAAGTAAGTCAGCGCCCGGTACATGGCGCCGGTATCAAGGTAAGTGAAGCCGAGGCGGGCCGCCAGTTTGCGCGCGGTGGTGGATTTGCCGGAGCCGGCGGGACCATCAATGGCGATTATTTTTCCTTTGAGCCTCGGAAGGTTAAGCTTCAGGTCGTTCATCGTGATTAACTCTACAAAAAGGTGTTCTATCGGCCACCGGCAGAACTCACTGTGACTCGCCACCCGACAGTGTATCGAGCGACAGCCCATCAGGCGGAGGCACCCCGAACCATTTCACATGAAGCTCCGCGTAGCCATCCCCGGCCTTGAATTCCTCAAGAGCCTTGTTCAACTGACCGAGTAATTCGTTATCGGATTTTCTCACGGCTATACCGTAGTATTCTGTCGAGAGTTTTTCACCCACCGTTTTGGCGGTACCGTGTTTGGAAATATAAGCCTGTGTGGTAGGAAAGTCATTCAGTACGGCATCGAGATTACCGTTGGACATGTCGATGAAGGCGGCGCCGATGTTGTCATAGGAAAAAACCTGCAGACCATCGATCCGCTTCGCCATCAACTCGCCCGTGGTGCCGAGTTGGACGCCTACTCTTTTGCTAACCAAGTTTTCCACGCCGAGAATCACGGTATCGTCGAGGGGAACCGCTATAGTTTGACCGGCCAGATAGTACGGGTTGGTGAAATCGACCACCGCGGCGCGTTCGGGAGTTATGGTCACAGCTGAAATGACGGCATCGTACTTCTTGCTCCGCAGTCCGGGGATAATGCCGTCGAATGGCGTGACGATGAACTCCGGTTTCCATCCGTTCAGTTCACACAAGGCGGTCATCAGGTCTATATCAAATCCGGCTGGTTGCCCGGTTTCGGTGTCGACAGATTCGAAGGGTGGATAGGTGGCATCGGTGCCAACCCGCAGTACCTCTCTTTCGGAAGTTTCTGTTTTGTCGCCGGAGCAACTGAGAGTGATTGCCAGCCCGATAATCAGGACCAGTGTCCGTTTCATGTTTATCCCCTGCTTTTGTTTAAGTAATAACTTCTGTGACCTGATGACTGAAAGTAACAAATTTGCGTCGCTCATACAATTAAAAAAGCGACGTTGCCGCCGCTTTTGAATCAGCTATCAGTGACCCGGGATTTTAGAAATAGTCAAGAACGAACGACTGAAGACGCTCGTCGACATTGATTTCCACTTTCGTGGCGACCGTGTCGTACCCCGCCGAAATGAAGGAACCGTCATCGGCCTCGATCATACCGATCGTTGTGAGATACGACTCATAATTACGTCCCAGAATTTTCAGTCCGACATCCTCGGGAACGCGCAATTTGAGCTCGGAATCCGCGCCGCTGATATTAACCGTGACCAGCGGCTCGAGGGTACCGATTTTGACATATATCCTGGCGTCATCGGCCTCGACCTTAAGTCTCTCCAGGCGCGAGGTTGACATATTCAGGTGCATATCGGACTCGTCGCCGATACACTCCAGATCAAGCGGGACATTGTCGGCAAAGCGAAGGTACCAATCCTGCGGATCGCCGGTATCGAATTCGACCGATCCGATGAGGAATTTGCCGGAGCGTCCTCTCAATTCGACCTGAGCGATATCATCAACAACTTCGAAGTTTATCTTCGGTTTTTGCGTGAACCGGTCGAAACGTCCATATACCATGTCTGTGCCGGCATCGCGAATAGTAAGATCGGTGCCATCGCAGTCGAGAACGGCCCTGATTTTCTTCACCTGTGGATCAAAATCCGCGCGGTACGTGGTTTCTGACAGATAGCTCCCTGACTGGCCGCCATAGCTGCTGTTGAACGCCAACGCCAGCCCGACCACGAAAATTCCGACCGAAGTCAGGTAGGATATGAGCTGCAGTTTGGTTTTGGTGAAGATTTTCTCGATACCGACGAAGATCAGAACGATGGCGAAGAAGACGAGAAAATCGAACAGGAAGTTGAAGTTAATCACATCCAGATTCGCCAGCATAATCAACACGCCAATCTGGATAAGGAGAATTCCCCATCTGAAGCGCGCCGGACTCATGAGATCGACCCTCCGTTTTCTGTTTTAGGCTCGTGATTGTTGGCAAATGACGTCATATTGGAGTTATCCACCTGCTTCCTCTTGCGATTGCGCCGAAGGATAAGATACAGTCCTGCTCCTATGAGAATTATGGGCCACAGTTCGTCCCAGTGAAACCAGTACCAGGTTTCTCTCATGACGAGCAGCAAGCCAATGCTGATGAGAATAATTCCCGGCCAGAATCCTTTCCACGAAGATATCGAGTTGGATTGGTTGGAGACGGGTTGGTCGGACGTAGCCTGATGGAGCATCGATTCCTCCTCCGCTTTGGGTACTATGAGCCAGGCGATAAAATAGACCAGAATGGCCACTCCGCCGGTGGCAAAGATAAGTATTACGGAAATCAATCGGAGTATTACCGGATCGATGTCCATGTATTGGCCGAGACCGCCGCAGAGACCGGCGATGATCTTATTGGTCGATGACCTGTAAAGCCGCTTTTCCATTGAAGCCTCCGTTTCTACCACGCACTGTTGAGTTCTGGTATAGTATACGAAAGCCGAAGCGGAAAGTTTTCGAAAGGTGGAATGGCTGCGTCGTGACCGGCGCCGTGGTCTGAGGATAATCTACTCATTGGCAATCGGTTAGTAGTGATCGCTGGCCTCCTACCACTTTCTTTGCTCTAGTTGCTGAATATACCAGGCGGCGTTTAACTTATACACCGAATCATCTTTATCCAGATACTCCCGCAGGGCATCGATAGAGCGCTCATACTCTTTCTTGTCGTCTGTCAACAGACCCACCTGATAGTGGCTTTCCAGCAGAAGGAACTGCGGGTCGTGTTGGGCGAATTCCGTTGAGAGAGAATCGACCAGAGCCGCTTGAGCTTTTTTGTCGAGGTCTTTGGCTTTGGCCGTCAACAGCATTTCGTTCTCCATGAGTATCCCTATGTCGGTAGAGGACACCACCGCCGCGAGCGAGTCCCGTTTGGCTCGCCACTCTTCGAGAGTTGGCTGTGAGGTATCGGTTTCGGCTATTTTCGACGCGGCAGCAGCCTTGCGGCCGGCATCAGTTTTCGAAACATACCCGGAGACAGCATCGGAGTCCATTATGCTAACCGCCGGAGGCGGAGTCTTGGTTTCGCTCTCCTTCTTGAGGATATCGTGAGAAGTGGCTATCCTGCCGGCCTCTTTTGTCGCCAGATTTCCGGGACTCTGGGTATATGGAAACGGTTCAGCAGGAGATTCATCGGGCACTTCGAGTACTTTCAAATCGTCCTTGGCCTCGACCTTCACAACCGTTTTTTCTTTCGATACGACAGCAGAGGGTTCATCGGCGATCGCTCCGGTTTCGTCATAGGGTTGCTCATGTCTCATCTGCAAAAGTTCTTCCCTGGTGGCAACGAGGGTATCGGCGCCAAGGTCGGCCTCGAGTTCCGGCTGGGTTTGAGCCGCCTCGGTATCACCCATCACTACCGAGGAATCGCCCAGAGGGGCCAGTTCTATGCTCTGAGACCTGGCTCGCGGCTTGATTTCTATGTTCACGTTGTCGGTGATATCGGTCTCGTAGAGGGCAATGAAGGCGATAATAGCAACAGTGGCGGCCACGCTCGCGAGTTTCCATCCAAGCCCGTACCACGACGACTTTTTCACATCCACAACTTCGGTCTTCACCTGCTGCGCTCCGAGAGCCTGTTCGATCTTCCGCGCGGAACGTTCCCAGTAGTCATCGTCTTTGAGACCCGAATGTTTTTCCACCATCCGATCGAAAGCCTCGAGTTCGCGCAGGAGCTGCTGGCATTCTTCGCAGGTCTTGATATGCTCGGCAATCAGGTGCTCTTCTTCGTGCTTTAGTTCACCATCGTGGTACGCCGAGATTTTATCTTTGAAATATGAGTGTTCCATATATTAAACCTACTGATCCAATAAATCCTTTAGCTTCTCCATAAGCAACATCCTTGCTCGATAAAGGCGCGAATCCACCGTTCCGGGAGGTATTTTCAGGTAGCTGGCGATAGCGGCATAATCCATCTGCTCGAAATGCCTCAGCACGAACACCGAGCGGAATTTTACCGGCAGAGTCATCAGAGCCTGGTAAAACCGCTTGTGCCCTTCGTCGTTAAGCAGCTTCTCCAGCGGGCCGAGTTCGGTGCTTTCGGGGTTGAAGCCTTTGTCGCTGAGTTCATCGAGCGACTCTTTCTTCTCTTCGCGGTGAATCTGGTTGTAGGCCAGATTGCGAGCGATAGTGGACAGCCAGGGGTAGAACGCGTATTCGGTGCGGAATGTCTTTATGTTATCAAAAGCTTTCACAAATGCTTCCTGTACTATGTCTTCGGTAGCGTCGAAAGACTTGAGCAAACCATAGATATACCTGAAAAGCCGTTTCTGGTGGAGCCTTATAAGTTGACCGTAAGCCTTCTTGTCGCCATTCTGGGCCGCCTCGACCAGTTTCTTTTCAGAAACCTTGCCTCCTTCTGTATTTACAGAAGTGATGTCGCTTTCTTCCCGAATAATATCACCCGTTTTGCGGTTTATTTTCGCCAGCCAGCGTCATGGCCAGCATTTCCAGCGTGGTTTCCGGCTTGATGCCCTTGTGGCGGAGCATTTTATCGGCGTCGGCGATTTCGATTATGATATCCTCAAGGCGCTCATTGGAGTAGCGATCGGCCTGACGCTTCAGTTTGTAGACGATGCGGTCGCGATTTCCAATAGGGTTTTTGCCGTGCTTGACAAGGTATAGCGAGCTGAAATGCTGCTGCATCAGGGTAGTCAGCGTGGCCGGGGAGTTGCCCTCGGAAAGAAGCGTACGCACCATCTGGAGGACTTTTCTGGTATTTCCGGCGACGACATAATCGGCCAGATCGAAGATACCGAAAACCTCGTAGCCGGCGGAGATCTTTTTGATATCTTCGATTTCGACCGTCTCGCCGCTTGATTTGAAATTTATCAGCTTGCCGATCTCCACTTCCATAGCTCCGCGACTTCCGCCGAGAAGCTCGGCCAGCATTCGCAGGGCATCGGGGTTGATGGCTATCCCTTCCTTCTGGAGCCTGCCGCGGATCTGGCCGGCGGTATCCTCGAAGGTGAGTCGCTTGAATTCGATAACCTCGGCCACTTTTGACATCGAATTGAGGAAAGCGGAATTTCGTTTGGGGGTGCGGGTCGATGGGCTGGAGAATATTATAATCCGGTTCGGGTCGGGCGGCGACAGCAGTTCGAGCACGCGGGTGATTTCGGTGGGTTTGTAGCTCTGGAAATCGCGCACGAAAAAGACCTGCTTCTCCCCCAGCATGGGCAGGTTGGCAAGCTTCGCCATCAAATCCGGCGCTTTGGTCTGACGTCCGTCGATTTTGTAAAGATTGGTGGCTGCCTGGCGGTCGGGAAGAAACTGCGAGGCCACGAATTTTTCCGCCTCGCGCATGCGATAGTCCTCTTCACCAAAAAAGTAATAAGCCTGCTTAAAGCGGCCGGCGGTGATATCTTTGTGTAATGTCAGGGGAGTCGGCATACACCCATTATACGGTCATGCCGAAGGGAGCGTCAATCAAAAAGCGAGCGGTAGACCGGGTTGTCATCCGGCTTGATCCACGACAGCGAAAAGCGGTATTTCTTGCGGTAGTCCTTGGCTTTCTGCATCAGGGGAGTAAAGATCAGCGGAGGTTGTTCGTGATTGTTGACCTGGTTGATGATCTTTTTGTTGTTGCCAAAAATCTGGTAGGTGTGGTTCGCGAAATATTTCTGGTTGCTGTCGATAAACTCCAGCAGGGCCAAAAGCGACGCGAAATCGTTGTGATCGTTATTGACGCCATCGAACGGCGCCTTGAACTTTATGCCAAGGTCCGGGATGGAGAAAATGACCACGGCTGATTTATCGAGCTGGTTGCCCTCGGGCAGTTCGTATGAGCCGAAATAACAGTCCATACCGGCAGTAAATGCAACGGCTGTGCCGGACAGAAAGCTAATGCTTCGTTGTTGTATTTCAATAGGTTACGGAAGCGCGGGCGTAAAGAAGGGAGCGATAAATGCAAACGGGTTCATAAAAATTCTTACTAGAGTGCACTTCGGAATTACTCGGCGACACGGTCGATGTTGCGTTTTACAGTAATAGACCTTATCTTATCCCAGTTCGCAAAAACCACAGGGAGGAATTTGTATGAGATGCACGTTATTGGGAGTTTTTTCGATATGTCTGTTGGTTTGTGCGGCCTGCGGGGATAAATCTGTCGACCCGGACACCTTTACGCTTCCACTAACCGCTTTTCCACATTCAATCGGAACCTCGTGGACGTACGAATTGACTGATTCAACTTCTGATGGTTCGGTAGCCCGCTGCACTGTCGTAGTTATGATTGCAGATAGTGTAGCCTATGACTGCGGACAGGAGGACTGTACCGGAACCTTTCAGCAAATATGGGAGCTGCAATGCGACGACATGCTCGACACAGTAACAGTGTTATACCAACACGACTCTCTGCACCTGCGGTATCCATTTGTTGCGATTTCTTTGTTTTTCCCGCTCGAACTAGGTAAGACTTGGACCGCGCTCTATCCGACTGGCACCACTGAAACGAGGGCAGGCGTGGTAGAGATTACAACACTTGAGCTTAACAATGACGCGACCCCCAAATGTATGATAGTCGCCGGCACGGTTTCATACGACAGCGGTATGGGCTACCTTTCCATAGTAAAGGTGGCTCCCAATATTGGAATCGCTGGCATGGATTTTATGCTATGGATCGACTCTACGATCTACGAGATAGGGGCCATTGATATACACCAAAAATGGGAATTAATTGACTGGGATGTGGACTGACGGGCAGGGTACTTCTCAGCACAGCTCTTCGTACATTTTGATGGCGAAGCGGTCGGTCATGCCGGCGATATAATCCGCGATGACAATCTCGGCGTCCTCGGTGAGAAGCATCTCCTGAAAACGCGGCGGCATAAGCGTTGTCTCCCCTTTGATTCTCGCGAAAATGCACTCGATTATCTTGCGCGCCCACTCGGACATCCCCACCAGATTGGAGTGCTTGTACAAACTGCGATTGAGAAAATCTTTCAGTTCGGACACGGTCCTTGCGGTCGACTCAGAGTAGGCGCACAACTTCTCTTTGGCCGAACGAACATCGGACAAACTGCCAATGCTGTTGCGATCAATGCGCCGCTGCGTCTCATTGGCGACATCGGTGACCATCAAATCCAGAAGTCTCCGGACCAGCGCATAGCGGCTCTTGTCATCGGATGGTGATGCTTTCGCGAGCGTTTGTTTCAGGCCGAGCTGGTCCATAAACACGGTACGATCGAGGTCCTCGAACGTGAGAATCCCCGATGACAACCCGTCATCGATATCGTGCGCGTTGTAGGCGATTTCATCGGCGATATCCACCAGCGATGCCTCCAGCGTGGGCTTCTCCTGCGGGTTGAATTCGGGGAGCCTTATCTGCACTTTGGTCTCGTGCTTGACAATCCCCTCGCGGACCTCATAAGTAAGATTCAGTCCGGGATGTTCATCGTAGCGTTGTTCGAGAATATCGACTACTCGAAGCGACTGACGGTTGTGGTTGAACCCGCCGTTGTCTTTCAGCAGGTCATTGAGGACATCCTCGCCCGAATGCCCGAAAGGGGTGTGCCCCAGATCGTGCACCAGCGCGATAGCCTCGGCGAGGTCTTCGTTCAAACGAAGAATGCGCGCCATCGTGCGGCTAATCTGCGCGACCTCGATAGTGTGTGTCAGGCGGGTGCGGAAATGATCCCGGTCGTGCGGAATAAACACCTGCGTTTTGTATTCCATGCGGCGGAAGGCGGAGGAATGGATAATCCGGTCGCGGTCGCGCTGGAATGCCGTGCGCAGGGGGTGTTCGTCGAGCGGATAGGCCCGCCCGCGTGAACGCGATGACAACGCGGCGTAGGGAGCCAGCATCTGCTGCTCTCTGGTTTCGATATCTTTTCTGGTCAGGCCGGCCATGCGCACGCCTTGCTAAGGTTGTTCTGAGTCCTCTCTGCCAAAGGCAAAGGATAGCGACAGGGTGTGTGAAAACCCGAGAGTCGGATGATACGATGTCGCGTAGGTAATAAAACTTCTTTTATAGATTAATTCAAGCCCGGCGCCGTAAATAAACGGCTCGGTCGAAAGCCCCCAGAAAACGGCGGCGATCGATGAAATATCGATCTTCTGCCCCGCCCCCAACTGCGGTTTCTCGCGCTTCTGAGCACTGATTCGCCCGGTGATAGAATATGAACCGGGGCCGATCAATTCGGTGTACAGCGTGTACCTCGGAAGAATACTCTCGCTGTGGTCATACAGTCCGGGGGAGTTGATGTCTTCCGCTACAAACGCCGCAAAAACTTTCTTCGTTCGATAAGATGCTCCCAGTCCGACTGAGAAAGCGTTCAGGTCCGGATAGTGCCCGCCGAAGCCGACTTGCATATACGAGCAATTTACGCCGACACTCACCGAATCATATTGGTAGGCTACCGACAATCTGCCTGTCCTCTCGGCATAGAGATCATCGTCGCCGAACGATATAAACCCGCCGGCGCAGGTAACCGACCCGCGGCGATAGGCGGCGGACATGAACGCCCGATCAAGCTCTTTTAGATCGAATGTTCGGATAGCTCCGAGATCGACTTTCCACTGACGGTCGATAAGTCCGCCGGAGGGAGCCAGAAGGAGTGTCGATGCCGATGAGTTCGAAAGGATGACAGTCTGACCCATACCGTTGCCATCGGCAGTGACAAAATCGAAAGCTCCCGCCGGATGCCCAAGCGACAGCAAAATAACCGCGATTGTGATGGTTGCTCTTTTCATAGCTCACCTCGCCACCACTATCGGTTTCTTGACCGCGCCCACTCCGGCTGCCTCAACATAGATGATGTACATCCCGATCGGTAATCTCTGTCCGGCATCGGAGAGACCATCCCATTGGATTGGCGGCGGAAGATATCTCTCCTTCACGCACAGCCATTTTACCAGTCTCCCCTGACGGTCATAAATCCTCGCGGTGTAGTATTCCGCTTCAGGACCTTCTATGGTGATATCAACCACATCTTCAAAACCGTCGCCGTCGGGCGAAATATACGATGATGACAGCTCGACTTTCACGGATGACCCGACTGCATTAATCACCACCTCGTTGGGCGCACCCGGTGTGCCTCCTGCCGCAAGAGACCTTCCCCATCCTCCGGTATCGGCCCCCTCAATCATCCTGCTCCATGTGAAATTGTTTTCGAAGGCGGTGGTATATTGGAAACGGTCAGCTTCGACGCCATAGCTGTCGACGAGCCTGACTATATCACCTTCGTTATTGAGCGATGCCCAGCTTGATGGCTCCACGCACGTACCATCGAAATCCGGGTTGTAAAGGCGGAAGTACTCTTCGGACTCGACGAGAACGACATACTCGCCCGGCCCGATACCGAGGCAGTCATCGCACAGGCCGTGCACACTTACGGAGTCCCCGATCTGCCAGCCGCTCATATCTACTGTCTCATTCGAATGATTATATATTTCCACCCATTCGTAGTAGATGTTAACTTGCGGGTTGGGCAGAAACTCGCTCAAGACGATCGGCGGATAATCACCTCCCACCGCTACGAACGCACGGCTGTTGTTGCGATCGCGATCGTCGGGCGACAGGGCGGCGGCGAGCGGAGTGTATATCCGATCAAATAAGTACTCCCCTGTCAGGTCAAACGTATCCTCAGGTTTCAGCGTCTCGACTGGTATGACATCGATTGTATCCACTCCATTTGTGTCGGTAACACACAACTGTGCTCCGCTGACCTCATTGAGGCCCATGTTGGCAATCGTGAAAGTTACTATCGACCCGCCATCGTGCGGAGTAACATGTATGTCCGCGATGGCCAGGTCGTGTCCGGCGGGTGTCAATGAATTCAGAAGGCCGGGAGTACTTCCTGTCGGATGAACCGATTGGCCCGTACTATCCGATAGCGGAAACACTCTTTCCCACGAAACACCATCGCCACCGGAGCGGCTCCACGAGAGCGATGAAACCTCCGAAAAGTTGTGCCAGAGCGACACGCTGCCGGACTCGTTCGTCAGCGAGAACGATGCCTCAAGGGGAGTCTGAGAGGCGCTTTCATATTCGGTATCCCCCCAGACGCCGGAGCTGTCGCCCCAGAATGACTCGAAACCCTGCGATGCAGCCGTGGCAAAAAGTCTTCTGCAGATGATGAAGTACTCGCCCTGTCCGAGTGTTACATCGGACGGAAAGGTTATAATATCATCATCGCTGTGAAGCTCGTAGCCATCGAGCGATACCGCCTCGCCGAAATTATACAGCTCGATCCACTCCAGCGAGGTGATCGAACCCGGCTCGTTGGCCAGAACCTCGTTGACAATTATCTGAGCCGACACCGGCGCGGCTACAAGTATCGCCGCAGCAACAAAGACGGCTGCTATCAGCCCCAGAGATAAACCAGGTCGAGCAATATCTGCGTTCGATGTCGGTCGAGGTAGTTTCGGTAGTATCGGTGCATCACTTTCGCTCCGACCGACAACCCCCCCGCGACCCGAAAACTGTTTTTTACATATGCGTACCAATTATTCGTTCTCCCCTCACTGAGATCGATTCTGGTAAGATTGGTCCAGAGTTCAACCCGGATGTATGATTTAAATTCGTATTTCAACATAGTGAAAAGTGACACGTAGCCGGGCTCGCCGGTCTCGGTGTCGTAGCCAATGTGCGACCTGAAATATAACCGGTCTGTCTTGTACCGGGCCACAAGTCTCGTCTGCCTGTGGGTGACATCCGTGCCGCTCGACGAACCGACCCGGTGTTGTGTCTTGGTCAGAAAGTTGCCGCTCAAGGTGAGCCGGTTGAGCTTGAGATTCAGCTCACTCAGCCACTGGGTATTGATCGTGTCGCTGTTAAACGACGCATACAGGGCGGAGTTGGCGAATTCCAGTCTGCTGCTCAAGTCAACAACTGTCTTAACCATCGCGCCTTCCTGACCCGAGCGTTTCGTATTGTATTGGAAAGCGACCTCGTCGAGAGTATCCCTGTGCCGCAAACCTGCGGCCTTGCTACCGGACGAGAGATCGATAAACTCATCGCTGTACGCCCAGAGCGCGTATTTGATTTCCGCCTGATGCAACCTGTGGCGACCCTCTATCACGAACGCTCCCGGTGATGACCGCGCACCATCCTGCCACACGAATTCGGCGCCGACTCTCCCCCGCTTGTATCTGTGCGCAACATTCAGGCCATACTTGAGGTCGTCTATCGACTCCCCGGTTTCCCGATTCTTGAGATTGTTGACTCCGAACAGCAACGATGGTTTCAGTGGCAGTTGTTCGAATTGAACAATCGATGCTCCACTGCTCAGGCGGAACAAATCGTCACGGACGACCGATGCTACTGTTTGAACGTCCACTCCTCCGGCTGCAACACGCACCAGGCCGCCGTTGGAGCCGCCGTAGTCGGGGAACATCAAAGACTCCCTGTCGATCCCATCGGAGGACGAAAGCAGTCTGCCGCGATAGCCATACACGGTACCCATGCCAAACCGTCTCGAGAAGGATCCTACGAGAATTTCCCTGACCGTACTTTTTGGATTACGGTAAGAGAGTGAGCGCGACAGCAATATCTCTTCTTCGTCGTAATAGTCGCGACGGAAGGCCAAATCCGCGTATATGCGGTCGCGCAATCGCAGGTCAAGTTTCGTTTGAGAATTATAGCCGCTGAATTCCTCGATATAGCGGTAGTAGGAGTGCCGGAGTCTGCCGATGACGATGCCCGGTTCTCGGGCGGTTGAAGCGCTGTCGGTCGCGAAGGCGATCTGCTGTTCCTGTTCTAATTGCGACGCGAGTGAATTGGAGTCGAGGCCGAAGAAGCCGAGGTTGGGGATTTGATCGAGCAGGTGGATATTCGACGAGTCCAGCCCGTTGACGGCTATTTCCAGAAGGATTACATATTGCTCGTAGGTGATTTCGCCTGAGCGAAGGGCCTGGATGATTTCGTCTTCGGACGGCAGAATCGTGGTTGAGAGGTCTTGTGTCCGAAGGCTCCCTCCCCCCAGCAATACCACCAGCGCCATTGCTGTCAGTAGTGCCGTTTTCACGCTGGTTAATTATAGACAAATCCGTCGCTGAAGGCAAGCGGGGAATTTTGTATCTATGTTCCGTCAGGTCCTGATTTCGCGTAGCGGAATTGTGACCTGACGGCTCGCAATTCTGTGCGCGGCAGATGTCCCCATCTGCCCGATTCTGTGCGCGGCAGATGTCCCCATCTGCCCGATTCCGGGTGGCAGGCTCAAACTTGCTTTGGGCCTGATGAAAGCAACGGAATTGGTAGGCTCACGCCGCGGCGTGAGCCTACCAACGTGCCTGCATCCGATAGAAGATAGTCTGAGTAGCGATTTTGACAGGATTTGTGCGGAAAATGTAGACCCACCTGACGCTGACGCTTTAGGTGGGGTACCGTACCGGTGCTGTTTTCACGCTGGTTAATTATAGACAAATCCGTCGCTGAAGGCAAGTGGGGATTTGGGGGGCTGTTGGAGCTGGATCACATGGTCGGCGTCGTTGTTGGTCGTAAGCGCATGATATTTCACGCGATACAGGGGCGGGAATCGCCCGGATCACGCAAGGCGGTATTGCCACGGTACTGAAACCTCGAACATCTGCCGATAGAACATTAATGGGAGGATTTGTGGTCCGACCGCATCTGGGAGCAAGCAGCAATTCACATAATTTTCGATTATTTACACTGGAGTTGAGATGAAATACAAAGATGAAGTAACCACGCTGCCGGCGATACTCTGCGCGGTCGGCATCGTGCTCACCCTGGCTATCGGGCGGTTTCCAAGTGCCATGACAGGTTTTGTGAATTCCGCTATCCTGTGGATACTCGGCATAGTCTGGGGCGCGGCGGCCGTTCTGACCTGCGTCAGATGTTTCCGGCAGAAGTGGCCGTTTAAGAAAGCATTCCTCGGTTCGTTTCTCTATCTGGTGGTGCCGGTGTTCTGGTTCTGGTTCACCTATGCCTATTTCTGGAAAACGCCGCCGACAACGATCGGTGAATTTGGAGAGATCGTGCTGGTAGCCCTCGCGTGGACGCTCACCATGACCCTGCCGGCGTCGCTGTTTCTATCATTGTCTTATGTCTTGATTCGCAAAGACTCAACCGGCGAGGTTGAATCGGCCTGAGATAATATGGGAATCGGCAGATGGGGACATCTGCCGGGCACGGATTGGCGGGCGGACATCTGCCGGCCACGGAATCGGCTTGAGACAAATATGGCGGGTTCTAAGAAGGACCCGCCCTACGAACGCGGTACGATAATATCTAGCTCAGCCCGTACTTCTTCAACTTGCGATACAATGTTCGCTCGCCGATACCGAGGCGGCGGGCGGTCTCCTTGCGGTTGCCCTTGGTCTCGTCGAGGATCTGCTCAATCATCATCTTCTCCATCTGCTCCATGTTCATCCCCCTGGTGGCCTCGGCGGCATCGGAAGAATAATCCCCGGGCGGCGTTTCCGACGGAAGATGCGATGTGATCAAATCGCGGAGCATCCGGATTTCGTTGCCCATAGACAGGATGGCGTGATAGATAAGCTCGTGACCGGCCTCTTCGACAGTCTTGCCGGTGGTAACTGGTAGATTCAGCGCGGTGCTGTACTGCTCTTCGATAAAGCGCTCAACATCCTCAACCTCGACCATCCCGCCTTTCTTGAGCGCGCCCATCCGGTCGGCGAAATTTTTGAGCTGGCGAACATTGCCCGGCCAGTCATACTTGACCAGCAGTTCGATAGCGGCATCGGAATAACTCAGCTTAGGGTAGCCGCGCGAGAAATGCTGAAGCAGCGGATAGATATCGCAGGTGCGCTCGAACAGCGGCGGCAGGACAACTTTGACCACGCCGATTCGGAAATATAAGTCTTCGCGGAAGGCCCGCTCGCTGATAGCCTCGGTGAGATCGCGGTTGGTGGCGGAGACGACGCGAACATCGGCGCGCTGCGCTGCCGACGATCCGACCGGGTAGTAAGTGCCGTCTTCGAGCACCCGAAGCAGCTTGACTTGCATGTCGGGTTTGGTTTCGCCGATTTCATCGAGGAAAATCGTGCCGCCATCGGCCTTGTGAAACAGCCCCTCACGTTTGGATACCGAACCGGTGAAAGCCCCTTTTTCGTGGCCGAACAGTTCGGACTCGAGCACTCCTTCGGCGATAGCTCCGCAGTTGATAGCGACAAACGGTTTTTCGCTGCGTTCGGAGTTATCGTGGATAGCGCGCGCCACCAGTTCCTTGCCGGAGCCTGATGGTCCGACAATCATCACGGGAACATCGGTGGGCGCGATACGGTCGATAGTTTCGGCGACGATTTTCATCTTGGCCGACCGGCCGATGATTTTGAAATTGCTCAGCAACTCTTTCTGATAGAGGATCTGCTTTACTTTCTTGATTATGCCTTCCTGGCCGAGGTCCGCCGAGATGTGACCATCGATAAAATCATCCTCCGGTTCGATATCATGGCTGTCCGCCACGACATGCCAGATTTCGGTCAGGCCGTTGTAACGCCGTATGCGAGCCGCCACGGGGTACTTGAAAGTGCCGCGGGCGTCATCGACAAGTACGATATCGATCTGTTTCTCCCTGACGGTCTGATACAGTTCGGGGATTTCGTGAACGACGATGCCGATTTGTTGCCAGTCGATTTGTTGACTGACCGATGACTGGGAATCTGCTAAAACAACAACTCTGGATAACATGGCTCAGATGCTTTTATTGTTTTCTTTTCTTTTTTATCTGCTTCTGTTTGGGCTGACGTTCTTTTTCTTTTTTGTTTTTCTTTTGGCCGGTCTTTTTAGCCGCTTTCTTTGGCTCTTCTATCACGAAGAGGTCCATCTCCTGCGCCACGGTATCGACTCTCGTCACGCCAACCTTGACGCGCCCGCCGAGACGGAAAGTCCGGCCGGTGCGACGGCCGACCATGCGGTAGTTCTTCTCGTCGAAATGGTAGTAATCGTCATCGATAGTCGACACCCGGACCATGCCTTCGACGGCGACGTTATCGAGACGCACGAAGAAGCCGTAGGAGGTTACGCCGGAGATGGTGCCTTCGAAATGGTCGCCGACGTGTTTGCTCATGAACTGCATCTGTTTGACCTTGACAGCATCGCGCTCGGCCGATTCGGCGGTGCGTTCGGTATCGGAGCAGTGGCGTCCGACGCTGTCGATGAAAGTGGTCACTTTACGCGCATAGGCGACCGGATATTTTCCGCCAGCAAGTTTGCGAAGCAGGCGGTGCACGACGAGATCCGGGTAGCGCCGGATCGGCGACGTGAAGTGGGTGTAGTGGGTAAAGGCCAGTCCGAAATGCCCTATATTCTCGCGCTGGTAGACCGCTTTTTTCATCGAACGCAGCATCAGTTCGTTTATGAAGTCTTCCTCGGGGGCATCTTTGATGTTATCCAGAAAGCGCGCGAAAGCCAACGGTTTCATATCCGGCGAAACCGGGAAATTGTACCCGAGGCGTTTCATCAGGTGCGAGAATTCGTTGATGCGTTCAAGGTCCGGTTTATCGTGGACGCGATAAAGAAACGGCTGAGCCTTTCGAAAGACTTCGAGCGCGACCGCCCTGTTGGCGGCCAGCATAAATTCCTCGACAAGGCGATGCGACTCAAGGCGTATTTTGTGGCCGAGTTCGATAACCTCGCCTTTCTTATTGAGGATGATTTTGGTTTCGGGCAAATCGAAATCGAGGGAGCCTTCGGCAAACCGCCATTTATTCAAAAGCAGCGCCAGTTGCCGGGCGGTTTTGAGGTTGGAGGCTACTTTTTTGACGGCGGGAGTTTCTTCGCCGGTGTCAAAAAACTGCTGAACATCTTCATAACTCAACTTGGCTTGCGATTTTATGATGGTATCGGCGAAGGTCCACCGGAGCATCTTGCCATTCTTATCGAAGTCGATAAAGACCGAATGCGCCAGTCTCTTGCGGTTAACCTTGAGCGAGCAGACATCGTTGGACAATATCTCCGGCAGCATGGGGATCACCATGCCGGGCAGGTAAACCGAGTTGCCGCGCAGGAAAGCTTCTTTGTCGAGCGCGGTACCTTCTTCGACAAAGTGGGAGACATCGGCGATGTGAACCGATAGACGGTAGCCATCGACCGTCTTCTCTACACTGACAGCGTCGTCGTGGTCTTTCGCGTCAGCCGGGTCTATCGTGTAAACGCAGTGTTGGGTGCAATCAAGGCGGTGGGACAGATCATCATCGGTGAGTCTTGCCGAGGCCAGTTCCGCCTGCGAGAGGACTTCATCGGGGAATGTTTCCGGGAAGTCGTAATTCTTGATCACGGTGAGCATGTCGACACCCGGCTGGCCGGGAAATCCGATCCGCTCGGTGATTTTGCCTTCGGGATTAAGATGGGGATCGTCCCAGGCTGTGAGAACCGCCACCACCTTCTCCCCTTCTTTGGCGCTCTTCGTTTCATTGGAGGGGATGTACAAATCGCGATGGAAACGTTTGTTATCGGGAGTCACGAATGAGAAATTGCGTCCCCGGTGGAAGACGCCGACGATGTTGCGCTTGGCGCGCTGGACTATTTTTATCACCGTGCCGGCCTGGCGGCCGCTGATTATTCCGGCGAGACGGACCATCACCGTGTCGCCATCGAGAGCCGTACCCAGCCTGACGGCGGGAATGAAGATGTCTTCATCTTGTCCCTCGACCACCAGAAAGCCCGCTCCGCCGCGGGTGACCACGATAGTCCCGACGCGGACATCAAGCTCGGAGGCAAGACCGAGGCGGTTGCGTTTTAGTTTGACCAGTTCACCGGAGTCGATCAGGTCTTTGATTGTCTTCCTGAAGGCGTTGTATTCGGACGATGGTATCGCGAGGGCTTTGGCCAGTTCTTTGGTCTTCATCGGGTGCGCCGATTTCTGCCTGATGAAGTCGATTATTTTTCGGGTATCTTGTTTCATATTATAGAAATATCGACTTATCATCATGCCGAGTCAAGCAATTTTGGCAGAAATCGGCCAATTTGGCAGCACACTACGTGTGTTTTAGCGCATTTTGGAAGGGTTGGCAGTATTCGGGGGCACCCCGGAGGGATGGTGTGCTCGGGGCAATAAAAGAAGCCCGCCGGTGCGGGCTTTCTTAGAGTAGTGAGAATAGAAGGAGGAACTGAAGTTAGGTTCAGTCGTGCTCTTTATATAAGGGGTCAACCACCCTGCGGGCCGAAACCCATGCCTTGGCCGGGGCCCTGGCCCTGTCCGGGTCCGGGACAGTTCGGGTTTTGGCCGCGCATGCGGGCGGTTTTTTTGCGGAATTGTTTAAGCTGATCGACCTGCTCGGCGGTCAAAACTCCCTTGGCCTGTTGGAAGTGCGTGTAGTGCATTTTCTTCATGTCGGCTTTGAGTTTTGCCACCTGGTCGATAGCGGCGAAGATCTGGCCCTGGTCGGCATCATCACGCATGAGGGCGCGCAGATTGATCTCGGCTTTTTCGAGGGCGGCTTTTTTGTCGACGCGCTCGGTCTGGAAAGTGGTCATCATCTTTTCCAGTTTATCCTGTTGCTCGTCGGTGAGTTTGAGTTCATCGGCGTGAGCCAGGATAGCGCGCAGGCCGGGCATACCGTCATGTTGCCCCATGTGTTTGCCCATACCGCGGTGCATTCCCTGCGGGCCGAATCCGGGTCCGTCGCAATCGCCGCCGCCCTGGCCGGGCTGCGCCATGGCCACAGGTGCGGCCAGCGCCAGAATCAGGGTTAGTACGAGTAGTTTCTTCATTGGTGTCTCCTTTCAGTTATTACTTACAGTGAATCTTCATCGTCAATGCTGTCGGGGTCGAAAGGCTCCATACCGGGAGGACCCGGATGAGGTCCCATGCCCCGTCCACGACGCTGCATCATACGCTCGAATACTTCTTTTTCGAATCGTTGTTCGAACACCAGCAGCAGGGCATACTGTTTAAGAGTGAGAAGATCGCGGGCCTGCTGGTGAAAAGTCGCGATCGAATTCGCCCGTTCGGATTCCATATCTTCGAGCCTGCTTACGAGTCTTTCTATTTCAGCATCTGAGAGATTTTTCTCCCGAAGGCCGGTGGCGAGAGTATCCTGAATGGCGGTCAGCTCGCGCACGGAGGTCATCATTCGGAAGCGAAAGTCTTTCGCTATTTCACGAAGGCGCTCTTGTTTATCGTCGTCGAGCTGAAGCAGTTCAAACAGTTTTTTCATGCGAAGGCGCTCGAACTCCTGCGGTACGGGTCCGAAACCGGGGGCGCCCTGACGATGCATCCCCTGGTGCATCGGCTGACCGGACATCATCATGGAAGAATCATCAGGTTTGGCCTGCGCCTTGATTTCTACGGCCGTGAGACCGATAGCCAGGGCGGCTACCAGGGAGATTGTAAATATCAGACGCTTCATAATATGTCCTTCACGTCAAAGTTTTCATCGAGATATTTGAGGTCTTCCTCGGTCATTTCTTCCACGAGCATGTTACTGGTGGTTTGGTAATCACCGGCAGTGGAGCCGTAGAAGAGGTAATCCGTATCTTCATCGCCGGCCTCAGCAATCAACTGGGGGCTGACGTCTACAATAGTCGAGTCGGGGTGGATCCAGGCGGTCTGTTGGCCGTTGCCGCTGAACCAACCCAGCATGTATGCCATGAATGACATGCCGACTACAAGTATGACTGCGGCGGCGGCCGGGACGTATGACGCAAAAATGGAGCTGACGTTGGTGACTCTGGTCAGTTCGAGCTGATCGATCCGCTCGTCGACACGCTCTACCATCCGCTGCACAGTGACTTCATCAGCGTAGAAGTCCCGGTCGGTTCCGAGTTGTCCCACCGCAGAAAGCAGCTCGCTGTAGAAAGCGCCGCATTCAGCGCACTCATGGAGATGTTTTTGAAGTTCATCGGGAATCTGTTCTACGCCGACATATAAAAGCAATTCATCTTGTATTTGCTGGCAGTTCATTGACTCCATCCTTCGCTAACGGCCACCTGGCGAAGCTTTTTGACAGCCTCGCGATAGAGTGTTTTAACGGTTCCCACGGCGCGGCCGCTGACGTTTGCGACCTCGTCAAAGGGAAGTTCTTTATAAAACCGAAGTTCGAATATTTTTCTTTGTTGCGCCGGCAGTTGTCCCATGAAAGCCAGGATTCGTTCGCGGAGTTCTTTGCGCTGCAGATCGCGTCCGGGGTCATCGACCGCCGAGATCGCCTGCAGAGCTTCATCGCCCGCCGACCGACTCTCTCTTTTAACGAAGTTGATTGCTTTGTTAGTGGCGATGCGGTAGATCCAGCTTTCGAATTTGGAGTCGCCCTTGAAGCTGTCGAGGTTCTGCCAGGCGGCGACAAAAGTGTCCTGGGCAAGATCCATGGCGCTGTCTTTGTCGCGAGTCATCTTGTATGTCAGAGCAATCACGGGATTCATCATAATCCTTACAATTTCGGAGAAGGCCTTGCGTTCACCGAGCCGGGCCAGCTCCACCAGTCTGCTTATTCGTTCGGTGTCTATCTTGTTCATCCGTTTTTTTTCTGCTTTTAAGACAATCAGGCTCAGAAAAGGATTAATGGCTATTTCTGACAAGCAAAAAAAAGCCGGGAGTGTTCCCGGCTTTGTAAGCTCATGTTTCGTAGCGGTTTAATCCTTGCGGCTCTTCTCTAAAACCTTGGCGTATGAGGTGAAATCGGTCAGGACTTTACCGGTCCCCCTGACCACGCAGGTCAGCGGATCTTCGGCCACGTTTACCGGCAGATTGGTTTCCTGACGGAGGCGTTTGTCAAGGCCGCGCAGCAGCGCGCCGCCGCCGGTCAGGATTATTCCGCGCTCGAGGATATCGGAAGCGAGTTCAGGCGGGGTTCTTTCGAGCGCCTGCCTCACCGCTTCGACAATTATATCAATCGTCTCGGACAACGCTTCCCTGACCTGCACCGATGAGAGTTTGAGATTCTTCGGCACGCCGGCGACGAGATCGCGTCCTTTGATTTCCATCGAGAGTTCTTTATCGAGAGGAAACGCCGAGCCGATTCTTATTTTGATCTCTTCGGCGGTGAGTTCACCGATGAGCAGATTATAATTCTTTTTCAGATACATGATGATAGCGTCGTTGAGTTCATCACCGGCGACGCGAATCGAGGTATCGTTGACGATGCCATTGAGGGCGATGACAGCGATTTCCGAGGTCCCGCCGCCAATGTCGATGATCATGCTGCCGGAAGGTTGTTCGACGGGCAGGCCGACACCGATTGCGGCCGCCATTGGTTCCTGAATCAGGTAAACTTCGCGCGCGCCGGCGTTTTCGGCGGAGTCGCGAACGGCCCTTTTTTCGACCTCGGTAATACCGGATGGTACTGACACGACCACTCGCGGTTTCATGAGGAATTTGTGTTTAACGACTCGCCTGATAAAGTCGGCGATGAGTTTTTCGGAGATTTCGAAATCAGCGATGACGCCATCTTTGAGCGGTCGGATGGCAGCGATTCCGCCGGGAGTGCGTCCGGTCATCTCTTTCGCGGCTGAGCCAATGGCGAGAACTCTGCCGCTGGTTTTTTCGACCGCGACGACAGAGGGTTCATTCAGGACGATTCCCTGTCCTCGAACATAAACCAGAGTGTTGGCGGTTCCGAGATCGATTCCGATGTCATTGGAAAGTGAGTCGAAGACTCCCAAGGTAAAATCCCTTTATTGTTTATCCCTGTTTCGTAAGCCGTTGGGTTGTTGCTTCTTTTATCGATTATCGATACAAATTGCCAATAGTTTATCGCCTAAAGTCAAAAAGAGCAATAAAAAAGTGGCTTCGCGGCACTTTTGAATGTGACAGCTGATGCTCCGGTCTATCCGGCCAGCAGGGTCAAAAACACGCCCGCGGCCACTGCCGAACCGATAACCCCGGCCACATTTGGTCCCATCGCCGGCATCAGGGGGTTGACCTTGTTGTCGGTGCTATCGGCCACAAACCGCTGTACGACGCGGGCGGACATTGGGACCGCAGAAACGCCGGCTGCGCCAATACACGGATTAATCTTTTTGCCTTCCGGTAGAATCAGATTAAGGACTTTGGCGAATAGCACCCCGCCGGCCGTGCTGAACGAGAAGGCCACCGCTCCGAGAATCAGAATCAGGATGGTCCGGTAAGTCAGGAAATGGGGGCCATCCATGGTAGCGCCCACCGCCAGACCGAGGAACATGGTGACGATGTCGATGAGCGAGCCGCCGGCGGTTTTGCGCAGACGTTCGGTCACGCCGCACTCCCGCAGCAGGTTGCCGAACATGAGCATCCCGATAAGCGGGGCGCTGGACGGTATGGCCAGAGAGGCCAGGATACCGGTCACAATCGGGAACAGGATGGCTGCCGTTTTGGAGACCGGCAGGGCCTGAGGCATATCAATCGCCCGTTCGTTGTGGGTGGTGAGCAGCCGCATGATGGGCGGCTGGATAATCGGAACCAGCGACATGTAACTGTACGCCGCGACCGCGATTGGTCCGAGAAGTTCCGGCGCCAGTTTGCTTGTCAGAAATATCGATGTGGGCCCATCGGCGCCACCGATAATGCCGATACAGGCTGCTTCTTTGGGATCGAATCCGAGCAGGTAAGCCGCTCCGAGAGCGGCCACGAAGATGCCCAACTGGGCGGCCGCACCGAGCAAGAAAGTAAGCGGCCTTGCCAGAAGGGGCCTGAAATCAATCAGCACGCCGATACCGAGGAAGATGACCGGCGGAAGGAGTTCGGTTCTGATGCCGCTGTTGTAAATGAGAGCCATTATACCTTCGCCATAAGAACCCATATCGGCCAGCGGAAGATTGGCCAAGATGGTGCCGAAACCAATGGGAATGAGAAGCAGCGGTTCATAGTATTTGACGATGGCAAGGTAGATCAAGGTGCCGGCGACGGCAAACATGACCCAGTTGCTCCAGCTAAGGTGCGCGAAGCCGGACTGTTGTGCCAGTTCAAGAATCGCATTCATAATGTCCGGCCCTTTATGAAATTGTCATTATCGGTTTCGACGCATCGATTTCATCGCCAATTCTAACGTATATGGCGGAGATTCTTCCATCGCACGGGGCTTTGATTTCGTGCTTGGCTTTCATCGCCTCGACAGCGGCGATCACATGTCCTTTTACTACCGATTCACCTTCCTTCACGAGAATGTCGACGACCTCGACAAATCCGGCAAAGGTGGAGTACACCTTAATACCGCCCGAGGCTGCCGGCGCCGGGGCTGCCGCCGGAGCCGGAGCGACAGCGGCAGTGGCAGCGCCGCTGGCGGGCTCGACCGTTATCATAAAACTGCGCCGGACGCCATCTTCTTCCACCGTGCACCGCGTGGTGACCGGGCCGGTAATGCCGGCAGGTGCGGACGACGGCACGGCGGATGGGGCAGCAGCAGGAGCCGCTTCAGCTTTCTTTTTCAGCGGGAGATCAATCTTGCCGTTGCCGGTAAGCAGACGGATACCCTCGTTAAGCTCCATCTTCTTGCCCGGAACCATAGCCGCCAGGACCAGGAAAATATTGTGGTCGTTGACCGGCAGACCGCGCTCTTCGAGAGCTTTGCGAGCCGGCTCGATGTTTTTCGGCGCGGCTTCCAGCGGGTCGCCGTCAAACACCGGGAGTTCACGTTGCTCGGACGCAGCCTTGACAACCTGAGGATCGGGCGGAAGAGGAGTTTTTCCGAAGTAGCCGAGAACGGCTTTTCCGTATCCGGCATCGATTTTTTTCCAGCGGCCGTAGAGAACGTTGTTAAACGCCTGCAGCCAGTACTGCTGGCTTCCGGGGGTAACGCTTGTCCACGCGCCACCGGCTTCGACCACCACCGGGAACTCGGCCAGCACATCGCTGTACTTGTCGAGAATGCCTGCCTTAACCATCATGTGGACGTTCGGGCCGATAGCTCCACCGGGCATCGGGAAGCCCAGGACGCGAGCGTCGGCGGTGGTGGTGGCAGGATTGAAGTCGTATTCTTTCAGAGCTTCATCGAGCATCTTTTCGAGCTCGTTCATTTTGGAAACATCGATATCCAGCGAATATCCGGTTCCCTTGAGGCCGTGCGCGAGCGAGCGAACATCGGGCTGCACCGTCCCCGAGGCCATCGGCCGCAAAGACAGGTCAACACCATCGACACCCGCGGCGATACCGGCCATATAACAAGCGACAGCCGTGCTGGCGGTATCGTGAGTATGAAGCCAGAGAATCATTTCCGGCGGCATGAGTTTTTTGAGACCTTTGGCGGTTTCGTAGATCGTCTTGGGATCGGTGGTGCCGCTGGCGTCTTTGAGACAGATCGAGTCGATCTTCATACCGCTGTCGAGAAGGCGTTTGCCGATATTTATATAAAATTCCGGAGTGTGGACTTTGTCGGACTCAAATGGGAGCCCCATGAGAGCGATACAGACCTGGTGGTGCATGCCCGCGTCGATAATGGGCTTGCCGGTTTTTATCAGATTGTCGACATCGTTCATGTAGTCGAAATTGCGGTCCCAGGTGGTGCCGTATTCTTTCATCAGTTTGGCCTGAAGCGTGAGGCCTTCAAGCGACTGGGTGGTGAGCGTCACACCTGAGACAGAGCGGGTGAGAATCTGCAAGTCGACCTTTGGACCCACAGCCTCGCGCATCTTTTTCATATCGTCGAAAGGATCCTCACCGAGATAGAAATATGGAGCCTGGTAACGAGCGCCGCCTCCGAATTCGAAATGTTTTATTCCCATTTCGGCGCTGGCCTGCATCACGGGTAGAATATCATTGAGACGGACCTTGCCGCCGAAGGAGCTTTGAAGACCGTCGCGGAACGGGGTGAACATCACCCTGATTTCCTTAGGTGTACTGGTGAAAATCATTTTATCTCCTCAACCTTGGTAATTTTTGTTCCAGGGTAAATGGTCGAAATGACCGAGGCAATGGCCGCCAGATAGGCGCTGTCGGTTTTGAGTTTGACGACTTTCTCCGGAAATACGGCCATGATGGTCCGCATGACCAACGCCAAAAAAGTCAGGACCAGAAATACCACAAAAAAGGCAGAAATGCAGATGACCAGCAGATCCGTCGATCCCATAAGGTATTCTCCTGTTTCACAGGTTTCGAGCTAACGATGTATTCAAAAAGAACCGCAATTACGAACGATGGGTTTTCCCGCGACCGCATGCAGCGGAAAAACAATAAAACAGTATATATAAATGCCATTTCAGATTCAAGAGGCAAAATCAACGAATTCTTGTACCAACGGATGATATTGTATTTGTTGCTAGTACAGCCGCCCTATTTTGGAGTATTTTGTCGACATCGGCCGAAAAACCCGCCGTCGGCCGGTTGTCTGTAAGGCGTTCGGGCGGGAATGCTTTGTGACAACGGATTTAGTTGTCATTGTTGCTTGTACCACGACTCACGAGCGAGACAGTAACCATCATAACTCATTTGGAAAACGGGCGGCATGGTGCCGTAAACCAGCCTGCAAAAAGAAGGGCCGGGACAGAGCCCCGGCCTCCTTATAGCGAAATATAAGAGAACCTACTTCTGAGCATCAACCACGGCAATGGCTGCCATGTCAACAATATCGTTGACGTCCAGAGTAGGATGGAGGACATGTACAGGTTTGGCCAAACCCATGAGGATCGGCCCAACAGCCTCGAGACCACCCATGCGCTGGGCAATCTTGTAGGCGATGTTTCC
The DNA here is from genome assembly GCA_040756055.1 of Candidatus Zixiibacteriota bacterium. NCBI lineage: Bacteria > Pseudomonadati > Candidatus Zixiibacteriota > Candidatus Zixiibacteriota bacterium. Next base: position 344,552 of record JBFLZR010000002.1, read on the forward strand.
GGAGTTCAGATCCGGGAAGATAAATACGTTGGCCGTATCTTTGAGTGTGGAGAACGGATAACGCTGTTTCAGGTACTCGGGCATGAGAGCCGCGTCGGCCTGCATCTCACCATCGACAATGAGTTCCGGAGCCATCTTTTTGACCAGTTCCGTAGCCTTCGCGACTTTCATCGATTCCGGTGAACGGGCCGAGCCGAAGTTGGAAAATGACAGCATCGCGACTCTGGGCACGAGGTTGAACCGTTTGGCCACCCGTGAAGCGCAGATAGCGATTTCGGCGAGTTCTTCGGCCGATGGGTTGATGTTGACGGTGGTGTCGGCGAAGATGTAGATCTTGCCCTTCTGAATCATGACGAACATACCGGAGACGCGACTGATACCATCGGCGAGATCGATAATCTCGAGGGCGGGTCGGATCGTGGTCGGGTAGTCGACCGTCACGCCGGCCAATACGGCATCGCATTCTCCCATTTCGAGCATCATGTAACCGAAATAGGTTCTGTCGCGCATGAGCCAGACCGCTTTTTCCATGGTCATGCCTTTACGACGGCGCTTTTCGTAGTAGTATCGAGCGTATTCCTGGCGTCTTTCCGAGGCGACATGATTGACGACTTTGATGCCGGTCAGGTCGATTTCATGTTCGGCGGCAAGTTTCTTGATCGATTCGGGATTACCCAGGACAATCGGTTCGGCGATGCCATCCTGCTGGGCGATGTGGGCGGCGCGGAGAATCTTGACCGAGTCGCCTTCGGGAAAGACCACTTTTTTCGGGTTGCGCTTGGCCTTGTCGCCGATAACACGCATGATAGTGCGGCCGTGTCCGATGCGTTCATCCAGTTCGAGCCGATATTTCTCGATGTCGACCGGGCTTTGAGCGACGCCGGTTTCGATGGCGGCCTGCGCGACAGCGGAGGCTTCCCACACGAGGATACGGTGGTCGAACGGTTTGGGAATCAGATAACCGCGGCCGAACTTGAAGTGATCGACGCCGTAGGCTTTCGCGACTTCTTCAGGGACATCCTGCTTCGCGAGATTAGCCAGGGCGTTCACGGCGGCGATTTTCATTTGTTCGTTGATGGCGGTAGCGTGAACGTCAAGAGCTCCGCGGAAAATGAACGGGAACCCCAGCACGTTGTTAACCTGGTTGGGGTAGTCCGAGCGTCCGGTCGCCATGATAACATCCTTGCGGGCATCGATAGCGTCGGGATAGGTGATTTCCGGATCCGGGTTGGCCATGGCGAAAATGATGGGATCCTTGGCCATCGATTTGACCATTTCTTTGGTGACCATGTCTTTGACCGAGACTCCAACGAAAACGTCGGCATCTTTCATGGCATCAGCCAGAGTGTGGGCATCGGTCTTGCGGACGAATTCCTGTTTGTACTTATTAAAGGAGTCACCGCGTCCTTCGTACATAACGCCCTTGGAGTCAACCATCAGCAGATTTTCATGCTTCACGCCAAGCGAGCAGTACAATTTGGCGCAGGCGATTCCGGCGGCGCCGGCTCCGGAAAATACCACGCGGATTTTACCGATGTCTTTCTTGACGATTTCGAGGGCGTTAAGCAGGGCGGCGGCGGATATGATCGCGGTGCCGTGCTGGTCATCGTGAAAGACCGGGATGTTCATTGTCTTTTTGAGAGTTTCTTCGATGTAGAAGCATTCCGGGGCCTTGATATCTTCTAGATTGATGCCGCCGAAGGTCGGTTCGAGAAGTTGGCAGCACTTGATTATTTCATCGGGGTCCTCGGTGTTCAATTCGATGTCGAAGACATCGATATCGGCGAAGCGTTTAAAGAGTACACCCTTCCCTTCCATCACCGGTTTGCCGGCCGCGGCGCCGATATTCCCCAGACCGAGTACGGCGGTACCGTTGCTGACGACAGCGACGAGATTGCCCTTGGTGGTATATTTGTAAACATCAGCCGGATTCTTTTCGATTTCAAGACACGGGATAGCCACACCGGGAGTGTAAGCCAGTGACAGGTCGAGTTGGGTGCGGCACGGTTTAGTGGACGAAACTTCAATTTTACCACGCCTTCCTCGGGAGTGATAATCCAGAGCTTCCTGTTTGGTAATCATCTTTACTTAGCTCCTAACAATTATTAAAACTAGCGCGGCCAGCCTGCCCTATGCGGGTGGACAGAGGGTCGAGATAGTTATTTTTTTCACAAGCGATATATAAGAGTTACTGCGAAAATGTCAAGTGCTTTTGGTCGAAATACGGGTTTTTCTGGCCAAAACGCAACCAAATCCCTCCGGCTTATTTCGTTTGATGATATCGCAAATATCCGGGGGCGGGCTTGCTGACCCGATTGACCGGGCTGCTTTTGGACTTGGGATGGGGCCAACGCTGTTTGGGGTTTCGACGTAGTTTTTAATAGAGAGCCGAACTCTATAGTAGTCGAGCGCCTAAGTTTTGTGGATGGTTGCTCTGGCAGGGGGCTAACAGGAATTTCCTGGCTTCAACAGCTAAACACTAGGCAAACTTCCCTATTGATGCTCGTCGAGTTCGGCTCGTGTTTTTGGGGCAATTTTTACCAGTCCATTTTGAAGACGCGTTGTCCGTCCGAGGGAGGGCTGATTCCCCGGTTTTTCGCAAATAACCTCAGGAGAAGATAACCGAAAGCGAAGCCTCCAACGTGGGCCATCCAGGCCACTCCCCCGCCCGTGGAACTTCCCATGAACGACATCAAAAGCTGGTATGCGAACCAGATTCCGAGAACAACTTTCGCGGGAAGAACCATAAATTGGATAAAGACGAATATCATCAGGACAGTGATTCTTGCCCTTGGGTGGAGTACCATGTAGCCTCCCATCACGCCCGCGATAGCTCCGGATGCGCCCACGAGAGGAATTTCGCTGTTGGGTCCAAAAAGCGTATAGAGGCCTATTGCGGCCAGCCCGGATAGCAGATAGAAAAAGATGAATTTTATCGGCCCGAAATAATCTTCGATATTGTTGCCGTAAATCCACAGAAAGAGCATGTTGCCGATGAGGTGCATCCACCCGCCGTGCATGAACATGGAAGTGAAAGCGGTCAGGTAAACCGGAGCGGGAAGTTGCGGGGTCAATTCGGTGGCATGGATCAGCTCGAAGGGAATATAGCCGAACTGGTACGTAATCATCTGGAAGCCCCTTGCTCCCTGGACGATTGAGAACAGGAAGATCAGCGTGTTTGCCGCGATGAGAGACACCGTTATGACCGGTTTTCGCCTAATCGGAGCATCATCTTTTATCGGTATAAACATTATTTAAGTGTATGATCCTTAATTATTTTGCGCCTTCACGAAAAAATGCAGCGTTTTTTCAGTTTTATTGCCGGCTTTGTCGGTGACTGATATTTTCAGGTCGTGACGACCATCCGCCAGTGTCTCCAACGGTCTTGTTTTACATACTTTGGTAAACGGATCATATTCAGGTATCATCCACTGGCCATCGAGTTCAATAAGGATATGGCGGTCATCGGCAAATTTAGACAGATTATCGCTGAGCAGGAAATCGATGCTCAGCTGGGGATTGAAATAGGTCAGGCCGTTTTTCACGCTGAGCCTGCTGATCACCGGTGGCTGGTTATCGGTAAGAAGGGCATAGAGACCGCCTCCGGTGGCGGATGTTTTGAGCCGGTTGGCATCGAGAATGTTGTCGAGCCATACCCATTCGTTTTCTTTTTTATCCCACCAGCAGATACCATCGCTGGTTGCCTCGGACGATGATTTTTGGGGCGGCATCAGAACGGCAAAATCGCTCCGGCAGGCGAAGGCCTCCGGTTCGATGGTATACCGGTTGGGGTTGTTCTTGTCCGCGCCCACATCGATAAACCGCGGGGCAAAGAAATTCTGTCGTCCGGTCGAAACGGCGAAATTACCATCAACTTCAATTGTTTCTTTATCTTCAAGGCCAACCAAATAGATATTGGCCGGTATGAGACGCTCGGCTGGAATGCTTTCTGACAGAGTGTAACCGATGCGTCTGATGCGGCGGTATTTTTGCTGTGGGGGGATGAAGCACGCGTAACGGCCGGCGGCTATAAGGCGGGAGCTCTCCACGCCGAGCAGGGAGTCGCCATCGTAAAGTTCAACGCGCGGCGCGAGTTCTGAACCAACATTAGTGTTGATGTACACGATGAGACCATCATCGACGACAGTATACGCCAAAGGACCATCACTGACAGCCCTCTGAACCACAACACCGGAGTCGGGAGGTAGAATCACTTCCGGTGATTCCCAGACGAAATCGAAAGTGAGGCGGGAGATATTACCGGCTATATCCTCGGCAACGACCAGTCCGCGGTGAGGTCCGGGCAACGTCCAGGCATCAAATCCGAATAAGCCACGGTCATTGTTGGCGGGTTTGCTTCCGGAGAATTCGTTGCCGGTGTGGTGGAAAAGTCGTCTTACCCGCTTCTCCCCTTCCGCGGCTTCGACAAGATCGTATTCAAGATTAACCGAGCGCTGAATGTCGAAATCGAGCGTGTCCATTGTGACCTGATAGTAGAGGGTATCATCGATATACAGCGATAGTCTGCGCGGTGTGTGTCTCATGCCGCCGACTCGGTTCTGGTCGTAGCAGTCGACCAGCACACCGAAGGGGCTGTTGAAGTGCAGAACTTTTTCGACAACGTAATCGGTGCCGGTCTTTTGCCTGACGGCATCGAGGATGAGTTTCCTCGAGCCATTATCGAAAAGAGAATGGTCGTCGGTAAGTTTGAATCCGATTCGGTTGAACACCGGTCTGACGGCATCGTGCAAGCTGAAGCCGTGGTTCAGCGGGTTTATCGGATAGTTGTCGGGGGTACGGATCTCGAAATGGAGATGCGGAGCGTTGGAGCCGGTGCGGCCGGAGAACGCTATCAACTCGCCTTGCTTGATTGGAATCTCCGCTTTCTCGAAGGTGAGGTCGAGGTAATACCGTCGAGATTTGAGTTGGGCCTGCTTGACGAATTTGTCTATTTTTGATGAGAAGTTGTCGAGATGCCCGTAGACATAGATGTGGCCGTCGTCGCCGATGACGTACAGTCCTTTTCCGTAACCCAAGTAAGACATTTTTATGCGCCACACGTAGCCGTTGACGGGTGAATAGATTTTCGTGCCGATTTGTCCGCCGGTGCGGATATCTACACCGGCGTGAAAGCGATTGGGACGCAGGTCGCCGAAACCGCTGGAGAGGTCGATTTCTCTTTTGACGGGCCAGGGTCGCTGTTTTTGGTCTGCCGCTGTAACATTAAGAGCGACAATTAGAAACAAAGGCCACAGGATATTCAGTGATCTATGCATAAAGTATATTCCGTGCTGTCACAAAGTTTTAACAATGTAGATATGCAATTGATTCAAAAAAGCAATCTTTTTGTAAAATTGTAAATAAAGGTTTGTTGCCAAATTGTCATTTTGGGTTATATTCATAGCTCATCTAACCCGCGGAAAACGGGTTAGTCGAAGTCGGAATGATTCTTTTTAATACTTTAGGAGAGACAAAGCATGTTTCAGTTCTTACGTAGAATGATTTTTCCCATAATCATCATAGCTCTGGTGGGATTTCTGGCGACGATTGTTTTTCAGTGGGGTATGGATATCAGCAGTCGGAGCGAATACCTGAGCGCCAACACGGCTGCCCGCATTAACGGTGAGGATATCAGTTGGCAGGATTTCAATGTCATCTACGACCGTCTTTACCAAAACGAGTTGGGCAACGAGGACCTCGATCTCTCCGAGTACCAGAAGAAGGAATTGCGCACGGCAGCCTGGCAGCAACTTCTTCATGACAAGCTGGTGATGCAGGAAGTCGCCAAGCATGAGCTCACTGTTTCCGATGAGGAGCTTTACGCTTATTTGAGGTTTTCTCCGCCTGCGGATCTTCAGCGCATGGAGCCGTTCCAGACAAACGGGCAGTTCGATTATCAGAAATACATGTCGGCGATGGCCGACCCCAATGCCGCGTCTTTCTGGTCGTCGATCGAGCCGTTTGTGAGGCAGGAGATCCAAAAGCAGAAACTCCAGGCGATGGTCATTCAGACGGCGCAGGTGACGGATGATGAGCTTAAGAGAACGTATATTTCTGATAACGAGAAGGTGAAGCTCGGGGTGGTCAATGTACCGTTCGGACGTTTTAGCGGAACGGTACAGCCGGCGGAAGAAGAGCTTCTCGCCTATTATAATCAGCACGCCACGGATTACACGGTCGACGAGCGGGTGGTGCTGAACATGGTAATGATTCCCAAGCAGCCGACCGCTTATGACTGGGAGGTCGACAGCACCCGGGCGGCGTGGCTTTACGATTCGCTTCAGACGGGAGCCAATTTCGCGGAACTGGCTCAGTATTATTCCGAGGATGTTACGGCACAGAGCGGCGGTGACCTGGGATGGTTCAGGCAGGGACAGATGGTGGGGCCGTTCGACTCAACCGTCTTCAGTATGAAACGGGGAGAGATTTCCAAACCGGTCAAGACTGAGTTTGGCTGGCACATCATCAAGTTGCTCGAAACCAGAGACACGGGTACGGGGAAAGACAAGGTCAAAGAGGCGCATGCCGCGCATATTCTCGTGAAGGTGACGCCGTCGGCTGAGACGCTCGATGCGATCCACAAGCGTTTGAGCGATTTCCGGACGGCTGCCGTTGAGCGTGGGTTTGAACAGGCCGCCAGTGACTTCAATCTCGAAATAATAAAGACGAAACCTTTCGCCAAAGGGCAGGCGATAGATAACCTCGGTGCTGACCGTGTCGCCAACGATTTCGCTTTCGCGGCTGAGCTCAATGATATGTCGCTGGTACAGGAGAACCGCGATGAGGCTTATATTCTGCAGCTGGCCGAGAAGCTTCCCGCCGGACAGGCCTCTTTCGATGAGGTCCGTGACCAGGTGAGAATAGCCTATGAAGATCAAGTGCTGCGGACAATGTGTCGGGACACAGCTTCAGCCATTTACGCGGAAACTCAGCAAGGGACCGACCTGAATAAGGCTGCCGAGAAACATGGCGCCGAGTATAAGATCTCCGATAACATTACGAGGAATTCTTACATCAGCGGTCTCGGTGTCGGCAATGAAGCGGTGGGCGTGGCTTTCGCCATGACAGAAAAGGGACAGATTTCCGAGCCGGTGGATTACTCCCGCGGCAGCGCGGTGCTGCAGCTTCTGGAACGCACCTATGCCGACATGACCCAGTTCGAAGCCAAGCGTGATTCGCTTTATCAGGTTGTGCTGCAAAACAAGCAGCGGGAGCTGTACAGTCGCTGGTTCGATCATCTGGTGGAGACATCGGATATCGTCAATAATATCGAAGAAGCTTTCGAGCAGCAGACCGAGTCGTAAGCGAAAGATATATCGCAGATACGAGGGCTCTCCCCTATGCCGGAGAGCCCTTTTTTATGACGATAAGCAGGCGCACGAGCGCGGTGGTCGCCCACACGAGTTCCAGAATCACAAACGGTATTATGCCTCCGTCCAGGGCGTACCAGGCAGCCATCAGCGCTCCAACGCCGTTCATGGCGAGATAAACGGGGCTGGACTCGGACAGCTTTCTAAGAAGGTTTAATCCGAACGCCACCAAAAGCAGCCCGACGCCAATCGAACCAATCAACATTGCCGACACATCTTCCCTCTATCTCAAATAAGTTTCGTGTTCCAATCAAGCCATGTGGCAAACCCACAGGCGGCGGCAGTCACAAAAAAAGGAGGATGAATTTTTCCTCCTGAGATAAATGGCGCTGATCGATAGGTTAGAGATTCTCGTAGTTCGGTCCTTCCCCGCCCTGCGGTGTGACCCATCTTATTACCTGGTACGGGTCGGCGATATCGCACGTTTTGCAGTGAACGCAGTTGGACGGTGTGAGCTGGAGTTTCGTTTTGCCCGGACGCGACGGATCATCGACCATCTCATAGACCTGAGCCGGACAGAAATGCTGGCAGGGGTTGCCGTATTCTTCGGTGCACCGGTTGTTACAAATATCGTAGTCGGAGATAACCAGGTGGGCCGGCTGCTCTTCTTCGTGCATCGTGCCCGACTTGTATACATCGGTCAATTTATCGTAACTGTATTCGTTGTTGAATTTGATTTTCTCTTTTTCGGGAGCATTGCCAAAACGCTTTCTGTAGTTTTCGATGGTAAGCATGTATTCGTGGTCGGGCTTTTTCTCCCGACGGTCAAACAGGCCGCGTCCGCCGGTAATCATCTGCATCACGCCGTTAAACATACCGGCCATCAGGCCGCCGTGGGACCCGGCGTGGAAATTACGGGTTTTGTAGAGTTCCTGTTTCGCCCAACTGTTATCGAAGCGGTTCTGGTAGCCCTTGAGGGTCGCGGCGGAGAAATCATCGGCTTTGAGGCAATCGACGACAGTTTCGGCCGCCATGATACCGGATTTGATAGCCAGATGGATTCCCTTGAGTTTTTGGGGGTTGAGAAATCCGGCCGAATCGCCGCACAGCATGAGACCATCGTGATATAATTTCGGCAATGAATAGTAGCCGTTGTCCGGAATGGTTTTGGCGCCGTAGTGAAGCATCTTGCCGCCCTCGAGAATTTTCTTCACCAGCGGATGCGCTTTATAGCGCTGGAATTTCATATGGGGGTCATTGGTCGGATCGGGGGAGTTCAGCCCTACGGCATATCCCACCGAAACCATGGTGTCACTCATGCCATATATCCATCCACCGCCATACTCGTTGTTCGGCTGGGGATATCCGATAGTGTGGATGACCTGTCCGGCTTTGATTCGTCCCGGCGGCACTTCCCAGACTTCTTTAACTCCGGTCAGATAGGCCTGCGGGATTGTATTTTCGACCAGTTGCGGGATTTTCTCGAAGGCGTGGCGCGTGAGCGAGCCGTGAACGCCCTCGCAAAGAATCGTCACGCGTGCTTTAACGATTGAGCCGGGTTCGAAATTCGATCTCGGGTGACCTTCCTTGTCCAACCCCATATCAACCGTCTGAACGCCGGTGACTTTTCCATCTTCAACAATCAGCTCATACCCGGCCAGTCCGGCATAGGTGTCGATGCCGGCGGCTTCAACCTGTTCACCCAGCCAGGTGGTAAACTTGTTGAGCGAGATTACGTAGTTGCCGTGGTTATTGAGCGACGGTGGGATAAAGGGGAATTTGATAGAGCCGTCGCGGCTGAGATAATACATCGCGTCGGCGGAGACTTCAGCGGAGAGCGGACATCCTTTTTCTTTAAAGTCGGGAATGAGTTCAGCTATGCCGCGCGGATCCATGACCGCGCCCGACAGGGCGTGGGCGCCGACATAGGAGCCTTTCTCCATCAGCAGGACTTCGGGCATATCCAACTGGGAGTCCTGCTCGACGAGCCGGGCCAGTTTATAAGCGAGCGCCAACCCGGCCGGACCGGCGCCAACGATCAGGATATCGGTTTCGAGAATTTCGCGCTGAACATCCATAGTCGGTTAGTCAGGATTTTACTCTGCCGAAAAAATAGCGAGTATGCTCTGAGAACGCAACAAAGAAAAGTACTGTTTACTTGCCCGCTGTCGAGGCAGCTTCCTGATTGTTGCGATGCTGCCGGTTGCCGACGTTGGTGGGCTCTTCTTTTGAGCCGGCGCCGTTCAGGCTGATCTGCAGCATCTCGGAAATCTTTTTTCGGTCGCAACCGACTGTCAGCAGACGCGAGGCCTGAATGATGGGCCTGCGAATCAGGGTATGATCCTGCGCCATCAATTCGATGACCTTTTCACGCGGGGGCATGACATGGTCGAGCCGGTACTTGCTGTAGGCCTCCGAAAAGGTGTTCAGGAAGTGCTTGATGTTGATAAATCTGAACAGGTGGTTCAATTCGTCCAATGTCAGCGGGTTTTTTTCGATATCGCGTACTTCAAGAATCACTCCGGCATTCTCGATGAATTCTTGTGTTTCTACGCATACAGCGTCCTCACCATAGGTGTAGAATTTCGCGCGCTTGGGAGCCATATATCCTCCGAAAAATCACAAGGTTTTCAAAAATCGCATACTAAAGACGCGTTAGAACAAATTATACTTTCCGAGAATTCTTAATCGACGGGCCCTGGGTGATTAGCCGGTATGGCCTCACGCCGGCCCATTCTCAGACATCAAAAAACGAAATTTGAAGCAACCTTTTAAAATAAATTTGTACCGATTTGTCAATAATAAATTTTTTGTGTTTCAAGAAATCTCAAATCTCATTCGATTACCAACCCCTCCCGCAGCCGAATCGAAACCGATGAGCACTGTGTGACCGCGGAATATCAACCTTGTCGAGATAAAGACTTAAGATAGACCTAAAACGTTTATCGGTACAACGCACCGGTTGCTTTATAGGCCGTTCGCATATTTAACGCACACGGGCGGTTTTTTGTTTCATGCTTTCGTAAACAAAATTCACGCCACAGCTTTTGCGCTCGTAAGCTATTGACCTGACTCTACATTTCTCCTCTAAGTGACCTGCGTTACCGACGGACACGTGTAATAAGTCGTCACATTTCAACTCACCGATTAGCCCTCTCCCCCGAGGCCGGCGGTCAACTTCGACGCACTTCACGGTCGAAGTACAGTTCAACGTTGAGCACAAACTTGAACTATTACAAGGGAAGCGTGCTGCTATGTCTACCGATCGGGAGCCGATTTACCGGCGCAGCAGCTGGACACTTCTGGTAAAGCCGGATGATGTTATCAGCCCGCTTGAGTAATTAAGATAATAAAAAAAACGGAAAAATCAATTTTTTTTAAGAGGCGACACTTTTTTTCTGCCGGCTTAAGGCGACCTCCTGGGCCGCGACAACAAACTGTTTTGCTTTTCTGCGCTTTCGCATCGAAAGGGCTCCCGAAAGAAAACAGATGGTTGTCCCGAGCCAAAAGAGATTGATAAGCGGTTTCTTCGAGATTTCGATCACCAGCGACGCCCCGGATGGCTCAGAAGCGGGCACGAAACCACCCTGGACGTGGAGCATAACGGCACCCTCTTCGGGTTGAATGCCCGCAATCGAAATACTTCCCCGTCCGTTGGCGAAAGTGGCCGGAAGGGCCACCACGGATGTCGAGTCCACACTGAGAGACGGCGCCAACTGTTCGGAGTAATCATCATATCTGACGGTGAGGGTGGCAGCTACCGACGCGGGACCGGCATTCCCGTGACTGTCCAGCTCGAAGTCGTGGAAGGTAATTTCGTATTCGTCTATCCGCGCCGATTGGTCTTTGTGCAGTGTGAGGACAGACCGGTCAATCGCGGTCGAGGGTTCAAATGCCACGGGAGAAATGTAGACATCGAGAAGCAGAAACTTCTCGACGTGCGGTCTGCGCATGACGCCCTGGGCGTTTCGAGGAAATTCGTGGGGCAGGATCGCCGTAAACTGGCTGCCTTCGGCATCGACCTGAACATGGCAATCGAAGCCGTCCTGTTTATCCACAACCCGGGCAAACCGCAGGTTATAGCCCATTTCGTTTACGTCGTGATTTTCCAACAGGGTAACAGTCTTTTTGGATTCAAAACCGGCAGAGACAGCCGCTCCCACCAGCGCCACAGCCAGTCCGACATGCGCCAGATATCCGGGCGCGAATTTTCCCTCTCGCCACGAGACAGCCAGCACCCAGCTGTTGCTGACAAAAGCCATTGCGGCGGCGGCGAAAAAGAGCAGGTAAATAATTTGATGCGTGAAACCGGTAAACAGCAGAGCGGCGATGGTGACGGCTGCCGCGATTAATCCCGCGCCCAAGAGACGCGGTTTCGAGAGACCTTTGTTCCAGCGAAAAGCCGGAAACAATCCGATAAGAACAAGCACCGCCACCGCCACCGGTGTCATGGTGGTGAAATAGTAGTTCAATCCGACATTGGAAGGGTTATCGGTCACACGCGTAAGCAGCGGCGCCGAGGTGCCGAGCAGAGTCAGCATGCCTCCCATAAAGAGCATGACAACACCGAGGGCGACTATATAGGCGCGCGAGTTGACGGCGGAGAAAGATGGGTTGGGCTTGATATCCTGCCATCGCCAGACTATCAGGAAGAGACCGGCGCCAATGAAGAAAAACAGGCTTGAAATCAAAAACCCGTTAATACCGAGATCGACAAAAGAGTGCACGGAGAAATCGGCCAGCACACCGGAGCGGGTCAGAAATGTTCCGTATAGAACCGACCAGAATGACAGACAGACCATCAGCAGCGAGAATCGCATCAAGCCTCTGCGCTTGCGCTGGATGAATAAAACGTGTATCTGGGTGGTGAGAAAGATCCACGGGATGAACGACGAATTCTCAACCGGGTCCCAGGCCCAGAAGCCGCCCCAGCCCAACGTGACATAAGCCCAGTAGCCGCCCATAACCAGCGATGTCCCGAGCGAAGCCCAGGCAAACACGGTCCAACGTCGGGCCGATTCGGCCCATGTGTCGTATTTGCGTTGAATCAGACCGGTGACGGCAAACGCGAAAGGAAACAGCGTGGCGGCGAAACCGACGAACATTATGGGCGGATGAATCTGCATCCAGAAATTCTGCAGCAGCGGATTCAGACCGGCGCCTTCAACCTGCGCAACCGAAAGCAGCTCGAACGGTGATTTCTTTACCAGAATCATCAGTAACGATAACACAAACAGGTTCACCACTACCATGTTGCCCTCCTCGAACTTCCCCGCTGTCTTTATCATCACCAACCCCATCAACGTCACATAGGTCAACCACAAAAGGAAAGTGCCTTCCTGTCCCGCCCAGAGGGTGGAAATCAGGTATCCGAGGGGAAGGTCGGAGGAGGAATAAGCGAAGACGTAAGCCACTGAGAAATCGTGCGCGAGGATGAGATAAAGCAGGACAAGCGCGGCGGCGATGACCAGAGCGGCGGTGCTCTTGAACAGCATGCGCCCTGCGATCAGATTGGCGTCTTTGCCGCGAAGTGTCAAAAGATAGAACGCCAGAGAGCCGAGCGCACAGGCCGTCGCGGCATAGATGAGAAAATCACCGAAGTGAGGCATATAGTTCTCCCGTTATCCCGCCCCCGTGGATTCAGGTTACTTTGCCTGACGCTGGATCTTTCGGATTCTGTTTTTTCTTTCCGGAAAAATGACCTCGGCCGTCCCGCCCGAGATTTCCACCAGTTTTTCGATGACTTGCTCGACGAGGAAATCAGGGGTGGAAGCTCCGGCGGAGATGCCGACTGATTGTACATTCTGGTCTTCGGCGAACCATTCTTCATCGATATCCACGGCGGACCCGATGAGAATGCCCCTGCCGCAAATTGCTTCGGAGATGCGCGCCAGACGCCGGGAGTTGGCCGATGATTCGGAGCCCACTACGAGCACCATGTTGACTTTCGGAGCCAGATCCATTATTGCGTTCTGACGCTGGGTGGTAGCGTTACAAATGGTATTGAATACTTCTATGTGAGGCCATTTCTCTTTGGCCAGTTTTTCAACTTCGGCGAAATGCTCCAGATGGGCGGTTGTCTGGACTGTCAGACCCAGTTTACGATCCGTCCAGTCGGGAAGACTCAACAGTTCCTCGCGGCTCGACACTACCGTGATATGCTCCGGCGCGTGCCCGACAATGCCGTGGGTTTCGTCGTGGTTGGGGTCACCATAGTGAATGACATAGAAACCGCGTTCGACGATCTTGTTTATGATCTCATAGATTCTCGACACCAGCGGACAGGTGGCATCGACAACCTTCAGGCCCTTATTCCGCGCGGCCCGGATAACCGACGGCGCGATACCGTGCGCCGAGATGATGAGCGTGCCTTCATCGACATCATCAACCGAGAACGCCTGTCCGACACCCTGCCGGTTGAATTTTTCGACGACAGCCTCGTTGTGAACGATCTCGTTCAGAATAGTAACCCTGCCGGTTTCCTTTTCAGCCGTTTCTTCGGCAATACTGATAGCGCGCTTCACACCCATGCAGAACCCGTGATGATCGGCGATGATAATCTTTTTCAGCATGCCTTCTCCAGCAGTCTGTTTGACTGATTGAAAGCTCTATATGAGCTTCGAACCAAAGGACCGGCCTCGACATAGCCGAATCCAATCTCCCGCCCGACTTCGGCCAGGTATTTGAACTCATCGGGATGATAATATCTTTCTACCGGTAAATGCAACGGTGAAGGCCGTAAATATTGACCGATGGTCAAAATATCGCAGCCGGTAGAGCGAATCTGACGCATTAATTCGATAAGTTCGTCGATCGTCTCCCCAAGACCGACCATAAAGCCGGTTTTGACGATGGGCCGGAGATCATATTGAGACGCCCGGCGAAGCAGTTCCAATGAGCGGTCGAGTTTGGCCACACCGCGCACCCGTTTGTGGAGGCGGCCGACTGTCTCGACATTATGACCGAGGACATCGACACCGGAATCGAGGACTATTTTGAGAGAATCGAACGAGCCACCGAGGTCGGGGATCAGAAATTCGACTTTGACGTCCTTATCCTGCCTTCGGAGGAGCTCTATAGTCCGGGCAAAAATAGAAGCTCCCCCATCCGGCAGGTCATCTCGCGTGACCGAGGTGATCACGACTTGTCTCAATTTCAGCTCGGCGACGACATCGGCAACCCGCTTGGGTTCATCCTCGTCGAGGCCGAGCGGTTGACCGTGCAGTACGTCGCAGAAGTTGCAATCGCGGGTGCAGTATTTGCCGAGGATCATGAAGGTCGCTGTGCCCTCGTCCCAACACTCTCTGATATTCGGACAGGCCGCTTCCTGACAAACGGTATGGAGGTGGTGTTCTCCCAGGATTGACCTGATACGGGCGTAATTGGGACCGTGTTTTACGGTGGTTTTCATCCACGGCGGCAAAATCGCGCCGGGTACCTGCGCCCGCTCACTTTTTTTGGGCGCCCGGGGACGCACTCCGTGCGCCGAGTTTTCACCCACGGATTGTGTATATAGGACTTTATACATCCAATTTCTATACGATTGTAACGGCTCAGAGTTGAAAAAACTTTTGCAGAAAATACCGAAGAAGGGTGGTGTCATCATCGAGTTCCGTATGGAACGAGCTGGCCATGAGGTTTTTCTCAGTCACCAAAACCGGTACGCCGTCGTACTCGGCGAGTGTCTTAACGCTGTGGCCGACACGGGTAATCATGGGGGCGCGAATGAAGGTTGCTTTAAGGTTAGCAACAGTACCGTTAAGGTTGGCCTTGAGGTTATCCTCGAATGAAAACACCTGTCTGCCGTAGCCCATCCGGACGACATCGATATCCATCAGGCCCAGCGGCTCTACCCCGGCCTGGTTGTCTTTTATGTCCTTCGCCAGCATGATCATACCGGCGCAGGTTCCCCAGACAGGTTTAGCCTTTCCGAAATCGGTCAGAGGAGTTCTCAAATTGAACCGGTCGATGAGGTTATCCATGGTAGTCGATTCGCCGCCGGGGATTATCAGGCCGTGGATGTGTTCTAAATCTATCGGCAGGCGTACGAGGGTGACATCAACGCCCAGCGAAACCAGCTGATGGTGGTGGCGCTCGAAATCACCCTGGAGGGCGAGAACACCGATTTTGATGTTGGCGTAGTTTTTCATCGCAGTCGGGAAAATACACAAAAAATGGCGGGAAGTATATGGGAAATTCCGTTTGTGAGCGATTATAGCGATGTAACCGGCCGGTGCACCGAAGGTGCTACGGACACCTCATTTGCCTAGGCAACATTTGTCACGTTACGATTTTCTCTCTGCCAGTCTTCGCGGGAAAGCTCGTGTTGCGCGGCCAGCCAGTTTTTGGCTTCCTGATAGCCGGTAAAGATTCTCAGCCTGGGAGCCAGCTCGTTGAAGGCGGTATCGAACCAGGAGTATGTCTCGCTGTGAGATTGGACGACGAGAGCCAGCTTGTAGAATCCCGATTCGCAGATGTGCTCGAGGGCTGCCGGAAGACAGCCTGCCAGTGGAGCCGAGGCAGGAGGCGTTGCCTCGCGCAGATCGATCAGAAGTCCTCTTGAGTGATATATTCCCGCAAGCGCCAGCGTCTTACAAAAGACGTATGGCCACGATTTTTGTTCCAGTATCCCTTTGATGCCCGCGTGGACGATTCCTTCGTCGCAATAGTAGCATTCCCGTGTCACAACCAACGGCTCCTTCCTTGAAGCATTCAAAGGGGGCGGCGGCAAATGGTCCTTCACTTGCCAGCCCCCTTTGCTAACAGGCGTTAATTCGCGGCATGGCAACCGCCTGTCTGCTTTAAAAATCGGCAGTTAAAGCATTTTAGTCAATGATAACAAAATGCGAGTTTATTGCGTATATGTGTGATTTCACCTACTGAATTCAGGCGCCGATAGCCGTTTTCGAGGATTTCTATATGATTTAACGGGTTGTGTCGGTCGGAAAATGATGTTGCGGGCTTAAAAAAGCGATACCTGGCCTGATTGGAACTGGGGGCAATCTGGCATTTCTTCGTATAGTCTGCCCTGGAGTCTGCGTCCTGTTTTCTTCTTGTTCACGCCTCCCCACTGCTTGAAGAAAAAGGCTGTGCCGGCTTTCCGGCACTGGTCTTTGATATCGAGCGCCCATTCTTCGCGCATCGGCCTGGCACCGGAGCCGGATTCGCCGCCCACCACGATCCAGGCTATATCTTCGAGGTTCGGGTTTGGCAGGGGGCTTAACAGAGGCTCGCAGGATAGCCATTTTATGTAGGCATCGGTGGCGCGGAGGTCATCGATACGGTGCTTGTATCTTTCGCTTTCGACCGTGACGCCCATCCAGATATTGTTCGGCCAGGGGAGTTCGTTGCGGAGTCTTTTGAGACGGTCGGAGCGCTTGGTCAGCACTTGAAAGATGTGGTGCTGACATCTTTGCATTACTTCGAAGACCTGTTTTATATAGGCGGTTGGTACTTTTTCGTGGAAAAGATCGCCCATGGAGTTTGTGAAAATGATGTGCGGTTTCCTGAGCCGTACGGGGATATCGAGGGTCCGGGGGTGAAGCGTGACTTCAAACCCGTTTTCGTATTTGGCCACGCCCATGGCTTGCAGTCTGTGAGCCATACGGGCGGCGTAACAATGGTCACAGGCGGCGCTGATTTTGTTGCACCCTGTGACCGGGTTCCAGGTGGCGCAGGTCCACTCTATTTCGGAGCGCGAGGACATATCTCTTATGGAAGTTATACTTCAATAATCCTCCCAACAAATCACAAAGTTGTAGACAAAGGGGGCAGAATCTACGGCGAAACAGCGGTAATTGTCTTTTGGAGCCCTTCAGTACGAACCGCAGTTAATCTATTGTCAGGCTGCTAGTTTAGAGTCTGAAGCTATAGATTTTCAGGATATTCGGTGAACAAAGGTATTGACAAAAATGTTGACAATTTAGCTTATTGTCCGATAATTATGATAGCTCATCTGCCATGTGTAGAAAGAGTAACGAGGCCGTCCTTCTAGTAAGGGCGGCCTCAGCTATTTTGTCGCCTCTTCAAACTCTTTTTGAAATTTCCTTTTTTGGTGGTCACGAGTGACTTGATATGCGGTCCAAAGCAAGACGTAGTTTCGCCGCTTGGCAAGGATTACAGCATATTCGCAGCATTCCAACCAGATCACGACTCGGCGCTCTCCGCTGCGTTTATTTTCCCAAATCTTCAGACTGGTCGATTTTTCGTTGTCTATGACAGCCCGAGGCCATCTGATTCTCTCGCACCGCCTCAGATCAGGAAGCCGTTCCAACTCGCAGTCCCCTTCGCTAATGAGGTGCCAAAATGTAGCCTCCTTTCCCTTGAGCATAGGTAACCGCTTTGGCGATACGCGCTGACCTCTAAAGTTGGGGCGATTATATATAAAGTCTCGTTTGAAGTAGCGGTAAATCTCTTCAAGATACTTCTTCCAATCACCACCGTAGTCCGACAATGGGACGAGATCGGGTAACCAATCGGGATTATTCGTCATCTGGATTCGAGGGGGTCCATTTAAATAGGTTGACTTTGTTTTCTCGGAGAAGCGTCTTTTGCACTAAACTGAATCCCGACCGCTCCCTCATCCTATTCACCACCGCGATCTTTGACTTGCTCTCAGTCAATTTTCTATTGGCATAAGCTACAGCACCAATCAGCAAGTCCGCAAGCTGTAGCATCTCAACCTCGTTTGATCTAATTATCTGAAGACGTTGGACTATACGTCGGTCGAAGTCGTAAAGTGAATTTGAAAGCACGTCGTGTAACTTGGCAACTTTGGCCGAGCCTCTTGTATCCTTGATATCCAAATAAATGTAAAAAATGTCGTTTTGCCCCAGTATGGCTTTCAGCATACTAAAATACATTTTATAATACCATGTGTCGTGATCCTGAGCGAAACGCGGGTGATCAAGTTTGTTTTTGCCATCAGCTATAATTGCACGAAAATGCAGGTCATCGTCATCAAAGAAGTAGTCTAATAAATCGAGATAGAATCTTTCCTTCCCTGACGAAACTTTTGTCCATTTTATCTCAAACGAACTCGGTAGATTGTGTTTCAATTTGATTTCACGTATCCGAACCGAGATCTCTCGTGATTTCTCGGCAGGACACCAAACTGCTCCCAAAACCATTATGGGCTGGCCATCGTTTTCCAGATGACAGCTCTCATCACAATAAACATTGTATTCCATGCTGTACGATTACGCTATCGAGAGTCACTTGTCAATCATATTAAATAAGAAGCCCACTTCGTTATGGAAGTGGGCCGTAAATCTGAACAGAGAAGATGGTGACTACCGCGTGTGCAGTATCTCATCCTCGGGGATGTCGGTCACCTGGATGCCTTTCATGGCCTGTCCCAACCCGCGGGAGGCATCGGCAATGATGCCGGCGTCCATGTAGTGCGTGGTAGCGGCGACAATTGCCTTGGCGCGTTTTGCGGGGTTGTCGGACTTGAAAATACCCGACCCGACAAAGACCGCCTCGGCACCCAGCTGCATGCACAGCGAAGCATCGGCCGGAGTGGCAATACCGCCGGCGGCGAAATTCGGAACGGGAAGTTTACCCGTCTTGGCCACCATGCGGACAATATCGATCGGCACGCGGTGTTCTTTGGCGACGCCGTAGAGTTCTTCATCGCTCATCACGGTAAGCTGTTTCATCACGAGGCCTATCTCGCGCAGATGTTTCACCGCTTCGGATACATCGCCCGTGCCGGCCTCACCCTTGGTGCGGATCATCGCGGCGCCTTCGGAAATGCGCCTGAGCGCCTCGCCCAGATTACGGCAACCGCACACGAACGGGACTTTGAACGGCCACTTGTTGATGTGATACATGTTGTCCGCCGGAGTGAGCACTTCGGACTCATCGATAAAGTCTATCTCCAGAGACTGGAGCACCTGTGCTTCGGCAAAATGCCCGATGCGGCACTTGGCCATGACCGGAATGGTCACGATGCGTTTGATGCCTTCGATAATATCGGGGTCGGCCATCCGGGCCACACCGCCTTCGGCTCTGATATCGGATGGAACCCTTTCGAGAGCCATTACGGCGGCGGCGCCGGCATCTTCGGCGATTTTCGCCTGCTCGGGAGTGGTGACGTCCATAATAACGCCGCCTTTAAGCATCTCGGCCAGGCCGACTTTGATTTTGTGCTGTTTATCGTTAAAATCTATCACTGTATGGCTCCTTTGAATCGCTTCCATTAACTTGAACGCCGCCGGTGTCAGGAAGTTTCGCTTTCGCGGGCGGTCTTTCGCGCCCGAGGCCAACCACAATCACCTGGCGTCAATTAGCCAGCCAAATATAATAAAAAATGGGGCTCTGGCACAAGCCCCAAAATGTCACTTAGACGGCCAACCACAATGGATGGTGAACCGAACCGTCGGTTGTGGGCCGAGATGCTAAACGATCCTGTCTCCAACTCGACTGCGGTCAGCCATTATAACATTGTCCTATGACTATTATTTCTTGGTCTTTTTGTATTTGGCGAAGTGTTCCTTGCTCAGAGCTTTCTTGAAGATCTTTTCATGGGCCAGCCAGAATTCTTTCATCTGGCACTTGCTGTACTGCTCGCAACGGCAGTTGGGTGTCTCCGTACACAGATTCAGGTGAATCGGACCATCGATAGCCTCAATAACATCAAGAAACGTAATGTCCTTCGGCATACGCGAAAGGCGATAGCCGCCGGTAACTCCCTGATACGAAACCAGTATGCCGCTGCGCGTGAGATCCTTGAGGATCTTGGCCAGAAATTCTCTCGGTATATTCTCGGCCTCGCTGACCGAGTTGATCGACCCCAACTTCCCCTTGGGCAGTGAGGATATATGTCGCACAGCCCTCAATGCATAGTCTGATTTACGTGACAGTCTCATGATGCAATCCCTATTTTAGACTTTTTGGGTTTATGATTATTTCCTTGTCAATCCATTCTCTCCCCATTTATATACGAAAAAAGATTTTCTTAGTCCATAAAAATATTGACTTAAAGGTAATTTTTTGTCGGTATTTTTTCTCTCGCAGAAATCTCCTTATTACCGCGCCAAAAGCGCAAGAACCGGCCCGTATTATAAGAGGTGAAAACCAAATGTCAAAAAGATTTTGCGACCCCGGAACCAAAGCCTTTCTGACCTGTTAAGGGAATGCAACCGGGTGATTGCGGTATCGAAATTGACAGCAAGGAGATACTAAATAATGGACCATTTGATTTCTTCGGATAAAAACCAGACTGTAACCATTACCCCTGCCGCTATCGCGGAGATAAAGAGACTGATTGAGCAGGAAAAAGCCCAGGACCTTTTTCTTCGCATAGGCGTCGCCGCCGGAGGTTGTTCCGGGATGTCTTATATGATGGCCTTTGACAATCAGCTTGGCGAGCACGACCGCCAGTTCGACTTTGACAATCTCAAGGTAGTCATGGATTCACGGGCGATGCCCTACCTGGCCGGTTCGGTGCTGGACTACAAAGGCGGCATGCTGGGCGGCGGTTTCCAGTTCGAAAATCCCAACGCCAAGCGCTCCTGCGGCTGCGGCAGTTCATTTACCTGCTGACGGCCATGGCTTTTGCGGTAGTTGATCCGTCGGAATTCCTTTCCGGTAGCGTCTTCAAGGAGGATATCTTCCTCAGCAAAGCCAACGCTACGGATTGGAGTTTGTTTAAGCAAAAAAAAGTGCTGATTCGCGGATGCAGCGGCACGGTCATACCCCCGTGGGCTTTTATGTTCCTCACCGGAAAGCTGGCGCCGCACGCGAAAACAGTCCTGTACGGCAACGAGCACGACAACGTCGTGGTCTATCGTCAGGGGGAATCTTCTTGAAATTATGGATGGCGACTTCTATCTTATGAAAGAACAATTGACACCGGTTAGCGAGGTTGGCCTGATGCCGAAAGTAAGATTCCTGCCGTCGGACAGAGAGGTTGTTGTAGAAGAGGGGAAAATTCTTCTCGATGCCGCTTTAGACAACAATATCAAGATAAACCACAACTGCGGCGGCAACTGTGCCTGTTCCACCTGCCATGTCTTCATTGAGGAGGGCTACGATACCTTAAATGAGATGTCAGAGGATGAGGCGGATATGCTCGAGGACGCCGAGAATTTACAGGAAAACTCACGTCTTGCCTGCCAGTGTAAGGTAACTTCGGACCTGATTGTCCGAATTCCGGAGAAGACGGATATTTTCGGCGACGACGATATATAGCCGTAACTTACGGTCTGCCAACCCTCTTTTCATATTTCCCCCGGCGCCCTATCCAAAAGGGGCGTTTTTTGTTTTAGCCCAAAGACTTAAGGCCGGTAAAGAACCTGCCGATAATCCCCAATAATGGTAATTTCCGAGGTAAAATGCGCTACCGCAGGTTGATACACGGTTACGGGTACTCCCTGTTTGAGCTTCTGGCGGTAATCATCATAGTGGGGATTATCGCGACTGTCTCAATGAGGTCGATGAGAAACACGGTTGATGTTTCCAAGGCGGAGGAGACCAAGCAGGAGATGAATCAACTGGCCTGGGCTATCTGCGGAAACCCGAATCTGGTGTCGGGCGGAGTACGGACCGACTTTGGGTACGTGGGTGATATCGGGGCACTGCCGGCGTCGCTTGATAACCTGGTTACCAACCCGGGTTATGGCACCTGGGATGGACCGTATATTCGCGACGATTTTTACTCGTCGACCGGCGGCTCGGAATCCGAGTTTAAGTATGACGGTTGGGGAGCGGCTTATACTTACACCGGTGACAGCATCATATCCACCGGCGGCGGGACGACACTGGCGCGAGAAATCGCCTACGCAACTTCGGACCTGCTCGCCAACACCGTCGAGGTGCTGGTAACGGATATAAACAACACGCCTCCGGGGGCAAGGCGTACGGATGTTTCGCTGGAGCTGATTTATCCCGATGGCGCGGGATCGACAACCACGACCGTTGCCAACCCGCGCGCCAACGGGTTGGCGTCTTTCAGTTCCATACCGATCGGGCATCACGACCTGATTGTCGTGTATGCCTATGATACGGTAAGCGACACGCTCTACCGTAAGGTAGTGGTGTATCCGGGCGAGTCATTTTATACAGAGATGGCCTTTGCGCAAAATTACTGGTAAGAGCTTTGATGGGATAACAGCAGGAGTGGCATCGATCGCTTATCGAAGCAGTATTAGGAGGCTGCCGGCGTGGGCTGGCCGGCGGGTAACAATAACGTGGAGCAATAACTGAGATGCAAAAAGCAGTGATGCATCAGGGGGTTATGTATGGTGGGGCTGCGCGTGTTAAGTCGCGTCGGGGGCGATCGAGGCATTAGTTTAATTGAAGTAGTGGCATTGATTGTCATCGTCGCCATAGTGGCGGCGACAGCACTTAAGTCGATGAGACCGGGTATGGAAAATGCCCGCAAAAGAAAAACCGAGCGCGAGATGGAAATGATCATGAAAGGCATTATCGGCGATCCTTCGGTGATGTCCGTAGCCGGAGGCGTACGCTCCGACTTCGGGTACGTGGGCGACGTGGGCGCGTTCCCGCCCAATCTTGACGCGCTTGTTGAGAACCCCGGCGGCTATACCACCTGGAACGGGCCTTATATCCCGTCTCAATATATGGACGGGTACAAAATCGACGAGTGGGGTCAAGAGTATATCTACGATGGTGCACTAAGCCTGACCACCGGCGGTTCGAGCAGTCAATTTCGCAGGCACGGCAGTCTGGACACAACCGACATTCTGCATAACACCTTGGCCGGGTTCGTAGTTGACGCCAACGATAACCCGCCCGGATCCGATTATGCCGATTCTATCGAAGTGACGATAACGTATCCGAACGGCAGCGGCGGACTGGCCGCAAATACTGCCAACCCCGATTCCACCGGACACTTCAGTTTCAGCTCCATTGTCATGGGGCAACATCTCGTCGAAGCGGTCTACCTTCCGGAGGTTGATACGCTCGTGCGCTATGTAACCGTACTGCCGAGGCATAATGAGGATGAACATATAAGGATGAATTTCGGTTCGGTGTATTTTGCTGAGGATACCTCGGGGGGCGGCGGCGAAGGTCATCTGACGCTGGTTGATGGAACTCCGCTGGCGAGTGGTACCGGTTGCCGGGATGTATCGTTCGACATTATCAACAATACCGGCAGTGATGTCACCGTTACCACCATTTACGCGGCATGGAGCGGATCGGCGGCCTATTATGAGATAATTCGATGGAACTCCACTCAGGTGTTTTCGAGCGGCTCAACCAGAATCGGCACCGAGCAAACGGTCGATATAAGCGATCAGACAATCGCCAACGGAGCGACAGCCACCGTGACGATCCAGGGATTTAAAGACCGCGCCACCGGTAGCGGCAATAGCGTAAACATGGGCGGAAAAGAATTTCAAATCGCGTTCTCCGACGGCTCCCAGGTGGAGTTTACGACGCCGAGTTGCCCGTAACGATGGGAAGTGCTAAGCAGGTATGAAACACAGGCTCCTTAACAGTAGATTCGTCGATGCGCGGGGCATGAGCCTTATTGAGGTGGTCATAATCATTGTCGTTATCGGCGTGCTGACATCGCTGGCGATGCAATCCATGACTGCCCTTATGGGGGATGCCAGAGCACGAGAAACCGAGCGCGAGATGGACCTTCTGGCAAAGGCCATCGCCGGGGATCCATCGATCATGTGCGTCGCCGGCGGAGTACGTTCGAGTTTCGGCTACGTTGGCGATATTGGGGCGCTACCGGAAGATCTTGAAGATCTCGTGACCGATCCGGGATTGGGTACATGGAACGGACCTTACCTGATACCAAGTTTCAACCGCCAGCAGGATGATTTCAAGAAAGATGGTTGGGGAGTAGCATATGCTTATACCGGTGGGGTTACGATAACCTCCACCGGCTCCGGCGAAGATATCGTCAAGCGAATAGCTGACAGCGAAAACGACCTGCTGTTAAACCAGGTGGCCGGGGTTGTCAGAGATTGCCTGGACTCGCTACCGACCGCCGATGACACCGGCGATGTTGATATCGTGGTGATCATCCCCAACGGCAGCGGTTCGACCGTTACGAAATATTACGACATCGACGTTGGCGGTGAATTCCTGCTGGATTCCATACCAATCGGCCGGCATCCGGTCAAAGCGATATATACGCCCGAAAGCGATACTTTGATGCGGTATGTGACCGTGATGCCCCGCAACAGTATTGGCGAGGCTGTGCCCTTCAATTTCGACTCGTCGTATTTCTCCACTTTGGATACTTCCGGCGGTTCAGAACCCACCGGATTAACACTCGTTGCGGGTAGCCAAACCGTATACGGAGCGTCCCCGGGAGACTGCAACTATGTCAGCTTTGACGTGGAGAATCTGACCGGCTCTCCGGTTCAGGTGAATAGCATCACGGTTTCATATGCCGTGACGGCCTATTATCAGATATTGACATTCGAGGGCACTGAATATTTTGACAGCAATTCTCCCCGTAACGGATCCGGCGCCACCGTTTCTTTCGGTTTACCTCAGACCATTCCCGTGAGTGGTTCGGCTACCGTCACGATTGAGAATTTTCGAAGCACCGCCACTGGGGTGGGTGTCAAGGTGGATATGTCGTTCTCGACTCTGAGCATAGAGTTTTCTGATGGCTCGGCCTTTGATGTGGAGTTTAGCGCCTGTGAATAGCTGTTTCCAACATCTTGCTGCCCGAAGGGGTATCACCATGATAGAAGTGGTGATGGTGATTGTGATCACGGCTATCATTTTGACTGTGGCTATGAGATCTGTCGTGACGGTGACCGAGACCGGGCGGATCGAAGAAACCAAGCAGGAGATGGAACAACTGGCGATGGCGATTGTCGGCAATCCGGAACTCGAGAACAACGGCGTCCGCACGGACTTTGGTTATGTCGGTGACGTCGGCTCGCTCCCGGCCGGCCTCGATAGTCTATACAACCGACCTTCGGGATACACCACATGGAACGGCCCGTATATTCAGCGACGGTTCGCGCAGATAACGAACGATTTCAAAGAAGATGCCTGGGGTGAGGCCTACACATACGCCGGCGGCGTGGATATTGTTTCATCCGGCTCGGGCTCAGACATCGTGCGCAAGCTGGCCAATGCTACCGATGACCTGGTATCCAATGAGGTGACCGGGATCATCCTGGACCGCAACGGAGCGCCGCCGGGACCCATAGAAGTCGATTCGGTGGAGCTCCATCTGGTTATACCCGACGGCACCGGCGGCACGACCACGCTGTCGATGCACCCGGAGGCATCGGGCTATTTCAGTTTCAGCGGCATTCCGATCGGCAATCACGATCTGGAAATTATCTACGAACCCTTGCACGATACGCTCAAGCGATTCGTTTCCGTGCTGCCCAATTCGGTGCTTTATCAGGAGTATTTCCTGACATTCAGTCCGTGGTCGGAGATTCCTCCCTCGGAAGACTGTTTCGAGTATATCGAGGGCAGTGCGTCGCTGATAATGGGCAGTAGTGTATGTGACCGTATCGAGTTCGATATTATCAACAACTGCAGCGAGTATATTTCCATTACAAGCATCATGCTGGAGTGGGACAGTCCGGAGGCGTATTTCCAGAACGTTCAGTGGGACAACCAGGCCGCCTACAACCAGTCCACTAACGGCGTTGGCTCTGGCGAGGTAGCCGAATTTCAGGCACCAAATGATACGAAATGGGCAGCGAGCGGGGAAACAATTACAGTCCACGTGGAGATCTTTAAGACCGGCAGACAACCGTCAAGCACCAGTGTTGACATGAGCAATGTTGATATTACCATAACGCTTTCGGACGGCACCACTTTCTCATTCAATACCGGCCCGTGCCTGTAGGAGTTCTAATGAGAATTGTCACATCAAAAAGCGGTTTTACGCTGGTTGAGCTGGCGATTGTGATAGTGATTATCGGGATCATAGCGGCGGTAGCGACAAAGAACATGTCGAGCGCTATCGATACGGCCAAGTACGAGCACACCAAGAAGGAACTCGATCAGCTCGCGTATGCTATCGTGGGAAACCCCGATGTCTATGCCAACGGCACCAGGACGGATTTCGGCTATGTGGGGGATGTGGGCGCGCTGCCGGCGAATCTCGATGCTCTTGTCAGCAACCCGGGTGGGCTGGCGACCTGGGACGGCCCCTATATGGGTAGCGGGCTCAATGCCGACGATTTCAAAAAGGATGGTTGGGGAGTCGAATATGCTCTCACTGGCACGCAGATAACCTCGACCGGTTCCGGGTCGGACATAGACAAAGTGTTCGCGAGCAGCAGCGACGAATTGTTGTCGAACGCAGTGCGGGGGGTTGTGGTGGACGCGAACCACGATGTCCCCGGCGCTATCGATACAACATCGATTGTGATATCGCTGACATATCCGGACGGCGCGGGAAGCAGTACGACTGCCGAAACTTATCCGGGGCCGAGCGGCAATTTCGCTTTTACGGGAGTACCTATTGGAGCTCACCAGTTGCGGGTGGTCTACACCGCCCAGCACGATACAGCGACCTACAACATATCGGTCGAACCGAACACCACGGTCAAGCTGAGCATCACCTTTCCCGCCGACCTCTGGTAGGACGTTCTAAGATTCTTTTACGACCAGATTTATCCCGCGCTTTTTCAGTTGCGGCAGAAACAGCGATGGTTTAACAGCTATTTCCTGCGGTTTACATCCGCGCTCACTGATTTGCCCCGCCGCGGCCATCCAGGTGATTATCGCCGCCGGGAACGAGGTGGTCCGCATCATGGCCGTAAGCCCGGTTTTGGTGTCCTGGCGATCGACTATTTCGTAGACGATGGTCTTATCCTGACCATCTTTCTCACCTTCCAGTGTCAGCCTCACCAAAACGAGATCCAGCCCGCCGAGGGTAAGGTTTTTGTCGAGAACAGCCTTGAAAACCGCTCTTGGCTCGACCATCTGGCCATCAACCTCGATTTTCTGACGGGAGGCCAGCCCTATTTCAAGCATAGTCTTGAAGAGTTTGCAGTGGCCGGGATAGCGGATAGTCTTGTAGTCGAGAAAATCGATTTTGCCTTTGTAGGTTTCGGGCAGAGTTGAGGTTCCGCCCGAAGTATAGAAAGCCTCAAGCTCGCCGATGCCGTCAAACTCCAGCGACTCGACAGCGGTCATGGGATTAACCGTCTTCTTCTTGCCGTCTTCGAGAATCACGCACGGTTCCCAGTACTCGTTAATCAAACCCTCGGCGGAGAAAACCATCTGGTAATTAAGCGGCGGACGGGGTGATTGCGGCAAGCCGCCTACTCTTATTTTCAGGGAGCGGACATGGTCCAGTTTTGAGATACCGTCAGCGGCGATAACAGCGACCATACCGGGCGCGAGTCCGCAGTCGGGGATGATTATTACGCCGGCCTTTTCGGCCTCATCGTTCATATCAAGCTGGGTATTGACAGCATCGTTGTTGCCGCCAAGGTCGACCATGTGACATCCGGCGGCAATGGCGGCCCGGGTTAGACCGGGGTTGTATTTGTAAGTGACGCACGATACGGCTGCGTCGTATTGTTTCAGACATTCCAGGGCGGCCTTTTCATCGCCGGCATCCAAAAACCCTGATTCGGCTTTGCCGTCTCCATATCCATCGGCTATTTCCTTCGCGAGCCGGGCGTCGATATCGTACACCCCGACCTTTTCGACTCCCTCGGCCCGGGCCAAATCATAAACCGCCGCCCTTCCCATCAAACCAGCGCCAATTACCGCTATTTTCATAGATGAAATCTCCCTGCGTATAAAATTTCTGGAAATATACAGCAGAAGACGCTACGAGCAACTTAAATCTTTTTGATGTGATATGTCAGAGCAGCTGGTGGATTTTTCGCAGCAGCCATTCGACTGACAGCGCCGCCAGAAAGATTATCAGCAGCCAGAATTTGTTAAAGATGGCTATGTCGCCGGATGAACTGACTGTCACCGGTGCCATGTTGATCGCGTCGATGGCTTTATCGAAACTGTCGAACCGGAAATACTGTCCGCCCGTCAGGCTTGCCATTGCCGCAAGGGTTGCGGGGTCGCCGGACTGATTGGCCTGCTCGAGAGAAAACGGCTCCACCAGAATCTTACCTTCGGCCCGCTTCAGTTGCCTCCCCTCCGCCTCGAATCGGGCGATGAACCGGTATTGGCCGGGGACGACATCATAAAGCTCGGCCGTGTGTTTACCCTCTCCCCTGTCTATCAAATCCGCCTCGTAACTCAGGTTTTGCGAGGGGTCTTCGAGCCTGACAGTTCCGGTGACGCCGGGAATGGGACGAAAACCGAGATCGAACGCGAAGCCCTCGAAGCGGATAGTCTCGCCACGGTGGTAAACATCTTTGTCCGGTTTGATACGCACCGGATCGAGGTCATCGCTGACAGTCAGCCAGCTGATAGTTCCTTCGACAAACTTCCGGTAGCTCGCGTCGTCCTCGCCGAAACCGAGATTGACGAATCCCCAGGTCCAGAATGGTGATGCCGCCGAAGCCATCAATTTGCCGGGGCCGAATCTCCGGTAGCCGAGTATCGGCAACCGGTTTTCATCGCGGCCGGTCAGGGCTGCCCACGCCAGAACGGTTGACTGAGGGTTTATGCTGTCACAAGGGGCTATTGCCTGAAACGGCGGAAGGTCGGCCCAGAGCTTGCGGATTTCGGTCTGGGTGTCCGCGAGTCTCACCGAAGGATGAAAGAGCTGGCCTTCAGATGGTGAGCCGTGGAAAGAACGGTACTCGATCGGTTGACGTTGCGATTGTGAGAATGGCAGAAGCCGGTTGAACCAGTCGACCGGACCGCGCGCGCAAAACTGCTCGCCCATCAGCGCCAAGATTGAACCGCCCTTCTCGGAGAGATATGAACTCAGCAGGTCTTGCCTGCTTTCCAATTTGCGCGGGTCAGGGTCGTGGAGGACGACAAGGTCGTACCGGTTAAGCTCGCTCTGGGTTGCGGGGAACTGTCCCGCCAGGTTGCCGGCTTTGGAACCGGTAGCGATGAGATCAACTTCGTACTTGTCCGATTGTTCGAGCAGTCTTTTAAGAAAACCAACTTCGTAGTCCGGACGCTCGGTAGCTATCAGGACCATCAAACGGCTCTTCAGGACTTTTACCGAGAATGATTTCTGGTTATTGGCGCTGTTTTGCTCGGCGCCGGAAGCGCTGACGGAGACTTTCAATATTTTTTGCCCCGGCTCCATCGGCGTGTACTTGAGGGTTGTTTCTCCGAGACCATCGGGCTGGTCGGGATTGAATTCGGTCTGGAAAACCACTCTGTTTGAGTCGAGAAGTCTTATGGCGAAGTTTTTGTCATCGGCTCCCTGCCAGCTGAGTTTCAGTTTCATCTCGGCCGGTTGACCCGCGAACAGGATCGGGTTGTACTCGATATCATCGATGCCGACATCAAAGCTCCCCACCTCCGATGCCAGGTCAACCGCAATCACCGGATCGCCGATACCAGCCGCCGCTTTGCGCGGGTCGACGCCTGAGTTCGAGCGACCATCGGTAAGCACGAGCCAGTAGTCGTAGGGCTGGGCTGTTTCAGTCTGTCTGACAGCGTCGAGAGCATCGCCAAGAGCAGTCCGATCCGGCTGGATTTTGTCCGACTCGCTGGTGAGGTTGCCGGCAAAATAGAAACTGTGGATATCGGCAGAGCTTTGAAGACGGTCGAAATCGTTCGATGACAGCAACGAATCGCGGCGGGCGTTTCGGGAGAGGTTGGATTCTACTTTATCCATGCTTCCGGATTCATCGAGAAGCAGCGCCACCGATGGCTTTCGCTGGTAGTCGCGGGTGTAGCTGATAACCGGCTCCAACAGCACCGTTATGAGGGCGAGGATGGCTATCGCGCGAAGTGCTCCGAGGATTATTCTGAGATAACGCGGCAGCGGCGGGTTGGTGCGAAGGTAGAGATAGACGGCCAGCGCCAGAAGAATGACCAGCGACGACCAGACGAAAAACCCTGACCCGGTCTGAAAATCTATCGAAATGTTTTCCAGCCCAAACATGTGTTACCTTATACTCTCTGGCGATAAGTAAGTTTGAAAGGTCAAAGCAGCCAACTTAAAAAGCAACCGGGCGGTCTTACGACTGACGGGCTGTGGTGAAATTGACCATGTCCTGCAGACGCTCAAAATAAATCGAATCGCTCACCGAAGATATCGATTCCAGGCCGCGCTGGCTCAGGTCGTGCGCCTTGCGGTAGGTGTAGTCGATCCCGCCGGTTTCGGTCACGAACTTGAAAATCTTTTCGAACGAATTATCCCCCCGGTCTTTCAGGTGCTTGAGAACTTCGTTGCGACTGGCCTTCCCCGCTTTCTTCAGCGAATAAATAAGCGGCAGGGTTACTTTGCCGGTGAGAACATCGTTGCCCGGTTGTTTGCCGGTCGTCTCGGCGTCGCCAACGAAATCCAAAAGGTCATCGGCCATCTGAAAGGCGGTGCCTATTTTTTCACCGAAATCGGCGAATCTCGCGCGCTCTTTGGAGACGCGGTTTTTCAGGATCGGCCCGGTCTCGCAGGAGACTGAAAACAGCGAGGCGGTTTTGTCGGCGATGATCGATATATATTCATCTTCGGATAAATCGTAATTCCCGGTTTCTTCGATCTGGCGAAGCTCCCCAACTGCCACGCGTTCGGTGGCGGTCGAGATCGCCTTCATAAGATCCAGCGAGTCAGCATCGACCATAATCTTGAATGCCTTGGCGAACAGATAGTCACCCATCAGCACCGATATCAGGTTGGTCCACTGGGCGTTGACAGTCTGGCGACCGCGACGAAGTTCCGACTCATCGACTACATCATCGTGAAGCAAAGTTGCCGTGTGAATCAGTTCAATCGCCAGCGAGGCATCGACCGAGTGATCCGTGAAATTGTCCGAGGCCCGCGAGGATAGAAACAGAAAGACGGGGCGGATGCGTTTGCCTCGGGTTTTTAAAAGATGCCGCGCTATTGAGGTTATAAGCGGGGAATCCCCCTGAAGGTGGTCGTTGAGTTTGGTTTCGAACTGGTCCAGATCGCTTTGGATGGGACCGGTGTATTCGTTCATTTTACTTAAGTCGAGCATTTGTAACCATATAGACTTGTCTGGAACGAAAAAATATGCTGTTTTGGCCCGGATGTCAACCGAATTAAACCCGGCGTTTTGGGTGCGTCAATTGTCTCTCTGGCCTAATTAACAGCGGGAGAAGGCTTTTGTTCCGGCATACGACTCCTACTCCTTCGTGTTCTTTCAGAATGAGAGCCAAAGTTGCCCGCGCAAAATCATTGCGCCTGACCAAAATTTGTGATATAGTATTTTCGATGTTCGGCGGGGAAAGCATCACAGGATCTCAAGACATCGAGGGGCTGGATATCAGGCGTGCACCAGTAGCACCACTTTATTTCGTCAGGATCGAATAGCAGGCTCACAAGGTGGGGCGCTGAGTCGCATCGACGAAATTATGGGAGATTCCAGTCGTGGGCCAGATGTTGCTTACAGTGACTGACCATAAATCCTTACAAAAGATACAGTCAATAAATGCTCTCAATTCAATCGTGTCGAAAGGAGACAAGCGATGAAGCAGTATGGAGCTGAGTTCATCGGTACCTTCTGGCTGGTGTTTGGCGGTTGCGGCAGCGCTGTTTTGGCGGCCGCGTTTCCGGATGTTGGCATCGGGCTGTTGGGTGTTTCTCTGGCATTTGGCCTGACTCTTCTGACGATGGCTTTCGCGATCGGTCATATTTCCGGATGCCACATAAATCCGGCCGTGTCGGTCGGGCTGTGGGCCGGCGGGCGCTTTCCGGCCAACAAGTTACTGCCCTACATAATAGCCCAGGTCCTCGGCGGAATAGTCGCCGGCGCGATACTTTATCTTATAGCTTCGGGAAAAGCGGGCTTCGATCTCTCCGCCGGTTTCGCGTCGAACGGTTATGGCGCCCATTCGCCCGGCGGTTACTCATTGTTGGCCGCCCTGATAACAGAGGTGGTTATGACCATGATGTTCATCCTCGTCATTCTCGGCGCCACCGATAAACGAGCACCTCAGGGTTTTGCTCCCATAGCTATCGGCCTGTGCCTGACTCTCATCCATCTGGTCAGCATACCGGTCACCAACACCTCGGTTAACCCGGCTCGAAGCACCGGCGTGGCTCTGTTTTCGGGCGGCTGGGCAATCGGACAGTTGTGGCTGTTCTGGGTGGCTCCTATAGTCGGCGGTATACTGGGAGCTTTAGTCTATCGCGTCATCGGCAAAAACAATACGTAGTCCCGAAGTTTGGGACAAAAAGAAAGGATGCATTCTTGGCTCGGTCATGGAAGACGGATGGGTGTTCGGCAGGACAATCCCGGTGTGTCTTTCAATTTCAAATAGTAACATTCAACTAACTTTAACACAACCCGGAAGGAGTGTTTCTTATGTGCTCAAAGAGAATGCTTGTTGTGCTGCTGCTGCTCCTTGTCGCTGCATCGGGGTCTGCAGCGGACCTGAAGGGAAAGACCAGTGTGGGGGTCAGATTCCCGGTTTTCATGCCGCTTTTCAACGGCGATAATTTCACCAGTTCAACCGGTTCCCGGCAGCCTTTCATGATGGGCTGGGACTTCGGCATCGAAGTCAAACGCGGGTTTTCGGATCAGTGGATGCTCGGATTCACCGCGAATTATCTCACGACGTATGACGATACAACCAGCATAGACAATTCGGGCGATGAGCTTAACAACAGTGACAATGCCACCGCCAAACTGACCGGCATGGTGTTTGGCGCGCAGGCGTATTGGTTCTACGAACCCGACTGGCGATTCCAACCATATCTTCTGGCCGGAGTGGGAGCTGATCTCTGGAAGGTCAAGGACGTTGTAACCGACGATTCGTACGGTTCAACCGATCTCAATGTCAAGATAGGAACCGGCCTTCTGTTTCCGGTGAACGAGAATTTCACCATCGACGCGCAGGTGAAGCTTACGCGCGATTTCGCCAATTTATCTGAAGACTTTCCGGCCGGATTCTACGGACCGGATACATGGGAAAAATACAGCGACCGGCCGTTTAAGGGATACCTTGAGGTGTCGGTCGGCCTCGCCTACTTGTTCGGCGGCGAGCCTGACACTGATGGCGACGGGGTGCCGGATAAGAAAGATCAGTGCCCCGGCACTCCCGAGGGCGTGACGGTGGACGCGTCAGGTTGTCCGATAGACACCGATGGCGACGGGGTAGCCGATTATCTGGATAAGTGCCCCGACACTCCCAAGGCCGCGCCGGTAGACGCCCAGGGATGCCCGCTCGATAGCGATGGCGACGGCGTCTTTGATTATCTCGATAACTGTCCGAACACTCCGAAGGGATGGAAGGTCGACGCCGCCGGATGCCCGTTCGACGACGACGGTGACGGTGTTGTCAACGAATCCGATAAGTGTCCGGATACTCCCGATGGCGCCGAGGTAGATGCCAACGGCTGTCCGCTGGATTCCGATAAAGACGGCGTGCTGGACTATCTCGACAAATGCCCCGGTACTCCGGCTGGTATCGAGGTGGATGAGACCGGTTGTCCCAAGATCCTGAAGAAGGGCGAGAAGATAACGCTGCACATCAACTTCCCGTCCAACTCTTACGAGATTGACGATGAGTCAAAGGTTATTCTCGACGGGGTCGC
The DNA here is from genome assembly GCA_040756055.1 of Candidatus Zixiibacteriota bacterium. Classification (NCBI taxonomy): domain Bacteria; kingdom Pseudomonadati; phylum Candidatus Zixiibacteriota; species Candidatus Zixiibacteriota bacterium. The sequence continues at coordinate 378,443 of JBFLZR010000002.1, forward strand.
GCAGACTATGCAGTCGTTCCCGGAAATCAAGATTCGGGTAAGCGGCTTCACCGACAACACCGGCAGCGCCGGTCATAATCAGCAGTTGTCTGAAAACCGCGCTAAGGCCGTGGTTACATACCTTGAGAGCAAAGGCGTCGAAGGAAGTCGGATGTCATCGGTGGGTTACGGCGAGACGCCGGAATATTTTGTCGGAGACAACACTACCGAGGAAGGCCGGGCGTTAAATCGCCGCGTCGAGCTTGAATCGGTTGAATAACTTTTGGTCCGAGTAACTCAAATCGGGGGTGATCGTGTGATCACCCCTGTTTTATATTTGGACAACGATCACTGCGTTGTTTGAAATAGTAGGTAATTGCGCGGGCAGATGGAGACATCTGCCGTTCACAACAGGATCCCACCGCAAGCGGATGGGTTACCGGATTTTTGACTTGGCTTTTTTTGATTTTCTTGCTTTGAAAGATCGCTGCTTTGGCCCGAGGCGCTTCATGGCGAATTTCCCAAAACCACCCTTTTTGAAATTCCGGCGTTCTGATGAACGCTTGCTTGAAGACGACTGGCTCAAATTCGATTGATCGGCCACTTTTGAAAGAAGCGTTTCCGATGGCAACGTCGGCAAAGCGGAAATTGCCATCTTGGTCTTCATGAATCTTTCAAGACTCCTGATTGACCCTCTTTGCTCGGTGGTGGCGAAAGAAACAGCGTGACCGGTCTTTCCGGCACGACCGGTGCGCCCGATACGGTGTACGTAATCTTCCGAATTAGCCGGCATGTCATAGTTGATCACCAGCTCGATGCCGCAGACATCGATTCCACGCGCCGCTATATCGGTGGCTATGAGAACCCGATACCTGCCCCGTTTGAATCCCTCCAGAGCGTTTTGCCTCTGTCCCAGGCTCCGGTTGGAATGAATTTCGGCCGCGGCAAATCCCATACTATTCATCTTATCGGTCAATTTGCTCGCCATCCGTTTTGTGCGGGTGAAGACCAGCACCGGACCGGTACAGCGCTGAAGCTGCAGAGCCAAAAGCCGACTCTTGTCCTGATTGCGGATGAAGAACGTTTCGTGACTGACCTCCGATGGTGTCGCACCGGAACGATCGACCTCGATACGGACCGGATTTTCCATCAACTTTTCGGCAATAACCTCAATCTCTTTCGGCATGGTCGCGGAGAACAACATCGTCTGGCGTTTATCGGGAATTGACTTCATTATTTTCTTGATAGCCGGCAGAAATCCCATGTCCAGCATCCGGTCAGCCTCATCCAATATGAAAACCGCGATGTCGGCGAGATTGACGGTCTTTCTTTCAATGTGATCCATCAGCCGTCCGGGCGTAGCGATAATAATGCGAGGATTCTTCCTGAGCGCATTCAACTGCGCGGACATCGAGGCTCCCCCGATCAAAACCACCGACCGCAGATGCGTGGTGCGTCCGATAGACTGAAGCGCCTGTTCCACCTGAACCGCAAGTTCACGGGTCGGGACCAAAACAAGCCCGGTGCTTCTTTTCATCTTTGACAAACGCTGAAGCATCGGAATGCCGAATGCCAGGGTCTTGCCCGATCCGGTCTGGGCCAGGGCTATAATATCCGTGCCCGTAATACCCGCCGGTATGGCTTCTTTTTGAATCGGCGTAGGCTTCGTAAAGCCAAGCCGTTTTATTTCCTTTATCAGGTTCGGGGTAATATCCAGATCATAGAATCCGTCAACGGATTGTCCGGTTATATCATCATTGCTTTTGTTGTAGTCTTCCAGGGAAGTATCATGTAATCGTTGGTTCAAACTCAAGTAATCCTCTTTCGAAAATAGTAATAGGGCGCTCAGGCGGACAGCCTCGATGGCAGCACACCGGAGCTTTCATCCAGGGCGAGCTGCTTTTTCTCGGCCCGTCTGCGCTCTTCAACATCCAATATCGTTTTTCTGACCCGGATGGATTTGGGAGTCACCTCGACCAGTTCATCATCGCGAATCCATTCCATCGCCTGTTCCAGCGTCATCTTGCGGGGAACATCGAGTTTGACAGCGATGTCTTTCGTTGATGACCGATGGTTGGTCAGGTTTTTCCGTTTGGTCGGATTGCAGGTCATGTCCATATTTCTTGAATTTTCCCCGACAATCTGACCCCGGTAGATTTTATCCGTCGGCTCGATAAAAATAACCGACCGCTCCTGAAGTCCTTCCAGAGCATAAGCTGTGGCCGTGCCCGTTTCGATACTCACCACAGAACCCTTGCTTCTCGATACAATCTCGCCGCGCCACAAGCCATAACCGATAAAGCGGGAAGCCATCACTCCCAGACCACGGGTGTCGGTCAAAAATTCCGACCGGTATCCGATCAAGCCGCGGGTGGGGATTTCGAGTTCGATGCGGACAGTGTTGGTACCGGCATTCTCAACCGATAACAACTCTCCCTTGCGCCGGGCGAGTTTTTCGATGATGATCCCCTGATATTCTTCCGGTACATCGATTATAAGCTGTTCGACCGGCTCCAAAACATTGCCGTTTTCATCAAGACGCGTGATTACTTCCGGCCGGGAAATACAGAACTCAAGCCCCTCGCGCCTCATTTCTTCTATCAGGATAGCCAGGTGAAGCTCGCCGCGCCCCGATACTTTCACGCCATCCGGACGACCGATATCTTCCATCCTCAGCGCGACATTCACGCGAAGTTCCCTTTCGAGACGCTCTTTTAGCTGACGGAGCATAATCGCGGTGCCATCCTGTCCCGAGAACGGCCCATTGTTGACGATGAAAAACATCGAAAGAGTCGGCTCTTCGATCTCAAGCGGTTTGAGGGCTTCTTTCGTATCCTCATTTTTGGAAAAAGTGTCGCCGATGCCGATTTCGGGAGGTCCCGCTATCCAAACAATATCGCCGGCCGAGACTTCATCGGTCTCCACCCGGGTCAGACCCCGGGTAATCCACATGTGGACACCTTTGGTTTTCGAACAAGAATGCAAAAACCAATCCTTGTCTCGCGACGACGGATCTTTCAGCCTGGTGACCATGCGGGTAAAACTGTCACCTTTTTTCAGCGTACCTCTCAGAACCCGCCCGCAACCGATTTGGCCGATATAATCACTCCAGTCAAGAGAACTGACCTGCATAAGAAAATCACCATCCTGATTGACCTGCGGCGGGGGAACCTCGTCAATGATTGTCTGGAAAAGGGCGTCCATCCCCTCATGCTCTTCGGTGTCCAGATCCCTGACAAACCATCCATCAAGGCCGCTGCCATACAGGACCGGAAAATGAGCCTGTTCGTCGGTAGCGCCCAATTCTATGAAAAGATCAAATGTCTTGTTCAGGGTATGACCCGCCCGGGCGTTGGGACGGTCGACTTTATTGACAATCACAATCGGCCTGAGTCCGAGCTTGAGGGCGCGCATAAGTACATAGCGGGTTTGCGGCATCGGTCCCTCGTTGGCGTCGACCAACAGCAGCACCGAGTCAACCATTGAAAGCACCCGCTCCACCTCGCCGGAGAAATCGGCGTGACCGGGAGTATCGATGATATTTATCAGGTAATGATTCCATGACACGGTGCAGTGCTTTGAGCGAATGGTGATGCCCCGTTCGCGTTCCAGCGGGTTGTTGTCCATGAGCCGCTCTGCTACTTCCTGGTTTTCACGGAATGTCCTTGTAGCCTTGAATACCGAGTCTATGAGTGTCGTTTTGCCGTGGTCGATATGAGCAACGATAGCAAGGTTTCGAATGTGAGCGATATCAGCCATAAATCAATTCATCTTTCGTCAGCAGAAACATCTGCCAGGTAACACTTTCCAAATAATCTACAGATTAGACTTTATGGGAATAATCACGCAGAAAAAAACCGAACAGCTTCTTAACTGTCCGGGTAGACATAAAGACCCGACAATTATACCGTTTATTCCTGTTTTGTCAACAAAAAGTTACGCGTCGCAGGCGGTTATCAAATTCAATAGACTACAACAGCCTTTGCGGTTTTAAGTTCCCTGATCCGCCCGGCCCGCCTCAGCCGGGAGTATTTTCAGTACTTTTTGTCGCCGGGCAATGGCTATCGGCTGTCGGATTTGTTCCGGCTGCAGGCGGCAATTCGGTATTGACCGGCAGCTTCGGTACAGCTATAATGCTTGTGCAGATGGGAGGATATTATATTCCTTGAGTATAGTGCAAGACGTGGAAGAAAAGTAGGTCGAAACTCCTGCCCGTCAGGGTCTCCGCCATCGGCGGAGAAGTTTCGACAACTGAGAAATTTTGGGATAGTCCAAGTAGGTCGGCGTTCCGACGGGCACACCGCGAGCAACGCGAGGGGACGTGAACCAAGCAACCCGACATGGTGAAAAAGCCGAAATCAAATGTCGGGTTTCTCACGATTATATTTTTTGGAATCCCGCGAAGCGCGGGACAGGTCGGAACCCGACCTAATTTGGCTGTGACACAGGATGTCGTAAGGATATCCGGGCAAGAGCCACGAAGAGGAGAGTCAAGGATATAAAATAGAGAGGCCCACCAAAGCCGTTGCCCAGATAGAAAAAGATGAAGAAACCGGTCAGCAGCATCCCGCCCGGCAAGACGGAATGGCTGCGGTCGTAAAGTAGTCTGACCAACAAAGCTGACGCTGCCGGAATCAGATAGGCCAGATGATGTTTTTCGGAGAGCGGAGTTATAAACAATATCGCCAGAAGGTAGAGGCTAAAGACCCACACGTCCGATCTCCGGTTGTCCTTGCGCCGAGAGACTACATCGATAATGCCGACCGTCAGTACCACAATAAGTGCGGAGATGACCTTAAGGCCCGACCAACCCTGCAACGCCGGTACAAGGTTTCCAACCACACCGCTGAGTGTAAAGTATATCTGCCCGGAGTCGTGTGCTCCTCCACCGGAGAATTTGCCAAAAACAAAGCCGCGGATGTACTCGCCATAAATGGTGAAGGTGTCGCCACCGAGGGTGACAACCGGCAGAATGAAGAAGGCGGAAAATAAAAGAGCCGACAGGATCAACGTTTTGAACCGGCGTCGCAAGAGCAGAAACACGAAGAATATGAGTGGCACGAGCTTAATGGCGGCCGCCAGAGCAAGGAATACTGATGCCGCCAGAGGTTTGTCCTCGGAGTCGTATTTCAAAAACAGGACGCAAAACAGCAGCACAACGAAATTGACCTGCCCGTTGAGAAAGTGGTTCTGAAGAATGGAAGTGAGAAGCATTAGAACCAGTACAACAGGCGCAAACAGATGACGCCCCCACGAGGTCGAGCTGTCCTGCAATGATAGTCGCAGTAGAATGATTATCGAACCGAGCATTGCTGCTACATTGATCAGATACCAGACGAAGTTGCTTAGCCAGTAGGGCAGAAGACTGAGCGGAATTAAGACAAAGGCAAAGAACATTGGATAGCTGTATGTAAAGGGAGTGTCGGTTTCAAACGGATTCTCTCCGTGCATCACCGCCTTTGCCGAGAGAAGATAGCTCGTGAAGTCATATCCGACATCGCGATAAGCACGGTGGTAAGTTTGAATCAAAAAGACGATCAACAGCAGGACCAGAATGGACAGAGCGACAAGCCTTACGCTACGTCTTGATAGAAAATTGCGAGTTGTTTCTGCGTTCACGCTGACCGCCTCAGAGTACGTGGCCCACGATGAAGACTCGGAGTGGTCAAGGTTCTCACTATCATACATACTCCTCTACTATCGGAATCCATACTATTGCGTTGTCGCGAACAATCTCTTGAAAGCCTCAACATACGGCGGGGAGTTGATATAGCCCCGGTCGTTGTGGCCGCCGAAAAGCTCCACGAACTCTTTCGGTTCGTTGGCCCTCTCAAACAAAGCTCTCCCCATCTCGAACGGCACCAGATCATCATCGGGTGAATGCGTCACCAGCAAAGGGCAGTTAACCCTGTCGATTTTGTCTATCGAGCGGAATTCGTATTTCAAAAGAAGTCTCGTCGGTAAAATCGGGAAAATCTTGTCAGCCATCTCGGCTGCTGTCGTAAACGATGATTCCACAATCAAAGCAGCGCACGGCACTTTCGTGGCAAGCTCAATAGCCACCGCGCCGCCCAAAGACCGTCCGAAAATATAAATACTATCAGGCGAAAAACCTCTGCCTTGCTTTAGCCATTCATAGCAAGCCGTAGCATCGGCATAGAGACCATCCTCATCCGGCTCGCCGGTCGAGCGACCATACCCGCGGTAATCGAATATCAGAACATTGACACCCCGATTGTACAGAAACTCGACTGTCTCCAGACGATGCGAGATGTTTCCGGCGTTCCCGTGGCAGAACAGCACGACTTTTTTCGATTCTGTCTGCGGTTGGACATACCAAGCGTGAAGTCGCGCGCGATCGGACGTATCGATAAAAACATCTTCGAAGGCGATATTGATATCGCCGGGCGTGACCGCCAAATCCTTCGTCGGGTAGAACATCATGTTCTTCTGATTGAAATACAGATAGATCGAAACTACCGCGAAAACGCCAACTATGACTAAAACAAGCCCCAGAAACATTCTCAGAACCTTCATGACCGACTAAATTCCAAAAGTCGGGTTAACGGGATCGCGCTCCCGGCGAATTGGCCGGAAGAAATTGACTTTACTCCCACTCTATCGTGGCCGGCGGCTTGGAGGAGATATCGTAGGTGACGCGATTGACACCCTTCACCTGCCGGATAATGCGGTTGGAAATGTGGGCGAGAATATCGTTGTCGATTCGCGCCCAGTCGGCGGTCATACCATCGACCGATGTAACCGCCCTGAGCGCCACGACATTCTCATACGTACGTTCATCGCCCATCACGCCCACAGCGCTGACCGGCAGAAGCACCGCGAAAGCCTGCCAGATATCATCATAGATGCCGTTTTTGTGCAGCTCCTCGATGAAGATAGCGTCGACCTCGCGAAGCAAATCACACCGCTTTTTATTGACCTCGCCAAGAATGCGCACGGCTAAACCCGGACCGGGAAATGGGTGTCTTCCGATAAACGAAGCCGGAAGGCCCAGACTTTTTCCCAGCACACGGACTTCATCTTTGAAAAGCTCCCTTAGCGGCTCTACGAGTTTCAGGCTCATGCGCTCTTTGAGGCCACCGACATTGTGATGCGACTTGATTGTCACCGATGGGCCCTTGAAAGAAACCGACTCGATGACATCGGGGTACAATGTCCCCTGCGCCAGATAATCGATACCGCCGATCTTCTCGGCCTGCTCTTCGAAAATATCTATGAATGTCGAACCGATAAGTTTTCTTTTCTTCTCCGGGTCGGACACGCCGTTCAAGCGATCCAAAAACAAATCGGAAGCATCGACCGGATGTAAATTGATTTCGAGACTGGAGAGCATCTTGACGACATCCTCGAACTCGTTTTTGCGAAGCAACCCGTTGTTGACAAATACAGCGTGCAGATTGCCACCGATCGCTTTCGACAGAAGGAGCGCCGCTACGGTAGAGTCGACGCCGCCGGAGATACCCAGCACCACCTTGCCTTTGCCAACTTTCTGGCGGATATCGGCCACGGTGCTCTCGATGAACGATTCCGTGGTCCAATCGCCGGCCATCCCGCAAATCTCGAACAGGAAATTGTGGATGATGTTTTTGCCTTCGGTGGTGTGATGGACCTCCGGATGAAACTGAAGGCCATAGAAATGCCGCGTGGTATCGGCGATAGCGGCCACTTCGAGGCCATCGGTAGACCCGATTATCTTGAAGCCCTTCGGCAGCTCTAAAATCGAGTCGCCGTGCGACATCCACACCTGGCTGCGGTGGGGAATGCCGGAGAGCAGGCTGTTTTCTTCGACAACATCAAAGTGAGCGCGGCCGTATTCGCGCAGTTCGGAGCGTACCAGCATGCCGCCGAAAATATCGGCCATGAGCTGCATGCCGTAACAAAGACCGAGGACCGGTTTGTCGGTTTTGTAGAAAGATTTGTCGAGACGTGGCGAGTCGGGTTCTTTGACCGAGGCCGGACCGCCGGAAAGAATATATCCCCTCACATTCTTGTCGGAATACTGGCTGAGGTCGACATTAAATGGTACAATCTCGCAATACACTTTCGCCTCACGGACGCGTCGGGCTATAAGCTGCGTATATTGCGAACCAAAATCTAGAATAAGTATCATCTCATGATGCGCGGACACTGGTATCCCCTTCCAATCACGGCAGGCCTTTTATGATAGTATCGTGTTCAAATTCTTTTTTGGTTTCGAGGCAATCTTCGAGATAGTGCAGTCCTCTCGACTCAAACCTCATCAGGGCCGACTTGACAATCAGTTCGGCAACAGTGGCCATATTGCGAAGCTCCACCACCGCGTAGGTGGCCGGAGTCGCCAGGTAATACTGTTCAATGGCGGCGTTTATCTGCTGCACTTTTTCCAGCGCGAGATTCAGTCTCTCCTGCGACCTGACAATACCGACAAAGTCGGACATCACCCGTGTTAATACGCGGCGGTCGTGCGCGACGAGAATTTTCTCGCGAGGATATTTGAGCGATGAATACAAAGTGTTGTCGACCGAGACATTCTGTGGTGTTTCGGCGTGTTTGTAATAGTCGGTCGATTTCTTCGAGGCATACTCAGCCATCACCAGCGCTTCGAGAAGCGAGTTCGATGCCAATCTGTTGGCGCCGTGCATGCCGGTCATGGCTATTTCGCCCGCGGTGTAGAGTCCGGCGATTTCGGTTTCGCCGTGGATGTTCGCGACGACGCCGCCACAGGAGTAGTGCGCCGCCGGTACGACCGGGATATCGCGCTGGGTGATATCGAATCCCCGCCGCAGGCACTCTTTGTAGATGTTCGGGAATCGGTCCTTTATGAAGGCGGCATCGCGGTGGCTGATATCCAGCATGACATATTCTTCGCCGCTCTCCTTGAGTTCTTTATCGATAGCTCTCGCGACAACATCGCGGGGCGCCAGGTCGCGAAGTTCGTGAGCGTCTTCCATGATATACTTTCCGTAGACCGATTTGAGCCTCCCCCCTTCGCCGCGTACCGCCTCGGAAATCAAAAACGGCCATCTTCCGGGACTGTACAGAAGCGTGGGATGGAACTGAATAAACTCCAGATTACCCACCGAACACCCCGCCCGGTAGGCTATCGCCACACCATCACCGGTGGCGATTCTCGGGTTGGAGTTGTGGTAGTACACCTGGCACAGGCCGCCCGTGGCCAGCATGGTAATGGGCGCGTAGAAAGTGTCAAAAGTGCGGTCTTCCTCGGTGAAGACAAACACCCCGGCGCATACTTCTTTTCCCGCGGTTCTGAATGTCAGCAGGTCCAGCACGATATGGTCGCGGAATATCTGGATATTGTTCGGCTTGGAGCGGCAGGCGGTTAGAAGGGCACGTTCGATTTCGCGTCCGGTGAAATCTGAGGCGTGCACAACGCGGTTGTGGGAGTGTCCGCCCTCGCGTCCGAGATCAAACCTGCCGTTGACTTTGGTGAACTTGACGCCGTAATCGATCAGCTCCTGGATAAGCCCCGGCCCGGCCTCGACTATCTGCTCGACTATCTCGCGGTGACATAGCCCCTGACCGGTTTTCAGGGTATCCTGTATGTGTGATTCGAACGAGTCGGTACCGGCCAGCACGCTGGCTATTCCGCCCTGGGCGCGGTTGGTGCTGGTATCGGACTCACCTTTCTTGGTGATAATGGCAATTTTGGCTTTGGGGTTCAGTTCGGCAACCTTGAGCGAATAAAACAATCCGGCGATACCGCTGCCGACAACTATGAAATCGTAATTGCGTTCCATCACTGAACCATCTTTTCGAGTTTCAATTTTTCCTCGATATAAGCCACCAGCTTTTCTTCTCCCGGATCGAGGTCGACAGTCTGGTTAAGATAATAAATTTCGCGGTCAAAATCAAAATCCTGAAGTTTCACCCAATCCTTTCCGGTGGTGAGAATCAAATCGGAATCGTATTTGTCGGCCAGGGTTTTGATGCGCTCGAGCAGCTCTTCGTCGTACACCTGATGATCCGACAGCTCCATAGCGAAATCCAGATCGGCGCACAGGGCGCTTACCTGGCGACGGAGACTTCCAAAATTTCCCACTCCCGCGAACAAAAATACCGACTTGTCTTCGAGATATTTCACCGAGAGCGTTTGCTCTTTACCGATAATATTGGTGGCGGTAAACTGGGCGTGGTAATGCTCGGCGCTTTTGTTAATTCGCAGCAGGCGTTTTTGGAGGCCATGAAGGTTTTTGGCGAATTTGGCGCGGGTAATTATTATGACATCGGCTCGCTTTAGAGAAGACACCGGCTCGCGAAGGAAACCGTAAGGGAACGGTTTGAGCTGCTTGCGCTTTATGGCGGCGTCGTAGGTGACGATGTCGATATCGCGGGCGAGCTGAAAGTGCTGGAAACCATCATCGACAATCACCAGATCGACCTTGCCGCTGTCGGCGGCTCTTTGGGCGGCGATGGCTTTGACCTTGTCGACAGAAAAGACAGCGTCAGGAAGCAGACCGGCGAGGTGTTTCATTTCGTCGCCGGTGATATCGGGGTCCAGATCGCGAATTTCGTAACCTTCGCCGAGCACCGGTTCTTCGGATGACCGCCCGTAGCCGCTCGATACGATACCTATCCGGTATCCTTCATCGAGCATAAAGCGCGAAAGCACCGCGACCAGCGGGGTTTTTCCGGTGCCGCCGACGGAGATATTCCCGATAGAAATCACCGGGATATTGAGTTTCACCATCGGTTTGGTTGTCTTTTTCCTGATGTAGAAACCGAGGCGATAAACAAGCGAGACCAGCCACAGAAAGAACGCCGGGATGGCCAGAAGCGACATCCCGGGCCGCCTGACTATTTTTTTCCACCATCGTTCAAGCATTTTTCATCTTTTCCAAGATAAAGTCCCCCGCCGTGGCGGTGGCTGACTGCTTTAGGTCACCGCTGCGTTTGGTCGAGTAAATTATATCACCTGACAGGCACTTTTTCAATACCGAAAGCAAATCTTCTTCAGAACGCACCAGACCGCCATAATTGCGCCTTCTGATATACTCCGCCGCTTCATTGACGTTGTAAAGCGAAGGCCCGAAAAGGACCGGGCAGCCGGCCCAAACCGGCTCGAGAATATTGTGGCCGCCAATGTCAACCAGAGTGCCGCCGACAAAAGCGAGATTGGCCGCCAGATACAGCTCGTTGAGCAGTCCCAGACGGTCGACAAGAATCATGGTCGCGCCGTTTTGGTCGGCGCCATATATTCGAAAAGGAATCCATTTGCTGTCGAGAAGTTGCTTGATCTCGTCGGCGCGTTCGATGTGCCTGGGCGCGATTATCGTAACCAAATTCTTGTGCTCGAAAGAAAGCTCCTTGTGCACGTTGGCGATTATGGCTTCCTCACCCGGCCTGGTTGACCCGGCCACGAACAGAAAAGCGTCGCCGGGAACTCCGGCGCGAGAGCGCACGTCGCTTATGATACTTTCGGTCCTTTCCAGAAGGGGCGCATCGAATTTCATATCCCCCACAACTTCTCCTCGCGAAGCGTCAACCCCGAGTTCAAGGTAGCGCTTGCTGTCGTCTTCGGTCTTGTAGAAAAAGCGTTCATATTTATTCAGGAGCTTTTTCATCACGGGTCGGATCCACTTGTACTTGCCGAGCGCTTTCTCTGTCATACGGGCGTTGACAAGCACTACCGGGATGCCCCGTTTTGACAGTTCGCAAATAAAATTCGGCCAGATCTCCGTCTCCGTAATAACTACGATGCCGGGACTGAGGCTGTTAACGGTTCGCTCGAGGGCGGCGGGAGTATCGATGGGGAAAAACGAGAACGATGTGTTCTTGTTTGTGTAAAGCTCAACAGCCGTATCATAACCGGTCTGGGTCATGGTCGTGATGTGTATTCTGAGGTCCGCATTTTTCTTCAGGAGGTAGTCAATAAGATAGCCGGCCACTTTAACTTCGCCCACCGAAGCGGCGTGGAGCCAGACATCCGCTTTCGAGTTTCCCGGCAAAATCCCGAGCCGTCCTTTCCACAGCTTACTGCCTCCATCGGCGCGTCCTTTGGCATAAAGATAGCACGACCAGTATATCAGGCGGGAGAATGTCTTGTAAAACCAGAGCATGTTTTTATTATCATCCTACTACTTCAAATAACGGTCGGCAATCAGTCGGGCGGCCCGCTGTGAAGCCCCTTCTCCGCCGAGAAGTTGCGGCACGTGGTTCAACATGGCTTTAACCGACTGATAGTACGCCGAGTCGGTGTACAGCTTTTCGAGGGCATCGGCAATCCGACGCGGCGAGGCCTGCCGTTGTATCAGTTCGGGCACCACTTTTTGGTCGAGCACCAGATTAACGAGCGCAATTTTATCGAGCTTCACCAGTCGCCGCGCTATCTGGTATGTCAGAAACCCGGTCTTGTAAATCACGACCATTGGTCGGCCGATGATGGCTGTCTCAAGCGTAGCCGTACCGGACGCCGTGAGCACGAGCGTACTATCGAACACGACCCGCCGCGAATTATCGTATGAAAGGGTGACGTCCATATCAGCGTAGCCACCCAAATAGCTTTCGTAATCGACAACGTCCTTGATCGCGGCCACGACGACTTTCATTTGATACTTCTTGCCGAAAATCCGCGCCGCCTCGAGCATGGGCGCGAACATCCGCTCAATTTCCTGCGGCCGCGACCCCGGCAGAAGCGCGAGCGACGGCGGCGTGGAATCAGGAACCGGCGAGGCAATATATTCATTCGGGATGTCTTCCACGAGGTAGTGACCGACGAACTCGGTGTTGATGTCGTGACTTTCGAAGAACGGTTTTTCGAAGGGGAGAATCACCAGCGACAGATCCACCAGCTTTCGGATGTCCTTAACTCTCTTTCTTCCCCACGCCCATACCTGTGGGGTGATATAATAAATGATCGGGATCGAGAGGTGTTTAATCTTTTTGGCGAGGCGAAGGTTGAAGCCGGGGTAATCGACGAGGATAATCGCGGCCGGACGTTTTTGTTCAATCTCACGAGCGCACGATGACAAAAGGCCGGTAAAAAAGCGGGCTCGTTTGGCGACCTCCCAGAACCCAAGGACGGCCAGGTCCTGCGGTCTGGCCAGTTGATGCTGTCCGAGTTTGCGAAGGCGATTGCCGCCCAGTCCGAAAATTTGACATTCGGGTTTTATCTGCCTGAGGCTTTCAACCAGTCTGGCCGCGGCATTGTCGCCGGAGGGATCTCCGGCCGATAAGAATATGTCGGTGGTATCCATTTATGTCGGGTTCGCGGTCAACATCCGCGCCAGCGACTCCTTGCCAATCCTTTCAATCTCCAGAGCGACCCTGAGCGCTTCGGTGGCGCGTTCCAGCGTCACGACCACCGGCCTGTTACCCGCGACAGCATCCAGGAAAGCCCCAAGCTCGGCCGCGAGCATATCCTGACCATCATCTTCTTTCTTCACGTAGATGATATCCTTGCCCGATTTGCCGAGCGGCAACCTGAGGCCCTCGGCTGGTTCATTCGGACGGGCCATTCGATATACATCAGCCTGTTTTTTCGCCAGGTCGAGCGAGAAATAACCCGACTGCTGGAAGATGCGGAGTTTGCGCATAGGGTTGAGCGAGATTCGCGAGGCGGTCAGGTTGGCCACCGCGCCGTTATCAAATGTCAGCCGGGCGTTGGCGATATCGACGGTTTCAGAGGCAACCGCGACCGCCGAGGCCTGGATATCAACGATGTTGGCTTTGATAAACCAGAGCACGAGATCGATATCATGAATCATCAGGTCCAGCACAACCGCGACATCGGTCCCGCGGGGATCGAAGGCTGCCAGACGGTGGGCTTCGATGAACGCCGGATGGATATCGAACGTGCTCAGCGCTCGCACGGCCGGATTGAAACTCTCGATTTGCCCGACAGTAACTTTGACATTTTTCCTGCGTGCCGCCTCGGCCAATTCGGCGGCCTGCTCGACCGAAAGAGTCACCGGCTTTTCTATCAGGCAGTGGATACCGCGGTCGATCAGCAGGGCGGCGATATCATGATGGTGCGTGGTGGGGACGACAATGGAGACCGCCTCGACCCGCCCGGCAAGCTTCTCCAGAGAAGTAAAAGCCTCGACTTTGTACTCCTCGGCATACCTGGCGGCCTTATCGGTATCGGTGTCATACAGACCGACAAGATCGGATTGTTCCAGTTGCGAGAGCCATCTGAGGTGATGGCGTCCGAGTGCTCCAACCCCGACTACCGCTGTTTTGATTTTGGGCATCTATACAAACCTCTTGTATGCGGAGAATTCCGTAAGTCTTCCTGACCCTGAAAATAATGCGCCGGAGCCTCGTAATAAAGGATTATCTAAAGTCATTCGCCGCGCGCGCTCATTTCACGATCTGGATTATCTGTTTGAACAAGTCCCCTTCGGCCACAGTGAGCATCTCAAAAAGCGACATTTCGACACTCGTCATAATCGCGCCGGCGTCTTTCATCCGCTCGAGGCCGAGTTGGTAATTATCTTCGATTCGAGACGACACCGCGTCGCGCACGACATAAACCTCGTAGCCGTCCTTGCGCAGATCCATGGCCGTCTGATAGACACAGATGTGCGTTTCTATGCCGGTGAGCAGAAGCTGTTTGCGCTTGAGCGTTTTCAGTTGCGCCAGAAAGTTCCTGTCGCCGCAGCAACTGAAAGTCTTTTTTACCAGAGGAGCGATTCCTTCGAGAGCCGCTGTGATTTCGGGGGCGGTCCTGCCGAGTTTGTCGGGAAGTTGCTCGGTCCATATGACGGGAACCCCGAGCACACCTGCCCCTTTTATCATCCGGATCACATTGGCGAATAGCGCCTCCTGCCGTTGCATCAGAGTGGCCAGCCTGCCCTGAATATCGATAACAACTAAAACAGCATCTTCTTTTCTAAGCATATTTCAATTTCCTGATTTTCGGGACTACTTTAGTCCATATAGAAAAGTTTGGTCTTACTTGACGATACCCCGGTCGGACTTGCTGATAAAGTCGAGTATCGATTGAACCTCCAAAGTGATCTCGACTTCGCTGCGTATTCGCTCCAGAGCCTGCGAGGTGTTGAGTTTGCTGAAGAATAGAATTTTGAAGGTCTGGTCGATAGCCTTGATTACTTCGGGCTTGAAGCCACGCCGTTTGAGACCAATGGCGTTTATGCCGACCACCTTCAGGGGGTAGCCGCCCACCAACGCGTAGGGGCAGATATCCTGCTGCACCCTGAAACCGCCGCCGACCATGGCGTGAGCGCCAATCTTCACGAACTGGTGCACAGGAAGAACTCCGCCGAGAATGGCCCAGTCGCCGATTTCAATGTGCCCGGCCAGATTCACGGAGTTGGCCATGATAACGTGATTGCCCACAATACAATCGTGGGCGACGTGAGAATACGCCATGAGCAGACAATCTTCGCCAATCGAGGTCTCTCCGTGAGCGACCGTGCCTCGATTGATAGTGACATACTCACGAATCTGCGTGCGATCGCCAATTTTCACCAGGGTCTTCTCTCCGCCGAACTTGAGATCCTGAGGCTCGGTGGCAATCACAGCCCCGTGCGATATTTTCACGTTCTGCCCGATACGGGCGCCGGAAGCAATGAGGGCCGACGATGCGATAGAACTCCCCTCGCCAATTTGAACATCATCTTCTATGACGGTGTACGGGCCGACTGTAACCGATCCGGCCAGCTCGGCTCCGGGAGAAACGGTTGCGGTAGAGTGTATATTGTTCATCGATCCATCACCATAGCCATGAAATCGGCGCCGGCAACGAGGTCCTCGCCGACAAAGGCTTTGCCCGACATTTTGCACGTGTTACGTCGGAAGGCGTGCATTTCGAGCTCGAAACGAAGTTGATCGCCGGGAGTTACCGGCTTGCGGAATTTGGCGTTATCTATTGACATGAAATAGACCACTTTCGTTTGAGGATCCTCGATAGCGTTCAAAAGCAGCACCCCGCCCGCCTGAGCCATCGCCTCGAGAATCAACACCCCCGGCATAACCGGATGTCCGGGGAAATGTCCCTGGAAGAACGGCTCGTTTATGGTGACATTCTTGATCGCTACCACACTCTTATCCGGCTCCAGATCCAGAACGCGATCGATTAGCAAAAACGGATAACGATGGGGCATGATTTCGAGAATCGATTCGATATTGAAAAAAGCTTCGCTTTTCTTTTTCGTAAACCGGCCCGCGATTTTCTTTTTCTGGTAGAGCTGGCGCATCCGTTTGGCGAGCTCAACATTGGCCTTGTGGCCCGATCTCGCCGCCAGAACGTGGCCTTTGAAGGGAACGCCAATCAGCATGAGGTCGCCGAGCAGGTCGAGTGTCTTGTGACGTACCGGTTCGTTGTAGAAGCGCAGGGGAACATCGTTGATTATCCCGGTCTCCCCCACGAAGGCTTTTTCTTTCAGGTTGAGAGCTTTGCGAATACGGTCCACTTCGATCTGCCCGAGATCGGAGTCGTAAATAACTACGGCGTTATCCAGCCCGCCGCCCCTTATCAGGCCGGCTTTTTTGAGCATCTCCACTTCCGAAAGGAAACAAAAAGTGCGCGCGGGCGCGAACTCCTCGACAAACTCTTTTTCGAGATCGACCAGCGAAGTGTACTGCGTCCCGAGAGCCGGGCTTTTGTAATCGATCATGAAGGTTATGCGGAGGTCATCGGACGGCGCCACCACCAGATCGACCCCGCGGTCTTTCTCACTGTAAGCCATCGGGGCGTCGATTTCCAGATACACCTTGTCGGCATCCTGATTCTCAATGCCGGCCTCGAGCAGCTTATCGACATACGGCTTGGCCGATCCATCGCCAACCGGCGGTTCGTGACTGTCCAGTTCGACAATCATGTTATCAAGTTGAAGACCCGCGAAAGCGGCAAGGACGTGTTCGACAGTATGAACCCTCGCTTCTCCATGCTGCAAGGTGGTGCCGCGGGAGATATCGACCACGTGATCGATATCGGCAATGACCCAGGGTTGCTCCGGCAGGTCGGCCCTGACGAACCTTATGCCGGTATCGGGCGGCGCCGGCTTGAAAGTCATCCGGCAATTAGTGCCGGTGTGAAGTCCCACACCGGACAGGGAAATCTCTTGTTTAATCGTGCGTTGTTTTTCGTACATAAGTATAAACCGTAAAACAGGTTGGCTTGAGTATACGCATAGATGGTCTTGGACTCAAGCATTTTTTTGCCGCGGCGCTCAGGCCTATATATCTTTTAATGACTTGACCTGCCGTAACTTACGAAAAAGCTGCACGTATTCACGAACCATTATTTCTTCGGCCTGTGTCATACCCTCCATCATAGGTATCCCAACTCGAAGCACCGCCCGGACCATATCGGAGACAGTTCGGTCGTATTTTTCGGCCAAGGCATTGAGTCTCTGTTTAAGCTCCTGTGACACAAAAACGTTAACACAGTGCTCGCCTCTGGTCTTGCGTACCGGGGGTTTACTCGCACTCATTTCAGTTCTCCCTCTTTACTGTATAGTTCTATCGATGATATTTTTCATGGCCGATTAAAAGTTGTGGGCTGACGATCTTAATCGAATACCGCAATTTCAGCTCGGCAATTACCGGGCTCCAGTTTCGACCCCTGTCCCGCCCGGCGATAACAGCATCGATCTCGCCGCGAAAAGGGGAAGCGCATATCGGGCAGGATGGATGCGGGGTCGGCCTGATATCGTAACGCTGCGCCACAAACCGGGTCAGGCGCTTTTTGATGGCTCTAAGGGTGCGACGGTGCATGCCCCGCAATTTGAAAATCGACCTGCCGGACCGTCTTGCGATTTCGGCTATACTCTCCCCCATAAAATCGACGCGGATCACAAGCTCTCTCTCGGCTTCGCTCAGCGAGCCGAGCGCCTGCCGGACGGCTACGACACACGGGCGGGAGTCATCATCTGCACCGTCGTCTTTATCCAGCATCGAGCGGTCGGCCCGAAACCACGCCGGCCCTCTTTGCGGGTCATAGCCCAGTTGGACTATCCAATCCTGATAAATTACTCTCGGCAAACAATTGTCCTTTCTTTTTTGCCACGATAACCGCGCAAGCGGCGTTTGTCGACCACAAGTGCTTCACTTACAGTTCGTTAGAGACAGTGGAGGGATTATCACGTGATTCACATAATGCCAACGGTGCCCGGCGTAAGGGACGGCAAAAGATGGAGAAATTTTTAAGGGAGCAATATTGGGGCCGACAATGTATATTAACCGCTGAGACAAAAGCGAAGGGAAAGTGTCGGTGCACCAAGACCAGTTCGAGCGCATAGAAATTTACGAACCATCAATACCCCAGCCCGACGATAATCAAAGGTTCAAAGAGCGGTTCGGCAATGACGGTTTCCGGATCTCTACCATGACCTGGCTGTCGCTTTTGTTCCTCGTAGTCGGCTATCCCCTGATGACCTGGGGTTTCGAAGAAGACCCCACGGCGCTGCTCAAGCAGCTTAACGAAGGGCTCAGAATCATTGTCCTGGTAGCCACGATAATATTCCAGTGGTGCATTTTCTTTATGCTCTGGATAGCTACCTACCGCGAGAAAACCGACCTCAAAGGAATCGGCCTAAAGAAGATTCGGGGGATCGATTTCGCGTGGGCGGGGGCGTTCCTGCCCGCGTCGTTCGCAATAATCGCCGGAGTGGAATGGCTGTTGGCCCAGATGGGGATGCCCATGCCCGGCGAGATCGGACTGCTCATCCCGGAGGACACCTTTGGGCGAATTATATGGGTGGCGGTATCGTTTACAGCCGGCTTCTGCGAAGAGACCGCCTTCCGCGGCTACCTCATGACCCGTTTGCGCATGGTGTTCAACCTGCAAAACTGGGTTATCCCTGCCATAGTATCATCGCTTCTTTTCGGCGCCTGCCATTCCTATCAGGGCTGGCCGGGTTTTATCGCCATCAGCATTTACGGGCTTTTGTTTGCCCTGCTTTACATCCGCACCGCTTCAATCTGGCCGTGTGTCATAGCTCACTCCTTGATTGACATCGGGGCTCTGTTTTTCCCGCAGTAATAACTTCACCGAAAAAACACAACCAATTTCGTATTTTTTGGTTCATCTGGAATTCCCCTGCGTCTCGAATTAAGCGATTGATTGACAACGCGATAACCTATTCGCGAGAACATCGATTTGATCTAGTCGAGGCCCTGAAAAGGCCGAAACCGAAACTAAAAGCCGCAAAAAACGTATTAAAAACCAGGAGTCAGGCTGCTGTAAAACCAATGAATCCCGCTGCCTGAAAAGTATATGTTGATTTTTTGGAAAATTGTTACGTTAATTGGCGAAAGCTTAATTGCGCCAGTGATTTATCGAAATCGTCGCCTCGCGACTGTCTCGGTGTCGAAACCTCGCACTGAAGAGCGACAAAATACACGGTCGACAGACTGTTTTGGACGGTGAGTGAAGATGAGCAAACGCTTGTTTGGCATATTCGGCTTTTTGATGGTTACCCTGCTTTTTGCGCAGGGCGCAACCAGTCAGGTAATCCTGCCTCCCACCGATGAGGACCGGCAGCCAAGGATCTTCATTGACATGTCCCGGGCTAATCTGATGGCAGCCGAAGACTATCAGGACCTGATAGCCCGTCTGGAACAAACCGCCTACGATTACCAGACCTACTTCTCCGAATACTCCAGCCTTTATGCCAAAAAGTACCAGATGATGCTTCAGAAGCTGATATTCAAGATCAGCGAGGGGAAATACTCCGAAGACATGGAAATGCTCTCCGATGATATCACGGATATGATAGAGACTTTTGCCGAAGATGAATCGGATTTGCAGGAGGTTGCCAAGGATCGCAAGCTTTACAGGCTGTCGAGAGGACTTCAGCATGAGCTCGAAATGCTCAATGAGGAGCTAGTGGAAGATATCATCGACAGGGTGCAAGACGAAGAAATCTCGTTAGAGCTGATTCAGGAGTACATCGACGCCCACCGCGAAGAGCTTGAGCAGGCAAAAGAAATCATAGCGGAGACAGCCAAGGAATATGAAGCGCTGACCAGGGAGCTCGCTGAGCTTCGCGCCGAAGATTCCGAGGCGCGAACCGAACTCAGCTTTGAACAGCAAAAAGCCCTTGAAGAAATCACAAAGCTGAGTATGGAGCTGGCCAAAATGGCGATACTCAGCATTGACTCGACGGGTATATACATACACGAACTGCCGGAGATTTCCGAATTGCCGGCTCCGCCGGTTCCGCCGGCTCCACCGAATATCGTGATTGGGCCAAAGGACAGGTGGTTTCCGCTCGAATCGGGTGGGGCGGGCGCTACCAAAGAGTTTGCCGACAGCCTCAAGGTGACATCAAAATCGACACCAATCTTTATCAACAGCGAGACCGGCGAACTGCGTGTGACCGGCTGGGACAGACCGATGGTGGCGGTAAATTTCGATGTCGAGATCGTGGCCGAAGATGAAAAAACGGCCAGGGCTTTCACCGACGAAATCGAAGTCAAACTGTTCTCCAACAAGGAAGGCGTATACCTGACATCGCACTTCCCCAGTCTCAGCGACCCCAAAAGAAAGATCGTCCGGAGCGCTCTGAATATCAGGGTGCCTTATGCCAACAGTCTCGTCTGCGAAAACTCGTTCGGAAAGATTGACCTGGTACGGGTGGAAGGTGGCGTCAAGATGAGTACCGATTACTGTGACGTGAGTCTGGAGAACTCGGCCGGGCGTATCGATGTGGTTAACTCATACGGCAAAGTCACGGTGGCGGATTGCGAATCCGATATCACCATAGTCAATTCCCAGGGGCCGATTATGGTCTACGGATGCCGCGGGAAGTTCGACATCGATAATTCATATGCCGAAGTTGAAGCCACGGAGAATACCGGACCAATGGTTATCCGCAATTCGGGTAAAGTGATGGTGACCGACCATGAAGGCAAAGTCGACGTGAACAACAGCAACGGCTTGGTGACTATATCGGATGTTGTCGGCGATGTAGTCGTGGAAAATTCCTTCAAACCCCTCAACGTTACGGATGTAGAGGGCTCCGTCGATATCCGCGCCTCGAGTTCACCGCTCGATCTGCACGACATCAGGGGAGCCTCACGCGTCTTCAGTCAGTATGGTCTGATCAGGTGTTCCGATTTGTCCGGCCCCATAGATTTCACGTCGGAGAACGGAAAGATCGAGCTTCTGGCCGAAGAGCGGTTGCGCGGTCCGTCATCGATCAAAACCCAACTGGGCAGGGTCGAGTTGACTTTTTCACAGGAGGCCGATGTGCTGGTAACGGCCTCAATCGAGGGCGGCGTCGTTGAGGTCCCCCGTTATGCTAACACGCGAAGGGATGGCGGGACAACCTCGGTGGAGCTCAAGTTCGGCAAAGGCTCCAATAAACTCGATATTACCGGCGATTACACCGCCATCGTCATCGCGGATTCTCATTAACAGACACAACTACCGGCGCGATTCCGCACCGGTTACTACCTGACCAAATTCAAGGGAAACTCGCTGATCAGCTTGCGGATTGTGCCTGGGCTGTTTTCTGAAGACTCTGAAGCTGCTGCTTGATTTTGTTCTCGATGTCTATAATACGGGTATCGTCGTGATAGACGGCCGTATCAAAGCTGGTGAGGTTGCGCAACTCTTCGAGCACAAGCTGGATGGTATTTACGCCGTTGATAATTACGTCGATAGCCAGCGGAGTGCGATTTTTGTTGTCGATAATCTCACCGCGTTTGACGCCGAGTTCCAGAAGCTGCGCTCTTCCGAGGATGGTGGCCGCGGCGTTGTTGATATAGTGAT
Organism: Candidatus Zixiibacteriota bacterium; assembly: GCA_040756055.1. Classification (NCBI taxonomy): domain Bacteria; kingdom Pseudomonadati; phylum Candidatus Zixiibacteriota; species Candidatus Zixiibacteriota bacterium. Next base: position 400,125 of record JBFLZR010000002.1, read on the forward strand.
TGAACGTGGCGGTGATGGTTTTCAGAGACTCGAGGGCCGCTTTTTCGAGATTCGTCTGGGCCATATCCTTTTGCATCTGCGTGTTTTCTTTGAGCAATGTCTCGACCGTGTGGTAATGCTGGTAAAGCATCCGGTTGGCCTCGGTCAGAATGTCTTCGGGCGAACCGATATCAATTTCGAGAAATTGAGCCTGCTCGACAGTATGGCTGAAAAGTTGTTCCTCGATGGGACGCAGACGGTCGGCCGGTAGATTGAGATTCTTGCGCAGGATATCGATATGGTCTAGTTCGTGGGGGAGTTGCTGGCTTGTCCTGGAGACCTTGAAACGCGAGATTTTATTGGCGAGCACAACGATTTGAGGCAGACGATACTCGGGTTCATTTACATCCGGGGGGAACTGGTTGTGGTGTTTGCCCACGGCTTCGCAGATTGAAGCCGGTATTTTCCACTGCTCCAGAAGAAACTGACCTATGCGGGCGTGATTTGTCCCCCAGGAGTTTTCTTCCATAGCCAGAAGCTCCTCGCCGCTGGAAGCCTGCCGCCACACGGAGGCGAACTTATCCCCGAAAGACTTCTCGAGCACCAGCAGGCCCAGATCGTGAAGCAGGCCGGAAACGAAAGCTTCTTCGGGGCTCGGATAACGTACCGCTTCGGCAATCAGGCGCGACGCAATAGCCACTTCGAGCGAGTGCCGCCAGAACCTTATCCGGTCGATACTTGACTGCCACTTACCGGTTACATCATATACCGAAGTAGACAGGGCCAGGGCCGAAACGGCTCTTGTCCCCAGCGTTACTACCGCCTGAGTGAGAGTCGTAATCTCGCGAGACATGCCGTAAAACGGCGAGTTCACGACCCGCAGCAGCTTGGCCGTCAGGGCCGGATCGCGCATGAGCACCTCGGCCAAATCCTGGGCCGACGCGCCGTCATCTTTGGTGACTCTTAGTACCTCCGACAGAGTCTGAGGCAGCGAGGATAATTCCTTGTGGTCTTCAATAATCCGGGTGTAAATCTCTTGGTTCATTATTACCTCGTTAAGGGTATTATCGGAAAATGCGGCTGTAAATTAAGCGCTAATGAGCGGTGTTTTGGCGGCTACTTTTTGAGCTTGGCGGCCAGCCGTGTAAGTCGCTTTGTCAACTGAATCTGCCGGGAGCCTGTGTAGGGGCAAATCTTCTGCGCCCGCCTGGTATATCGGTAAGCCAGTTCCGGCTTCTGCTCAAAATGTTCGTAATATTTGGCCAACTCGATATTGGCCCAGTAGGCCTCTCTCGAGGAGGACTCGCTCAACGCCTGCCACATCGGGACAGCGTTCAAATAATCGCGGCTGCGCTTGAAATTAAGCGAGTGAAACAAAACGATATCATCCGCCAGAGCAGGTCCACCCCGGTCGGCAAGACGCTCGAATACTTCACTGACCAATTCGGGCTGCCCCCGACGGGCATATACTCTGGAGAGGCTGTGAAGATCATCAACGGAATCCAGCACTTCTCCCCTCTCCAAATGTATTCGCCCGACATGACCGAGAAGATAAAAGAGCGAAACAATATCGAGACGGTTGTGCTGGAGTACCAGCGGCATCATATCGAGGTTTTCCCCCCCCAGCCATTCGAAATAAATCGATGGAATCAGGTAGCCCGGTATATCATCGACTCTCTCGAAACCGAACACCTGACTCTCCACATTGACCAGACGGCAGTCCTGAAGGCGGCGCTTGAAAAGTCTCCTCGCGCAGTGAAGCAGGTCTATGTGGTGCTCATGTTCAACCTGTCTGGCGACACGATTGATTATCATCCTGTCGCGAATCAGGGGTACATCGAAGGCGGCGCCGTTGTAAGTAACGATCGTAGTGTCAGGGCCGAATTCCACAAGCAGATCTTCGAGCATGGCGGCTTCATCGGAGTAATCAGGAAGCAGATACTGACGCACCTCGAAACCGTCCTTGACCACCGACCCGCAGCCGACCAGGAAGGCGACCGCCCCGGCGCCGCCCAGGCCGGTTGTCTCCGTATCCAGAAACAGCGTCTTCGAGATATCCACTTCCCCCTGTTGTTCCAGAGCCGTGAAGGCAGACAGCGGCAGGGGTTCACGCAACGGGAAATCCGACAACACGAAATTGCCGTGGATGTAGTCGAGAGGATAGGTAGTCGTTGACAGGCAGTACGCTCCGGCCTGCCCGACAACCATCTCACCGCCGACAGCCCGACAGAGCCGATAATAACGATCAGGAATTTTGGGCTCCGTGTCAGCTGAAGACGGAGTTTTTATGGCCGATGCAAAACGGTCGAGTTTCTTGTGCAGGCTGTTATCGCCCATTTAGTGTGTACTTAAATAGCGGACTTTATTTTCAACAGGGTCAGCCGATCGGTCTCATTTTCGAGGATCCGGCCGCGATAGCCGCAGTTATCATCGGGGTCAGCCTTGATGATTGCCACTGCCGCGTGGGCGCGCCTTGACGGGTCCTCCGAGCGTGTCTGGCGCATGAGAACCTCAATGGCGTCATCCGAGCCGATCTGCCCCAAGACATAACACCCAAGATTACCTACGAAACTGTTCGGGGAAATCATTGAATCGGCGAGAACCTCGACAACCAGGGTGGTATCCAGCCTCAGGAGGGCATCGGCGGCCGACAACCGGGCGCCATAGAAATCATCGCCGAGCATATGAACAAGCGGCCGAATCGCCTCGCTTAGCCCCGTCTTACCGGCTGCCACCACAGCGGCCTTTCTGACGAGGCCAATCGAGTCTTCGAGCGAAAAGACTATTGGGTCCGCGGCTCCGGAAGAGGCAATATTACCGAGCGCGCCCAGCGCCTGCTCGCGCACCTGCCACTCTTTGTGAGATGTAACTTGCATGAGCGGCTCGACGGCGGAGCTGTCGCGGATATCACCGAGAGCCGCGCAGACACGCTGGACAATGAGATAATCGGGATTTTTCAATGACCTTATGAGATACGGAACTGCCGGTGAACCGATTTTCTTGAGAATCTCGATAATTGTCGTTCGCTCCCGCGCCGACTTGGTCGTGAACTTCTCGACCAGAAACGGCACCGCGTCGGCGCCCATTGCGGCAATCGAATCCTTTGCCGGTTCGACCATATCCCGAAACATTACTTCACCCGATGACGCTTTTACGAAAAGCTCATCCACCTTCTTCTTCAGCCCCTGCTGGGCATTCACCTGCTCAACCCCTCCACCAACAATGAAGAACCCTAGAAGAAGGATTAAAATCACATTTTTAGAAGTGAAGCTCACTTATTTCCTTCTGCGCTTGCCGGTGGATAAAGTTCGATATCCATACCACCGCCCCATTTGGAGTCGGTTTGCCAGTAACAGTTATCACCACCATTACCCTGATACTGGTCGGTGCCACCCAGGTCTATAAACATGCCGATTGACCCGAAATCGCGCCGTGGATTGCCGTAGCCCTGAGTATTTCTATTTTCCCTGACCAAATAGCGGTCGTCACCTTCATTATCAACAAGGACTCCGACACCATTGGCCGATCCCGCTCCCTGGGAAAGATCGTAGGCGGTGTAGGTGTCATTGCCGTGACGGTCGAGTATCATGCCGCAGGAGTAGTCATGACCGCAGCCCTGCATCAGCCCCTTGCCGAAATAAACATCATCACCGTAATCATCGACCAGCAGCCCCAAAGTCATGTGTGTGGCGGCTCCCTGGCCATACTGATAGCACTGGTAGGAGTCGTTGCCGCTGGAATCATATATCAAGCCCATCGACCACCAGTAGCTGGCCGCCTGGGCGAAAATATCGGAGTAATAATTGTCGTGACCTTCGAGATCAATCATGGCGCCAATCCCGCCGGACATCCAGGGCCGGAGGCCGTAGCCGAATCCCTGCGAGAGCGACAGGTAATGATTGTCGTAGCGAAGCACATCGGTATACTTGCCGCCCGCGTAATAGGAATCGGAACCGGTGAGGTCGTACACGACGCCGATGCCCTCAACGAAACCGAAGCCCTGGGAATAGATGGCGCTATTGTAGATATCGCGGCCGCCTTCATCGATGAGCAGGCCTATCCCGAAAGAACCCGCCCCCTGAACGTGCTGATCGCCATCATAGCGATCATTCCCCTCGGCATCGTAGAGAATTCCCAGACCGAAATAACCGGAGCCCAAAGCGAAAGAGCGGCTGTCATAGCGGTCATCGCCGGCAAAATCCAAAAGCAGCCCGACCGAAAAACACCCTGAGCCGAGGGTGAAGTCGGATTGGGAACGGTAGCAATCGTCACCGGAGAGGTCGATAATGATAACCCCATGCGGGTTGGCCGGGTCATAGGAGAGGTCATAGACGTCATCGCCGCCGAAATCAAATATGAATCGGTAGTCGCCTTTATAGTAATCGTTGCCGGTGCCGCCGACTCTCCATCCGGTTTGCAGCCCGAGGTAGGCGTCGCGGTCGGCGTTGTCCGGCAGATACCCGGTTCCTTCCATGATTTGTCCGGCCGAAACCGCCCCGGTCTTGAGCCGGGCGCGAAGGTTGTTGATTTCCAGAAGCAGCTCCCGAAGGCAATTAATGCCGGCGTCGAGAACAGGGTCTTTGTTGAATTTATATCCGAACTGGACAAACTGGTCGCAGTAAGCTTCTTCTATTTTATCCAGCGAGTCCAGGGTCTCCACTGACAGGCCTTCGTCGTCATCTCGCTCCATAAGAATCTGCTTGAATTCGTTTCTGAGGAACTTTCGCTGGTCGCGGGTTAAGAGCGCCAGTGATTTCTCGGTCGATCTGGGAAAGATTACATCGAGATATCCGGCCGACCGGGTCAAGACCTGGTTGAAGGTTATATCATTATAGTAGAGATTGTAAGTCCCCTGAAGCTCTTCGGCGCTGGCCCGGTAAGCATCGTCGCGGTATGGTTGTCTTTCAGTAGCGGCTTGTTTGAAAAGATACCGGGCCAAAATCTCCGGCTGACCGTTGAGGTGGCCGTTTTTCAGGTTCGTGGAGAACTCGACCATCTGGAGCGGCGAAGTCATCAGGTTAGCCACGACGGCCATTCTGAACGAGTCGGGGTCGGTATAGTCCGAACGAAAACTGATATCATCGGGCTTCATGCCGAGGTATTCCGTCAGATGAGCAATTCCGAATGATTCCGGCGCGGCCTGACCGCTATCCTGGGCTGCGGCGCTTGCGGGAACGATTAATGTCAGCAGGAAAATTACCCTCAACATAGCCCAATAATAGTGTTTGATGGATGTTCGAATCAACAATTTTAATATGTCCTTTGTGGCATTATGGTGCTTTAAGCAGCGACTGGAGCCCATGGGGGCCATCCTCTAAGTATATCGGGAAGTTGGCAGACAAATCTTTAGTACAATGTTTCGTTGTCGAATTGACTGCTCTAACGCTTATTAGGCGTCTATTGGACTGTCACAACCTGTCCTGTACTGTTGACAAAGCGGCCAAACACGGATAATTTAAGCAAGTTGCCTATGAGACCGCGGAGGAGGGAACAGTGGCTCCATCGTCAAATAAATCCGTGCCAGTAGCTGGTCGTAAAGACCCCTCACCCCGGCCCTCTCCCAAAGGGAGAGGGGGAGATAAAACCACCTCATATTCAACCGGGAACAGTGGTTCGAATCCACAATCCACAGACAGCGCCAGAGCCAACTTTTCTTCCTCTCCCAAAGGGAAAACGGGAGATAAAACCGCCTCCTATTCAACCGGGAACAGTGGCTCGAATCCACAATCCGCAGACAACGCCAAAGCCAACTTTTCTTCCCCTCCCAAAGGGAAAACGGGAGATAAAACCGCCTCCTATTCAACCGGGAACAGTGGCTCGAATCCACAATCCACAGACAACGCCAGAGCCAACTTTTCTTCCTCTCCCAAAGGGAAAACGGGAAATGAGAGGGCCTCTGATTCACTTAGCAGCAATGGCTCGAGCTCACAAACCACGGTTACTATCAAAGCCAATTTCCTTCCCTCTCCCTCTGGGAGAGGGATTAAGGGTGAGGGCAAAAGAAAGATCGACCTCGAGCTTTTGAACCTCGCGCGTTGCTTAAGAAAGAGTCAAACAACCGCCGAGGGGTACTTCTGGTCTCTGGTGCGAAATCGACGTCTTGCGGGCTTCAAATTTCGCCGCCAGTATGTTGTGTCGCCTTATGTGCTCGATTTCTACTGTCACCAAGCCAGGCTGGCAATAGAGCTCGATGGAGGCCGGCACAACGATCCTGTTGGTATAGAGAGTGATCAAAATCGGTCGGCTTTCCTCTCGCAACGAGGGATCAGGGTTTTGCGATTTTGGAACGATGAGGTTTTTGAGAATATTGAAGGTGTGTTACTGGTGGTTTTGGAGGCCCTTTATTATGCAAAGCCCTCAGTCCGACCCTCGCCCAGAAGGTAACGGCAAAGATCTCTATCAACACAAAAAAAAAGGCGCCCCGCGAGCGGGGCGCCTCGATAAACATAACCAGGAGTGAAAGTCTTATGTGGTCACGTCGTTGATGGTGTTGGTAAGCGTACCGTCCTGGTCAATGGTCCAGGTATCAACGGCAGCATCGTCATCAAGATCCTCGACAGTAGCCGCGGCCGTAGCCAGGAACTCGGCGGTGAGATCGTTGCTGGTGATGACATAGGCATAACGGGCGTCAGCCATGATTTCTACGCCTATCTGGTTCAGGTTTAACGAATACGAGCCGGTTTCCTGACGGAAAGCGCGCTCCATCGTGTAAATCTGCTTGAGAATCTGCTTGGCTTCAGACTGCTTCGACTTGGTAGTGGCCTGCATGAAGCGCGGAATAGCCAACGCGGCCAAAATACCAATGATAACGACCACGATCATCAACTCGATGAGGGTGAAGCCCTTGCGATTGTGAAGTCTTGAGAACATTTTAACCTCCTACAGGTTTGCTTGTGTTCCAGTTAAATGGTTTGTGTTTCCACAGAGGATATTGGCAAACCCTATGCCTTTGTCCTGACTTTTTTTGAACATGCTCCGGGTGTCGTAAGTTGCTGCCGTCCAATGACCATATCGACGATCTTTTGGAGTGTGGAGACATCCCCACAATCTTGGCGAGCCGCTTGGCAAAGTGCTTGGCGCAAAATGCCACGAGTGTGGCAAAACGCAATAGTGCCAGAGGTGTTCTCGACCACCATCGAACCGCCTCTACATTAGGTGCGAAAGAGAAGGCTAAAAAAAGCCCCGCTTGGCGGGGCTTTAACAGTTCTTCAACGAGCGTATTACCCGGTTACGTCGCTGGCGGGCTCCAGCCATAATTTACACGACTTAATAACTTAGTATTACTATTGCCAGACAGGAATGCGGCTGCCGAAGAGGCTCGGTGACGATCCTGTCCGATCCGAGTCTACAAGATATGGAGTAATTGAAATGCATCACTTTTCATCAGAAACACCCGGGGGATTATGACGCAAAATGCCAAAACTGCCGCAAAACGCCACACCGGCAAACGAAAAAGGCCCCTTGAAAGGGGCCTCGGCAATCTTCGTTGATCAGGCAAATTTACTATAGCACAGCATCATTAGAGGTGTTCACCATAGTACCGCCGTCGTTGATGGTCCAGATATCTTCAGCGGCATCGTCATCTATATTCCCGGTGGCGGTGGCGGTGAACGTGTTGGCCGTAGCATTTATGGTATAGCTGTATTTAGCCGGTGTCATCACCTGAACCCAAATCTCCGCGAAAGCATCAGGATTTCCGTTTGACGCTGTCGCGGCTGTAATGTAATACGAACCCGTTTGCTGCTTGTACGCCTGCTGGTTGACATATATCTGCTTGAGAATCAGCCTCGCCTCCGACTGCTTTGTCTTCGTGGTGGCTTTCATAAAGCGCGGTATGGCCATGGCGGCCAGAATACCTATAATGACCACAACGATCATCAACTCGATCAAGGTGAAGCCCCTATTGTCGCGATGTCGTCTGAACATATATCCCTCTCTCTAATTTCTCTTTTCCCGTCTTCCAATCGTTCAATAAGGGCAATTTCCGTTCCGACGAGTTGTTTAAATGATGAACACTAATCCGAAGAATCGTCATCCGGTGAATTTTTCTGGCCCGGACTCTCTTTCAAATCATAACGTTCCAGTTTTCGATACAGGGTCGAGGTGTCAATTCCAAGAATTTTGGCGGCCTGCGTCTTCTTGCCGCCGGTTCGACTCATAACATAATGGATATACGCCTTTTCGATCGATTCCAGGGTCGGGTTGGCCGGCTGAGCATCGCTGACCGCGGCAATACTCTCGACTTTGGAGAGTCTCTCCGGCAGATCCGAAACCTCGATTATATCGGTGCGATTAAGAAGAACGGCGCGCTCGATGGTATTTTCGAGTTCCCTGACGTTACCCGGCCAGTGGAAATTGATCAGCAGAGCCATTGCCTCCGACGATATTATCTTGGCCGGCATATTGACTTTGTGACAATATTTCTCGATAAAGTGTTTTACCAGAATGGAGACATCTTCCTTGCGCTCCCTCAGCGGCGGGATATAAATCGGGATCACGTTGAGACGGTAAAACAAATCGGCGCGGAAACGTCCCATCTTGACATCGTTTTCCAGATCGGAATTGGTGGCGGCTATCAAACGCACATCGACATCAATCGGTTTGGTATCGCCCACCGGGATAATCTTTTTCTCTTCCAAAACTCTCAACAGCTTGACCTGGATTGCCACCGAAGTGTTGCCTACCTCATCAAGGAAGAACGTGCCGCCATCGGCCACTTTAAAAAGTCCGTCTTTATCTTTGATGGCGCCGGTAAACGAACCCTTCCTGTGTCCGAACAGTTCCGACTCCAGAAGGCTCTCCGGCAGGGCGGCGCAGTTGATGGTCACGAAGGGACCGCCACAACGAGGAGAGTGGTGATGGATAGCTTTGGCGATAAGGTCCTTGCCGGTGCCCGACTCGCCGCGAATAAGGACAGTGGAATCCGAGGTGGCTACTCGCTGGGCGATCTTTTTCATCTTTGCGACAACCTCGGAGTTGCCGATGAAGTTGTCGAAGGAGTTATCGCCCTGAAGTTGCTTTTTGAGGGTAACGTTTTCTTTTATGAGACGCTTGCGGCTGATAGATTTTTCTATAACGAGCTTTATTTCATCCACCTTAAAAGGCTTGGTGATATAGTCGACAGCGCCGTGCTTCATGGCTTCGATAGCCGTGTCCACCGACGCATAGGCTGTCATCATAATCAGGTCCTGTTCGATATTCATCGAACGGACTTCCTTGAGCACCTCGATGCCGCTCATTTCAGGCATGTTCAAATCGGCTATGACGAGGTCGTAGTTGTTTTCTTTTATGAGATTGACACCTTCGATGCCGGAGTGCGCGGTGTCGACAGAGTAACCTTCCTTGGCCAGCATTATCTCCATGAAGTTACACATCGAATCTTCGTCGTCTATCACCAAGATTCTGGCCGGCATTGAGCCTCCTGCAAGTTGCGGTTTTTTAGCGAGTAACAACAGTATATTTGTCGGCAAACCATCGCCGCGCTGAACGAGCTAAAGCTATATTGCTCATAGATTAAACAGGGATCCTCCCCATACTTTCGGAAAGGTATTTTTGCTTGTCATCCGTTGCTGATTGGAACATATTGGCCATGAACTGTGGAGCTTCACCTATTGTTTGTGCAATAGATGAATAAAACCTCGAACGAATCACGGAAACCCTAAGCGATGGACAAACTCTCCCACAGGGAAAGACTCGATTTAATATTCGCCGGAGAAAAGCCGGACCGCTTCGCTGCCTCGTTCTGGAGACATTTTTTTCACAAGGAACATAATGCCCGGGGCACGGCCGAGGCTATGCTCGACTTCCAGAAAAAATTCGATTGGGACTTCATGAAGATAAACCCCCGGGCGGACTACCACATCGAAGGCTGGGGATTCAGGCAGAAGTACTCCCACGATGAATTCGCCAAGCACAAAAAAGAGAACTTTCCGGTCAAAAGACTGGAGGATTGGCGGGATATCGAACCATTGAAACTTTCGACGCCCGCCCTCGACGAGCACCTGAAGGTCGTTTCCGTGATTCGTAAGAAATCGCCTAAAGATTTGCCCATATTAATGACGGTTTTTACGCCGCTGGCTATCGCCGGCAGGATGGTCGAAGACGACCAGCTCCTGGCCGGGCACATTCACGAACATCCCGACAAGGTGCTTCCGGCCATCGAGGCCATCACCCAGACATTCGAAGCCTTCGCGGTGGAACTCAGAAACGCCGGCGCCGATGGACTTTTCTATGCCACCACCCAGTGGGGCTCCAGCAACCTGATAAGCTGGGATGAGTATGAAAAATTCGGCGTACCTTTCGATCTCCGGGTAATCAACGCCGCCGGGTCCGATGCCCTCAATCTCTTCCATGTCTGTTCATCGAATAATTTTCTAAAGGAACTGGTCAACCTGGACTATCCCTGCGCGATGTACAACTGGGACAGCGACGACCCGACCAACCTGCCCATAGACAAAGGTATCGGTTATATACCCGGGAAAGCCATAGTGGGCGGGGTTGACCACAACGGCTGGCTGCTTCACGGAACCCCCGACGAGATGCGCGGCAAGATTGACCGGATGAAGACTGACTTCGATCCGGCCCGGCTCATAATCGGCCCGGGTTGTTCGATTCCGCCGGAAGTCCCAATGGAGAACCTCAAGGCTATTAGGGAGAGACTATGATGGATGACAAACGGCAGCGACTGATATCCAATGTTAAGGCCGCCATCGCGGATAAAAAGAACGAAACGGAAGTGCTGACTGTGGCGGTAGTGTTGATTGACGCCTTTTCCGAAGGCTTTGATTGGACCGGTTTTTACATGATGCGCGGCGGTATCCTCGAAGTCGGCCCGTATGTCGGCCCGGAAACCCCGCATACTAAAATAGAACTCAACAGCGGCATCTGCGGCGCGGCGGCTTCATCGAAACAGTCCGTTGTCGTCGATGACGTCAACGCCGACCCGCGCTTTCTGGCCTGTTCCATTACCACCAGGTCCGAGATTGTGGTCCCTCTTATGGATGGTGACACCTGCCTGGGGGAAATCGATATCGATTCCAACCGGCCCGCTTTCTTTACCGATGATGACCGGATTATGCTGGAAGAGATCGCGCGAATCATCGTTAGAAAACTGAAAGCGTTGCCGCGGTCGGACTAAACAAAAAACTTGCGCCGGACCATCCTTTCGGCGCACTATTACGTCAGCACCTTTAACCGCGGAGGATTCAAAGTCATGTTTCTCGGTATCCTGCTTCTTTTGCTGGGCGTCCTGATGTTTCTGGACAACCTGGGGATTATCTATATCCGTATCGAGGATTACATTCTTCCCATAGCCCTGGTCGCCCTGGGAGTCTCTTTTATAGCGGGCCACAAAAAGAAAAAGTCATGACCCGCAGGGCCGGATAATAATTATTACGATTGACCCAGATTCGGCCGATAATCTTATTATGACCAAATTCCGCTTAATCTCAGCACTCAGCCTTGTTCTGTCCGTGAGCGTCACCGCCAACACCTTCGTAGAGTTTGGCGGTGAAGCCCAGACGGCGGTCCCCGAAAGCTGGTTTGTCAGCAGCGAAGGGGATGAATACCCTTACCAGATAGTCAATGACGATCTCTCGGCGGAACTACTCATCTTCAAATCGACCATCGACGAAAGCGAGACTATCACCAACGAGGAAGAGCTCAAGTTATCGGTCGAAAAGGTTATCAATGAGGTCATCCTGACCCTTCCGCAGGCGCAGCTTTTGACCAATACCGGCGTTCTCGAACGCAAGCGGGTCTGGTTCGCGCTCGATTTTACGTCGTTTGACGAAGAACGCGGTATTGAACTGATTCACCGGCTCAAGGGGGTGATGTACCGTCATCCCGACGGTCACCAGATTCTCTTCTCCTTGTGGGGCAAGGCGGCTGTAAACGCGCCGCCGCAGGTGATGGATCAGATCCGTCTGATGCAGGAAGAATTCAGCTATTCGGGCGATTCGGAATCAGAGTTTTTCGCACAGGAAAACTCAAGTGAATGGCTGGCTATCGGCGTGATGATGGTTATGCTGGTGGTGATGATTATGATCCTGCGCAGGAGGCGGGCTCAGAAGATAAACTTTTCCGATGAAGCCAATTTCTGGCGTTGCGAGTGCGGGCGGTTGAATCACAACGACCATCAGACCTGCCGGCGCTGCGGGCAGCCCAATACAACCGGCGCCCTTACTTAGGCTTTTCTTCCAGCTCTATAAGAACCCCGTTCATTGACGACGGATGTACAAAGGCAATGAGATTGCCTTCGGCGCCGCGTCGCGGCTTTTCGTCGATGAGCCTGACTCCTTCCGCCCTGAGTTCGGACAACGTAGCGTGGATATCATCAACGAAGATGCAGATATGGTGGAGCCCTTCCCCGCGTTTTTCTATGAATTTCGCGACCGGGCTATCGGGCGATGACGGCGCCACCAATTCAATGCGGCCACCCTCAACCCCAGCCGAGGCGAATATGGCGACTTTGACTTTCTGATCCGCAACCTCGTGAACATCAGGCGCCTTCTGCCCCGTAATAAGCCCGAAATTCCTCGCGGCGGCCTCCAAATCCGAGACCGCTATCCCTATGTGTGAAATCAACGGTTTACTCATCAGCGATAAGTCCGGCTATTTGCCGCCCTTGGTCTTTTCCCACTTGAGCTGTTCCTCTATCTTTGACATCGTGGGTTTCAGCCAGCGACCGTCGTGATAATAAACAACGATAGTGTCACGGTCCTGGTGGTGGTCTCCCAGCGGTCCCTCATAATGAATGTACAGATCGACCGTGGCCGAATCATGCTCATGAAGTTTCGCCTCGATTACCTCGAGGAAGGTCAGGGTATCAGCCTGGGCGAATTCCATCTGGCGAGTGTTGAGATACTGGTCGAAATCGTTCTGCGCCCTGTAGTATTCGAACTCGTTGTCATACAGACCGCTCTTGTCTTTATAGCGCAGACGCGTCATGGCTTCGTTGAGCACGTATGAAATCGTATCCGTGACAGTTACCGGATCTTTGATCGCGTATGTCTGCGTTGTTGTATCTGTTTCAAACTCTCCCACATCCTGCGGCGTCTCAGCATCTTTCGAACAGTTGACGACGAAAATACCAATCGACACAGTCAGCAATAAAATGATCGCGCTATAACTTCTTTTCATGATATTCACCCCAGACCTCTCTGAATACATCTGAAATTTCACCCACGGTTGCATAGTTCTCGACAGCGTCTATGACCGGATAAACCACGTTGCCATCCGATCGAGCGACTTCACCAAGAGCCGCCAGACGCTTTTTAACTATATCGTTATTTCGTTTTTCTTTCAAGTTATTCAGCCGCTTTACCTGCTGTTTTTCCAGCGTCGGATCAACTTTCAGAACGTGCGGTATCTCGGCATTCTGTGATTTGAACTTGTTGACGCCGACCACCGTGATTTCCTTTTTTTCGACAGCCTTCTGGTAAGCATAAGCCGAGCGGGCTATTTCATCACGAAAATACCCCGAATCCACGCAACTTACCGCGCCGCCCATCTTCTCTATCTCATCCATGGTCGCGCTGATCCGTTTATCGAGTTCATCGCACAGGTATTCCATATAGTACGAACCGGCCAGCGGATCCACCGTATCGGTAACGCCGGATTCATAGCCGATTATCTGCTGCGTGCGCAGGGCAATCTCAGCCGACTTCTCGGTCGGCAGTCCAAGCGCTTCATCGAAGGCGTTCGTGTGAAGCGACTGTGTCCCGCCGAGGACCGCCGCCAGGGCCTGCATAGCCGTGCGGACGATATTGTTTTCCGGCTGCTGAGCGGTGAGTGTTGACCCGCCCGTCTGAGTGTGGAACCGCAGCAGCATCGCTTTATCACTGCCGGCGCCGAATTTTTCTTTCATGAGCACCGCCCATATCTTGCGCGCCACCCTGAACTTGGCGACTTCCTCAAGAAGGTTGTTGTGCGACGCGAAGAAAAACGACAGGCGCGGCGCAAAATCATTGATATCCATGCCCGCGTCAAGAGCGGCTTTCACGTAGGCAATGCCGTTGGAAAGCGTGAAAGCGACCTCCTGCGCCGCGGTCGCGCCCGCTTCACGGATATGATAACCCGATATTGAGATAGTGTTGTATTTCGGAAGGTGTTTGCCGGCATAGGCGAAGATATCGGTGATAATGCGCATCGACGGCTTCGGCGGAAAAATGTAGGTCCCCCGAGCAATGAATTCCTTCAAAATATCATTCTGAACCGTCCCCATCAACTTTTCCGGCGGTACCCCCTGCTTCTTGCCAACCACAATATAGAGCGCCAGTAAAATGACAGCCGTCGAATTGATTGTCATCGATGTCGATACTTTGTCCAGCGGGATACCATCGAACAACAGTTCCATGTCCTCGAGTGAGTCTATCGCCACCCCGGTGCGCCCTACTTCGCCGCGGGCCATTGGATGATCCGAATCATAGCCAATCTGAGTGGCCAGGTCGAACGCCACCGAAAGCCCGGTCTGCCCCTGCTCGAGAAGATATTTGAATCGCTTATTTGTTTCCGAGGCGGTGCCGAAACCGGCATACTGACGCATCGTCCACAACCGCCCGCGATACATGTCGGGATATACGCCACGTGTATAAGGATATTCTCCGGCCGCTTCGGGAGTCCCCGGCTTCGGCTTGACATCGGACGGGCGCACTATTGCCGGAATATCGATATCCGATGTAGTTTTTCTTTTTTCGTCCGCCATCATTCGAACTCCACCAGGATATCGCCCTTTTCGACGGACTTTCCCTTATCAATGCGTACTTCTTTTATAATGCCGTCGTTGGGCGCTTTGATGACATTTTCCATTTTCATGGCCTCGACAATCAGCAGGGCATTGCCTTTGGCAACCCTGTCACCCGGTTTCACTTTTATATCGAGCACCAGTCCTGGCATGGGCGCTCTTACAGATTTCTCGACCTTGCCGCCCGATGTCATCCCCGCCGCTTTTCTGAGCCGCGCGAGATTGTAATCCTCGATCTCAACCGGAATGTCCCGTCCTTTCAAGAAAACGGTCTTTTTGGCGTCGTAACCGTTCGAGCGGACATCGATCTCCAGCGATTGACCATCGACAATCAGAATCGAGCGGCTTTCGCCGAGCTGAAAACTGGATATCTCGATCTCCTTGCCGTTGACCCTGGCATAATACTTCTCGGAGCGATACTCCAGATCAATATCGAACTCCTTGCCGGACACATGTACCATATAGCGCGGCATCAGCGGCTCCCTCCAAAATCGCGCAGACCGCCGCGACGATAGTAGCTGACCCAGCCTGACTGAGTGGCAGTCGATTTATCGTTACTTATCGTAATCTTGCGTTCCTTGACGAATTTATCAACCGCCACCGCCAGCGCGGCCTGAAGTTTCAGATTGTCATCGACCACACCGTATGAATGCTCAGGGTATTCTTCCTGAAGAAACCGGGTCGAAAGCTTTCCCTCGACAAAGCGGCCGTTATCCATCACCGACCGGCAAAATCCGATGGTGGTCTTAACACCCGACACACGGTACTCTTCGAGAGCGCGTTTGGTGCGATTGATAGCTTCCTGGCGATCCTTGCCCCACACTATCAACTTGGCAATCAGCGGGTCATAGTAGATGGGGACCTCGGAGAAAATCACCACGCCCGAATCAACGCGCACTCCCGGACCGGCGGGGATACGGTAATTTTTGAGTTTGCCGGTCGATGGCATGAAATCCTGCTCGGGGTCTTCGGCGCAGACGCGGCACTCGATAGCGTGACCATTGAGCTTGATATCCTCCTGCCGATACCGCAGTGTCTCACCCTCGGCGATAGCGATCTGTTCCTTGACGAGATCGACGCCGGTGATAAGCTCTGTGACCGGGTGTTCAACCTGAAGACGCGTATTCACCTCGAGGAAATAGAACGAGTTGTCGCGGTCATCGACCATGAACTCGACCGTACCCGCGCCAACATAACCGGTTTGTTTCGCAATGTTCACGGCGGCGGCGCCCATCTTTTCACGAAGGTCGGGTGTCATCATCGCCGATGGCGACTCTTCGATTACCTTCTGGTGGCGGCGCTGGATGGAACACTCTCTTTCTCCGAGATAGATACCGTTACCGTGCGTGTCGCAGAGTATTTGAATTTCTATGTGCCGGGGGCGCTCAAGATATTTTTCGGTATAGACGCGGCCATCACCGAAAGCGGACAATGCCTCACTTGAAGCGCGTTTGAGCGACTCCTCGAAGTCACCTGCGCTCAGTACGACGCGCATACCTTTACCGCCGCCGCCAGCGGCCGCTTTGATGAGCACCGGATAACCGATTTCATCCGCTTTCTTAAGTGCATCTTCGAGATTCCCCCTGGCGAACTCTCCCCCGGGTACCACCGGCAGATTGGCCTTGAGAGCCGCCGCGCGGGCCTGAAGTTTATCGCCGAGAAGGTCAATTGTACCGGACTTCGGCCCTATAAAGATTATCCCCTCGTCTTCGCATCGTCTGGCGAAAGCGCCATTCTCGGCAAGGAAACCATAGCCGGGATGGATAGCATCGGCTCCCGACTTGCGGGCCACGGATATTATCTTATCGAAGACGAGATAGCTCTCCGACGATGGCGGGGGGCCGATATGATAGGCCTCGTCGGCCATACGCACGTGGTACGCCGTCTTGTCCGCCTCGGAGAAAACCGCTACTGATGTAATCCCCATGTCGCGACAGGCCCGTATCACTCTGACGGCTATTTCGCCGCGGTTGGCGATTAGTATCTTTTTGATCTTCTTACCCATGTTATCTGCGGTTCGGTCCTTAAAGCGGAATGTTGCCGTGTTTCTTCGGCGGGTTCGAGTCTTTTTTCGTCTCAAGCATTTCAAAAGCGCGTATCAACCGCGGACGGGTCGTCTTCGGCTCGATTACATCATCAACATACCCCCGCGATGCCGCGATATACGGATTGGCAAATTTCTCGCGGTAATCGTCGGTCAAACGCTGGGCTTCGGCCTCGGGGTCTTTTGCTTCGGCGATATTCTTCTTGAATATGATTTCCACCGCTCCCTTGGGACCCATCACGGCGATCTCCGCCGTCGGCCAGGCGTAATTCATATCCCCGCGCACATGCTTGCTGTTCATAACATCGTAAGCACCGCCATAAGCCTTGCGCGTTATGACCGTCACTTTCGGAACGGTGGCCTCACAGTAGGCATACAGAAGCTTCGCGCCGTTCTTAATGATGCCGCCATGTTCCTGATCCACACCGGGTAGAAATCCGGGGACATCCTCGAACGTCAGGATGGGGATATTGAAAGCGTCGCAGAAGCGAATGAACCGCGCGCCTTTTATGGACGAATTGATATCCAGCACACCCGCCAGAACAGCAGGCTGGTTGGCAATAATACCGATTGACCGTCCGCCAAGATGGGCGAAGCCTACGACGATGTTCTGGGCGAACTCTTCGTGCACCTCGTGAAACGATCCCTTATCGACAACGCGTTCGATAACTTCTTTAATATCGTAGGGCTGGTTGGGATTATCCGGGATGATGCGGTTTAGCTGTTCGTCTTCCCGGTCATAAGGATCGGTGCATTCGACAAAAGGCGGATCTTCGAGATTGTTCTGCGGCAGGTATGCCAAAAGCCTTTTCAGGCATGAAATCGTGTCGGCCTCGTTTTCGCAGGCGAAGTGCGCCACGCCCGATTTAGAGGCGTGCACCATAGCGCCGCCAAGCTCTTCGGAAGTCACGACCTCGTGCGTCACGGTTTTGACCACGTTGGGACCGGTGACGAACATGTAAGACGTTCCCTTGGTCATCAGCGTGAAATCGGTAATGGCGGGACTGTACACGGCGCCGCCGGCACAGGGTCCGAGAATGACCGATATCTGGGGTACCACTCCCGAGGCGAGCGTGTTGCGCAGGAAGATATCTGCATAGCCGCCCAGCGATACCACCCCTTCCTGAATGCGGGCGCCGCCGGAGTCGTTGAGCCCGATAACCGGCGCGCCGACTTTCATGGCCATATCCATTATCTTGCAAATCTTCTCGGCATGAGCCTCGGAAAGGGAACCGCCGAAAACGGTGAAATCCTGCGAGAAGATGTAGACTTTGCGGCCGTTAATTTTGCCGCATCCGGTCACGACACCATCGCCGAGCACTCTCTGCTCTTCCATCCCGAAACCCGATGTGCGGTGGGTCATGAACATGTCGAACTCTTCGAAAGAGTTCGGGTCAACCAGCAGTTCTATTCGTTCCCGTGCTGTCAGCTTTCCCTTTTTGTGCTGGGACTCAATGCGCTTTTCACCGCCGCCGAGTTTGGCCTCGGCGCGCATCTTCTCCAATTGGTTCAGCTTTTCTTCAAGTGACATCGATAACACTCGCTTTCAACTTGCGTTGGTCAACCTCGCTTATGACCGTTTTATTCGAACCGCCTCTACTCGACTTTGTCCACCACAATCCGTTTGCCGTCCTGCCGCACCCTGCCGAGCGGGATACTTATGTCGTGATCAAAGGCCATCACCACGTCATCAGCCAGAATCTCCGGTAGTTTCTTTCGTTTGACTTCCATAGATTGATCAGGAAACAGATCCACCGCCGGGATGTATGCCACCGGCATATGATTTGACGTGCAAAACAGGTCGGCATAGTAAAATACTTTTTGTCCACCGGACTGCATCTCAAGAGCGAAATGCCCCAACGTATGACCACCGGTGAACACCGCTTTGACGCCGGGAAGAATCTCCGTGTCGGCCTCGATCAAATTCACCCGCCTCGATTTTGCGAGCGCTTCATATCTTTGCGGCACATACACCGCGCCGGTGCGTTCGTTGGGGTTAAGCGCCGCCTGCCATTCGTCCTTGGAAGCTACATAGCGGGCATTTTCGAACCGCGGGACAAACTGCCCATCCTCAAGTTTCACCGCGCCCCCGGCGTGATCGGTATGAAGGTGCGTCAGAATCACATAATCGATATCCGCTGTCGTCAAGCCAAGAGATGCCAGGCCGCTTTCCATCTGCGACTCCCCGGTCGTACCGTAGATTTTCTTTTCCCTGTCGCTGAGAGTGTCCCCCAGCCCGGTATCGAAGATGAGATTCTTGCCGTGCGCGCCCAGAACGAACAGGTTGGTTTTCATTTCGATAAGGTTGTTGTCGTCGGGGGGAATCATCTTTTCCCACATCGAACGTGGGATAACACCAAACATGGAACCTCCGTCGAGCTTGAAAGTCTGCTCGACGAAGGTTCTTATTTCGAAATCACCGAATCGCATTAGCGTCCTATGATATTGCCGGCGATAACGAGGCGCTGCACCTCGGAGGTACCTTCGTAGATCTCCAGCACGCGCTGGTCGCGATAAAGCTTCTCGATCGGCGAGAATTCACCGATGAAGCCGTATCCGGCGTGAATCTGCATGGCGCGGTCGACGCAGAAATTGGCCGTCTCGGTCGCGTACAGCTTGGCCATGGAAGCTTCCAGCGAGAATTTCTCACCGGCATCCTGAAGCAGCACGGCCTTGTGCATCAGACCCCGGGCCGCTTCGAGGCGAGTCGCCATATCGGCGATCATCCACTGGATAGCCTGAAGCTTCGCGATCGGCTGGCCGAAGGCCATGCGCTTTTTGGCGTAGGCGACCGATTCATCGAGCGCGCGCTGCGCCACCCCAACACCCTGCGCGGCCACACCGATACGGGCGCTGTCGAGCGTGGTCATGGCATAGCGGAAGCCCTTGCCGTATTCACCGAGAAGATTCTCTTTCGGAACTTTCACGTCTTTTAGTATAATCCCACCGGTGGTCGCGGCCCGCATGCCCATCTTGTTCTTCAGCGTGCGCGCCTGCCATCCGGGCTGCTTGGTGTCATCAACAATCAGAGCCGACAGTTTCGGCTTACCTTCGATCTTGCAAAAGAGCACGCCGATCTCGGCAACATCGCCGTGCATGATGAAAATCTTCTCGCCGTTGACGAGATAATGGTCGCCCTTGTCTACCGCCACCGTGCTCTGGTTGGCGGCATCAGAGCCGGCTTCAGGTTCGGTCAATACGAAAGCCGGTATCCTCTTGCCCGAAGCACAATCGGGGACATATTTCTTTTTCTGCTCTTCACTGGCGAAATTGATAATCGGGAATGTCGCCAGCTCCGCCACCGCGCACAGCAGTCCGATAGCGGCATCGTGATAACACAGTTCTTCCACCAGCGTGACATATTCCAGATGGGTCTTGTTCTGGCCGCCGTATTCCTTGGGCATGTTGAATCCTATGAACCCGGCCGCACCGATTTTCTTGTACAGTTCGGTGGGAAACTTGCGCGGCTCCGGCATCTGGTCGAGTTGTTTCGAGACCGGATACATTTCCTTTTCCGCAAACTCCTTGACCATGTCTCTGACCGCCTGCTGGCGTGGATCGATATTTTTTGACATAATGCCTCCCAAAACCGTTCGGTTTGGTTATGAAAGTTAATAAATAGTTTACATTATCTTTTCATCAGGCTTTTTATCCGCCACTGCCTGACGGATAAAATTGATGGCTTCTTCGGTGGGCGCTCCCGGCGTGAATATTCTCGCTACGCCCATTTTCTCCAGCTCAACCTTGTCGTCATCGGGAATGATGCCGCCGCCGAAGAGAATTATATCATCGGCGCCCCGTGTCTTCATCTCTTCCAGTACCGCCGGAAAAAGTGTCATGTGCGCTCCCGACAAGATAGATAACCCGATCGCGTGAACATCTTCCTGAATAGCGGCATCGACAATCATCGCCGGCGTTTGACGCAACCCCGAGTAGATGACCTCCATGCCGGCGTCGCGAAACGCCGCCGCGATCACCTTGATTCCCCGGTCGTGACCATCGAGACCGGGCTTGGCCAACAGAATTCTGATTTTTTGACTCATATGTTCGTTTATATTTCCTGAGGTAATGTTTCTCTTATATTTCGCATCCAAGGCCGGGAGAGCTTTTTACGAGGCCTGAAGGGCGGCCTGGTTCTCCACGTACTCTCCCCACTCCTCGCGCAGAACATCACACATTTCCCCGACACTCACGTACACCCGGGCGCAGTCGAGAATCGCCTCGAAAGTATTGCCGTCGCCGGCGGCGACCTCTCTCAATTTCGCAAGGGTCCTTTTGACCGCCTCGTTGTCGCGCTCCGCCTTGATTTTCCGGACGAACGCCACCTGGTCTTTTTCAACCTGCGGATCTATCTTGAGAACGGGGATTTCAAGCTTTTCGTCTTCGAGGATATAGTCATTGATACCGACAATAACCCGCTCTTTGGTTTCAATTTCTCTCTGGAAACGATAGGCCGACTGCGCCAGTTCCTTCTGGAAGAAGCCTTCTTCGATACAGGCCAGCACACCGCCCCGACGGTCGATTTCTTCGAAATAGGCTTCCGCTTCAGCTTCCATTTTGTCGGTCAGTGCCTCGACAAACCACGAACCGCCGAGCGGATCGATGGTATTGGCCACACCCGTCTCATAGGCTATCACCTGCTGCGTACGAAGGGCAATCAGGGCGGCTTTCTCCGACGGCAGCGCCAGCGTTTCATCCATGGAATTGGTATGTAGCGACTGAGTGCCGCCAAGCACCGCCGAGAGCGCCTGGGTGGTCGTGCGGACGATATTGTTCTCCGGCTGCTGGGCGGTCAATGAACAGCCCGCTGTCTGAGTGTGGAAACGAAGCAACCAGCTCTTAGGGTTTTTGGCTTTGTATTTATCTCGCATCCGCTTGGCGTAAATTCGACGAGCCGCGCGGTATTTGGCTATCTCCTCGAAGAAATCCGAGTGGGCATTGAAAAAGAACGAGAGTCTCGGCGCGAAATCATCGACATCCTGCCCGGCCTCGATGGCCGACTCGATATAGCAGAAACCATCAGCCAGCGTAAAGGCCAACTCCTGCACCGCCGTGGCGCCCGCCTCGCGAATGTGATAGCCCGAGATCGAGATCGTATTCCACTGCGGCACGTGTTTGGTGCAGTACTCCATCATGTCGGTGATAAGTCTGATGGATGGTCTGGGCGGAAAGATGAACTCTTTCTGCGCGATGTATTCCTTGAGAATATCGTTCTGAAGGGTACCACGCACCTGATCAAACGATACCCCCTGCTTCTCGGCAACCGCGAGATACATGGCCAGCAGCATCGATGCCGGCGAGTTGATGGTCATCGATGTCGACACTTTGCCCAAATCGATATCACCGAAAATTATTTCCATATCCGCCAGCGTGTCCACGGCAACGCCGCATTTGCCAACCTCGCCCAGCGAGCGCGGATGATCCGAATCGTAGCCCATCAGAGTCGGCAGGTCAAACGCCGTTGAAAGACCGGTTCCACCCTGCTTGAGAATGTATTTGAATCGGTCGTGAGTCTGTTTGGGGGTGCCCATTCCGGCGAACTGGCGCATGGTCCACAGCTTGGTTCGATACAGAGTGTGATGAACGCCGCGCGTATACGGAAACTCTCCGGGGAGTCCAATATTTTTGTCGTAGTAGTTCTCGGACTCTGCCCCGTTTACGGACAGCGGGGTGTATAATTCGTCGATATCCTCGCCCGAGATGGTAAAGAAGCGCGGCATCGATTGTTTTTGACGGGTCTTAGCCGCCGTCTTATCCCAATTGGCCAGATTTGACTGCAACTTATCCAGAAACTTTTTATTAAACATCTTATTCTCCGAACTTGTAATGAATCTTTATAATACATAAAGCCCATTTGAAAATCAAGTTCCCAACTGTATTATTAATCGCATTCCCTCGGATGAAGCGTATGCTGTTCAACGGCTTGCTCAACAACCGAAAGAGCTTGCGAATGTCCCCCTCTATCGGGCGTCGCGACAGGCCCTCTAAACCCCCGTTCCAATCGGGAATACGGCTTTAATTGACTCCGCCAACAGCGGGGTCTATATTATCGCCCTGATGGCTTCCCGATTTCGGCAATCGTTTCCCGAAGTTGTCGCATCCCACTGGGCGGCAATTGTTGTTACGCTGATTGTAGCGACTCTGTCTTTCTTCTTGCATCTCAAATGGTGTGGTTCACTGATGCAGCTGGATGAGGCTGTCTTTGCCGGAATGCTGCGCCACCATCTGACCACCTATCCTCTGTCGATTCGCTTCTTTACATCCGACATCATCTTCGCGCTGACAACGGCGGGGCTGACCATAAAACAGGCCTACTTTCTTATCCAGTATTCACTTGTTGTCTTGCTGGCGTTCGTGTTTTACAAATACCTGCTCGCCCTCGGTTTCACGAAAAGAAATTCAAATTTCGGCCTTTTCTTGTTGCTGAGCGCTTACCCCATACTCGCCGCGCACATTGAGCCGGTTCACACCTGGGATGATATCTGGTGTCATTTGTTTCTTGCGCTGTCAATGACAGCCTTCATAAAAGATCGACCTGCCTCGGGCCTGGTGTGGTTCACTCTGGCCTGCTTCGCCCGCGAGCAGAGTCTCATATTTCTGCCAATCGCAGTTTACGCCTACCGGACATTCACGCGCGAGCGCTCCCGCTACTCGCTCATCGGCGTCATAGCCATGCCCATCATCTTTTACGGAGCCTACTATGCCTTCCATTGGCAGAGCCCCGGCGCCGACCGTTTCTCGTTGATCGCCTTCAATTTCGCCAATCCGCTCAGGACAAGCGACACTTTGTTTTCGCTGTTTATCTCGTTCGGCCTGCTCTGGGTGACAGCACTGATAGGTCTGTTTTGCCGGCGAACCTCGCCGGTGTTTCGTTTTCTGTTTGCAGGCACCTTGATTACTGTCCCGGCCACGTTGGTGATCGCCCTGTTTCTCGCCTGCGCCAGAGAAACGCGCCTTTTGTTCCCCCCGTTCCTTTTCATCATCCCCCTGAGTTTAATAGTCCTGAAGACCATTTATGACAGGATTTCAGACAGGCTGACGTCACGTGGCATGCTGGCGACAATGTTGATAATTGTGGTTCTCATGACGGTGGGCGTGATCCTCGGTAACATAGTCTTTCCCGCATTCGAGTATCGACGCTGCCCCAATTTCCAACGTCTCTGGGCCGGGATTCATTTCGGACTGATTTTGAGTCTTATCGCGTACGGAATTCGATGGGGATGGAAAGGGTTCTTCTCTGACAGACGGGACAACGAGAGTTATTTCGGAAGCAGAGAGTTGTAGAGGTTTTCGCTGGCTTCGAATGGGTCCAACTCGCCCTTACACACAATTTCAACAGCCTCATCCAACTGCAGACCGGCCTCGAGCTTCTCTATGAATTCCGTCCTGAATCGATTGGTAAGAATACTGAGGATCTTCTTCTTTATTTGCTGACGGCGGTGAGTTTCGAACTGGCCGCTGCTTTTGATGAAGGCCAGATGCTCCTCTATCTTATCATGAAGCTGATCGACATTCTTGCGGTCAACCGCAACCGTCTTCAGGATCGGTATCTTCCAGGCATTTTCTTTGACAGCTTTGGTCTGGAGCATTTGTTTGAGGTCCATGGCCAAACGCTCCGCACTCGGTCGATCGGCTTTGTTGACCACGAAGATATCGGCTATCTCCATCAGTCCGGCCTTCATCGTCTGAACAGCGTCACCCGACTCCGGCACGACCGCCACCACGACCGTATCGCAGGCGTCGATAATATCAAGCTCGACCTGCCCCACCCCGACTGTTTCCACCAGCGTGATATCGAATCCAAAAGCATCCAGCGCCACCGTGACATTGTTCGTGGCGGCTGAAAGCCCGCCCGTCGCGCCGCGCGTAGCCATCGAACGAAAATAGACACCACCTCCCGGTGGAAACTCATTCATGCGCACCCGGTCGCCCAGAAGCGCGCCGCCGGTGAATGGCGAGGTCGGGTCGACCGCTACGATCCCGATCTTCTTGCTTTGCTTGAGATACTCGTGAACCAGCCCGTTGACCAGTGTCGACTTACCTGCCCCCGGCGGGCCGGTGATGCCGATACGCACCGAGTTGCCGGACATCTTGTACAACTGCCCGAGCAACTCGCGGTATCCATCGGAGCGGTTTTCAATGTGAGATATGACCTTGGAGAGTGCCCTGATATCGCCTTGTGAGAACCTTTCCAGAATAGTCATATTTTACACATCAATAGGACGGGATACTCCCGACCGTCAACTTGATATCCTTCAGCCTAATTTGCTTGCGGGTGACATTGTTGTACGTATTGTACTCAATCACGTACACGACATCGACAAGACATCCCTTGGCTGAGATAACGCGGGCCATCTCGCCGAATCCGAACCCGATAACATCGAAAACGGCATCACCCTTTTTGATTTTCATCTTCAAATGGTTTCGGCCCACCACATACGGCTGCCCCAGCACCTCGCAATTGCGGGTGAGAAAAATCGGACGCATATTCTGGGGACCGAACGGAGAGAACGCCTCGATAGCGTTCATAAAGGCATCATCGATATCCGTCAATTCAATTTCCAGATCAATGAGGAGTTTTGGCAGAATATCGTCTTCGGACAGGTATTTGTTGGATACTTCGATGAATTTCTGCCTGAAAGCCGGGATGTTGTCCGCCTGAATCGACAATCCCGCCGCATATTTGTGGCCACCGTATTTCATCAGAAACGGCTCGCACTCTTTGAGAGCTTCGCACAGGTGGAACCCCGGAATGGACCTGGCGGACCCTTTACCCTCGCCGTTGGCGATCGAGATCATCACTGTCGGAAGGTGATACCGTTCGACGAGTCTGCTGGCCACGATGCCGATAACCCCCTGGTGCCAGCCTTCACCGGCCAGCACGATAGCGCGATCGTTGTCCAGATCCGTAACCTCTTCCATCTGCGCCAGCGCTTCGTTGAGGGTGGTCTCATCGATTTCCTTGCGGCGTTTGTTTTCCTGATCGAGTTTGCGCGCGATTTTGGCTCCGGCCCGCTCATCGCGGGTGGACAACAGACGGATCGCCTGACCGGCGTCGCCCAGACGACCCAGGGCATTGATTCGCGGGGCCAGTATGAAAACAACCTGACCGGTGCTGATATCTTTGCCCATGAGACCAGAGACAAAATTCAACGACTTGAGGCCCGGCTTGGTTGTTCGAGCAATCTGTTTTATGCCGTATTTTGTCAGAACCCGATTTTCACCAATGAGCGGAACGATATCGGCAGCCGTTCCCAGAGCCACCAAATCCAAATGATCCTCCAGTTCACGTTCATCCTGATTTAAAGCCCGGTAAAGGGCCTGCGTGAATTTGAACGCCACCCCCACTCCGGACAGTTCACCTCCATAGGTGCACCCGGGCTTTTTGGGATTGATGATGGCAACCGCCTCGGGGAGGGACTCGCCGGGTTCATGATGGTCGGTAACGATTACATCGAGCCCCTGCGAACGGGCATACGCGACTTCCTGAACCGCGGTTATCCCGGTGTCCACAGTAATTATGAGTGAGACACCTTTTGACTTTGCCTCGTCGATGCTTTCCTGGGATAATCCGTATCCCTCAAGCAAACGGTTCGGCAGATAAAAATCGACCTGGGCCCCCAGTTTGTTGAAAATCATATAGAGAAGGGCGGTGGCGGTGATACCGTCGACGTCGTAATCTCCATAGATAACGATTTTTTCGTTATCGAAGAGGGCTTTGGTGACCCGTTCGATTCCCTTGTCCATATCGGAGAGTTCGAAAGGGTCTTTCAGATCGGATAGCTTCGGATCCAGGAACTGTCTTATCGCGGCAGCGGTGTCGATATTTCGATTTACGAGGATCTTAACGACATTTACCGGCAAATCGGTTTCCGACGCGAGCCTGTAGACCAGTTCCGAGTCAGTTTCGGGAGCCGGCACCCACTTCAGTGGGGCCAACTTTTCAACCCAACTCATGCTTAGCCTCCATTATCTGAAGGCTTGGGAAAGCAGGAAATAAGCCGAGTTCTGTAATCCCGCCACAGCGGGACCAACAGCCATTTATCTGGATAACCGGTTGCCCGGCTATTCAAGCGGCCTACCCGGGAATGATAACGGGGCGAATCAACCCCTCTTCCCCTATTTGGCCTTGCTCCAAGCGGGGTTTGCCCGTCAAAGACATTGCTGCCCTTGACCGTGGTCTCTTACACCACGATTTCACCCTTACCCCGACGAGTCGGGGCGGTATAGTTTCTGTGGCACTTTCCGTCGGATCACTCCGCCCCGGTGTTACCGGGCGCCTTGATTCTCTGGAGCTCGGACTTTCCTCACTTTAAATATTCATATTTAAAGCGCGACTGTTCCTCCTACTTTCGCAAGCTTTCGTTATATATCAAAAACTACCAAAAATCTTCAAAATCAATACATGCGCCGGTAGTTCGGAGCCTCTTTCGTAATCGGCACCGAGTGCGGGTGCGATTCAAGCACGCCCGCCGATGTAATGCGTACCAGCTTGGCCTTGTCCTTGAGTTCAGCAAGATCAGCGGCTCCGCACAAACCCATCCCGGAGCGCAGTCCACCGATAAGCTGATTAACCGTATCAGCCAGCGGACCCTTGAACGGCACCCGGCCTTCGATTCCCTCGGGCACGAGCTTGGAGGCTTCTTCCTGGTGCTCCTGGAAATAGCGATCCTTGCTGCCTTCCTTCATGGCGCCAACCGAACCCATCCCCCGATACACTTTAAACGACCGGCCTTCGTACAACACCGTCTCACCGGGCGATTCTTCCGTGCCGGCGAACAACGATCCAATCATAACCGCCTCGGCGCCGCACGCTAATGCCTTTACGATATCACCCGAATATCTCAGGCCGCCATCGCCAATAACCGGCACTTTCGCCTTCCTGGCCGTTTCAGCGGCATTCATAATGGCGGTGATCTGCGGCACGCCGCCGCCGGTGACAACTCTCGTGGTGCAAATCGAGCCCGGCCCTATCCCCACTTTAATAGAATCGGCGCCGGCATCAATAAGTGCCCGGGTTCCTTCCGAGGTCGCCACATTGCCCGCCATTATCGGAACTTTGTCATATTTTCTCTTGAGCGATGTAACCGCATCCATCACACCCTGACTGTGACCGTGGGAGCTATCGACACAAAGTATATCCACCCCGGCTTCTATCAGAAGCTCCGCGCGTTTGTCGAGATCGTTGCCGACGCCAACCGCGGCGGCGACCCGGAGCCGTCCACCCTCGTCTTTACAGGCGTTGGGATACTGAATCTTCTTCATGATATCTTTAACCGTGATCATCCCCCTGAGCATATACTGGTCATCGACAATCAACAGCTTTTCGATGCGATGCTGATGCAGAATCTCTTTGGCGGTTTCCAGGTCGGTTCCTTCTTTGACCGTCACGAGATTCTTCGACGTCATCACTTCGGATATCAGCCGGCTGAGGTCTTTGTGAAAACGAAGGTCGCGGTTGGTGAGAATGCCGACCAGCCTACCTTCTTCGGTGATGGGAATTCCGGAAATGGCGAACTTTTTCATGACTTCGAGAGCGTCGCCGATAGTCTTCTCCGGTGGAAGGGTGATCGGGTTGACGATCATACCTGATTCGGAACGCTTCACTTTGTCAACCTCGCCAGCTTGACGTTCGGGCGACATATTTTTATGGATTACGCCCAGTCCGCCGAGTCGCGCCAGCGCTATCGCCAGTTGCGCTTCGGTAACCGTATCCATCGCCGCCGACAGCATGGGAATGTTCAACTCGATACCGGGAGCGATCCGGGTGGAGATGTTGACATCGCGCGGAAGAACCTTCGAATGATTCGGCACCAGAAGAACATCATCGAAAGTAAGCGCCGTGTGTTCCAGAATCTTTACCATCTACGTACCACTCAACTTTATTTAATTTGATTCGTTATCATCCCAGTACAAAAGCCGTCCGCAGTTGTCGCAGGTCAGGATGCTCTCCGCTTTGCGGATATCCTGAATCTTTTTCGGCGTAAGCGCCTTGTAGCAAGCTCCGCAGGCACGGTGTTTGATCGCCACTACGGCCGAGCCGCCTTTCCCCTTGCGAACGCGTTCGTACGACGACATGATCGGGCGCGGAATCATCGAAGCCACCTCTTTGCGCTCCCCTCTCTTGACCGAGGTCGTGTCGCCGATCGAGTCGATCTTCTGCTGAAGAATCTCGAGCTGTTTTGTGTTGTTCTCGGTCACCTGATCGAGCTTCTCTTTGAACTCGACTGCGTTTTTCTCGAGAGTCGTGATCAGTTCGATAGTCTCCAGAAGTTCGGTTTCTTTGGTAGAGATTTCGTTTTTCACCGAGTCGATTTCGGCGACCAGGGCATCGTATTCCTTGTTGGTCTTGATCGACATCATCTGCTGCTGGTATTTCTGAAGTTCCGCTTCCTTGGATGCTATCTCGAGTTCAAGGGTCTGTTGTTTGACCTTGGCGTCTTCGAGGCCCTGCGCGGTGCCCTCGTATCTGGCCTGGCTTTCCTGGATTTCCCGGTTGAGGTTCTCCATCATATCGGGAAGGTATTCTTTTGATCTCTCCAGTTCGCCGAGGTCGTAGTCTATTATTTGAAGTTTTAGAAGCTGTTCGATTTGGTTTTGCACCAGGGTCTCCTTGCCGGGGTCTGCCATAACACTCACTCCAAACTAAAAACGCATCCGTCCGGATATCAGGACGAATGCGTTCCTCAATTTCTCGTTATGCCGCGTTTTTCCCATTGGTACAACGGGGATTTTGACGGCTGCTCGCAAGATGCTTTTACAAAATTTACGGTTCATTTCTCAAAATGGGCAATACTGGATTCGAACCAGTGACCTCTCGGATGTGAACCGAACGCTCTAACCAACTGAGCTAATTGCCCTTTAAACTTCCTCCAAATCATGGGCCCTGCAGGACTTGAACCTGCGACCCGCTGATTATGAGTCAGCTGCTCTAACCAACTGAGCTAAGGGCCCAAACCAGCATAGTGTGGTATATTAATCCAAAACCGGCTGAGCGTCAAGCCCATTTACCCATTTACTTTACATATATAACCCTTAAAAACCGGGTATGTTTCCCCGCCCAATACAGTACTTGATAGGTATTATTTCGGCAGAAACGATGGATTTGTTAGCAATTGCGCCGATTTTGGCTGATCGTGGCTTCAAAAAAGCCGAGGTGGGCTGTGCTCCGGCGGACACGCCACGAGCAACGCGATGAGCCGTGTACCGACGAAGTCGGCATCTTCTCCCGATTGACAAACGACCCAATTTGACCGTCATTGTGGCAAATACAAAAATGCGGGAGGACCAGTTGCGACGTCTTAGTAGTTCCACTAAAACGAACGTAGGTCGAAACCCCTGCCCATCAGGGTCTGTCGTCAGACAGAGGTTTCGACAGACTCTTAAGAACGGAGAAACAACGGTAGGTCGAAACCCCTGCCCGTCAGGGTCTCCGCGTAGCGGAGAGGTTTCGACATCCGGGAACAAGAAATGACGAACATTCGAATCCGGTAACCCACCGCTTGCGTTGGGATCGCCCATACAGCACCGCAACGCAAACTTGACAACCGTCCCGTCATCTCCGTCATTATGGTAGAGCCTTAATTGCGGGAGGATAAAAATGCCATCTTTCTCCGGTACCCCACCGCTTGCGGTGGGATCGCTTCAAAAAAACAGAAAGCTACCTCTATGCCTAAACTGAAACATTATGATGACCTCGGCACCGCCCGCTTCGTGACATTCTGCTGTTATCGAATGGAGAAATCTCTGGCCGACCATCGCTCCAAGGAACTTCTGATCAAGCATCTTGACCTGGCTCGCACCAAACATGGTTTCAAAATCATCGGATACGTCATCATGCCGGAGCATGTTCATCTGGTGCTGATTCCGCCGGACAAAATGAAACTCGGTCTGGTGGTCGGCGAGATAAAGTCGCTAATGGCAAGAGAATTTTTCGTAACGGCTCACGGTGGTGATATCAGAAGACACGTGTTCTGGCAGAAGAGATGCTACGACCACAATTGTCGCACGACCGATGTGGCAAAAGAGAAAATCAGCTACTGGCATTACAATCCCGTCCGGCGGGGTTTGGTTTCGCAGCCAGCCGATTATCGCTGGTCGAATTATAACTGGTACGCGGGTTCGAGTGAATTTCCTTTGAAGATAGATGCTTATGAATTTAGGTGACAGCCAGAGCGTGAGGATCCCACCGCAAGCAGTGGGGTACCCAGATTCAGAGCGTTCAAATGAAACGAGAGGATCCCATAGCAAGCTATGGGTTACCGGTTTGATGCTGAAACCGGACTCCTTCTTTATTGGACTAGTTCACCTCACCCCGACCTCCCCAAGAAAGTGAGCGATTAGTCGCGAGCCGCGTAACCCAAGCTTGACAACCGGCCCTCCATGTCCGTCTTTATGGTAGTTACCACAACGCGGGAGGATGAAAATGCGCGCTTGCCAAATCTCTATTCTTGTGATTTTCGGGATGCTATGCACTTCAGGCACTGTAGCCCAAACCGATAGCACCAGCCACTCGGTAGACACCCCGCGAGAAGCGCTGGAAAGAGCCTTGCAGTACACCGGCTTCAATGAAATCCAAAACCTTCTTGAATCCGAAGACTATTATGGCGTTGAAGTAATAACATTCAAGGACTCGACTATCCCCTTTCTGACTGACCAAGTCTACAACAGGCGCGTATGGAGGATCAGCGTCGTGAATGTACACCTTGACGGCCCCAATTGGCTGCGTGAAACAGTGGAGGCACAGATTCCGAAGAACTTCAAGGTCATAATTGATTCAACAAAGGGTTTCTTTGTAAAAGCCTATTCGGAGTACGAGGGATTTGATCCTCAGCTTGCTCCCGAACCGCCTGCGGCTCATGCGGAGAAGCGTCTGAAACGCGACAAGTTCGCAGCATTTTGTGATACACCTCCGCCCGTGTCGCTTTTTGGTGCGCTTGGGCGCGCGGCGGGATCAGATCCACTTAGCGCCAAGGAACTAGTAGTCTATTTGGTTACAGACAAGGACCAGAACTTGACATGGCAGGTAATAGGCCGTGGCATAGCACCAAGCTACCCTTGGCTAGGCGGGCCTCATCCGGATCCCGAGAACGATCCCATGCTCTATATGTTTAATCGGGCTCGTTCGATCGTCGATGCCAGATCGGGTACGTTGGTTGGAGTGTCAAATCAGCCGCTACCTGAGCAGCGATGATGTGACAGCCATATCTGACAACCCCTTTTTGGCGATTCGGTGAATTCAGCCTAGTTTACATGCTTTATATGTGGGTTGTTTTGGCAGTCGGCCGAAAAACGCAGCCGTGCTAAAGGGCACTAAAAACATAATAAGAGTGGACCCAGTTGTCAAGTTAGTTGCTCAAAAATCTCTTGCTCCATTTTCAAGCCGTTTAAAAGAGATCCGCATCAGAAACACCAACCTCTCACAATATCACTACAACCTTGATGGTAAAAATATCTGCCGCGCCGAAAGTATGAACCAAAATGTTACCAGCGTAGGGCGGGTCCGTCTTCGAACCCGCCACCGCACCAGCGTTCCTTGCAGCGCAGGTGGTGATAATTTGTGCATCCAAATGGCTTTACTTAGAGGGGATAACCACATCCCTGAAAACAGGTTAGGAAGGAAAAACGCGTTTCGGGTCCCACTTAAAAATAACGAAACAAACCCAATTCTGGATTACCCGGTGAATCTGAAGATTCACCGGGCACAACAACAGAATCTGAAGATTCACCGGGGACAAAGTAAACGTAGGGCAGGAGCCTTCTTAGACTCCTGCCACCTCGCGACTCTGCTGTTAACCTGACCGCGTCCGGGTGGCAGGCTCAAACTCGTTTGGGCCTGACAGAAGAAAACATTTCGACCACATCCGTAGGCGTTTGATTTATCAAACGCGACCTGACACCACTCTGTTTCGAACACCCGCGTTGGTAGGCTCACGCCGCGGCGTGAGCCTACCATGAGCAAAAGACCATGAGACACGAAAACATAAAAACAACGAAACGAACCCAAATCGTGGTAACGGCATGAAATGTATTGGCATATGGGGATCTCCCCCGTTCCGTCAGGTGCTGTCCCCGAAAGTTTCGGGGATGTCACCTGACGGCGATCTAATCAAACGCGACATCACGCCTCTTTCCCCCTCGCCCTCCGGGAGAGGGTCGGGGTGAGGGGATTATACAAAAACAACAAAACGAACCCAAATCCGGGTAATGAAATGGATGATAGAGGATTGCGCTGAAAAATACGGACACACCATCATGGTAGAATCCTTGACGGTTCTAGCTTGCTGGATTCCGTTTTTCAACGGAATGACGCGATCTTGCCCATCGCATCTAACGGGTTCCGTCAGGTGCTGGGCTCGAAAGCCCGACACAACATTTCCGGGTGGCAGGCTCAAACTCGTGTGGGCCCGACATACATTTCGTAGGGGTTCAAAATTTTGAACCCCTACGGGACAATTAACAATTGACGATTAAAAATAACGAAACGAACCCAAATACGGGTAAATGCTATGCAGATACGCGATTACGACGAAAAAACGACAGCCTCAAATCGTAACATCCAACACTGTCTCCGAAGTCTCGTCGGCCTGAGCGAGCACCTGGCCATCAGGGTCAGCCACCATCGAGCTGCCCCCGAACTCATTGACGCCATCATCCCCCACAGCGTTGATCCCGACCACCCAAATACTGTTCTCGATAGCCCGCTGGACAATGAGTTCTTTGAAATCGCCCACTCGCACCCGGGGAAAGGCCGATGGTACGAAAATCATTTTCGCGCCGCGTATAGCCAAACGGTTAAAAAGCTCCGGAAAACGAAGGTCATAACACGTTGCCACACCCAGAACACCGAACACGGATTGGATGAGACCCGGCGCGCTGCCCGGTGTATAAACCGATGCTTCGTTCATTGGCTCAAAGAGATTTATCTTGTCGTAAATTTGATATTCGCCACCGTGAAAATACATGTAGGAATTATAAAGACGACCCTCATGCGACCGTGGAAACCCGATAAAAACCGCGAACGGATACTCCCGCAGAACGCGCGCCAATTCCTCGAAATCAACCCCCTGCCCGCCATCGTAGAGACATCCCGAGGTAGTCAACTCCGGAAAACAGACAATATCAGCGTGACTCCCCACCGCTTCATCGAGAAACCTTCGGTAATCCGGATTGCCGATATCTTTTTGAATCAACCTGATTTTCATAACACACTGCCCCCATTAATAACGTTACTTTACAAAATAAGAATTGGCGGTACACGAAGTCAAATGTCATATATAAAGGCTGGAATCTCACTCGGATGGCGGAATGCCAATTTATTAAGACCTCAAGGGCGGGTCCGTCCCTGTCCGCCTTCGGAGGATTCGAAACCGCCGTTGCAAAAAGGTAGGCGTTTGATTTATCAAACGCGTCGATGTATCCTAACGTCACGGTCAGATAATGACCCCGTGAAGAGCGGGGACAACGCAACGAACGGGCAGATGAGGACATCTGCCGCGCACAGAAAGACGCAGAGCTACTCTTTGTAGCCACACGCCGCGGCGTGCGGCTACGGAGTCTTACCTGCGTGGAGAACCAGAGGAGGCATTTCGACACCGGAAATCTCTTGTCAGAATTTGCTTTATATACGGGGCCGAATTCCCTATTATCCGGCTGTGCCACAACTCAATAAAATAGCTTATGATGGAGAACTTTGATATGCTCAGGCATCTAACTATGCTCGGTCTGCTGATTCTTGCCCTGACCGCGACGGTTTCCACCGCCGCCGAAACCAAACACTCTTTCAACCTCGGTTATTTCGAGGCCGGACCCAACCCCGAACACTCCCTGCTTCGGACCGAATTCTACAACCAGCTCAGTCAACTTTTACCCGATGGCTACCAGTATGTGCGAATACCGAACGGCTTCCGCTCGGCGGAATGGAATCGCGACGACTGTAAACGGATGGCGCGCGAGCTTGTGAGAGAGAAGGATGTCGATATCCTGATAGCGATGGGGCCGTGGGTGGTCAACGACCTAATCGAAGCTGGTTACGACCGTCCGATTCTGGCCATCCACCAGTTCAATCCGCGCTATGAGGGCTTGCTCGATGAAAACGGCCGTCCGGTGATCGACAACCTGACTGTCCACGAGCAGCCCGGGAAAATGTTCGATGACCTTCGGGTTCTGACAGGGCTGGTCGATGTTAAACGCCTGGGCTTTCTGTTTTTTCCGTCGGCAGGTGAACAGGAAAAAGTATTGGCCGAGCTGACCGCTATCGGCGAGAAGCTCGGGTTCGAAGTGATCACAGCCGATGAATACGACAATTATGGTGTCTTCGCATATTTTAAATCGTTTCATAGTCTGCCGAAAGATATCGATGCCATCTATATCGGACCATCGGCGAATCTGAAGACCGAGAATATCTCCAGTTTCCTTCAGTTGCCAATCAACGATGGTACCCCGCTGTTTGCTTACGAAGGTAAAGTGGTGCTTGAAAAAGGCGCTTTCGCGACGGCATCGTATTTCACGGCACTGTCCGAAGCTCGATTCAATGCTGACAAAGCGGTGCGCATCATGACAGGTGAAAAGCCGGCCGATCTTCCGGTGGCTTTCCGCGGCGCGATGGGACTGGCTGTCAACAACGAGGTCGCGCTCCAGTGCGGAATCCATCTGCCTGAGGCAGTATTGAGCGACTTTTTTGTTGTCGAAGCGAAGCCGGCTGAGGATGCTCCTTATTTCACTCTGGCCGATGCTGTTAATCGGGCCGCTATGCAAAACCCGGGTTATCTGGCGCAGTACGATGCTCTCGAAGCGGCGGTGCAGACAGCAGGGCAGGCGCGGGCCGAGTATATGCCGCAGATCTATGGCACAGCGGGACTTCTGTATGTCGACAATAACACCGCCGATAACTACCGCGACCTTATAAGTAATGACCAGTACTACGCGAGCCTGAATCTCGAACAGAAAATTGTTTCGCTGGAGACTCTCAAGTCAATCAAAGTCGCCGCACAAGAGCGCGAGCTTGAAAATATTAACCTGACCAAGGCACAGCTCGATCTTGAACTGGCCGTAAGCCTGGCTTATCTGGAATACTTGAGAGCACAGGAAACCTTCACCACCTGCGTCAATAATCGTACCTTGATAGAGCACAGCCTTGAACTGGCTACCTCGAAAAGCAGAATGGGTGATGGTGACTCGCTCGATGTTGTCCGCCTCGAGGACGAACGCTACCAGGCGACAATCAGGGTTGTCGATGCCCGCGCCGAAGTGCGCGTTGCCAGAGCGATTTTGAATTCCCTGTTCAATCTTCCGGGCGATCGCGACCTCGTGCTGGAAAGTGCCAGGTTTTCCGAAGAGGCGCTGTGGGCATATGAAGGCGAGTTTCAGGACCTTCTGAAAGATCTACCGTCGCAGGAGCAGTTCAAACAATCTATGGTAGCTCAAGCCCTGAGCGAGAATCCAGCCGTCAAAAGTTTTGACACGAGGATAAATATTCAGAAGCAACTGCTGTCGAAAAACTCGGCGCGGTTCTATCCCACGCTCGGTTTCAAAGCCAGCCTGAACTTCTCCGACTGGCTCGAAGATACCCCCTTATTTGAAGAAAACAACACCACCTGGAGTGTGGGCGGTTTTCTCAACATTCCGCTTTTTCTCGGGAAGGAACGTCTTCGAGAGCGCGGCAAACTCAAGGCGAACCTGAGCGAGATGGAGTACCGCCGCGATGATACCAGCCTGAAGATCATGCGCGACATTCACACACAGGTGAACAAACTGATCGCCGCCGACAATCACATGGTACCCGCCTACCAATCCAAAAAACGGGCCACGCAGCTTCTCAGCATAGTCGTGCCCGAATACAGCTCCGGCAAGAGAACCTTGTGGAATCTTCTCGACGCCCAGTCGAATTCGCTTCGCGCCGAACTGAATGCTATCAATGCCAGGTTCGCTTACTGGGAGGCTATCGCCAGACTGGTGCATGCGGCGGGATGGACTGCTCACGATGACTACACTGATTTTCAAGACCAGTTCGGCCTTCACCATTCGAACTAAGATATTGTTCAGCAGAACGTTACATTGATACAGCTTGGCCGGTAACATTCGGGCGCACCATTTACATTCCTCATTGTTATTAGCAGTAATGGATGTAAATAAGTCACCTCATCGGGTAGTGGTTATCGGCGGTGGATTCGGGGGGCTTCATGCCGCCAGGTCCCTGGGCAACACCGATTTGGATGTCGTTTTGGTTGATCGTCGGAATTTCCACCTGTTTCAGCCCCTCCTGTATCAGGTTGCCACAGGCGGACTCTCGCCGGCCGATATTGCTTCCCCGCTCCGGAGCCTTCTTAAACACTACCGGAATGTAAAGACGATAATGGCAGAGGTTCGCAATATCGACATGGCCGGCCGGGAGGTTCATCTCGACCACGGTGCTTTGAGTTATGATACCCTGATAGTCGCCGCCGGCGCCAGCCATGACTATTTCGGCAACGATGACTGGTCTGAGCATGCTACCGGACTGAAGACAATTGAAGACGCGATTGAAATACGCACAAAGATTCTTTCCGCCTTCGAAGCGGCGGAGATACAGACCGACCCGCAGAAGATAAAGAGTCTGCTGACATTTGTAGTTGTGGGAGCCGGGCCAACCGGTTTGGAATTGGCAGGCTCTATTTCGGAAATAGCCTTTCATACCTTGAAAAGGGATTTCCGCAGAATAGACCCGACTCAAGCCAGGATAATACTTGTCGAGGCAACCGACCGCATCGTCGGCAGCTTCCCCGAATCGTTATCGCGTAAGGCGGAGAATCAACTTAAACGACTCAACATCGATATCAAACTCAACGCGAGGGTAGTGAATATCGAAAAAGCCAGCCTTGAGGTTCAGTGTGGTTTTGGTATTGAGACCATCGCGAGTGAAACCATTCTCTGGGCGGCAGGCGTAAAAGCGTCGCCGCTGGGAAAAATTCTTACTGCCGATGATCCCGCCGCGCTGGACCGCCAGGGGAAAGTAAAGGTTGAACCACATCTGAACCTCCGCAAACATGAGGATATTTTCGTTATCGGCGACCTTGCTAATTACACTCATCAGACCGGCCAGCCCCTGCCCGGTCTGGCCCCGGTCGCCATGCAGCAAGGCAGGTATGTTGCCCGGCTGATACGCAAACGTCTGCGAGGCGACTCGCTCGCGCCGTTCAAGTATTTCGACAAAGGGAATCTTGCCACTATCGGGCGCAGGGCGGCTGTCGGGCAACTCGGCCGGTGGAAAGTCAGCGGTTTTCTGGCCTGGCTTGTTTGGCTTTTTGTGCACCTGATGTATCTGGTGGAATTCGAAAACCGTTTGCTTGTACTATTTCAGTGGGCATGGAACTATGTAACCAGAAACAGGGGAGCACGCCTCATTACCGGATATAGCGGTTTGAAACAGCAGAGTAGCCACAGCTTAAACCAATTCAGCGACGAGACGAAACAGGTACACACCAAGGGCAAAAGATGAAAGGCTGACTCGCAACACCTTGTACATTAATTTGTCCCTGAAAACGGGCGGCGCTTGCCCCCTTCGCACATGCCAGAACACCCTCGCGTAGATAAGCGTGGACAGAATTAGCAGGATAACAGTCACCCACGTCGTCAACCAGATACCGAACGGGAATCTGATAACGTAGCTTCCCAAAAGAAATGCCATCACGCCAAACGTATATTTGCCGGTGATATTGGATGGGATCACTACCTTCCTGCCTCTCAGAAGGATCGAGCCGGCAATAAGAATCAGCAGATCCCTTCCGACAATGGCTGCCGCCAGCCAGATGGGAAAGTCGCGGTAGAAAATCAGCAGGACAACGAGAACGCCGGCGAATATCTTATCGGCTATTGGATCCAAAGCGATGCCGAATTCGCTGACCTGCTTGAGGCGACGAGCGAGGTAACCATCGAGGCCATCGGTTATCCCCGCCAGTACCAGCAGCGCGGCGCAGATGAGAGTTGAGCGGCTGTCTCCCTGCGCCAAATAGTAACCGACAAACGGCGTGAGCAGTATCCTCGAGATACTGACTAGATTCGCAATTTGAAACCACTGGTTTGACATGGTAATATCCTTCGGTTACGTCTGGCGCGTGTGATCGAGAGTTAATATATCCGAACCCAAAACGGCCATCAAGCTCAAACGGGGCTGAAAAATTCTATTTTGCAGGAGCCAAGAGTTTAGATATTATTCAATGTTATGAGTGACAAACTGAACCACATCTCACAGGCGTACCTTCGCGACACCGACCTTGCCCATCGCAAGGCTCTCGGGCAGTATTTCACGCCTAAGGACGTCCGGGAGCACCTTCTCTCGCGTTTACCAAGAATGCGCGGAGCATCGGTTCTGGATCCCGCCTGCGGAAGCGGTGAGTTTTTGCTGTCCGCCGGAGAGTTCTTTGAAGACTGTGAACTGTTTGGATGGGAGATTGACCGAAAGCTGGTGAACCTGTGTCGCGAGGTTGTTCCCGAGGCGAAAGTCTCCCGCGTTGACTCCCTCAGGCGGACACTCGACGAGCAGTTCGACTTCGTGATCGGCAATCCGCCCTACTTTGAATTCAAACCCGATGCTGAAGTCAGGAACCGGTTC
This sequence comes from Candidatus Zixiibacteriota bacterium, assembly GCA_040756055.1. Taxonomy (NCBI): domain Bacteria; kingdom Pseudomonadati; phylum Candidatus Zixiibacteriota; species Candidatus Zixiibacteriota bacterium. The sequence continues at coordinate 439,479 of JBFLZR010000002.1, forward strand.
TCACGGGTAATCAGTGGCCGGGCGAACATTTTCAGTATGTTCGTCCAACTCGGACTCGAAGCTCTCAAACCGGGTGGTTTTCTCGCTTACGTGATCCCGCCGTCGATGAACAACGGAGCGTACTTTGCGGGACTACGCGACTACATTATCCGGCACGCCGACATAGAGTATCTGAAAATTCTGGATTCCTCCGCTCTGTTTGACCGGGCACAGCAGACGGTGATGATCATGGTTTTAAAAAAGGTAGACAACAAAGGTGATTACGTCTTCTCCAGAAGTGGTTTGACGTTGTTCTCACCTGACGCCGGTCGTCTGCGGGACGCTTTTGAGGGCAGAACAACGCTGGACGAACTTGGCTTTACGGTTCGAACCGGACGAGTCGTCTGGAATCAGCACCGGGAAAGTCTCAGCACAAAGCCCGACGGCGCGGTGCCGCTTCTCTGGGCGCACAACATAACTGATGACGGTCTCTCTCTTGGCAATACCGCGAAGCGTCCGCAATATATCAAGTATAACAGGCCCGACTGCGGCCCGGCTATCGTGGTCAACAGGGTTACCGGTGCGGCGACGCGAGTGCGTTTGAAAGCTGCTGTGGTGGAGCCGGGATTTCAGTTTGTGGCTGAAAACCATGTCAATGTCATCTATCCCCCGGCGGGAAAGAACCCATACAGCAGCGTTGGGACTTTGAAACGCATCTGTGAGCAGATAATGTCAGCAAGCACCATTGAGGTGATGAAGCTCATTACCGGCAACACGCAGGTGTCCCGAACGGAACTGGCGCATCTACTGCCGCTGGACTTATAGAAGGTACATCGCTGGACCGAAGACCCAGCGCTACATGCGTTTGTAACATCGAACCATTTTTATTAATGTTGACTATTGTACCGGTTGATGTTTTACTGATTTCATGTTTTCAGGCTCCAAGAGACTCATAGCCATAGCGGTGTTTATCATTGTCGTGATTGTACTGGTCAACGCGATATGGTGGCTTTATTATGATCGTACGCAGACGATGATGGATCGACAGCTTAGCCGACGACTGGCGGCGGTCGCTCACAGCGGAACTGTGGCTATCAAGCCTGAACAGGTCGAGGCCCTCGAACTGGGTGATTTCGACGCGTACGCGGATATATTGACCATCATCGACAAGCTTCGTCAGGCTGACTCCCTGGCCGAGGTCTTTGTTATAGCGCCGGATTACCGCATTCTCGCTTCGACTTCACTTGAGGCCGACTCGATCTATTTTCTGGCTGAGTTGAACGGACAGTATGTCGATTCGGTGCTCTATTCACTTCACGACGTTACCGTCGCGACACCATCGTATCGCACCGGCAGGGTGTATCTGAAATCCGCCTTCGCCCCTCTGGTTGGACCCGATGGTTTGATAGTCGCGGCGCTGGGGGTGGAAGCCAACGTAGATTATTTCGATGTACTCGATGACTTGAAAAACAATATCTACTACTCAAGTCTCCTGTCGATCATTGGCGGACTTGTTATCGGGCTGGTATTTTTATTGTTCCAGAGGCATGTCAACCGTGTCGAGCAGCAACTTTATCTCAATCAGACGCACTCTTATCTGGGCAGAATGGTGGCGGTTGTTTCTCATGAGATTAAAAACCCGCTGATGATTATTCGCGCTTCGGCTGAGAGGTTGCTCAAGAAATTTCAAACCGACGAGAGTCAGTTTATCGTTGAAGAAGTGGACCGTCTCAATCAGATTGTGACCGGTTATCTCGACTTTGCCGGAGCCAAAAGCCGTTTTCTTGAGAACGACAAGCCCCAGACCGTGAACCTGGCGGAGATGGTGGAAAACATAAAGAAACACTTCCAGAGCAAGTATCCGGATAACGAAATCCGGTGGCTGGATTACACTATCGACCCGGGACTGACTATCCAGAGCTATTCGCGTTCGCTACGCCAGATCATTCTCAATCTTCTCATAAACGGTGCGGACGCCTGTCTATCCGCGTCGAAATCGATTGAGATAGGTGTTTCCGCGGAGCAAAGAAACAGCCGGATTATCATAAAAGTTGTTGATCACGGTCCCGGAATCTCCAAAAAGGAATTGAAGAAGATATTCACTCCTTTCTACACCACCAAACAAACCGGTTCAGGGCTTGGACTGTATTTGACCAAGAAAATTGTTGAGGAAATGAAGGGAGTTGTAGATATTGCCAGTCGCAAGGGGGAAAAAACGGAGTTGATTATTAACCTTCCGAAAACACCGGATAAGAACCATGGCTAATATTCTCGTAGTTGATGACGAACCCAAGATGACCTCGCTGATCTGCGGACACCTCGAAGACTCCGGGCACAAGGTTGTGACCACCGTAAAACCGAAGGAGGCGCTGGAGCTTCTCAGAAAACATTCCTTCGATGTGGTTATCACAGATTTGTCGATGCCTGATATATCGGGGATGACCATACTGGAGGAGGCGCTGAAGAAAGAGGGCACGGACGTTATCATGATGACGGCTTACGGCTCGGTGGAATCGGCGGTTGAAGCTATGAAAAAAGGGGCGGCGGATTATCTTCTGAAGCCCTTCCCTCTCGACGAACTCGGACTGGCGGTTGACAAGCTTATCGAACGGCAAAAATTGACATCGCTCTCGGACCATTACAAAGACGTAATCGACCAGACAACTTATACCGAGTTCATAGGCGACTCCGCGGCGGCGATGCGGGTGAAGGAGCTTGTGACAAAGGTCGCGGGTTCGGATGCCACGGTGTTGTTGACCGGCAAATCCGGCACGGGTAAAGAGATCGCGGCACGGATGCTTCACGATCTCTCGCCGCGGGCGCAGAAACCTTTTATCGCCGTGAACTGCGCGGCGCTCACGGAAACGCTGCTGGAGTCGGAACTGTTCGGGCACGAGAAGGGCGCATTTACCGGCGCAGTGGCGAGAAAGAGAGGACGGTTCGAGTTGGCCGAAGGCGGGACTATCTTCCTCGACGAAATCGCGGAAACATCGACTGCCCTGCAATCTAAATTGCTCCGTGTTCTCGAAGAGCGAAAGCTGGTAAGAGTTGGAGGAGTCGATCTTATCGATATCGATGTTCGGGTGGTGGCCGCCACCAACCGAAATTTGAAAGAGGAGATGGAGTCCGGAGGATTCCGTGAGGATCTTTATTTCAGGCTGAACGTCTTCCCGATAAATATTCCCAATCTGGCTGATCGCCGCGATGATATCATACCTTTAGCGGAGCACTTTCTGCGAAAGCTCAACTACGCACACCGGACTATTTCCGCCGATGTGGCCGACATTTTGTTGCGATATGACTGGCCGGGCAACATTCGAGAGCTTAAAAACGTCATTGAGAGAGCAGTAATACTCGCCGGCGGTGAACCTCTGTCGAACGAGGATTTCTCGCTGGAACTGGATGACAGCCCGCTTGTTGGAGACTCTGGGGATCTGGTTAAAGTGTCCGGCGGTCTTGAAACCGCTGAAAAGAAGATGATTCTGGATGCCCTGGAGAAAACCGGTGGCAATAAAACAGAAGCCGCAAAAATGTTAAGGATAACCCGAAGAAGGCTTTATAGCCGGATGAAAGTCCACGGAATCAAGGCATAATGTGCCAATGGGGACAAAAAATGTACCTTAAAGTACGGCAAGGTACACCGATTAGTGTTCAAAACGTGATTCGGTTGTATTAAGATGTTGTCAGACAATATATTAAATAGGCACACACTCTCCGGCACGCTATTTGTAGGTAATGTTGCCAGAGTTGTAAGGAGAGTGATATAATATGAATAAGAAGTACTTTGGATATCTTGTTTTCGCTGGCCTGATCCTTTTGTTTGCCTCATCGGCGTTTAGCCAGGGGTCGGCAGATATGGGCAGGGCTCAAAGCGAACTGGAGCGGACCGACGAGATGCTGGCTATGGCCAGAGATGCTGTCCGAATCGCCAATGATGTACAGGCCCAGGTCGTGCTTGAAAAGCAGATTGAAGGCGCTGAGTCTCTGCAGGAGCAGGCTAAGGATTACTTTCAGCAGGGTGGGACAAACGGCTACAAGACTGCCATTGCTCTGACCCAGCAGGCTCGCGAATTGGCCAAGAAGGCCATGACCGCCGCGCGTTATACTCAGCAGAATCAGGACGCGGTGCAGCGTAAGATCGAACGTGCCGAGCAGCTTCTCGAGCGGGCCCAGGAAGAAGTTCGTCTCCAGCAGAATGAAGGCATGCTGGCGATTTATGAGTCGGCCGAAAATAATCTGAGGACGGCTCAGGAATTTTATCGCGACGGTGAGTACAAACCGGCGCTGAAGCTTGCCAATCAGGTGGAGAACGCGGTTCGTCGGATTATCAGTGCCTCCAACAGGCTCTTGCTTGGTCCGGCCAATCTTGATAGATACAAACAGGATGTCGAGGCGGTACTGGAAGGTACTCGTAAGCAGATTGCCACCTGTGACTCCGAAACAGCGTTAAAACTCTTGGAGCAGGCTCAGCAGTCGTATTCGCTTGCGCTGAACCTCGCGACCGACGATAATAAGCAGAAGATGGCAATGGAAGCTTTCCAGGCTGCCAAGAAACTCGCCACGAGGGCGAGATTGGAATGCAGCGGTTTCGATGGAACGCTTTCGGAGCGTTACGAAAAGCTGCTTAATGAAGCTGATCAGATTAGTGAACTGGTTCCTTCGGATAACGAAAACGCCCGTCAGCTTCTGGATCAGGTATACGAGCAACTGGATTTAGCTCGGGGTTACATCGACAATGGAGATACCGAGGCGGCCGCCGCCTCGTTGAAAGCGGCTCAACTGACGCTTAACCAGTTGATTAAGCTGCTCGATGTAGATACCGATTAAACACAAGACACAGCAATGAGGTAAGGTTGCGGTTATTCTGGAGAGTCGTTTTAACCACAACTTTCATGATAGCCGGTGGCTACCATACAAACGAAGCCGCCGGTTTTCAGTATAACGCAGGCATCGGCTACGATTTTCTCTCTCAGGAATATTTTCTTGATTCAGCGGCGCAGTCGGGGGTGGATTCTGTCCTGACAGACTGGTCGCTTCGCACCGATTACCTTGACGATGTCAAGGGCATACTATCTTTCACCGTCCTTCCCCTGAATGACCGTCGGCTCGCTTTCACTACCCGTTACGAGCAGACCTCGGATTTTTTCAGACTCAAGTTCATCGGTGATGCTCGTGCTAATCTTGGTGACAGCCGCCTTGACTTAAACGGAGAACTCGATTGGCGGCATCGCCATGATGGTGAGGCTAGTTTCGGCGATAGTTATGTCTATGGGTATTCGCGAGCAAAACTGGCGGTACCACTGAACGAATCCGTGAAAAGCATTTTCGAAGTACGGGGTGAGTTCGTGCAGTTCGATTCGGTGACGACCACCAGTTATAACTACTACAGGGTGGGCGGTAAGATCGGGCTGGAGAAGTTTTTCGAGAACTTTTCTTTTGGGGATATCAAGGCGAAATTTCAGACCAGACAGGCGCCGGACTCATCGGCGATGAACTATGTCAATTTTGGCGCGGAGGGCACATACTTCGGATTCTACACCGGCGGAGATATCGATCTCTACGCGAATGTTGAGCGCAAGGACTACAATCTTTTGGACGGTCGTAACGATTTCTGGCGGTTCGAACTCGAGGGACGCAACAAGGTTCGTTTGAAGGAGCGTTATTTCACGAGCCAGGAGATCGATTTCGAGTATATGGTTTATGATCCGAATGATCCGGTCAATCTGGACTATTATATTCTTGAACTTACGCTTCTGGCCGGTTTCGAGTCGCCGGCGTTCACTATCGGGGTGGGGCCTGAGGTTGAGGCGCTGCATGAGGCCAAAGACGATTTCATGGTGAGCGGCGACTACTTCGAGGTCGGCGGCAAGGTTGATGTCGATGTGGTCTCCGGCAGTCGGCTCTTCGTATCGGCCGAGTCGGTGCTGGGGTATCGTGACCTCAAGGACAACGACGATCTTATCACCGACTACACTTACGAGCGCGTCAATTTAATCGGCAACACCGAGATTTTCAAGGGCCTGAGGTTCAATGTTCTGTTCTCGGCTGAGTGGGAGTGGCACACGATAGCCACCAACGACAACAAGATCTTTCTCGTTTCAAGCAGCCTTACCTACGGGATGTGAAACGGGTCTCACGAACTCATAAGCGCTTTGTAAATCTCCACCAGTCGGGCGTAATATTTTTCCCACGTAAACGATTTTGAGCGAGCCATGCCGGCATCGATTGTCGAGGCGCGGTAATCGGCGTCTTGGATAAGACGTTCGATAGCTTTGCGGCTTTCATCGGGTGACCCAGGATCGACCAGGATGGCGCCGTCGCCGGCGATTTCGGCGTTGGCGGAGCGATTGGAAGTGATCACCGGACATCGGTTGGCCATTGCCTCGAGGATGGGCAGACCGAAGCCTTCTTCCCACGACGGTAAGATAGTGGCAATGGCGTTTTGATAGAGAAGGTTGAGGTCATTAGTCTCGACGATATCGAGATGGTGGAGGCGGTCAGAGGGAAATTTGGCGAGGCTGGGTTGGATCTTATCTTTGTAGCCAAAGCCGGGCTGGCCCGCGAGCACAAGATCGACCGACTTTAGCGGCAGGACAGCATCGATCACGTGCGGCAGGTTCTTACGATTTTCGAGGCAACCGACATACAGCACATATTTCTTTGCCAAAAGGGGAGCGATGGCCGGGTTCTGCGGAGATTGAGCCGGGGAGGAGTCGTGAGCGTAGCCGAGATGGACGGCGCGGCATTTGGATGGATCGATAAGGTTGAGCGCCAGAAGGTTTTTGCGGGTGGTCTCGGAGATTGTGATAACGAAATCGGCCTTGAGGATGTCGTCTCTCTGGCGGGCGCCAACTTTCTGCTGGAAGGCCGCGCTCTGATAACTGTTGGGGCTCAGTGACCATACATCGTGAACCATGTAGACGTTCTTGTGAGCTTTGGCACCGAGGGTACGGTGACAGAGTGAATGGGCGATGTCGAATCGCGGGCCGATCAGTCTGGTGAGCGGACCGCTGCGTCGCAGGAGGGTCTTCTCCAGCTTCAGACCTGAGATGTTTCCGGAGCGGTAGTAGCCGGTGGCCTGGATACCAGGGCTGCGGTCGGCCTGCGTGATAGTGTGGTAGCAGACGCGGGCGATGCCGCCGTGGGGCGCGACGGCGTACGAGGTTATGTCATAGGCTACATGGATCATGGTCTGAAGGCATATGCGGGCTACGGACCCTGTTTGCCCGGCGGGTGCGGCACGATCTGGTTGAGCATGCCGACGATTTTTTCGACGCGGAACGGTTTGGTCAAAAAGCCATCGGCGACAGCCTCGACCGATTGGGTGTCAGCATCATCGGGCGACAGGTAAGCGGTCATCATGATAACCGGCAAATCAGCGTAGCGTCCCTTTATCTCTTTTAGCAGCGTGATGCCATCCATGCCGGGCATTTTTATATCGCAGATGACAGCATCGATCTCTCCCCCTTCGAGCACGCGTAACGCCTCTTCCCCATTCGAGACAGCGTGCGGCACGTAATCGTCATAGCGGAGGGCATCGGTCAACATCTCGCGGAAGGTGTCATCGTCATCGACCACCATAACGTTGCGGATGCGATGGGCGACGGTTTCGGGACGGTTCTTGAGCGTATTTTCAATCAGCTCTTCGATGTGGTTTATGCGAAACGGTTTTGCAAGGAAACCATCGGATGAGACACGGCCGATAATTTCCGGCGAGGGAAAACCGGTGATGAACAGAATCGGTAGTTTCGGATAGAGTGAGCGCACTTCGCGGGCCAGCGCGATACCATCCATCTCGGGCATTTTAATGTCGCTGATGAGCATATCGAAGGTGTCGTGGGCGAGCTTGTCGAGAGCGTCCTGGCCTCCCGCGGCGCCGACAGCTTCATAGCCGATAGCGTCGAGAGTGTCGACCAGAAGCTCCAGCAGGTTGGCATCATCATCTACAACGAGGATCTTTGCTTTCGGAGTTGTCATAGCTTATGACCTGATTAAATCCAGAAGTTGTTTGGTTTTCTTGTCGAGGAGTTGTTTGCTGTTGGCTTCGACATTGAGTCGAAGGAGCGGCTCGGTGTTGGACGGGCGCAGGTTGAACCAAAAATCATCGTATTGAACCGTGAGGCCATCGATCCTATCCTGCTCACCATCGGGAAACGCCTTGCTGACCTGCTCGATTTTTTCCGAGGCGGAGTCGACGCGGCTGTTTATTTCGCCGGAGCGGAAGTAGGGGTTGATCTCTTTTATCATTTCATCGAGCGGGCGGTTTTCGACCGAGAGCAGTTCCAGGCAGACCAGGAAAGCGATGAGGCCGGAGTCGGCAAACCAGTTTTCGCGGAAGTAGAAATGGCCGGAGTGTTCCCCGCCGAAGATGGCGTTGTGCTTTTTCATGAGCGGTTTGATGAGGGCGTGGCCGACGCGGGTGCGGATGGCGGTGCCGCCCATGCGTTCGACCAGTTCCGGAACGGCTTTGGAGCAAATCAGATTGTAAAGGATGGCCTCCCCCGGCGATTTGGTGAGCAGCGATTTGGCGACTAACGCGGTGACCATGTCGCCGCCGACCTGATGACCGTTTTTGTCGACGAGGAACATCCGGTCAGCATCACCATCGAACGCCGCGCCGAAGTCGGCTTTGTTTTCGGCGATGGCTTTTTGCAGGTCGACGAGGTTTTCCAGTTCTATTGGTGAGGCCGGGTGATTCGGGAAGGAGCCATCGAGGTCGAAAAACAGCCGCACGGTTTCTATGGGGAGCTGGTCGAGCACCGGCGGGAGGGTTGCCCCCGCCATACCATTGCCGGCATCGAGAGCAATCTTGAACGGCTTGATTTTGGATACATCGACAAACGACAGACAATGCTTGGCGTAATCATCGGCGATGTCGCGCCGGATGATATTGCCGCGGGTGGGGGCTTTGCCGTTCTGGTCGGCCTGCTGGATAGCTTTGAGGATATCGCCGAGACCTTCCTGCCCCGACAGCGGCACAGCGTTTTTGCGGCAGATTTTGAAGCCGTTATATTGTTTGGGATTGTGGCTGGCGGTAATCATCACGCCGCCATCGTACTCGAATTTTCCGACCGCGAAATAGAGGCCATCGGTGGAAATTTTGCCCAGATCGATCACATCGACGCCGTAGTCGAGAATGCCTCGGGCGAGGTTTTCGAAGAGTTCATCGGATGACAGGCGCATGTCTCTTCCGACAGCGATGGTTTTGGGGTTTAGGTATCCGGCCAGGGCGTAGCCGATTTTGTAGGCAATTTCGCCGCTTAGCTGGTTGGGGTAGGTGCCTCGGATGTCGTAGGCTTTGAAGATGGTCGGGTCTATGGACATGGTATCTATTCCTTTTTTGGACAAAATAGGTCAGTTAAACGCATGGGTCAATTAGTTTTGTGGTGTCGGCGCGGGGTGTGGGGTCGGTTGTTTTTTTCATGTTCGTTTATTCTTTTATAACCGGTTTGTGTGGTTTGGGTTCGTTTCCCTATTTTTGATGTTCCTGTGTGTTTTGTTTTGTCGATCATGGTAGGCTCACGCCGCGGCGTGAGCCTACGGACGCGAGTATTCCGAACATAGCCATGTCAGGGCCAAAGCAAGTTTGACCCTGCCACCCGATGTGGCCGTCTCAAAAATCTCCAGTATTTCGTTATTCATCATATAATTGCGCCGATTTGGGTTCGTTTCCTCATTCTTGATGTTGCGTCGGGTCTTGGACTCCGTCAGGAGGTGGTGACCCGATGCGGATCAGGTATAGAGACCGTCAGGTCACACGACCTGACGGAACGATGCTGAGCTGAGTGCGGAATCCTCTGTATTTCGATATTCATCATTTAATTACAGCAGTTTGGGTTCGTTTCATCATTTTATGTAACCCCTCACCCCGGCCCTCTCCCGGAGGGCGAGGGGGAAAGAGGTGTGGCTATGCATTTGATAAATCAAATGCCTACGGGCATGCGTCCGATATCGTAGGGGTTCAAAATTTTGAACCCCTACGAGGGGTGTATCAGGGCCTAAGCAAGTTTGAGCCTGCCACCCGGATGCGGTCTGTGCGTTGAAAAAGAAAATCAGTCCTCCACTTTTCTCTGTATTTCATTCTTCCTCATAATCTTGGAGCAGTTTGGCTTCGTTTCGTTGTTTTGTGTTAATCGCGATCAATTTCCCACCTGCCGCTGACGCTTTAGGTTGGGGTACCGATCGTCTTGTATACATGCAGGTAAGGGGTTATTTAGTACGGTTTTGTAGTGAAATTGCGCGTGGTTCAGGGTCTTCGCTGTTGCGGCAGGTCTTGAAGCCTAGAGGGGTTTGTGACCTGCCGGCCAACGAGTTGGGGTGGGTGAAATATTGGTTTCTTGGGGGCGAATATTTCTTGCCTTTTTGTCATTTTTAGGTATAATTGAGGCCTGCTGAGAGGGCCGCGACGGCATTTTGGCGGATGTTATTTGAAAGCTTGATGATGATCTCTTGGGCGGTTAGCTCAGCTGGTTAGAGCACCTGCCTTACACGCAGGGGGTCACTAGTTCAAATCTAGTACCGCCCATTTTGTACTGCGTGTAGCGAGCGGGTTGAAATCCCTTGTGGTTTCGACATCATCGGTTCGTAGGGCGGGTCCTTCTTAGAACCCGCCGATGTGAGCACGACATGACGGTCGCGTGACGGCGACCTGACATATAGATCAGACACCGGGGTTGTAGTTCAGTTGGTTAGAACGTCTGCCTGTCACGCAGAAGGCCGCGAGTTCGAGTCTCGTCAACCCCGCTTTTTATTTGCAGCACGTTATCAAAATAGCGTGGAGGGAATTGCCAAAATGAGACGATCCCACGGCAAGCGGATGGGTCACCGGGTTTGGGCGCGTATAAAAGACCACCAATTTAAGGTGTGGATTAACGGTTTTTAAGGAGTGGCAGAAAAGATTCAAGTAATAACATCCCGTCAGGAGGACAGAGCGATGGCAAAGAAAAGAGTATTTATCAGTTTCGACTATGATCACGACCTAGACTTGAAGAACCTTTTGGTTGGCCAATCTAAGAATGAGGATTCCCCCTTTGAAGTATACGATTTATCAATAAAGGAAGAACTCTCAGAAGACTGGAAGAAGAAGGCTCGCACAAGGATAAAGGGATGCGACGTAGTTGTCGTCATCTGTGGCGAACATACTGACACGGCGTCCGGCGTCAGCGCGGAATTGAAGATAGCACAAGAAAGAGAAGTGGATGTCGACTATTTTCTCCTATGGGGACGTAAGGACAAGACCTGCAAGAAACCGAAAGCAGCGACCGCTGCGGACAAAATCTACAAGTGGACATGGGATAACCTTCAAGCCCTTATTGGCGGTACAAGATAGTGAGAAGGGCCCTTATAATAGGTGTTGACAAATATCCTACCAACCCTCTTCGCGGATGTGTCAACGATGCTCAGCGGCTAAGCCGCGTCTTGTCCCGGCATCACGATCAAAACGTCAACTTCCAATGTGAGGTTGTAACCGCTCCATCTGACACCGTGACGAGACCAGTTCTACGTCGAAAGATATCAGAATTGTTCGGACAGCCAGCTGACGTAGCCTTCCTGCACTTTTCCGGACATGGTACTGTGAATGGGCTTGGTGGCTACCTCGTCACGCCGGACTATTGCCAATATGACGTAGGAATTGCCATGGCGGAGGTGCTGGCCTTAGCAAACCAGTCACCTGTAACAGACATATTTATCACGCTGGATTGCTGCCACAGTGGTGCCTTCGGTACTTTGCCAGCCGTTAGTGACGATAAAATTGTACTGGCCGACGGGGTATCAGTAATCACCGCAACACGAACTAACCAAGAAGCTCTAGAGGAAGAAGGTGGTGGTGTATTTACGTCGCTTCTAGTTGAGGCACTCGAGGGAGGGGCGGCCGGACTTTGCGGCGAGGTGTCGGCGGCGAGCATTTATGCTTACATTGACAATGCTCTTGGTGCATGGGATCAACGTCCCTTGTTCAAGGCAAATGTGTCTCGTTTCGTAAAGCTTCGTCAGGCGGAGCCCCGCTTACATCCTAGTCTTATCCGAATAATACCTGAATGTTTTCCGCTCCCAGCAGAACTACTGCCACTATCGCCGGAATATGAACCAGAAGCAAATCCTCACGACGAATGTAAAGAGAAGATATTCGGATACTTACAGAAATTCCGAGACGCCGGTCTTGTCAAGCCAGTCGGGGCGGAGCACTTATACCACGCAGCGATGCAAAACAAAGCGTGCCAACTGACGACCTTAGGCAGATACTACTGGCGCCTAGTGCATGAAAAGAAGATCTAGTCAGCGAAATCTGGCAGTTCTTGGGTAGTCTATTCATTAGGGCTTGTTGAAAAAGCGTTGATTTTCGGTAATGCGGATGAAAGCGGTAAGACTCTTTCAAGTAGGCAACCTTAATGGTATTCAGTTGACGAACTTGGCGGTCAACCTGCGGGCTATTCAAGATCATTTCACTTTTGAAGTGCATCCGGAGATTCTGGAGCCGCCCTCTGACGGGCAATTAGCTTCGGGAGCCTACTCAGAAGAGTTGCTATTGGAGTTCATCAAGGATCGAATGAGATCCGCCACCAGCACAGGATACCCTATCGGGATATGCGAACTTGCTCTTGGCAATGAGGAGCTTTTTCAATGCTCTGACGCAGACGGTGCAATCATCTCTATCCACAACTGGAGGCAGAAAGTCACTGGGGATGTCGATCGCTGCCTACAGTTCATTATCGCAGCTTGTCTTCTGGATTTATATAAGGAGATGCCGGTTCATGCCATTGCCGACGTTCGGGCGTGCCCTAGCGATTATTGTGACGATCTTGCGGATCTAAAAATCGGATTTCGGCAATCAATGTTCTGTTCGGAATGTCGGCGGCTCATCATATCGAAACTTGGCATGGATATTCCGCTGGCCGCTTGGGTGGCTGTGCAACGGATTCTGGACAATGCTGCGAACAGGCCGTACTGCTGTATCCTAAGTCCTTTTGGGGATGAACTCAAGGAGATTAATGCCTGCATAAGACAGGTCGCGGCCGAAAAGAACTATCTTTGCGAACGAGCCGATGATATCCCTGGGTCTCGTGATATACTGGAAGTAGTGAAGGAAATGGTTGGAAGGGCTGAGCTCATTATTGCAGTATTGACAAAGGCCAATCCTAATGTTCTGTTTGAAGTAGGCTATATCTACGGCATAAAAAAAGAAGAGCGAGTAGTCTTACTGTTGCAGAGGGGTGACGAAATTCCGCTCTATTTCAAGGCGCGTCAAGTGCTGCTTTATGACCCGGTCGTTGATGTATGTGAGCGACTGGGAGGTGCACTGCGGTCATATTTCTGAGAGCATAGTACCTGTGTTGAGGTTTAGGCCGAAATGCCCCTACGCGGAATCGTTTAACGACGCAGTAATCCAATGTCCCATTTCAATGAATGGAGGTTATATGTCATTGCTGAAATTTAGGGCCTTTATGAGTTGCAGTCGCGCTCCGGAAGACAAGTCCATAGTCGAGTTTTTTCGATCTTACTGTGAGTCTTTTGGCTTCGAAGTGCTTATTTACGACTGGCAGGAGCCTGTCCCGCTTGACGACGGGGTCAAGAGTCAGATCACCAGTGCAGACTGCGTTATAGCAGTTGCAACCCGCAAGGACCGTTTGGATTCTGGTGAGTGGTTCTGCTCGGATTGGATTCAGCATGAGGTTGTCTTTGCCAGTGCGATTTGCAAGCCGGTTGTAATCTTTGCCGAACAGGGAGTAAAGGTCGGAGGCCTCTTAGACCGACACGAAAGATATCAGCCTTTCTCCAGAGAACCTATGGAATTGCTTAAACAGACGCCCTACTTCAACAAGTTTCTTATGGCTCTGACTAGACAACTTGAAAGCCAGGCCGTGTATGTCGACGACCCGTCACCTAGCGTTTACCTTAAATCGATCAAGAGTCGGGATGAGTTGGTCTCCCGTGATATATGGACAACTACGTGCGAAATTGAGTTGCAGTCACTGGTCAACGGCCTGAGCCAGTCCGATGAAGGATTTGGAGATGTGGATTGGCTGCGCTTCCCCTATGAGGCGATACGCGACATTGAGTTTTCGGTCCTACAGGCACCACAAGGGACCAACATGAGGCTTGACCACGAGCGTAGTAAGGAGGATCCCAATGTTTGGCGGGTATTGTATGAACCGCCGCTTCAAATCGGCCAGCAGGTGCAGTATGCCTATCGCTATGTAGCAGAGCGCATTCGGCCTTACACTCTTGAAGAGGCACAGGCCGCCATGGAGGCGAAAGAGTCTTGGTGCGATTCGCCCCAGTGCACTGTGAACTGGGATATGCTCGTTTCCACAGGACACCTCATTTCCGAGGTGGTCTTCCCGCCGAAATACAAAATTCACAACCCAGAATGTCTGGTGGAAACTCTTGATACACATCAACCTGTGATAAGCGAACTGGACAGGATCCGAGAGGTTGATGGGTTCAAGATTCAACGATTTTATGACAAGTACACTCTTGTGTTATCGGTCCCGAAGCCGCGGATAGGGTTGAGGTACATGTTGACTTGGCGACCACCTTCCGAGGCCGAATTGGAACGCTAACGATCGCTTTTGCGTTCCCACCCACGGCACCCGGCAGAATAGGCGAAGATCAACGCCAACGATGCTCTTGGGTTCCCCACTCGCTTGGGGTCTGTTAAAAGAAAGTGCATCTCTGGTATTTGTTCCGGTGGGCGCGCCCTTCGGGTGGGTTTCAAGTTGGTGATGATGTTTGACCCCAAATAGACCAAAGATTCCACTTAAAAGGCGGGGCACAGGAGCGACGGCGGCATCAGGGCAATTAAACCTCCAAGGCAGGACCGCGCACAATTGTAGTTTCGTCGAATCGGGTCCTTCCCTACGAGGAATCTTGCCGGGGGGCTCGCAATTGTATTTTTGAACGCCAACCTACTGAGACTGGATTCCTGCCTGCGCAGGAATGACTCAACGTCGGACCGTTGAGTTCACGAAGACTTTCGCGGGAATGGCTCAACGTTGGTTCGTTAGATCGGGGGGCGGGGCAAATAGAGCCGGGTATTTGAAACAAGGTCGCGTTTCCTGCGTATTGCAGTGGTAGCAATGACGAATTCACTATATACATCTGATCTCAACAGAAAAGCCCGACTTGCGGGTGTACTTTACTTACTGGTAGTGCTTACAGGTATATTTTGCCTCATCTATGTTCCCGGCAAAACGATCGTTCAGGGAAATCCCACTGAGACAGCGACACGCATCCTTGCCAACGAGACTCTCTATCGAATTGACCTGGTGGTAGGGCTTATTTCGATAATCCTCTTCATGTTCCTTGGACTGGCACTATATCGCTTGCTTAAGGACGTGAACCGCTGGCAGGCTGTCATCATGGTTGTGCTGGTTCTGGTGCAGATTCCACAGGCGTTTGCGAGTCAATTACTGCAGCTGGGTTCGCTGGAGCTCGTCCGAGGTGCGGACTTCGTTTCAGTGCTCGATAAATCACAGCGCGATGTTCTGGCCATGCTGTGTATTCACGTAAACTCTCTGGGGACTCATCTGGCTGAGATGTTTTGGGGGATTTGGCTTTTTCCGTTGGGATTGCTGGTGATCCGGTCCGGCTTCCTCCCCCGTTTCCTCGGACTGTGGTTGATCATCAACGGCGTCGCCTATGTAGTCATGAGTATTACAGGCTTGATAGTGCCGCAGTATTACGAGACAGTTTCGAAATTTGCGCTTCCGGCCTTAACTGGAGAAGTGGCGTTTATGCTGTGGCTGTTAATCGGCGGTGCCAAACCAATCAGAGGCGCTACAAAAAGCGTAATCGAATCCGAAAGCTGAACACCACACAAGTCTGCGGCGAGTAATATTGGGGCCGCTTTTTAATTGCAGCATATTATCAAAGTAGCGTGGAGGGAATTGCCAATTTGGTATGGATCCCAACGCAAGCATTGGGTTACCCAGACCGTGGCATGGTGCGAGTATTTAAGAGAACCAATATAGGGAGTGGGTTACCGGGTTTGTTTCGTGAGCCCATGATTCCCTCCCCTTAAATTTGATTGCCGTGCGGTCGGGTGCATATTAGAGTACATCACAGCAATGCCCAATCTCATTCGGGTCACATTTTGTAGGGAGAGCTTGTCGGGCTTCTTCTTCGCGAGGCTCATTCGGAACCCTACCTGCTGGGAGTGCGATTTAAAACTTGAAATCCCACTTCGCTCTCCTTATCAAGAACTGTCACTGTGCTTGCATTCTCTGATCACGTATAACCTGAAATCTTGGGGGTGCTGTCTATGTTCAAAAAAATCGCGCTCACTGTAGTCGTTCTCGCAATTGTCGTGCTGGTAGTTGCATACTTCGGCCGCAATATACTGGTGGAAAAGGCAATTGAAGAAGGCTCCACTTACGCCCTCGGCGTGGAAACCGACCTCGGATCGGCCTCTCTCGAAATCGGAGGCGGCAGCCTGGAATTGAAAAACCTTGAGGTCAGCAACCCCGAGGGTTTTAAGACCGAGAACTTTTTGTCGCTCAAACGCGGCATGTTCGATGTTGATGCCGGGTCGGTGCTGGATGATGAGGTTGTGGTCGACTCATTTGTCATTGAAGGTGTCACTCTCAATTTGGAGCAGGTTGACAAGAAGGGGAACTACCAGGTGCTGCTCGACAACATCAAGCAGATGGATAGGTCATCATCGGGAGAATCCCAGAAATGTCGTATCGGCTTGATCGCACTTCGCGATATAAATGTCAATGGTTCGCTCAGCGTACTTGGCAGGAATGTGGAGAAGTCATTTACTCTCGATGATTTCTCGCTACGCGATGTTGGCAGTGACGGAGGGGCCACTGTGAGCGAAGTGACCGCAAGGGTTGTGAAGGCCCTGATCTCGAAGGCGCTGGCTTCAGGGAGCGGGATGCTTCCGGAGGGCTTCGGTCAGAATCTGAGTGATCTGAAAGACCAAGCAGTCGACGAGATTAAGACTGAAGCCGAGGACAAGCTCAAAGACCTGGGCAAATCACTGACACCTGACAAAAAGTGAAGTGAACGGCCGATTAATGGCCGCCACAGATTTTGAAAGCCCCCGGCGGGCGTGTTTTTTCTTTGCCAGGATACAACGCGGATAGTATATTCCATTATGGGTTAAGTCTGCCTGACACGTGGGCCATTCAGCCGTGCTTTTTCAGTAACGATTAGCAGAAGGGGTAGTTGTATGAGGCAAATCCGCCCTGGCCTGTTGACAGTTTTGCGGCGCGGCGCAGCCCTGGCAGCCATGGTTTGCGTTGGGTTACCGGGTATTCAAAACGCTCGGGCCGAGACGCTTAAGGTTTCTTTGCCCGAACTGCTCGGGGCATACGGTGTTTTCACAAGCAAGGTTGCCGCATTCGACGTTGGAGCACCTATCGATAGTGTTCTTTGGGTCAGTATAAGCTTGTCGGGAACCATTACTCCGGGACTTGGAGTGGGAGACGGAGTCGAACTGCCCGCAGATCTCTTTCCCTATCCGGCTCAGTTGGTTGCGGAGATGGATCCTGATGAGACGTTGGGGGCCTGGCACGCGACGTTTTATTACAGCGGTGAATTCAATGATACCGTAGTGTTCCACGCTTTTATCAAGGCCACATGGGACTTCCTTCTTGACGGTCGGGGTGAAGTTGAGGTCTACCTCGAACCTTTGATAGTAATCGGCGGCGTGATGCTCACACCGCCGTCAGCGGAGGTTTATTCCGCCGAGCTTACTATCGAGACGGCCGGATCGCCGACCCGGGTGGGCGAAGCTGATGACGTCGCACCCGGTAATTATTCGCTCTCGCAAAACTATCCCAATCCGTTCAATCCGACGACTGAGATCGCGTTTGAGATTCCCACTGCGGGCTTTGTCGAGATCCGCGTTTATAACATGCTGGGGCAACCGATACGAACCCTGGTGAGTGAACGACTTTCGGCGGGCTGGAAGGTGGTGACATGGGACGGGACCGACGACAGAGGTGTACCGGTTGCGACCGGGATATACCTCTACCGGATCAGCACGGATGGCTATGCTGAGGCCAAGAAGATGCTGTTTTTGAAGTAGAGGGGCGATGCCACGCTGGAATCGGGTGAGGGTAACCGACTCGAGAGGCGAGACACCAGTTCATTCGGAATCCGACCTGCCAAGAAACTCACCTGATAGGTGGGTCACTCTGCCTGGCGCACAGGTGTCTTCACGTCAGTTTTTCTATTATCAGCAAAAAGTCTATCTTGGCGGTGCCGCCCATGCCTTGGAAGGTCGGACGGACATTGGGAATAATCGATACTACCTCGCCCTTCAAACCATTGAGAAACTGTTCAAGTTTGTCTTGCTCTTTTTCCAGTTTAATGTTCAGTCGGTGGACTTTGTAGCTCATCTTGTGTCTCCTTGTTACATTTCTATCTGAGATACTCACCCCGGGGGACAAAATTCAGAATTTATTAGATGCTTTTGAGAAAGGATTGCGGGGGTTATCCTGATAGTGTTTTATGGAATTCCGCCAAGGGCTGATTGGGAAACGCTCGCGGGAATGGCTAAAGGGGACGGGAATGAATCGACGTTGAAACGTCGGCCCCTCACGGCAGGACCGCGCACAATTGTAGTTTCCTCGAATCGGGTCCTTCCCTACGCGGGATATCGTCGGGTTTCTGCTTCGCAGCGGTCGTCCGGAACTCGACAAAGAAGACGGTATTTAATGAGGCTGGTCGACAGATGTGTTCGTGGGGAAAAAGCCGTCGCACACAGCCTGAGCTGTTTGCGATCGAGCAGGATTTTTTCAGAAGGACGACTCAACGCGATATCGTTGAGTCGTCCTTTATTGGTTACTGCAATCCGTTTCTTTCGAGGAATGGGTCGATGACAGGTTCACGACCACGGAAGCGCTTATATAACTTCATGGCGTCATCGGTGCCCAGCTTCTCCAGAATATTCTCGCGGAAAGCGGCCGCTGTTTGTCTGTCGAACAGCGATGTTTCTTTGAAGGCCGCGAAAGCATCGGCATCGAGCACCCCCGACCAGTAATAAGCGTAGTAGCCGGCGCTATAGCCACCGTGGATGTGAGTGAAATAAGTTGACCGGTAACGGGGCAGCATTTCGGGAATCAGCCCGATGGCGGCTATGACGCTATCCTCGAAAGCGTTTACATCGACATTTTCCGCGTTCTCCAGTCCGTGCCAGGCCATATCAAGAAAACAGGCGGCGAGGTATTCGGTGGCCTCGAAGCCTTTGTTGAATAGGTAGCTGTTTTTGATTCTTTCGACCAGCGACGCGGGGATGATCTCACCGGTTTGGTAATGCCGGGCGTATATGTTCAGCAGTTCCGGTTCAAGCGCCCAGTTTTCCATGATCTGCGAGGGCAACTCTGTTATATCCAGAGGGGCGTATCCGGAGCGATAGTTGCCGGAGTACAAAAGTCCGTTGAGGGCGTGACCGAACTCGTGAAAAATCGTCTCGACTTCATCGAAACTCAACAGTGACGGCATATCAGCGGTAGGTCTGGGGAAGTTGCAGACGATTGTGCCAAGAGGGAGAACACGCTGGCCGTCCTGCATGAAAGCTCCGCGAAATCCGCCGGACCACGCGCCACCGTGTTTGGAGTCACGCACGAAGTAATCCATGTAGAGGATTCCCAGCAGGGAATCCGCTGCTTGCCACACTTCAAATACTCTGACGGATGGATGGTAAATGGGGATGTCGTTTCTTTCGACAAACTTCAGACCAAAGAGTGTATCCGCGAGAATGAACATTCCATCCTGGACATTTTCGAGTACGAAGTACGGACGGAGCTCGGCGTCATCGAGAAGATACTTGGCTTTGCGGAGCTTTTCGGCGTAGTACCACCAGTCCCAGGGTTCGAGTTTGGCACCTTTCAGTTCAGTATCCATGATGGTTTGCATCTGTGCGAGTTCGGTTTTGGCTCGGTTCAGGGCCGGCTGCCACAGGAGCTGAAGAAACGAAGCGACCGCTTCGCGAGTGGCGGCCATGCGCGGTTCCATGTAGAAATCGGCCGGTGACGGGTAACCAAGGATGCGGCAGCGTTCTTCTCTCAGGGTGAACATTTGTTTCAGTATTTCTTTGTTGTCGTATTCGTTGTTACGATCGCCACGCATGGAGTATTTGGTGAGGAGTTCCTTTCGCAAGTCCCGCATGTCGGAGTGCTGCATGAAAGGTGTGAAGCTCGCCCTCTGGGTGGTGTACACCCAATTGCCCGGCATATTCATCGATTCGGCAGCCTCTTTCCCCATCGCAATGATAGCGTCGGGCAAACCCGCGAGATCGGACTCGTTTTCGACCACGATGTACGAATTATTGGTTTCGGCAAGCACGTTGTCACCGAATTTCAGGTCGAGCAGAGAGTGTTCGCGGTTGATATCGCGCAGACGGGCTTTCTGCTCCTCGGTCAGAAGCGCTCCGCGCCGCACGAACCTTAGGTAGAAATAATCCAGCAGGTGAGCTTCCTCGGTGGTCAACTGCAGGCCGTCACGCTGATCGTAGACGGTTTTGATCCGTTCGAACAGTTTCTGGTTGAGCCAGACGTTATCGTAGTAGGCGGACATAAGCGGCGAAATCTCATTGGCTATATCCTGCAGCTGCGGGCTTGAGACGGTACCGGTCAGTGAATAGAAGATGGAGGTTGTCCAGTCCAGGAGCTGCCCCGACATATCGAAAGCGGCCACAGTGTTTTCGAAGGTGGCCGGCTGCGGATTGTTGACTATGGCATCGACCTCGGCCTCAGCCTGGCGGATTGCCTCCTTTATGGCCGGGACGAAATGTTCGTTGCGGATATTATCGAATGGCGGTGTCTGAAACGGTGTGTTCGGGGTAGTCAAAAGGGGGTTATCCTGGGCGGCCGCGGGCACGCCGGAAAGGGCTGGCAGCAGAGCCAGCGCAAAAAGGCAAAGAGTCTTCGTTATGGTCAAGGTACTGTCTCCTATGAACTCTGGGTTTGGGGCCTAATATAAGGGCAAATGCGAGTTGGTGCACTAATTTTCATACCGGCCGCAAACCGCGAAGGCAGGCCTTCTGCGGTGCTCCTGCAGGCGGAAATGTGTAAGTCGTTGATTATCAATGTGGGTTTGGGTTGATTCTGGATGGTCTAAGTAACTATGGCGGGGATGTCCGGGCTGCGCTTGAAGCACACAATCCCAACGACACGGTAGAATTGTATTAACACATTTGGCAAAATTTCATTACCTTTCCAGCTAATTGTGGAGTTAATACACCCCTCTCGGCCTTTGCCGAATAACTCGAAAGGAGATCAAGCGGATGTCGATGGACCAGGAGGCGCAGCGTGTAGCAGAGCGCAGCGAAGCATCGGGACCTCACGATGCTTATGAAAATTACGAGCTCCCCGTTGAAGGGTTTAAGGGAACGGCGGAGGAGGTCGAGCGTCAATGGTATGAGAAGTGTTATGTGGGCCGCGGCGACACTATCAAGCAGCTCACCTGGCGCGCCGTCATAATGGGTTCGTTACTCGGGGGAGTTTTATCCCTGACGAACATCTATATCGGTTTGAAAGCCGGATGGGGTTTTGGCGTGGCAATTACGGCGTGTATTCTTTCGTACGCCATCTGGACGATGCTTTATAAGATAAAGATCGCTCGGACGCCGATGACGATTCTTGAGAACAACTGCATGCAGTCGACAGCGAGCGCGGCGGGTTATTCTACAGGAGGAACGCTGGTTTCGGCCTTTGCCGCTTATATATTGCTTTATAATCAAACTCTTCCGCTGTCAATCATGCTGGGCTGGGTATTTTTTCTGGCGGTTCTCGGTGTGACGATGGCGGTTCCGATGAAGCGCCAGATGATTAATACCGAACAGCTTCGTTTCCCCAGTGGTATCGCGGCGGCGGAGACGCTGAAGGCGCTGCATGCCACCGGGCAGAAAGGGATGCGCGCTGCGCGCGCACTCGGTATCGCCGGTTTTCTGGCGATGCTCAGCACGCTTTTATCCGACGGTCTCAGGCTTATCAGCGGCCGCTTTGAAGCCTGGCAGATTTCGACACTGGTTAACCGCGTGAATCTGGCAACGGTTGGTGAAGCCTGGATGGGTCGAACGGTAATGTTTATCTGGGATCCGATCTTTATCGCCGCCGGTATGTTCGTCGGAATGCGGGTGGCTACGAGTATTTTGGTGGGTTCGATTACCTGCTGGATGATTTTCGTTCCCTGGCTGCAGGCCTCCATACCGGAGGCTGCGGGGATTTCCGGTTTCAGAGATCTGGTTCAGTGGTCACTGTGGGGTGGCACGGCGTGTATGGTTACCTCTGGTATTATCTCGGTATTTTTCCAGTGGCGAAGCGCTCTTCGGGCATTCAAGGGCCTGGGTGATATGTTCAGCAAGCGCGGCGGCAAACAGCAGGATAAGATTACGGCCATCGAGACTCCGGGTTCATGGTTCCTTCTCGGTCAGCTTCTATCACTAATCGCTCTCGCCTGGTTGGCGAAAGTCACCTTCGATATGCCTTACTGGCAGAGTGCGGTAGCTGTCATTTTAAGTTTTGCTCTGGCTCTGGTCGCTTGCCGTGTAACCGGTGAGACCGACACCACGCCGGTAGGCGCGATGGGGAAAATAACGCAGCTTACATTCGGCGCGATCTCACCCGGAAATCCGAGCATCAATTTGATGGCGGCCAATATCACGGCCGGTGCGGCAACGTCATCAGCGGATCTTCTCACCGACCTCAAGAGCGGGTATCTTCTGGGGGCTCATCCGCGCAAGCAGTTCCTCGCGCAGTTTTCGGGAATCTTCATCGGAACGCTCGTGACGGTATTCGCCTTCCGTATACTGGTTCCCGACGCCAGCGTACTTGGCACGGATCAGTTCCCGGCTCCGGCGGCGCAAACCTGGAAAGGTGTTGCTGAAGCCATGGCTCTGGGCTTGAGCACGATGCACCCGGTGAAGGTGTGGAGTATGATAATCGGCGGTTTGCTCGGATTAATTTTGCCGGTGCTTTCGCGCACGTTCCCGAAGGCGAAGTGGATTCCGTCGCCGGCCGGTCTGGGATTGGCCTGGGTGTTCCACTGGTTCTACGGCCTGCTGTTCTTCCTCGGCGCCTTGATTGGGTGGGGCTGGCAGAAGAAGAACGCGAAGAACGCGGAAGAATTCCTCTTCCCCGTCGCCTCTGGTATTGTCGCCGGTGGCGCTCTCATGGGTGTTGTTTTGATTTTCTGGGAGAGCGGTTGGGAAATTCTTAAGCAGTTTATGGGCTGGTAATCACTTAAGCTCAAGCTGATTTTGTATTATATGAACGGGCGGGTCCGAGTTCGGACCCGCTTTTTTATTTTGTTTGCTCGTTGTTCATGACCGGGAATAGTATTTCCCGCTTTGCGCGCAGTCGGGCCGCCGCCAAAAGCCACCTCATATTGGTCTTTGCTCAGGGCGTTGAGGATACCTTTTGCCACGGCCTCAGCGGACATTACATGGTCGTTTTCCTTCAATTTGCTGCGCATTTTGGACAGTTCTGTTATGGCCATTGGAGGCGCAATCTCGAATACGCGGACGGAAGTATTGCGAAGCTGGTGTCTGAGCGAAAGGGACCATGGGAGCGGCGAGGTTGATAGCGATCTCATCGTTAGAGTCTAGGATACTGTATCCTTCAATACCCACGGGGTCGGTCATAATTTCGGTTTGGGCGGGCGTTGTTATCAGAAAACATGCTTGGCCGTAGTGGGTGAAGGCGACGATTTCGGTTCGTCGGCGGCGCAGATCGAACAGGTCAGCGACAGAGCAAGCACACACACGAGTCGCACGTATCGAACCATCGGACCTCCTTTGTTACGTGCCTGAATGCGACTTATTACAGAGTATCCCTCTATTGAGCGTGATGAGACATAAGTTCTTCAAGGTCTTCGGGCGAGAACTTGTTGAGTTTTACTACCCGTGCCTGCGCGCGATAGGCTCTGGGTACGATCATTTTGGCATCGCTTTTATCATCTACATCAACGATAATCCACGCCTTGTGCTCACCATCAAGGCACCCGTACTCCGCATTTGTCAGAAAGTGGGAGCCGGTTTCATGGAGCACCTTGATGGCGCGAATGCACGCTGTCCTTTCGGCTTCGTGTTGAATTTCAATCAAGAATCTTGGCATATCAGACTGCCTCCTTTTCACAATACGGTTAGGTCATCTTCAGCTCAAATTCCGGCATCACCGTCATGCCAATGATTTAGCCGAAAAACTTCGTATGGCCGGCCAAACCGGCTTTAAGATTCTCCTGATTGCCTGGTGTCGAGCAGGGTTGAATTAGATCCGTGCGTTGTCTGCAGGAGGATACGCCCGCATTTATAGAGATGTTTGACGTAAGATTTGCTGTTCTCGATAGACGGTTATCAACCCGGCCGGGAATTATCGCGACGGGAATGTCAGGTGATAAACCGTATCCCAGTCTTTGTACACCGAGAAGTATAACTCTTTCGATTTCAGGCAGTAAACAACGGACCAGGCGGTGCCAATCTGACTGACATCCTGCAGTATATTCAACGCGCCTTTCCAGTCAGTCTTCCCGGCCGTTTTGTCAAAAGTCTCAGCGATACTCTGGTAGCGCCAGCAATTTTCCCGAAGCTCCATGTCCGGTACCTTGAAAATGGGTTTGGTGGTCATTATCTGCCAGGTGGTGTCCTTGTAGATGGACTTCCATTGATTGTCGTTGTACTCGAGGATCACCGATTGCCCGGAGGCATCGGCAACCATCAGGTGGCTGCTCAGCGAGTTCTGATCGATATCGAAGGGAACGTAGTCCATAACCAGCTTGATCGCTTCATCGACAGTTTTTGTACCATCGAGGATTTTGCGTATCAGGTAGGTGAGGTATACGCATTGTTTTCCTTCGGCAGGCGTGACCGTCGTATACGAGTTGCCGGCCACAGCGACCATGAGACCGTGTTCGTTGATGCCGTCGGTTGCGTAAAACGGCGCCAGGAGGAATTTATCTTTGAACATGCTTGACGCAAGCGGCAGAAGGTCTTTGTGACCGAAACCGATGTCGATGGAACGGGAGAAGGCGATTGACGCGTAGCCGTTGGTCGGGTAGCACAGGCTGACGATGATTGACCCGACGGTCTGGTTGTCCCAGTTTCTTCCCGCGAAGGTCTCGTTTTCGGTGAATGTCGAGAAAACGCTGCAGTGACGCCATGTTTTGTCTATCAGCGGACGGTCTATCATTTCCCGGTTTTCTTTGTCATACAACTGCTGATATTCACCATAGTGAGTCATCAGATATAGACCATCCTGGGCAAAAGCGCCGGTCCCCTGTATTTTGAGCATGCTTTGAAGTGTTCGGGAGGTATCGGAGTCGGGTTGAGGCGATACTGTGAAGTTCAGGTCCTTGATTTCCTCCGCGGCCGCCGACAGACCCAAAATTGTGAGCGTCATGATGATCAAATAGTAAAGGTACGTCTTATTCATACGGTTTGCCACGTTATGTCCCTTCATTTGATGTTTCCCAAGTATACGTCGGGGAGTGCTTAATGTTGCAGGCTGGAAGAAATAGCGCGCGGCGGGCAAGGCTCATTGTCCAACCATTGACAACGGAACGGTTAAATTGTATTCTCGACGTAATGTAACGCGGACAACAGCGATGCAGGCTACTTTGAATAGGATGGAAAAGACGTCTAATCAAAACACTAAATCCGGTATAGGCTTTATTCTCAGGGCGTTAGGTTCACGCAACTACCGGCTTTATTTTGCCGGTCAGGGGCTATCGCTCGTAGGAACATGGATTCAGCGAATAGCTCAAGCCTGGCTGGTATATCGATTGACTGACTCGGTGTTTTTGCTGGGAATTGTCGGATTCAGTACGCAGATACCCACGTTTCTGGCGGCGCCTTTTTCAGGCGTCATTGTTGACCGGAAGAATCGCTATCACATCCTGATCGTTTCTCAAATACTCGCGGCTACTCAGGCGCTGATTCTGGCCGTGCTGGTGTTGACCGACTTGATTCAGGTCTGGCACATTGTGGTTCTGGGGCTTTTCCTCGGAGTGATAAACGCGTTCGAGATGCCGTCGAGGCAGTCGCTTCTGGTGGAGATGATCGAGCATCGTGATGATCTGAGCAACGCCATCGCTCTCAACTCAACCATGGTCAACGGAGCCCGTCTCATAGGGCCGACTATAGCCGGGTTTTTGATTGCGGCGGCTGGAGAAGGCGTGTGCTTTTTGCTCAATGCTCTGAGCTTCGTGGCGGTTATCGCCGCGCTTCTGGCGATGAAACTGCGGTTGGAAAAAACGAAAAGCAACGGGGGAAGCATTCTGGCTAATTTCGTAGAGGGGTTCAAGTACGCTTTTGGTTTTCCGCCCATCAGCGCGATTCTGCTTCTGCTGGCGCTGGTCAGTATAATGGGCATGCCCTATACCGTGCTGATGCCGGTCTTTGCCAGGGATATTCTTCACGGCGGACCGGACACGCTGGGGATACTGATGGGTTCCGTTGGCACGGGCGCCCTCGTTGGGGCGATATATCTGGCTTCGAGACGGACAGTGGTTGGTCTCGGGAAAGTGATCACGTTCGCGGCGATCACGTTCGGCGCCGGGCTCATTCTGTTTTCGCTTTCGAGGCATTTGTGGATATCGATAGCGCTGTTGTTCTTTGTGGGGATGGGCATGATGTTGCAGATGGCGGCCAGCAACACGGTTTTGCAGACCATTGTCGATGATGACAAGCGCGGGAGGGTTATGAGTCTTTATGCTATGGCGTTTTTCGGGACGGTTCCGGTGGGAAGTCTCATGGCGGGCAGTCTGGGGGCAAGAATAGGCACACCGGCAACAGTGGCGATTGGCGGGGTGTGTTGTGTTATCGCGGGAATTCTGTTCTGGCTCAAACTTCCCGCCCTGAGGAAGCTGGTGCGTCCGATATATATCAAGAAGGGTATTCTTCCCGAAGTGGCCACCGGAATTCAGGAAGCGAGTTCGATCAACGAACGTCGGTAGGTTAATTGCTCTGCCTCATGGTTATCATCTATCCAACGCGTCCCGGCATATCATTAGTCCTTCCTTAATATAAGCCACGCAAAATCAAGTACTTCGGCCAACTGTTTCCCGCTGGGGTTAACCGGCACGACGGTTGCGATTATGACTTGCAGAAATGGAGGTGAAGCATGATTGCCGAGTTTATGAAACGGGTCATCGCTGTGCTCATGGTTGTGAGTCTGGTAGTCAGTGACGCTGTCGCCAGAAAAGCAGCGCCTCGTGAGAAGCATGGCTGGGAATTGACGATAAACGGCGGATACCGTTTCAGCGGATCCGCGAGCGATCTCGAGAGCGCCATGATAGTGGGACGGCTTAATGGAAGTCCGTGCGGGGACCTCGGGCAGATATTCTGTTATTCGGTCGATCTGCCGTACACCGACCAGAATCGTCTTGGCTACACCGTAACATTGAGTCGTGAAATCAAGCCCCGGCTTGGACTGCAGGCTGTTTATGGTTCAACGCAGATCGGTTCGACATCCGGTTATTACGATGGTGGCGATTTGGGGACGCAGTCAACCGATGCGGCGCTGGAAATCAATGGAATGAAGGTGACCACTTACGGGCTCGTTGCCCGGTTCAATCCAACCCGATTGATTTATTTCAGTTTGGGTCCGGCCGTGTACTCTTTAAAGTTTAAGGTGTCAACCGGAGGATCAGGATATTCTCCCGGAGTACAACATCACTCGGAAAGGCTGGGGTTGCTCGCCGGCGCCGGACTAACAGTTCCTGCAAGATCCGCTGTATTCGTACACCTGGGCGTTCAGTACAGACTCACCGGAGCGTTTGACGTTGGCCCAATCGACGCGAAAAATCGACAGGGAGAGGTTCTGACGAAGTTGCCGCTCAGCAACGTTTCCCTGAATCATCTGATATTCCTCATCGGGTTAGGAATCAGAATCTGAGCAGGGAGGCAGGATAGCAATTTCTCTTCTTTGTTAGATTCTATCCACCGGGCGTTGGCCATACGGATATTTGGGCCACTGCGAATTTCTTCAATGTCAACCACTTGCGGTTAGATTGCCCGCCAGGATTTTTCAGGCACGGTAGTTGTGATATACTGATATGAGATTAAGAAAGGAGGCCATTGAATGATAAAGGTTCTACTGCTGGTTTGCGCTGTCGCATTCGTCATCGGTTGCTCGAGTTCAACCGGACCGGGCGAGACAGAGACTTTCGACCTCGGATATGGAGAGTCGGTGGCCAATTGCGATCAGAAAGCTGCTGATGCCGTGTGTCGGGGACTTGGCTGGGACAAGGCGACCGGTTACGATTGCCGGACAGTCCCGGTGAACAGTCCGCTCGGTTATTGGGAGCAGGATGTGATGTTCAAGGTGACTTGCTGGAGGCCGTTGTAGTGGGCAACCGGCGACGAGAAGGAAATCATTTTAGGAAAGGGGGATATTATGTTCAGGAGTTTGCGTGGATTGAAGCTGCCGGTGGTGTGCGTGATCACGTCGGTTATGCTCGCTGGAGTGTGTAACGCCCAAGCAACTGGCTCATCGCTGAAAGTGAATCAGAAAGTTCGTGTCACGGATGTGAAAGGCGGGGGATCGGAACTCGTGGGGTATATAGCCGGGTTGGACAAAGATACTCTGCGGTTGCGGACAAAGAGCGATGTAACGCTCAACCGGGTGGTTACCAACGACAGCGTGTCTTACGAGTTCCCGTACCTGGGCGCGCGGTATGAGGTAAATTCGAAGTCTATTGTAGGTGTATCGAACGACGGAAGCAGTGTCATAGTGCCGATTTCGCAGGTGAGTTATGCCGAGGTAACGCTGTTTGTCCAGGACCGGGCTGTCCCGGTGAGATTCAGCCGCGGCGATATCGAAAGGCGTCTTCCCATATACACTATTTACCCCCTGCCTCTGGGTGCACTACCGGTTGATTCCATTGCGAGTATCAAAGTATGGCACCCTGCCAACTCGACCGGGATTGTCCTGTTCGCCATGGCGGGAGGGGCGCTCGGATTGACTCTGGGGTTATCACAAGAGTCGAGATCCGAATCGGGAGATATTTACTCATCGGATTATCTAAGCGGATTGGGAACTGCCATAGCTGTGGCAGGAGGATTCGTCGTCGGAGCTCTGGTTGGATCAGGGATCTGCGGTGGCAGGTGGCAGACAGTACCGCTTGACAGGCTCAAGGCCGGTCCGACGGTGTCGGCCACCAACGGCCCCGGTTTAGCTTGTTCGCTCAGGTTCTAAATGAGGCGCCAGAGGCCAAGTGATCGATTACTTCCCTGATTCCGTGTGGTTGAGGGGGGGCGACACAAAAAAAGTGTGGGAAGCCGTTGCTTCCCACACCGGCGTGTTATACCATCATTGTTGTAGACAGTCCCTCAGCCGGAGAGCACTGTTTATACCGTTACGGAGTGCAAGGTTTCGTGCTGACTTCGCACGTTATCTTGCTGCCGTTCGGCGTAAACTTCTCGCAACAAACCACCCAGTAGTATCCACAATACATGAGACCAAGGCAAATAATGTGCCCGATATTGTGTCAAACCGATTCAGTCGATAGCTTATAGTGTTTGTATTTCGGATGTAGATTAAACAGCGTAAACCACAGAACAACAACAACTAAACCAGAGAGATAGGCGGCGGTGGGAATCGGAACCTGAGACATTGACCGAGTACCGAATTAATACGATTTGCCAAGCGTTATTAAGTCAGCATCTTTTGGCACAAATTTGGAAAAGACAGTACAACGACAGTGTGTCTACAACAATCTTTTTGACGCCATATCGGCGTTTAGCTTTCGGAGGAGCCGAGAATTCTATGTTTTTCGCGGTTGCCGGCTTGCTGGTGTTCGAGAAACCAGACAATTTCTTCTAAAGGTGGACGTTTACGTTGTTTCGAACTCCAGCCTGCCATCAACCGCGACAGCATAATCCTGAGAATTTTTAGGAAATCTTGCCGTATGGCTGGACAACGGGCGTAGTATTTGAGAAGAATCTTGGCGGGGGGACATTGATAGGAGGATAGATTGGCATACGCAAAACGAATGGCAGTGATAGTCCTGGCGGCCCTTGCTTCAGGGATGCAGCCGGACGGCGCGCGAGGCGCGGGTGCAGCGTTTGATGACACCGACTGGGTTGTCCGGTATCAAGAAACGTTCGATGGGGATTATACGGCGATGGACAGCCAGCAGTTCGGGACGGACGGCTGGTTAACATATCAGCTGATAAACGGCGGTGCGATATATGTTGCCAACGGTTATGCCTGGCTCAATGCGCCGGATTTCTGGAACGCGGCACTGATACACAGCACGGATATTTTGCCGGAAGAATACAAAATTCGAACGAAAATAGGCTATATAAATTACGACTTGATGAATTATGAGCCAGCCGATTATGTCGACCCAGATTTCAACACCCACGGCGGTCTGTATGAGAACGGCGTTTATTTTTTGACAATCACCAACGGTCTTTGCTCCGGTAACGAATGCGCCGAACTGTGGTGGCATTATCATCGGAAGATGGTTATTGATGTGGATAACCACCTCGATTATGGCGGTGGCGAGACATTTCACCCGGTGTACATGGTTTACATGGCGCCGGAGACGAATGCGGGAGGTAATCTTCTCAGAACCTGGGACGGAGACTCCTGGGACGACTCTCCCTGGAATTGGAATGTGGCTTACACGTATGAATACGACACCTGGTATTACGCCGAGCTGGAAAAAACCGGAGGATTCATAATCCTGAGGCTCTATGATGGGAACCAGAATATTCTCGAAGAGACCACGCCGGTGCCGCTGTCCAATGTCTTTGCGATGGACGAACCGGATTACTTTTATGTCGGCGAGCCGCACACGGATGACTATGAGGGGGACGTAAGAATCGACGAGATCACCCTGTTGGAACCGGAGGATCCAGCGGACGTAAGCGGCGACACCGCGGGTGATGAACTCCCGGCTGAATTCAATGTATCACAGAACTATCCAAATCCGTTCAATCCCGAGACGACGATTGAATATAATCTGCCTGTTCGCAGTCATATCAAGATCGAGGTATACAACATTTCCGGGCAACTGGTGAAGAGTCTTGTGAACGCCGAGTTTCCGGCCGGGTCATATACGGTTAGCTGGGACGGAAGATCTGCGGATGGTAGATTGGTGGCCTCGGGAGTGTATTTATATCGCTTCGAGACTGACAACCACGTACAGACCAAGAAGATGATGCTGCTTCGATAGTCCAATCGCGGCAAGAATTGCTTACGAGGCTATTTTTCATCGCAAGCCACACCAGATGAAAAGGTGGGCTGGATCTGCGTTAGAACGGCCCCGTCGGCCCGACCTTTGTCACTTCCCCGCTACCGTAATACCTTGACCCATTTGCCGTGAACGCTTATTTTGGGTCTTGACTTTCCGTATTATTCCGAGCGTGAAGGCACTTCGGGAGGAAGACTTTATTTTAGGGCGGCAATTATTTTGCCCATTGATAGACGCAAGTTCCTGAAACTCCGTATAAACAGAGAATTGAGTGACGCCAGTGGATAAACGACGAACATATTTCTTGATATTGTTAGCAGTTCCCTCGCTCTTATTGTCGGGGTGCTCCGGCGGATCGGGCGAAGCCCGAAACGGGCGTGATAAGCTTATTCCCGCTGTTGAAGCCGTGCAGGCCCAGCAGGGGTCTCTTCCTTTAATCGAAAGACTCAGCGGCGTAGTCAAGGCGAAGAATCAGGTGGAGTTGTTCGCTGAGGTTAGCGCGATTGTTAAGGCCGTGCACGTGCAGAACGGCGACGAGGTTGACAGGGGACAGCCGCTGGTGAGTTTGCGGGACACGGAATTTCAGGAGAGGTTAAAGCAGGCGCAGGCGGCCTACCAGATAGCGCTGGCCCAGGCTCGTCAAGCCGAGGCCAGGCTGACCGAGGCTCAGTCGGAATTTCGACGAATGCAGGCGCTGGCGGAGAAAAACTTGACCAGCGACGCGGAATTTGAGACGGCACAGACACAGGCAGTTTCAGCCGAGGCCGATGTGGCTCTTGCACGGGCGCGAGTCGATCAGGCGGCTGCCACCGTTGCCGAAAGAGAAGAAGCGGTGGCGCAGACCGTGATAAGGGCGCCGGTGGCCGGCACAGTCGGCAACCGCAACGCCGAAGTTGGAATGACGGTTGGGCCGGGTTCGCGTCTGATTACGCTGGGACAACTCGACACGGTTCGAGTGGATATCGTGCTCAGTGACCGCATGCTTACTTATATCGAAACCGGCCAGCGCACGGAAATACGTTCGGCGAGCATACCATCGGGGCTGCTTACCTCCAAATTAAAGCGTATCTCCCCTTTCCTTCATCCGGTCACGCACAGCACCGAGGCGGAAATAGAGTTGGCCAATCCGGGCCATGCTCTAAAGTCGGGCATGTTCGTGACGGTTGATGTTTACTACGGTGAGAGCGAGCGGGCAACGCTGGTTCCCCTGTCCGCCCTTTATGAAAACCCGCTCACAGGCTCTACCGGTGTCTATGTTTGCCGCGATACCCTGAATCGTGTTCCGATTGAGGGTGTCGAAGTGGGAAAATCGAGCAGTCTGACCGAACCGGTGCCGTTTGAATTCATTCCGGTTGACATTGTCGCCAAGGGTCGGATGAGCGCCGGTGTGGCTGGAGTCGAATCCGGCAGCTGGGTGATAACTCTCGGTCAGGATTTGCTGGGAGGAGAGCCGGGCGACGCGCGGGTTCGCGCGGTCAATTGGAACTGGGTGGAGCATCTTCAGAATCTTCAACGTGAAGACCTTTTAGACGAACTTGTGCAAAAACAGCAGGCTACCGGCAGTGACTCCGGCGGCATCTAAAACAACCATTCCGGGTAGCGGCTGAAGCCATGAATATAACCAGATTAGCGGTTCATCGTCCCATTGCCACCACGATGGCGTTTTCGATTATCATCATCCTGGGGATAATGGGATTTCGTTTTCTTCCGGTGGATCTTCTCCCTCCGATAGAGTATCCCCTGCTGAGCATTGTTACCAGCTATCCGAATGTGGGGCCTGAAGAGGTTGAGACGATCATAACCGACCGGGTGGAAAACGCTATTGCCAGCGTGCCGAATATCGAGGAAGTTCGTTCGCAATCCGAAGAGGGGCGCAGCAGGGTTACGCTGGAATTCTCGCAGGGAACGAATATCGATGAGGCGGCCAATGATGTTCGGGCGGCGCTGGACCGGATAAGGGATGATCTCCCGCCTGAGGTTGAATCGCCGCAGTTGTGGAAATTCGATCCGGACAATTTCCCGGTTGTGATTATGGGGGCGCAGTCGGATCGCAGCATGGAAGAGCTTACGCGCCTGCTGGAGCGCGAAATATCGCAAAGGTTCGAGCAGATTCCAGGAGTGGGTTCGATAGATGTCTGGGGCGGGGTGTACCGGGAGATTCAGGTCCGCCTGAAACGCGACCGTCTGGCATCGAGCAGACTCTCCGCCACCGACGTTGAGCAGGCCCTGGCTCGGGAAAACATAACGCTTCCGGGCGGAGACATGCGGGAGGGCATCAGTGATACTTATGTTCGCACACTGGGTGAATTTCAGTCGCTGGAGCAGATTGCCGCTACGATTATAACGGTCGTGGACGGCAGACCCATCAGGGTTGGCGATGTAGCCGAGGTTGTCGACGGTTATGAGGATATCAACCGGGTGGTTCAGATTGATGGCCGTCCGATGGTGCGGTTGGGGGTTCGCAAGCAGTCCGGAGCCAACACGGTGGCGGTGGCTGAGGCGGCGCGGGCGGTCATGGAGCAGATCAATCGCGAGCGCGATGATATTGATTTGATCATGGTGATCGACCAGAGTGATTTCATTAAAAGTTCTATCGACAACGTAAAACAGTCGGCTTTATTCGGTGGTCTTCTGGCTATTCTGGTCCTGTACCTGTTTCTAAGGAATGGTTCCACGACTATCATTATCGCTCTGTCAATTCCGATTTCGATGATCGCCACTTTCGGTTTGTTATTTTTCAATGGGATTTCTCTCAATCAGATGAGTTTCGGCGGGTTGGCGCTGGGGATAGGCCTTATCGTCGATAATTCGATCGTGGTCCTGGACAATATTGTCAGACGGCGCGAGGAGGGCAAGTCGCCTGAAGAAGGCGCGCTGGTAGGCACCCGTCAGGTGACGGGCGCGATCGTGGCATCGACCCTGACCACCTCGGTAATCTTCCTGCCGGTGGTGTTCATGCAGACCATCTCAGGTATGTTGTTCAAAGAGCTGGCAATGGTTGTGGTTTTCTCGCTGCTTTGTTCTCTTTTTGTCGCGCTTACGCTGGTGCCGATGTTGAGCAGCCGCTATCTGAAAATGAACAATAACGGCAAATCCGGCCGTTCGCGAATCACGACATGGACTCAGAGGCTGGAGGTTTCCTATTCTCATCTAATCGGTCGGGTGCTCAGTCACAAGAAGGTTGTATTCGGTTCGGCTGGCACGCTTCTGGTAATAACGCTACTGCTGTGGCAGCTGTTACCCGTAGAACTCGCTCCGCAGACCGACGCCAACGAGATCAGCATTGAGCTGGAGATGGCACAGGGGACCAACATTGCGGTCGTGAACAATTACCTTCATGAGATGGAGGCAATAGTTCGAGAAATTGTTCCGATGGACCAGGTTCAGCACATATCGATTCAGATCCGTCCGGGGGACGCCGAGATAGAGATAGCGCTTCATGACAGCGACACGCGCACGGTGAACAGCTTTGACCTAGCCGACAAAATTCGTCGGAGTATTTCCGGGTTGGTCCCGGGAACAAATGTCAGGGTGAGCGCGCAATCAGGACTGTGGATGCTTCGGAGGTTGTTCGGCTCCGGAGGGTCGGAAGCGGTTCAGATAGAGCTGAGAGGTTATGACCTGGCCATGGCGGATCGTCTCGCACAGGATATCCGCGCGATCATAGAAGACGTTGACAAGGTTGCCGATGTACGAATTAGCCGCCGCGAAGGGCGTCCGGAGCAGAACCTTATAATCGATCGGGAGAAAATCGCCGACCTGGGGTTGTCGGTCAGCGAAATTGCCCGCATAATTCAGACTAACGTAGGTGGAGGTCGAGCCGGTGTGTTCAGGGAGAAGGGTGAGGAGTTTCCCATTACCGTGCGACTTCAACCGCAGGACCGTCTGAGTACGCTGGACCTGAGCAATGTATCGGTGCGCAGCGCCGGCGGTCAGGTGATTCCGGTTTCGGCGGTGGTATCGGTGGACCGTCGTCGCAGTCCCACCGAGATTGAGCGGGTCGATGGGCAGCGCGTCACATATATCACGGCCAACCTCGAGAGCGGGGCGGCGCTCGGTGATGTGGTGGAGAAACTCCAGGACAGGCTCTACAGTGTGCCCTTGCCGGAAGGGTTTTCGTTGATTTTCAGCGGCGAGTACGAAGAGCAGCAGGAGGCACAGTATGATTTCTTCCTTTCGGTGGTGATGGCTCTAATTCTGATCTATATGGTCATGGCGGCGCAGTTCGAACGGTTTTTAGATCCTTTGATCGTGATGGTGGCGGTGCCGATGGCGATCATCGGCGTGGTGCCGACTCTGCTGTTGACCGGTACATCATTGAATATGCAGAGCCTGATGGGAATCATCATGTTGATTGGAATAGTGGTGAACAACGCCATAGTACTGGTTGATTACATAAATTTGATGCGTCGTGAGTATGGTCTGGAGATTCGCGAGGCGGTGGTTCAGGCGGGTAAACTCAGGCTTCGACCGATCATGATGACCACCGGCACAACCGTTCTGGGTATGCTTCCTTTAGCTTTTGGCGCCGGCTCCGGCGGTGAGATTCAGGCGGCACTGGCCCGTGCGGTTATCGGCGGACTATTTGTATCGACACTGATAACGCTGGTGCTTATTCCTGTCGCTTATATCAGTTTTTATAACCTCGTTGAGAAGTTGAAATCATCATCGGATAAAGCACCAGAACTGGTAGTTTAAACGCCTTTGCCCCAAACAAACCTTTCCCCTATTGACCACTGCTACTTTCACTCGAACAGTTCATCGAAGAATAGTCTCATGTGCTGCCAGGAGCGGCGGTCGGCAGAGGCGTTGTAGGCAGCGCCTTTTGAGGGATCGTTGCCGGAATTCGCGTTGGTGAAAGCGTGTACCGCCCCCGAATAGGCAATGAACTGGAAATCGACCTTGGCCGGGCGCATCTCGTTGAAGAAGTTAATTACCTGATCGTCAGGCACGTACGGATCATCGGCGCCGTGGCAGACGAGGATTTTGCATCGTATGTTATCAGCGTCGGACGGGTCGGGTGTGTCGAGATTGCCGTGGAAGCTGACGACACCGTCGATATCGGCTCCCGAGCGGGCCAGCTCGAGCACCGTGCCGCCACCAAAGCAATACCCGATAGCAGCAACGCGGGAGGTGTCGCACATTTCATTGGTAAGCAGGACACGGAGCCCGGCAGCCGCGCGGTCGCGCATGAGTTGCCGGTCGCTTCGATAGATGCCGGCCTGTTTGGCGGCTTCTTGCGTGGTTTGAGGCCGGATACCCTTGCCATACATATCCACCGCGAAGGCTAAATAACCCATCTCGGCCAGTTGGCGGCAGCGCATTTTGGCGTAATCGTTCAGTCCGGTCCATTCGTGCACGACCAGGACTCCGGGGCGGACGCCTTCAAGACTGTTGTCCCAGGCGAGCAAACCCTCCAGTTCCACATCGCCGTGGTAATATGTAACGGGTTGAGTCATTATTTCTCCCTTGACGGCAACGGCGAACGTCAACAATAGTACCAGAAGCATTGATGGTTTCACAGTATCTCCTTTTT
Organism: Candidatus Zixiibacteriota bacterium; assembly: GCA_040756055.1. Lineage (NCBI taxonomy): Bacteria > Pseudomonadati > Candidatus Zixiibacteriota > Candidatus Zixiibacteriota bacterium. Next base: position 476,146 of record JBFLZR010000002.1, read on the forward strand.
TGAGCGAGGCGCATGTTTAGTGTAAGAGGGTTCTACGGTTGTGCTCTCATAATTCACATACGTTGGACGGTAAAGGTATTATGGACACAATTGAGAATAACGGGGCGGGGCGCTGTACTGAGATTATACCGGGCACTTTTTTGGCGGTGTAATTGTTTAACAGCAAAATCCACAAAGGTATTACAGGGCTGTGAATAGCGACGTACTTTTATTCATAATCGGGCTTATAGTACTGGTCGGCGGTGGGGAGTTGCTGGTGAGAAGCGCTTCACGCCTGGCTGTAGCGGCCGGGCTGTCATCGCTGGTTATCGGGCTGACCATTGTGGCTGTCGGCACGAGCGCTCCGGAGTTGGCGGTTGGAGCGGCGGGCGCGTATGTCGGCAAGGTCGATGCCGGTTTCGGAAATGTCATCGGCAGCAATATATTCAACATTCTCTGTGTATTGGGGTTGGTGGCTCTGTTTTCCTCCCCTGCCGTAGAGAAGAGGTCTCTTCGCTTTGACATCCCGTTTATGATCGCGGCATCGGTGGCCACGTGGATTTTCGTTTCGGACTATCGTATCAGCCACTTCGAAGCCGCTCTGCTTTTCGCGGCGGCTGTCGCATTTCTGATTGTGAATTTCCTGCTTGTCAGGCGCGAAGCGGCAACCAACAGGACCAATCGACGCAGAAGTGAATCGAGTCATAAAGAGCGGAGCGCAAAATATATCACCGTTGAGGTGGCGCTTCTTTTGGCGGGAGTGATTGCCCTCGGCTTGGGCGCGCATTGGGTTGTTAAGGGGGCGACCGGGCTGGCGCGTGCTTTTGGCATGAGCGAGTTATTGATTGGCCTGACGCTTATAGCTGGGGGAACTTCGCTTCCGGAACTGGTCACTTCGCTGGTAGCTGTGCGCCGGGGAGAGAAGGATATCGCCGTCGGGAATATTTTTGGAAGCTGCATATTCAATGTGTTAGTGGTCCTGCCGGTAATGGCGGCCCTTACAACGGGAGACATGGAATTTTCTTCGGGGGCGGCGCTGTTCGATGTACCGGTTATGGTAGCGGCGGCGGTAGCGTGTATACCTCTGGCGATATCGGGAAGGCGCGTGTCAAAAGCGGAGGGCGCCGGGCTTTTGGTTTTTTATATTGGCTACATTGCCGTAATTTTTGCAAAATACAACATACCTGATAGTGCTCTATCCTCGGGCTAATGGAGGGAGTTGCGATGCGTAAAGTCTTTATATTTTCGATTCTTCTTGTTGCGGGATTACTGGCATCACAGTACCTGGATATATTCGGCTCATACGCCCCCGCCACACGGGAGACGATTCGTGTCCTGACTATGTGGATCCTGGGATTTATCATGATCCACGTCGGTTACGAGTTCGAGATCGACAAGACGCGTCTCAAAGATTATGCTGTTGATTACGGTGTTGCGGCTACGGCCGCGGCTTTTCCGTGGATTTTCTGCACGCTTTATTTCCTGATTTTCATGTACCCGGCCGGGTCGTTGAGTGATTTTGACGCATGGAAGGAGGCGCTTCTGGCCGGGCGGTTCGCCGCGCCGACATCAGCGGGTGTACTGTTTTCCATGCTCGCGGCAGCCGGGCTCTCGGCGACGTGGTATTTCCGCAAGATTCGTATACTCGCCATATTTGATGACCTCGATACGGTTCTTCTGATGATACCGCTCAAGATGCTCATCGTGGGACTGCGGTGGCAGCTTGGCGTTATCGTGCTGGTGATGGTGGTGCTTCTGTGGTTGGCGTGGAAATATCTCCACAAATTCCGCATACCGGTCACCTGGCGGTGGGTGCTGGGTTATGCCGCCGCAATCACGATCGTATCAGAGGTAATATACCGGTTGTCTAAGACGTTCGATGATGTGGTGCCGATCCATATCGAGGTGCTGCTTCCGGCCTTCGTTCTCGGGTGTATGATGGCTCACCCGAGAGGACAGGATCCGCATCTCGACGATACCCGTGACGGACATCAGGAGGGCCCGGAGAGTCCGCAGGAACAGAAGGTATCGACGATAATATCGGGTGCTTTTATGGTACTGGTGGGGCTGGCGATGCCGCCGATCGTGGTTGCCGGCGGTAGCTGGCTGTGGATCGCGGCACACGTTGTGTTTATCACCACGCTGGCAAATATCGGCAAGATGTTTCCTCTGTTTGTTTACCGCAGGGAGGCGCACTGGAAGGAGCGCCTGGCGTTGTGTGTGGGTATGTGGCCGCGCGGGGAGGTCGGCGCCGGGGTGTTGATCATTTCGCTGAGCTACGGTATCGGTGGTGAGATGGTGACGGTAGCCGCTCTTTCGCTGGCGTTGAATCTTCTTTTGACCGGAGTGTTTATTTACATAGTCAAGCGTCTTCTGGCATCGGCCCCCCCGAAGCTTCGGAACGTTTGAAGATTAACACTTCAGGGGACCAGATAGAAAGCATCGTAGGTGCCCGACGCAGTGTATCCCAATTTTTCCGCCAGAGTGCATGATTCAACATTGGCAGCATCCCAGTGCGGCTCACGATTGTTCTCGAGACACTCTTTAATCAGGGCGCAGGCCAGAGCCGTGGCCACTCCTTTTGTTCGGTAATCCGGCACAACATAGATGCTCACTTCAATGGCAGCATGGCTGATCAGAGAAGCGTATGCTACGCCGCACAAAGTGTTCCCGTCGGTTAGACAATAGCCCATGCCTCTGTTTAGAAAGTCGTCTATGGAGTCGTAGGTCGAGATATCGAGGAAATGGTCCGGTTCTGTGGAGATCCTTACCAGAAGATCTCTATCGATACTGACAATCCGCGACCGGAACGGTGACTTGTCCAGCAAGCCCTTTATGTGTCTCATAGTGAGAGTACAAGATGAAAAACTGTAGCGAGGGAAACGTCGAAGTTTGCTCCCGTGAATCTTCATAGCGGTTTCAACCCAATCAGAAGGGCAGGTCATGATCAGCGAATGCACCGGCAGATTCCTGATCATAGCCTCTCCCCCCTCTCCGTGAACAGAACCCGCAAAATAGCAGAACGGGCCGATTCTCAGCATAAAGACGGTCGGGTTGATGAGATTATCGGTAAAGGCTTCGCCCATCTGACCATCGATTACACTATCGATGGCGATATCGACCCGGGTCACATTTTTGAAAGCCCGGGCGAGTAGGTCGCGATTGGATTTACTGAGTTCGAAAGGATGCATAGAGTTACCTGTCACCTTTCGAAACCACGGCTTCGACCAGTTTCGCGATTGCCCAACTCATCACCTCCCGGCTCTGCCGTTTCGTGAGCTGACAGACATCGCGAAGAGCAACATAGGATTCTATACTTGTCATGGCGGCGAGAGCGAAGCCGAGTTTCTTAAATTCGTCATCAGAAATCTTTCCCTGTATTGGGCGCAAGGCTTCATCGATTAGTTCCAGTCTCTGGTCGCCTCGGAGAACGAAGCGGTCCTTGTGAGTCATCCACTCTTCCTGACAGGCGCGCAGCAGAGAACGATACAGCGTTTCATTCTTGATGATCTGGTCGTAGATGTATTGCTGCGCGCGGACGGAGCGTTCGGACGGCGAGTTCGGATTGGTTTGTGCGAGCACTTTTTCGGCCGGGACCGATTCGCGGCTCAGCACGGCTTCAATCAGCAATCGTTCACGATTGGGGAAATAGCGATACGCCGTAGCCCGCGAGATCATGGCGGCATCGGCCACTTCATCGATAGTCGGTTGTTTGCCTTCGCGCAGCAGTTGCCAGGCGGCGGCAACCAGAGCGTTGCGGGTGCGAAGCTTCTGGTTGGCCCTGCCGGTCTTCATGTTGACTTGTGATACCATATGCCTATTATAAGACATATGTCTCATAAAGTCAAGAGGTTTTTACAGCCGGTTTTGGGGTTAATAATTCTCTGTCGCCGGGGCCGGTTCAGACCACGCTGGACAGGCCCGGAGGGGGCAACATTTGTGACCGGCGTGCGTAGACTAAGACAGTAAATGTAGGTTTAAAAGGAGCATTTGTATGTATCGCCGTATGGTAGCCATTATTATGGGCATTTTGATTGTCACTTCGGGTATCACTTCCCCGGCACAGGAGTTAACTGATCCTTATGAAATTCTGACGGGTTACTTCGAAGCCACAGGGGGACTGGAGCGACTATTGGCCGAGAAGATGTCCTACAGCGAGGGTAGCGTATCCCTCGGTGGGATGGAAGGTGTTGTCAAATCGTGGACTCAAGTTCCCGGATTGAGTCGCCTTGAGGTAACTTTGGACCCGTTGAACATAATACAGGGTGACAATGGTGAGTACCCCTGGGTGGTGGATCAGAATGGAAAGTTACAGCTGATAACGAATCTTAACGACGCGACCCTGAAAAGGCGCAAGGTGCGAAACCTCATTCAGCAGTATGCTTACGCTGACCGAAACTCGGAGATATTTGATGTCAGCTTTCAGGGGGTGGAGCAGGTGGACGGCAGGAGTTGCTATGTCGTCAGGGTCGCGAACAATATCAATGTTGACAGCTATACCTGCCATATTAACACCACGACTTTCCTCTTGGAAAAAGCCGTTTTTATTGAGGACGAGGAAAGCCGCGATGTTCTTTACGGCGACTATCGCGAGATTGACGGCATCGTGGTGCCATTCCGGGTGACTCAGGTCGACCATTCTACCCGTGAGCCCCAGGAAATCATCGTCACACAATACGTGTCCAACCCCGATATCGATCCTTCGACTTTCGAACCTCCCACTGAAAGTGACCGGGATTGGGAGTTTGTCAACGGCGATGCTGCCGAGAATATTCACTTTGAATTTATCGAGGGGCATATTTTTGTCCCTGTGAACGTACGCGGTAAAGAGCGGTTGTGGGTTCTCGACACCGGCGCGGGAATGACAGTGCTGAACAGGGCGTTTGCCGATGAGCTTGGCCTTGAGGTCGGGGGCGGCATGAAGGGAAAGGGCGCCGGCGGCACCGTCGATGTCGCTTTCACCACGCTTCCAGCTTTCAGCGTCGAGGGCATTCGATTCAACGAGCAGACTGCGGCCGTAATTGATATGAGTGAGCTGATGCGATGGGTCGGTGTGGACGCGGTCGGGATTCTAGGCTGGGATTTTCTCTCTCGTTTCGTGACCAGGGTCGATTACGCCAATGAGTTGTTATCGTTTTACGACCCCGAAAAGTTTCAGTATACCGGTGACGGACATGTGGTCGATATGCATGTCAAGAACAGCCTCTTTTCGGCCACGGCGACGCTTGATGGAGTCCATACCAAACCATGGGTACTGGATCTCGGGGCGTCCGTCACCCATCTTGACGGCAGCTATGCTTTGCGGGAGGGCTATACGGAGCGAGATGGCGTTCTCAGCCTGGGACACGGCGCCGCGAATGAGTACCGGAAAAAGTCTATAATCTGTGACAGCCTGACATTTGCGGGATTCACCGTGTATAAACCGGAAGTCTGTTTTTCATGGGGCGGGACTGATACCGCATTCACAGCCGACGATTTAGGTGAGCTTGGCAATTCCCTGTTTCGTAATTTCGTGCTGTATTGCGACTATCTGGGCGAGCGGCTCATTGTAGAAACGGGCGCCAAGTTCAATCAACCCTGGCCGGTGGATAATTCCGGTTTGCAGATCGTCTATAACGAGGCAAATGAGATTGAGGTGATTTATGTCTCCCCCGGCACTCCGGCGGAGAAAGCCGGCTTTGCTAAAGGCGACATTCTGAGGTCGGTCAATGGAGTCGGTGTGGAGTTTTTTGACGGATTACTCGCTCTGCGGGAGCTTCTTCGCTCCACCCCCGGCACGGCGTACACTCTCAAAGTTGATAGGACCGGAGAGAGCAAGGAAATGAAGCTCGTGCTGGCCAGTCTTCTGTAATTTGCCTACCAGTGGATTTTATGCGGCTGGCAGGGTGCTGCCAGCCGCATCCCCAGACCCGTATCTCTCTATTTAACAACACGTTATCACATTTGTTGCCGGTGTGGCCGGAAGCGGGCAAAGCCAAGTGTTCTGGTTGACTTTCGACCACCCACAATGCATGGTTATAGCAGGCAGGGGGATTATGAAGGTCGCGGATGCCCAAATGACTTTTCATCCGACAGGATCGTCCTGGATTTCCGACGTCCTATTCATTTCACACCGCACTGATGGGGCTGTCCGCAGTAATCTGATAGAAGCCAATTTCGTTAAAACCGGCTATCATTGATCTTTTCGTGATCGGTGACCCTTGTTTGTTGGAGAAAGCAAAGGAGAGTAGAAATTGCGAGCGTGGATTGGAAAGAACAGAGAGGTTAGCCTTTACCTGGCTTTGACCGTAGCTTCGGTAATCATTATCGGGGCGATGTTGTTTGCTCTTCGCTCGGCTACGGAGCTGCATGACACGCTGTATCCGCTGGCCGACGCGTCCATGGAGCTCGCGATTGAAGCTTCCCTTGCCCACATGTACCTTGAGCAGGGTGTAACGAAAGACGATTCCGTCGAGCTGGAGAAGTCCTGGTATCATCTTGACCGCCTGGACAAATACGCGCTGGCTATGCTGGAAGGCGGAACGGTTGACAATCTCTATTTCAGACCGGTGGGCAGCGCCGAGCTTCGTCATCGGATAACGTATCTGCGCACGGTGATTATGCAGTACCGGACAGCGGCTCTGGCGCGACTGGATTCGGATCCACAGTCGCAGGCCGGCCTGGCGAACCGCGCGGTGCACGAGGACGTATTCCGGGAACTTATGGAGCGGACCGCCGAGGCTGAAGCTGAATTCCGTCGTCAGATGACAAACGACATCACCAATTTCAGACACGCAAAAATAGCGATAATTGCGGTAACCCTGATCTTCTCTCTGCTGGCGGCGTTCGCGTTCCATAAATACATGGTTGAGCGCAAGCGGGACGAACAGCGGATTTTGCACCTCAACCTGGTACTTCGGGCCGTCCGCAATGTTAGCCACCTTATAACCGTCGAGAAAGACAAGAGCGCTCTTTTGAAAAGGACCTGTGACCTTCTCGTTGAAACTCGCGGTTTTCACAATGCGTGGATCACGCTCGTGGATGAGCACGGCAAACCGAAATTGTATGCCGAGGCGGGCCTGAAGGAGCAGTTCAGCCGCGCCCGGGAATATCTGGACCGAGGCAGGTTACTCCCCTGCTGCGTGAGAGTCAAGGATCTGCAGGGCCTTCTTGCGATCGAAAATCCCATTGCAGAGTGTGCCGAGTGTCCTCTGGCGCAGCAGTATACCGGAAGGGGAGGAATGGCGGTGCGTCTGGAGCACAACAATATCCTGTACGGTTTTCTGGTCGTTTCCACACCCCGCGTTTATGTGACCAGCATCGAGGAGCGCTCTCTGCTTCAGGAGATCGCCGATGATATCGCACTAACGGTGCACCTGTTGGCGGTGGAAGACAAGCGTCTGGAAACAGAAAAGGCTCTCAGGGAGAGTGAAACTCGCTATCGTAACCTTTTCGAGTTGGCCGGTGACGCGATTTTTCTGATGGACGAAGAACGATTCATCGACTGCAATGCCAGGGCGCTGCAGCTGTGCGGCTGCTCAAAGGAAATGATGCTCGGCTCTTCACTGTTGGGGTGTTCTCCCGAGCGGCAACCTGACGGCAGCGCTTCTTCGGCAATTCTGCGGGAGCGGACAGAAAGAGCTTGGAAGGGCGAATCGGTATTCATGGAATGGCGACTGACTAAAAGAGACGGAGGGGTAATCGACGCTGAGATCAATCTGAGCAGGATTGATATGGGCAGGACGCACTGTCTGCTGGCGACAGTGCGCGATGTTACGGAGCGGAGAAAGGCCGAAAAGGCCCTCGCTGCCTCCGAGGAGAAATACCGCAACCTTGCCGAGGGCCTGGATCAGGTAATCTACCGTGCTGATCCGGTGAATTTTACCGACCAATATGTAAACAAAGCCATCGAAAAGATATATGGATACACCGCCGAGGAATGGTATGAAAATCCCCAGTTGTGGTTCGAACGCGTATATCCTGAGGACAAAGAGTGGGTAAAGGATGGTTATAGCAAGCTTTACGCGGAGGGAAAATCGAACACGGCCGAGTACCGAATTGTGCGCAAGGATGGGACGGTTCGGTGGGTTGAAGACCGGGTTGGTTTTGAAAAGGACGAAAACGGAAAAGCCATAGCGGTTTGCGGAGTCCTGACGGATATAACGGAGCGCAAGAGGGCGCAGGAGATTCTTCGCGCCTCTGAGCAGCGCTTTCAGGATATTGCCTTGAGTTCGGCCGACTGGATCTGGGAGATGGATATGGAAGACAGGTACGTGTTCGCTTCGGGGCGAGTCAAACAGCTCTTGGGGTACGAACCGGAAGAGTTGATCGGAAAGACACCCTATGACTTCATGCCTGACCACGAAAGGCAGCGTGTGGCAACTGTGCTGAGCGACGCCAAAAGATCCAGGTCGCCCATTGTCAATCTGGAGCGCCCGATCACGACCAAGGACGGGTCCGAAGTCTGCGTGTTGAGCAATGCCGTTCCGATATTTGACCCAAGTGACAACCTGATCGGATACCGGGGGGTGACAAGAGATATCACCAAGCAGAAGCGGGCTGAAAAGGAGATTGCTCAATACACCGCGCAGCTTGAAAAAGCCAATATCGAGCTGAAGAAAAGCAAGGGGGAACTCGAGGAGTTTATATATACCGTTTCGCATGATTTGAAAGCGCCGGTGGTATCGATATCGGGATTTACGGGTCTGATCAGTCAGCAGGCGCATGAGAAATTAGACAAGACTTCGAGTAAGTACCTTCAACGAATAGCCGCCAACGCCGAGGTGATGGAGCGCCTGATTGCCGACCTGCTGGAGCTTTCGCGCATCGGCAGGATGGACGGGGAAATGAGCCGGGTGAACACAAACGATCTGCTTACCGAGGTCTTCGATGCATTTTCCGTGGCGGCGCAGGGGCGAAAGATAGTCCTGTCTAAGAACGGGGCGTTGCCCGACATCTACGGGTGGCGTGACCGCGTAAGACAGATGTTGTCGAACCTGATTGACAACGCCATAAAGTATATGCCCATACGCGAGGATGCTCAAGTGCGAGTCGGTTTCGATTCGAATATTCAATGTCCGAACGGCTGTTCGGGCGCTTTTTACGTTAGTGACAACGGCAGCGGCGTACCGACGGAATTCAGGCACAAGCTGTTCCAGGCTTTTCAGAGGATTCAGCAAGATGGCGTAGAGGTCGAAGGCAATGGTGTCGGCCTGAGTATCGTCAAGCGCATTGCCGAGGCGCACGGAGGGCAGGTTTGGTTTGACGCGGGGGGCGACGGGGGCGCAACGTTCTATATCAATTTGCCGCTGGCGGACGAGAGAAGTGAATTGACCGGCACCGAGGCCGATGCTTTGCCGGGTGAAAAATCTCACAGAAACCTGTAATCGACTGCCGACCGCGAACCCTGCCGGGTTGGAATACTTTAGAATAAACAAGCCATAGAGAAGTATACTTAGCAGCAGAGGAATTTGGGAGGTTCGCTGACTCATGGTCAGGAGCATTTGTATAAACATGAACTTGACATTCCGGCTCGGTGTGCGCAAGTTTATTGACAGCTTACCCACTCGTTGGCAGGAAAGAGATGAGTATTCGCAGCAAATTGGTTGATTTCATTACGAATGATCATATTCAGACCGCCACTGTCAGCGGACTGTGTATCATAGCGCTGGCTTTTGTTTTCAAAAGAGTGCTTCACGTTGAGGGCACTAATTTCGAATCGGCTCTTCCCGGTTTCGTTTTTACGGCATTCGCGGTGGCGAAGGTTAAGTCAAAAAAGCCAATTCTGACACGTCCTCTTCTGTGGAACATAATTGCCATCGCGGTGACCGGACTGGTAATTCTGAGACGGGTCTATTTTTAAGAACGCATCAACTATCACTGCAGAAGCGGCTCCGTGTCGGCAAGTAACGGCTTATGCCAGACAGCAATTACGACAAGAGACTAATCGAGGAGATGAATCGGTACTACGATGCCCGGGCTCCCTGGCATGATGAGTACATGAGTTATGCTTCCAACGCGGAGATGAAGAGGGCTCTCTCCCCGATAATCAAAACATTCGAAGAGGTTATTGTTGGCCGAAAGGTGCTCGAGATTGCGTGCGGAACCGGCAACTGGACTCAGGTGCTGGCCAAGAGAGCCAGGTCGGTAACCGCGATAGACATCAGTCCGAGAGTTTTGGAGATAGCTGCCGGTAAGTTGGCGGGCTGCAAAAACGTATCTTTGGTGCAAGCAGACGCCTACGATCTGGGTAATGTTAAGGGGAGCTTCGATGTCGCGTTTTCGGCAGACTGGTGGTCCCATATCCCAAGACAGACTATCCCGCTGTTTATGGACGCCTTGACGGCTAAGCTTCACGACAAGTCGAAGATCATATTCATTGATATGACGATGATAGACTATTTCCGGCAGGAACCCAGCGTCGAGGATGAGCACGGCAACCGGGTGAGCCTGCGCGTCTTACCCGATGGGTCGGAATACAGGGTTATAAAGAACTTCCCGGACGAGACGGAGTTGAGGCATGCTCTCGAACCATACGGGAAAAGGATTGTCTATTATGATTTTCCGCAGCTCGTGAGATGGATGGCGGTTATTGTCAGGCCCTGAGGTCGGAGACATTTATCCGGGAATTCCGGCAAGACACTCACCAACAGGGCCGGAAGTTCTTATCCGGTAACTAGTTGGGGACGCATTTATGACGGCATCAAGTATGTCGAACCGGACGCTGCCAGGTGTGAATTACAGTTGATTAAATCCACCCTTGATAATATCTTTGGCTGATTTTCACGAGGATAAGATTCCAAAAATCAGCAGGACACCAAAGCACAAGATTCACTCAAGGTTCGAGAAGATTCGATATGTTCAAGAGATGGTTACCGAAGACTGGCGCCTTTTTCGAGTTTTTTGAGCAACACAGTCATCTGTCGAAAGAGGCCTGCGCCGAACTCCATGCACTGGCAACCAATCCCGACGGGTTGGAGAGCCGGGTGAAACGGATCAAAGAGATCGAACACCGGGCGGACGAAATAGCCCACCTTTGTATCGACACGCTTCACAACACTTTCATAACGCCGATTGACCGCTCGGATATTCATCGCCTGATTCGTCGTCTGGATGACATTATCGACGCGGTTGACTCCGTAGCCGCGCGCATGCTGATGTACCGCATGACGGAGATTCGTCCCGAGATGCGGGACCTGACACAAACGCTGGTTGAGGCGGTGGATGAGATCGCGCAGGCAATTGAGGATCTGCCGTTTTTGAGCAAAAGGGCGGATAGTATTCAGGAGTCCTGCTGGGAGGTGTACGAGGCCGAATCCCGGGGAGACGCGCATCTTAGAACCGCCCTGGTATCTTTGTTTGACACCCAGACGGATCCGATGGTGGTTATCAAATGGAAGGAGATTTTTGAGGGTCTCGAGAGAGCCACGGACCGTTGCCAGGAGGCGGCACACATAATATCCGGCATTGTGATTGAGGCTTCGTAGGTATGACTCCATTGCTCTGGGTTGTATTCGGGGCTGTCGGGGTCGCCCTTATTTTCGACGTCATCAATGGTTTTCACGACGCCGCCAATTCTATTGCCACGGTTGTTTCGACACGAGTCCTCAGCCCCACGGTAGCGGTGTTTTGGGCGGCATTTTTCAATTTCGTGGCCATGTTCATATTCGCGCCGAGGGTGGCCGACACGGTGGCGAAAATCGTGCGAATTGACGGATCCGACAGTGTATATGTTTATGTGGTTTTGTGCGGCCTGTTGGGAGCTATCATCTGGGACCTTATTACCTGGTGGCTGGGACTGCCCACATCATCATCACACGCGCTTATCGGCGGTGTGGCCGGGGCGGGGCTGGCTTACAAGGGACCGGACGTTATTCGCTGGGATAATATCTGGAAAACGGTAAAATTCATCCCGCTGGCCCCGGTGATTGGGTTGATACTGGCATTCATCATAATGATAGCGGTTTTTTGGCTATTTCGGCGATGGCGACCGACGGCGGTCGATCGCCTCTTTCGCAGGGGGCAGCTTATCTCGGCGGCTCTGTATTCACTCGGACACGGAGGCAATGACGCTCAGAAGACGATGGGCATAATCATGGCGCTGCTTATCGCGGGTGGCATTATGAGCCCTGACACCGAACTATCACTGACAAACTGGGATACGGCCTGGATTATCCTGTCCTGCCATCTGGCTATGGGTATTGGCACGGCCTTTGGTGGTTGGCGAATCGTGAAGACGATGGGTATGAAAATCGCGAAGCTGCGGCCGGTGGGCGGTTTCTGCGCGGAGACATCGGGCGCGGCCACTCTATTCATGGCCACTCATATGGGCGTTCCGGTCTCCACCACGCACACCATCACGGGCGCTATCGTTGGTGTCGGCGCGACCACCAAGTTGTCGGGAATCAAGTGGGGGGTCGCGCAGCGAATCGTGTGGGCATGGGTTCTCACCATTCCGGCTGCCGGATTGATTGCCGCGGGATGTTTTCTGCTGCTGCACTATTTGCTGACGTCCGTATAATTGACGTCGACACTTCATCAGTATGGAAGGCCGATCTATTCGAAACGAAGAAAATGATGTCGTGTAAATAGACAATACGGGTCTTGGGAGGGTCAATCAGTCAGTAAGGAGGGTATGTTATGAAGGTCTTCGTTACCGGCGCGACGGGATTCATCGGGGGCCATCTCCTGCGGCGATTAGCGCAAACCGATCATCAGATAAGCTGCCTTGTTCGAAGCACCAGCAACACAGCGTCGCTTGAAAGACAGAACATAACCCGCGTTATCGGCGACGTAACCGACCGGGAATCATTTCAGGTGGCCCTGCGCGGTCATGACTGCGTGATCAATCTGGCCAATGTTTACTCGTTCTGGGAACCGGATCCGTCTGTTTACCGCAAGGTGAATATCGCTGGCACGCTGAACGTCATGGAGGCCGCTTTGGAGGCGAGGGTATCCAAGATTGTTCATGTCAGCACGGGTGGTATCTATGGCAGGCCGAAGGACGTGCCATTTACCGAAGACAGCGAGGTGGGTCCGAAACGGTTCAGCGAGTATTTCGAGACAAAATTCCTTTCGGACGAGATGGTCTGGAAGATGTACAGGGAACGGGGGCTTCCTCTGGTAATGGTATACCCGATGGCAGTTTTGGGTCCGGGCGACCCCAAGGCGACAGGAGAGTATATCCTTCGGTTGATACAAAGGCGTCTCCCGGCCCGGGTGTTCGAGAATAAGGTGTTTACTTTTGTACATGTCAGGGATGTAGCGGAGATTATCTACCGGGCAGCAACAAAGGAAAACAATATCGGAGAAAAGTATATCGCCGGACTATTTCAGCACTCGTTTGGAGATATTAATCGCATGATCAGTGAGATTTCCGGAGTGCCTCTTCCCCGCCTGGTCATGCCCGATTTTCTGGTAATGCCGAACGCGTGGTCATTGACCATGATAGCGGATATCATCAAGCGGCCGCCGTTGTGGGGCATGGCGATCGACCAGATGCGGGTGATGAAGTGCGAGTTTCGCGGCGACGGCAGCAAGGCGGAACGGGAGCTCGGTATTGAATACACGCCCGTTCGTGACGCCTTGGCGGAGGCGATCGCGTCGTACCGCCAATAGTCGCAGTTCATGTCGTATCTAATTCGGTTAGACAGAGCACCGGGGCGTAAGAAATGGATGGAATTATGGATGACGCATGTAAAGAAATAATCTGGCAGCAGTTCGGAGCGGCTATTGGCGCGCTGGAGAAGGCCATCGAAGCCTGTCCCGATGAACTCTGGAGCGATCGTTCAAAACAGCCGGAGTTCTGGTATCTGGCCTTTCATACGCTGTTCTGGCTGGATTTCTATTTGTCGCAGCCGGTTGATGAATTCGCTCCCCCTTCTCCGTTTGGTCTGGAAGAGCTGGACCCAGCGGGAAAACTGCCGCCAAGAGCTTACACCAAAGATGAACTCCTGATTTATCTCGCCTACGCACGTGACAAGTGCAGGGCAACGATTCAGAACATGACCGACGCACGGACCGAGACACGGTACAAGTTCGGACGGGTTGACATGACAACAGCCGAGCTGCTCTTGTACAATATGCGCCACGTGCAGCATCATGCGGCGCAATTGAACCTGATACTTCGTCAGACCATAGACTCGGCTCCCGGGTGGGTTTTCAGGGCGAAGAACTGACTGCGGCCGTCAATTTTGTATTGGATTAATCTTGACGGCTGACACTCGGTCGCGTATTATCCTGCGCTGATGGATACTATTACGCTTCTGGGATTGGTGGCGGGGACACTGACCACCGCGTCTTTCGTGCCGCAGCTGGCGAAGGTACTTCGCACGCGGTCGACCGGGGACATCTCCCTGGCCATGTATATTGTCATCAGTCTCGGCATCTTTCTGTGGCTGCTGTACGGATTGTTGATCGCATCATACCCGGTGATTCTGGCCAATGCTTTCACTCTGATTATTGCGGGAACTATCCTGATTCTCAAAATCAGATACCGGTAAAGCGGGCGGCAAAGCTCCGCAGTCATCGCGCATCGAAAATTTTCGCCATAAAAAGTTTTATAAGAAAAAGGGCTGTCCGTCTTTTACATTGAATCGATCCTGTTGTTCGATCGGCAGACAACATCGCCCACGACACCAGTGAATAATAGAATAGAAAAGAGGTGGCAAATGACACGCATTTGGGGGGTTCTAAGTGTAATCCCGTTGCTTATCGTAATCGGATGCGGTCGGGCAGATCAGCAAAGTGTTCCGGCTGAGCTGTCGGCCGCTATTGATGCTTTTTATCGGGCAATCGAGGCCGGCGACATTGAGGCCCGGATCGCGATGTTTGACGACAGCGCTATTATGATGCCCAGTCACTGGACAATGTACAAGGGTAAGGACGCGATTGTGGAGATGATGCGCGCCGGCGAAGGCTGGGTTTTCAAGATCCGTGACAGAAAGATTGTGGATATTGATGTTGACGGTCATATTGCTTATACGGTCAACTCATATTATTATACCTGGCACGCCGAAGACGCGGAGCCACAGTGGCACAAGACCAAGAATATACATATCTGGAAGAAAGACGCCTTCGGCCAGTGGAAACTTCATGCCGATATCTGGAACAGCGATGTACCCATGGACAAGTTTTCGCAGGAGTAGGTGAATGACGGAGTTTTCGAGTACAATATGAAACTGACCGTGCTGGTGGATAACAACACGTTCATTGACAAGTATTTTGTCGGTGAACCGGCGGTGTCGTACTTCATCGAGTGTGAGGGCAAAAAGATACTTTTCGACGCCGGTTATTCCAATATACTGATTACAAACGCACAACGGCTTGGAATCGATCTGGCGAGTATCGACTATCTCACTTTCTCCCACGGTCACTCTGACCACATCGGCGGACTCCCGCACCTTTTGCAGTTATTCACCGAAGACCGTTCAATGTCGACCGGTCAAAGCGAACCGATACTTCTGACGCACCCCGATACCTTGCTGCGAGCGGCCTTCGAGCAGACAGAATCAGCGGCTGTGGTGCTCCGCGAAGATGATCTGACGAAATATTGTCAGATCCGGACAACGAGAAAACCATACTGGATTACGGACAGACTTGTTTTTCTCGGCGAGATTCCCAGGGCGAACGACTTTGAGGCGAGAGTCCCGTTCGGGAAAATTGTCAAAAACAACATCGAAGAAGATGATTTCATCATCGAGGATTCGGCGCTGGCCTATAAATCGGATGACGGCCTGTTTATAATCACCGGTTGTTCGCATTCGGGAATCTGCAATATAGTTGAGTATGCCAGAGACGTGTGCGGTGAAAAAAGGGTGGTTGACATTATCGGGGGCTTCCATCTGCTCAGCCCTTCAAACGAGACTCTCCGGCGCACGGGGGAATATATGGGAAGGCTGAAACCCCGGAAAGTGCACGTCTGTCATTGTACCGATCTTAAGTCGAAGCTGGCTTTAGCTAAAGTTGTGGATGTCGAAGAGGTAGGTGTCGGGCTGGTTTTGGAGCACTGAACGGCCGTTACATTCTATCTTTCGTCGCGGATCACGACACCATCGTGGATTACCATCAGAATATCAGCCAGGTTGTTGATGTCTTCGAGCGGGTTGCTGTTAACAACAAGGATATCGGCAATCTTGCCGATTTCCAGTGTTCCAATCTCATCCTCTAAGTTGCAAACCCTGGCGGCGTTCTTGGTGCCGGCAACTATGATGTCCATCTCCGACATCCCCGAGCGCCGCATAAGGTTCATTTCATCCAGCGGCATACCAATCTGGAAAACAGCATCGTAGCCGTCGTAATCGGTGCCAAGCGCAACCTCTCCCCCGGCCTGAACGAATTTGCGAAGGTTGATAATAGCCGCGTCGACCGTACCATATCCCACTTTCTGCCAGAGTTCGAGTGTGGGGACCCAGTAGATAGTGTCGGTGATCATCTGGTCTACAGTGCTATCGGGGAGAAAATCTGTAATCATGTGGGCCATATCATCGGCGCCGGCCTCGAGCGCGCGCCCGAGGTCATACGAAACGAGAACATGAGCCGACACCAGAGTGCCGTGTTCATGGGCGACTTCGACGATGGCCGAAGCTTCATCGTGTGAAAGTGAGGGTATTTCCATACCGAAGCTCTCGCCTGATTCCATGCTTATCTTTATGATATCAGCGCCCTCGGCAAGCAGTTGAGCGGTTTTCTGCCGGGCGTCATCGACGGAATATACCGGAAGCATACATGATGCCCCCCAGGGCACATAGGGGTAGCCGTTCGGAACGCTGATCATCGGGCCGGCCGCAACCAGTCGGGCGCAGGCGGGATTCTCACGGACACTGTCGCGCCAGACAAAGAGGGTTGGGCCGCAGAGGTCGCGAACGGTGGTGACGCCGCCGCGCGCCCATGCTTCGAGGTTGGTTCGATTGAAGCCGCTGTGAATGTGAGCGTTGAAAAACCCCGGAAGGACATAAGCTCCTGAGAGGTCGATTATTGGCAGACTGGCAGGAATCGGTGTTGAGCCGACCGAGCCGACAGCGGTTATGCGGCCGTTTTCGACCACCAGAGCGGCATCGGAAACCGGAGCACTGCCGGTACCATCGATGAGGGTAAAGTTGATAAAAGCGAACCTGTCGCCGATTTCATCGGGCGAGGTCGCGTTGTTGCAGGATCCGAAGATGACAAAGGCCAGCAGGAGTATCAGCCCGCTGTTTTTCATGTCGATTGCTCCTCGGAAAAGGGTCCGGTTTGAATAGCCGATAGATAAACGTTCGATATGAGTCATTTGTTTACACGGGACCCATAGCGTAGTTTCTGCCTTCAGAGGAGGTGGTCGAATAACGACATGATCGAAGAGTAGCCGGATTATAAACTTGACTGCCGACGGCGCGATGCGGATAATGAATTCAGTTTCTCCCATGAAGAAGAAGGGTAATTTCATGTCAATCAACCAGGCATCACGGGTTCTCTCGGCGCTTTCAATCGCGGTGGCGATTTTCCTGGTCGCTATTGTCCTGCCGAGGATGATTTTCGAGTCGGGTCCGGCTCGCTTAGCGACTACCCAGGGACTGGAGTTGATACTGTCGCTTGTCGC
This sequence comes from Candidatus Zixiibacteriota bacterium, assembly GCA_040756055.1. NCBI lineage: Bacteria > Pseudomonadati > Candidatus Zixiibacteriota > Candidatus Zixiibacteriota bacterium. Next base: position 493,679 of record JBFLZR010000002.1, read on the forward strand.
AATCGCGGTTTTGGGCAAAGGGAAATTCAGCGAGTACGGTTTTTGTTTGCCGAAAGGCGGGTATCAGTGGATGTTGATAGCCGCGACGGCTCCGCTTCTGGGGATAGCGGCAACGATCGCCGTTCTGGGGCTGGGAGGATCCGGCAGCCCGGTGGCAAAAAGCCTCACTTTTCCTCAGATTGTATTGTTCGTGTGGATCCTGTCAAGCACGATAGAAGAAGTATTTACGCGGGGGTTTCTCCAGGGCCATCTGGCGCCTCTATCCGGCAGGTATTTGGAGTTTCCTTTATTCAAGATTGAAATTCCTGTTTTGGTCAGCGCGGTGTTTTTCTCGGCGATGCACTTGGTGCTGGCGTTCAGTGGCGCTGACGCAGTCACGACGGTTGTGACCCTGTTGTTTACGTTCGCGATAGGTCTCATAGCCGGGCATCTGAGGTCGCTCACGGGTAGTCTTATTCCGGCAATAGTGGTGCATATGCTGGCCAATATTGGCGGGATGATCGGCGGGATCTTGTACGCCGTGTTCTGCATGCTCACCGGGCGGCCGTTGCCGGGGGTGTAGGGCCTGGTACCGCCAGCGCACAGTTCAATTCGACTTTTGAGGTTTCCCATCCGATAAAAAAAAGCCTCCCCTGTTCGGGGAGGCTTCATCATAAAGCGTAATGACACTACTTGATTTCGAGTGTCATAGGATCGCGAAGCGGGATGATCGTAATCTCGCCGAAGTCCGAGAAGTGTTCGGAGTGTTTGTCCGAACCTTGTTCGGCAGCTTCGGGGTCGCCGACAACGAGATAGACAAGTTTGTCGGGATGCAGATATTTTTGCGCCGCCGCCAGAACATCATCGGGGGTTACCGCCTCGAAGTTCTTTTCGTAATCCTGCCAATAATTATCGGGTCTTCCCGTGTAATCATCCGAGGCAAAAGTGTTGACAATGAGGTTCTTGCCGCTAAACGGGTTGACGAGATTTCCGATAAATGAGGCTTTAGAGTTCTCGACAATTTCAGGATCGCACTTTTCCTCTCGGATACGTTTGATTTCCTTCACCATGAGGCCCGTGCCAAAGGCGGCCGTTTCGTGCTTGGTTTGAAACCAGGCCCGGAAGGTACCGGGATACAGAACCGGGCGGTCGAATCGGCTGCCCACACTGTAGGATAATCCCTCATCGGAACGTACACGTCGGACTATACGCGAAGTGAATCCGCCGCCTCCAAGGATATCGTTCATGACTGCCAGCGCGAATTCATCCGGGATATCTCTCGTCACTCCCAAATGACCAATAAGAACACGCGATTGGTTGACATCCTCTTTCTTGAGCATGTAGACGCCCGGTTTCGGCTCGGGAATGTTTTCAGTGATTTCCGGAAGGGTGAGTTCGTGATCGCCCCATCCTTCGAGCATGCTGTCCAGTTTGGCCAGGATTTCATCGGTCTTGAAGTCACCGGAGACGGCGAAGATGAAATTGCCGGGGAAGAAATATTTCTGGTGAAATTCTATCATATCCTCGCGGGTGATGGAATTGACTGAACCTTCGGTTTGCCGAAGTGGTGTCGTGCACGGGTGATTACCGTACATGAGAAATTCCCATTCGCGTCTTTCTATATCCGAAGTCGAAGCATTGCGCTGTTCCAGTTCGGACAGGATGTCGGTGCGGTAACGATCCAGGGCCTGCTGGTCGAACACCGGGGTACGGATGACTTTGGAGAGCAGGCCGAGGCCTTCATCGATATCTTTCGACAGGCAGAAAAGGCTGGCCTCTCCCCTGTCATCTTCCATACGTATGGAGATTTCGCCGGCAAGGTAAGCCAGACGTTCATCGAGAGCGCTTGCGGTCATACCTTCGACCCCGCCGTTTCGCATGAGATACGCCGTCATATTGGCCAGACCGGCTTTTTCGACCGGATCATACATGGAGCCGGTTTTCACGATGATAGCAAGATCGAAGGTGGGCATTTCCGGATTTTCGATAACGTAGGCAGTCGCGCCGCACTTCAGGGTATGGCGAAAGTCCTGGGGTTTGGGTGGTTGATATTGCAGTTTTTCGTATTTCAGTTTTTCGGGGTGGTCGACGATATCGGCCGCAGTCACACTGGCGACGAAGGCCAGCAGAATGGTCATCGCCAGGATGGCTGCCACTGCCGCCAGTCGACCTGATGACATATAGTATGATTTATTCATAATTTTGTCTCCTGTGGCAGATGCCTTAGTTTCCTTCGGCGGCTTTCAATTCGGCCAGTTTCTTGTTGGCGACGCCGAGCAGTTTCTCCGTCATTTCCTTTTCTTTCGGGTCTTCGATTTTGTCGAGCTGCATCGAAACCATAGCTATCATCTGCTGAAGTTTGGTAGCATCAGTCATGGAATTGATCATGGTAACCTTCTGGTTAAACTGATCATCCTCACCAGCCTCCTGCATCTCCTGACCGCCGGCTGTCTCTTTGCTGTTTATTATCAGGACGTTTCGCTGGTCGTCGGCGAAATACTTGTTGGCGACGCGCATGATGTCATCGGCTGTCACCAGTTCCATTTTCTTGAGCCCGTTGTTGGCTTCGGTCCAGTCGCCATAGGCGGCGTTCTGACCAAGATAGAACAGAATGCCTATTCCGGACATGATATCCATGAATCGGATTTTCTGTACCATCAGTTGGTTTTTGACTTTCTGGAGTTCTTCTTCGGCAACCGGGTTGGTTTTCAGGTCTTCAATCATCTCATACATGGCCTCTTCGAGTTGTTCGGCCCTGACGCCCGATACCGCCTCGGCTGACATCTGGAAAGCTCCCGCGTATTTTCTGGAGTCCTGATTGGCGCCGACCGCGAGATCATCACCCGGCATCATGCGGCCACCGCCGCCACCGGAGCTTTTAGCGATACCTTTTTCATCGACGAGCTTTTTGTAAAGACGTCCCGTTTTGCCGCTCATGATTCCGGCCAGAACCTCAAGCGGGTAGCTGTCGGGATGTTTCCACGCCACGGTGTGATACCAGATCTCGGCTTTGGGACTGGACTCCGCTTCGGCAAGCAACCGCTTTTCCCCGTATTGTTTCTCTTCAAGAGTGGTAACATCAGGCGGATCCACTTTGCCGCGCGGGATACGCTCGAAATACTCCTTTACCATCTTGATCATCTTGTCCGGCTCGAGATCGCCGACCAGGATCATGACCAGATTATTCGGGGCGTAGTAGGTTTCAAAGTATTGATCGGCCTGAGCGCGGGTGATACTACCCAGATCAGACGGCCAGCCTATTACGTCCCAGTGGTACGACGATGATTTCCAGAACATGGAAAGAAAATCTTCTTCGATGAGTCCGGTCGGGGTTGACTCGACCCCGAGGCGTCGTTCTTCGCGGACAACATCGCGCTCCGAGTAGAATTCTCTGAAGACGGGGTTATTGAAACGGTCCGATTCGAGCCACATATAGAGTTCGATTTTGTTTTTCGGCAAGCGAACAAGATATCCGGTCATATCTTCGCTGGTGAAGGCGTTGAGAAAGAAGCCGCCGTTTTTGGAGTAGAGTTCATCGAGCTGGTCTTTGATGATGAGTTGTCTTTGTTCGAGGATGAGGCTGTCGAAGACCTTTTCGATTTCGCGGTAGCGGGGAGTCTTGGAAACGGGGTCGTAGAGGTCGTCGATCTCGCCCCGCCGCAGTTGTTCGCGCATGATTCGTTCTTCGGTTCTCATCAGAGCGCGCAGGGAATCAAGCTGCGCCATTATTTCACGGTCGCGAACGATGTCTTTGGTTCCTATTGTTTCCGTGCCTTTGAACATCATGTGTTCGAACAGGTGGGATATACCGGTGATACCGGTAATTTCGTTGGCCGAGCCGACCTTGGCGAATATGGAGGCCATTATCGTTGGTGATTCGTGGCGCTCGACCATAAGGACCTGCATGCCGTTATCGAGCCGGTATTCTTTGGCGTCGATATTCTGGGCGGTCGCCGTGGAGATACTGAAAACCAGCATCAGCACGGTAATCAGGACCGCAGATACAAAGCATTTTCGCATGAACCTCTCCTGGGTGATTATGTATTTTGTTTGCTGCTAACACTTTCTCGAATAAAGTGATTTGGCATTATAAGAGAAATCGCACAGGAAATCAAGAGCAGGTTAATCCAGTGCCGTTTATCGACTTCACAAGACTGTCGCATACTTCATTGACCGGCGAAACAGAACAAAAACAGGGTCGTAGACAATACCACAGGCTGGTTCGTCATTGAGTTAAAGGAGCTATTTGAGGAGGTGTGTGTGGAAGGTGACAGACGCACCGAGAGAAGGATATTACTTATCTGCGTGATGTTGTTCGCGGTCGGCGCGGTCGGGTGGGTTGGCTTTCGTGGTCAAATGGCCGGTTACATCTTTGCGCACGTAGGTGCGGTTGGTGTTGTGGGGCTTCTGGGGGTGGCAATGGGATTCATTGCGAAAAAGAAGGGGCGCGATTTCATCACAGCGTTTCTGCTCGGTTGGTTGGTTCCGATAGTTCTTGGAGTGGCCGCCGTGTTCGCGGTGTGTCTGGTCGGTGGACCGGGCACGCCAATTTATTGTGGCGGATCAGTGAGCCTGGCGGTGTCAGTTTTGATGATCGTTGTTTACTCGCTTCTTCGCAGGAAGACCGGCCAGCCGGCGTAAGGGTTATTGATAACGGGCCGGGGTGTTCAGAATTCATACAAAATGGCTGCCGGAGTCTATTATTCTTTCCGAGGGCTTGATTATTTCCTTGTTCGAGCTTATCTTTCAGGTAGTCATCGGAGGGACATCACTGCCAAAGCTCCTCGCATTTGATTTCATGGATTTTGCCACTCCTCAGGGATGAGAAGGCTGATTGATGGTCTGTATTCGGCAGGTGGATGCCGTACAAGTTCTGAGAGGCGTCGCCGGTGAGATGAATATGACAGAGGTATGAAGACGTGAACTCGCGAAAGTACATTGGCAGATGTTTGGAATCTTCGCGAAGATTCATGGTGAGGTATGTTTTACGGTCAGTGTTTTTTCTGATGCTGCTATCATTTGCCTGGCAGGGCTGCGCCACCAATTATCATGCCCCCTATCGGTTCATTGGATCATCGTCCGAAGACTCTCGAGAAGGGATTGACCCTGAGTTGCATGCGGGCGTGCAGTCACCTGCTGAGGATTCTGTTGAAGTGTCCGGGCCGGCGGTTCTCTCGTCCGCCGAGCAGACTCCGCTGGCGTCTTATCCTTCGGAGAGTCAAGGCCAGCCGGATGAAGAATTATCCACTCGGTGTGCTCTCAGCCGTGCGCTCGAGGGAAAGATCGAGGCCGGTTTGGCGCTGGCTATCTTCTTGTTGGTCCCCAATCGCTATTTCAAAGCGGTCGCAATGGCGGCGGCTCCGTTTATCGAGGATTGGATTCTAAATGGGGTGGACTGGCTCTTTGAGACGCCATCGCCCTGAGTTTTGTATTCTCACCAATTTCAGAGACCATAAGAAGCTGGCGGGGAAGGTTATGCTATTGTCGTCCAGTTGGTTGGAGCTGCAGCCGTTTTTCCGGGAAGCCTCGCCGATTTTTCGGCACCATTTTGGTTGTCATCTGTTGTATAAATCACGTAACACTTTTTGAGATCTTATGAGACTACTTGAAGGCAGCATGACAATTCTGGCCGGACTGATACTGGCTCTCAGCCCGATTCTCCAGATACAGACAGCCTCAGCATCAATTCCGGCAGTGTCCGGCAAGGCTTGCGATACATCGGCCTGCTGTTGTTGCTCGATGGAATCTCCCGGTGTGGACGATCGGCCAGTTGAAAGCGGTTGCCAGTGCAGCATTTCGGATTCGCAAGAACCGTTTGATGTCGATACTAATGCCAAGGATAGCCGTGTCAGTCGTGACGTTCAGTATAGATACGAATCCTTGTTGCTTGATCGGTTTGTCCCCCTCTACAGACCGGGTGTTGTTTACTCGGCAGTTACATATGACGCCGGCAAGTCTCCGCCGGCTTACATCCTTGCCTGTTCATTTCTGATTTAGTCATCAGCATAGGCACCGGCCTGCAACTGCAGAGTTGAAGTGCGTCTTTTCGTTTTTCACTGATAAGCAACATTAACGAAGGAGTAATTTATCATGACCAGACCGTGGATAGCGGCGCTGGTGCTGCTGATGTTTGTAATAACAGGCGGTTCGGCGAGGGGCAATCAGGCAGTTCTCGATTCATTGATAGCGGAGGCACTGGCCAATAATCCATCTTTGAAGGCGGCGGCTTTCGAAGCCAATGGATCGAGGTTCAGCGCGAACGCGGCCGGGACGCTACCGGACCCCGAGTTTTCGATCGGCCTGATGAATCTTCCCCGTACTTCGCTGGCCCTCGATGAAGTGCCGATGTCGGGTGTTTCGCTCGGGTTTTCACAAATGGTGCCCTGGCCGGGCAAGCTGAAGGCCGCGTCCCGAATTGCCCGGATCGACCAGCAGCGCGACGAGGTATCGATAGCGGCTGTGCGCAACCGGGTGATTCGCGAAGTGACCGATGCCTACTACGATTATTCGTACTGGAAACTCGGCGAAGGTTTAATTGACGACAATCTTGAACTGACAAAAGCGACCGTCGCCGTAACCGAGGAGCGCTACGCCAACGGTGACGCCACGGCTCATGATGTTCTAATGGCGCAGACGACCGCTTCGCGCCTCGAAATACGTCTTCTGACCGCCCGTCAGATGCAGCAGTCGGCAATACTTGAATTATGCCGCGTTGTTGGGGATTCCTCGGACGCGGAGGATCTTTCTCCCTATTTACCGGTGCCGGCAGTCGTTTTCGATGATACATCGACAATATCAAGCAATCCGTACCTTCTGGACGCTGATCTTGCCACAGACCGGGCGAGAGTGAAGCGCAGTTTGTCGCGCTCGCAGTATTGGCCCGACATTATGCTGGGTGTGGATTATCTCGCGCGCAAGGCAGTGCCAGGAGATATGTCGCCCGGTACGGACTGGGTTTCGGTGCATGTCGGCCTCAGCGTACCGTTGTGGTTTTTCAGCAAGCAGAAAAACAACGTGCGGGCATCGGAGCAAATGATACTCTCATCGCAACAGCAGCAAAGGGCGGTGTCCGACAGGCTCCGTGAGCAGGTCGAAGACGGCCGGTTGAATGTGAGGGTTTTGATGGAAAGCTTGCAGAAGTATGACAATGCCATTGTGCCTCAGGCAAAGGCCGGCTACGATGCCGCGGAAATTGCCTATGAGGTAGGAAAAATAGATTTCAACGCCCTCTTAGCGGCGCAGGTGCAGCTTCTCGATGTTCAACTGGAACGTCTGGATCTGGTTCGGCGGATCAACCGGGCCAAAGCGATGCTGAGTGAGTTGTACGGGAACGAAAGTGAAAGGTAATACCATGAAAACGATAATATTAGCAGTAGCGTGCTTGGTAATTGGTTTCGCCGCGGCATATTTCTGGCGAGAAGGAAGTCGTCCGGTTGAGGCGGCGGTCAACGATAGTGAATCAGTGCTTTACACTTGCGGGATGCACCCGGAGGTGATATCGACCGAGCCGGGTACGTGCCCTATCTGCGGCATGGATCTGGTGGTGAAGAAGGGTGATGCCAAGGCAAGTGGGTTGGTACAAATCGACCCCACGACCCGGCAAAACATGGGTCTAGTTACGACGGAAGCGTCTCTCCAATCGCTGTCGAAGAGAGTGAGGGCGTTCGGGAAAGTGATGATCGCTGACCCGAACCATTATGATGTCAACCTGAAGGTCGGTGGATGGGTGGAGAAGCTTTTCGTCAATGAGACCGGTGAACGGGTCTTCAAAGGTCAACCGCTTCTTGAGATTTATTCTCCGCAGCTGGTGACCGCCCAGCGTGAGTACCTGACAGCCCTGGCGAGTTCAAAGTCGGCTGATAATCTGAAGTCGCTTCTCGAACTATCGGAAAGCCGTCTGAAAAACTGGGATATCACCGAAGACCAGCTTAACGACCTCAGGGAAGCCGGCAAGGTGAGTCGCACGATGACAATCCGGGCGCCATCGGACGGCTTCGTTATCAAAAAGTTCGTTAACGAAGGTATGGAGGTTGCGCCCGGCGCGACCTTGTACGAAATAGCCGATCTATCCACTGTCTGGGTCTCGGCTTATGTCTACGAGCAGGATCTCCCCTATGTGGCTTTGAAGCAGGATGCTGAAGTCACTACTCCGGGACTTCCAGGGCGGATCTTCGATTCGCGGGTTATCTATGTCTCCCCCTCCCTCAACCCCAAAGGGCAGGTACAGATACGGCTGGAAATGGCCAATCCGCACTTTGAGTTGAGACCCGAGATGTACGCCGAAGTGGAGCTGCAGCATCGGTCACGGCATGCCGCTCTGGTTGTACCGCGTTCGGCAGTCATCAATTCAGGGAAACGTCAGGTTGTTTATGTAGCCTCGACGGATGACACGTTCGAGCCACGGACGGTTACTACCGGTGCCGTTGATGAGAACGACATGATTGAGATCGTCAGCGGCATAGGGGCCGGGGAAAAAGTGGTAACATCGGGGCAGTTCCTTCTGGACTCCGAATCGCGCCTCAGTGAAGCTGTCGGGCAGATGGGCGGTCACCAGCACGGTTCTCAGGCGACTGTCGGGGACAATACAGTTGCGATGACATCGGATGACCAGAGCACGATGGACCAATCTATGGAAGGCCATGATCACGCTCAGCAGACATCGGATCCACACAATATCCATACCTGCCCCATGCCGCAGGATTACGATGTTCTCCATTATGGTCCGGGCAAGTGTCCGAAGTGCGGCATGGCGCTGGTTCCGGTCAGTGAAACGGATATCGGTGATGTTTGGGTTTGCCCGATGCCCCAGGACAGCGTGGCTCAGAGGGAGCCGGGAGTCTGTCCGGTCTGTGGCATGAAGCTGATCAAGTATGAACCGGGAGCAAGCCATGATCACTAAGCTGATAGAGTCATCGATTCAGCATCGGTGGCTGGTGCTGGCAGTGGCGGTCGCCATACTTGCTCTCGGGGCCTGGGCGGCCAATGTGATTACGGTAGATGCCATCCCCGACCTTTCGGATACGCAGGTGATTATTCAGACGGAGTATTCCGGTCAGCCGCCGCGCGTTGTCGAAGACCAGGTGACCTATCCTTTGTCGACGGCGATGCTATCGGTGCCGGGGGCTACATTCGTACGCGGTTTTTCGCATTTCGGCATGTCGTACGTTTATGTGATTTTCGAGGATGGTACGGACATCTACTGGGCGCGCAGCCGCGTGCTGGAATATCTCTCGCAGATGGCAGGGCGACTTCCGGCCGGTGTATTGCCGCAACTCGGTCCGGATGCAACCGGGATAGGCTGGGTGTATCAGTACGCGCTGGTGGACACAACTGACACCCATGATTTGTCGCAGCTTCGCTCAATTCAGGACTGGTACCTTAAGTACGAGTTGAGTTCGCTCGATGGAGTCGCCGAGGTTGCTTCAGTCGGAGGGTTTGTCAGGCAGTACCAGGTGGAAGTGGACCCAGCCAAGCTGGAGCACTATGGCATCGCGCTGGGTCACGTGATAAACGCCGTGAAGCGCTCGACAGGCGCTGTCGGAGGTCGGCTGCTGGAGCTTGGAGAGACCGAGTTTGTTGTCCGTTCCCAGGCCTATATCGGTGACCTCGATGATTTGAGGCAAACGCCGGTTCATATTCCGCCGGACGGTCCGCCGGTCTTTCTTTCGTCGGTGGCCCAGGTACACATGGGTCCGGAAATCCGACGGGGGGTGGCGGAACTCGATGGTAAGGGCGAGACAGTGGGCGGCATTGTCGTGATTCGTTACGGCGAGAACGCCCGCGATGTCATTAACCGGGTCAAGGAGCGACTCGAAGACCTCAAGGGTGGGCTGCCGCCGGGGGTTGAAGTCGTGCCGGTATATGACAGGTCAGCCCTGATCGACAGGGCTACCGGCAATCTCACCGATACGCTGATCAAAGAGATTCTAATAGTGGTGCTGGTGACGCTTCTGTTTCTGCTCCACGTGCGCTCGACACTAATCGCTGTCGTTACTTTGCCCGCCGGCGTCGGACTGTCTCTTCTGCTGATGCATTGGCTCGGCATCAACGCCAACATCATGTCGCTGGGCGGCATAGCGATCGCTATTGGCGTGATGGTGGATGCATCGCTGGTAACGGTGGAAAACGCCCACAAACATCTTGAGCGCTTCGGCGAGAGCAAACCTCGCGACAAAATTATACTGGATGCGGTGAAAGAGGTCGGCCCGGCGCTATTTTTTTCACTTCTTATTATCACGGTATCCTTTCTGCCCATTCTGGCGCTGGAAGGTCAATCGGGAAGGTTGTTCAAACCGCTGGCGTACACGAAAACATTCGCCATGGCGGCATCGGCCCTTATATCGATTACGATAATCCCCGCGCTGGTGGCTATATTTCTCAAAGGGAGGATACAGTCCGAGTCGCGTAATAGACTGTCACAGTTCTTTATAAGAATCTACCGGCCGGTCATCAACTTCGCGCTCAGAAGGCGATGGTGGGTAATTGGTGTATCGGTCGTGATCCTCGTGGCCACGATATTTCCGATGATGAGGCTCGGATCGGAGTTTATGCCTGCCCTTTACGAGGGAGACATGTTGTATATGCCCACCACGCTTCCGGGAATATCCATAACCAAGGCGCGGGAACTTCTGCAGCAGACCGACCGCATAATCGCATCGTTTCCCGAGGTGGAGCGGGTGTTCGGCAAGGTCGGACGGGCAGAGACCGCAACTGATCCGGCGCCGCTTACGATGCTGGAGACAACAATCACGCTCAGGCCCCTCGATGAATGGCGGCCCGGGATGACGCCGCAGAAGTTGATTGATTCTCTCGATGCGGCTGTTCAGTTCCCCGGCTTGACCAATGCCTGGACGATGCCGATCCGCGCCCGCATCGACATGCTGGCGACAGGCATCAAGACTCCCATCGGAATCAAGGTTATGGGGCCGAATCTGGATAGTCTCAACGCCATCGCCCAACGTATTGAGGCGGTGGTTAAGCCGCTTGCAGGAACACGTTCGGTTTACGCGGAAAGAATCACCGGCGGCAATTATCTCGATATCGATATTGATCGCTTCAAGACGGCGGCTTACGGCATTAGTATCGAGGATGTCAATCAGACTATCGCGTCGGCGGTCGGTGGCATGAATGTCGCCTATAATATCGAAGGGCGTGAACGTTACCCTATCAACGTACGGTACCTTCGATCGCTGCGAGACGATCCCGAAGCGATTTCAAGAGTGCTCATCGGAACAAAGGACGGCCGGAATGTGCCGCTCGGGCAGATCGCACAGCTCAGGTTCTCCAAGGGTGCGGTCATGATCAAGTCGGAAAACGCCCGACCAACCAACTGGATTTTCGTTGATCTCGAGGGTACCGATGTCGGCTCGTATGTAGAGATGGCACGTACCGAGGTGGCGCAGAAAGTGAGTCTTCCCCAGGGCTACTCGCTGGTCTGGTCAGGACAGTACGAGAACATTCAGCAGGTTGCCGCAAGACTGAAGGTCATCGTGCCGATGGTACTCTTCGTGATTCTCCTTCTGCTGTACTTGCACTTCAAGAACTTCGCCGACACGCTCATTGTCATGCTGTCACTTCCTTTCGCGCTGGTGGGCGGAATCTGGCTGATCTATCTATACGGCTACAATACATCGATCGCCGTCTGGGCTGGTTTTATCGCGCTTGCGGGACTGGCGGCTGAGACGGGTATTGTGATGCTGGTATATCTGGAAGAAGCGGTCGCGCGTTACCGATCCGAAGGACGATTGAACAGCTATGTGGATTTGAAGAAGGCGACGATTGAGGGCGCGGTCGAAAGAGTACGGCCCAAGTTAATGACAGTTGGTACGACGCTTCTGGCGCTGATTCCCATCATGGTCGGACACGGTACCGGTTCGGAAGTAATGCAGCGGATAGCGGCCCCGATGGTGGGCGGATTGATTTCATCGACGGTCTTAACGTTAATCGTGGTCCCGATTCTGTTTCTGATCGTGAACCGGGTGAAGCTTAATTTTGCGGAGGAATCGCGAGAGAGTTAGTTTCCACCGAGGAGGTATGCCGGCCGCGACGCGTTTTCGACGAGAAGCGAAATCTCGCGGGTGGACATATCGTAAATGAATATGCCTTCTCCCCTGCTTAAGAGCAGGCGGTTGTCGGTAAGCCAGCAGAACTCGTTGCCCGATATTTCGTGAATATCGACCGGGTTGTCTCTCGCGAGCACATACCCGTTGGGAGGGTAGCCCGGCATGTAGAATATACCGATACAACTGTCGCCCGGGCTCCACTGAACCCGGCAGCCGCTCTTGGGCTTCGCCGGTAACGAGGCGAGCTTCGCAGGTGAGCCGTCGGCAAGACTATAAAGCATGAGATTGTCTATGGATTGGCTGTCGACAGTCTCTACCGTAAGAAACGCGATGAACTCGTCGTCAGTGGAGAAACATGGATCGAAAAGCCAGCGGGCGTTGGCGATAATCCTGTCCTCGCCCGTTTCAGCATTCGACAGGTGCAAGCGCTGCTCGAATGTCTTGCCCAGCCCGATGTCATCGATATAGGCTACCAGTCTGCCACCGGATGAAATACCCGCCTCCATAAGCCGGGTTCCCAGCATATAATCCAGTTCAACTTTTGTCCGGCTGGCGATATCGTACTCGAAGAACCTCGAAACATCATAGCCAGAAGACCAGTAGTATAGAAGCTTATGCGCAGAGGTCCACCTGACGGGATTGAGCCATTCGCCTTCGGGCTCGATCTGCGCGATAGTATCCAAGGTCGTGAGATCGACAAACACTATGGAGTAAATCTCAGTCTGCGGTATTTCTTCATCATCTTCGTAATAACCCGGCGATTCAACCATGCCGGCCACCCGTGTGTAGGCGAGATATTTAAGGTCAGGCGAGAAGGTGAATTCAGCGATCTGGCCACCGGTGCCGGTAATTTTCTCGATATTGCTGCCGTTAAGGTCGGCGGTGTAAATATCTCCGTTTTGCAGATAGGCGATTCTGTTGCGGAAATTGCCGCTCCCTTGGTCGGCGGCTGTAACCGGGATGGAACCGAACAACAGAAAAATCGACAGCGTGGCTATTGATATTGACCTGAACATAAAATTGGCCTCCCTTTCTTGCGTATTCTTGCCAGGAGGATTACGTATACATGATATCCTACAGCGACGGCATTTCACAGACAACTATTATTTGCGGTGGTGAATTTCGGGGTCTTGCCGGCGTCGACCTAAGCGCAAGTATTATTACAAGTTATGGCATTTGACCTGCCTCGGCGGCACAGGCCAGGCAAAATGGATGATTCGGGATTTGATACAGCATAAAACGCGATTTAGTATAAGCGGCTTGTGAGATTAATCAGTGAACGCGTTTTTATCGTTTTTATTATGGAGATAATTTTTGCATGGTTAGTGAAGCGGTGAATCTGCCGGCAAAAAAACGAAACAAATCGAGGCTATTCGACGAAAACAGAGGTGGGTGACTATGAGCAAGCGTCAGAACTGTCAATCATTGAAAGTCGCACTATCCGCTTTCACGGTCGTAGCTATCTTCAGCCTGTTCGCAATCGGGTGTGATGACTATTCGCACAACTCAATCACAAACACTCCCCCCGCGAATTATGTTACACTGCTGGCCTACCGGACATTCGGCGGCCTCGGGTATGACTGGGGGGCTGCTATCACGACAACCGCCGAAGGCGATTATGTCATCACCGGTTCCACTAATTCCAATGGCTACGGTGACAACACGGTCTATCTTGCCAAAGTCAATTCATCGGGCAGCCTGGTCTGGTACAACTGGGCTGGCGGCTGGGGTGACGACAACGGTATGGCGGTGGCAATGGCCCCCGATGGGAATATAATCGTAGCCGGTTATACGACATCCTACGATGTGATTGAGGGTACCAAGATCGATCCGAATTCGGGCAAACCGGTCGATGATTACAGTTTCTTTCTGGCGAAGGTTCTTCCCGATGACGGCGAGAAGGCGTGGGAGAGCGCCTTTGGCGATACGGCCTATGTTGAGAGAGGTTATGCGCTGGCGCTGTCGTCTGACGCGTACTATGTGGCGGGCTATCAGCATAGAGGTGAATCGTTGGAAGACGTATATATCGTCAAGGCGGACCTCAATGGCGATTCGGTATGGCAGAAGGCTTTCGGTACTGATAATCTCGATCGCGCGCTCTCGATGGTTCGCACGACCGACGACAATTTTGTTGTCGGTGGATACACCAAGCCGACCGGTACGAACAAGTCCAGCGCTTATCTCTTGAAGATCAATCCCGATGGTGACCAGTTGTGGGAAAGGATTCACACCGACAGCGATTATGGCCTGACTGTCTATTCCGTTGTGGGGACTTCCGATGGCGGTCTGGTGGCGGCCTGCGCCGCAATGCCGGTTTCGACAGAGGTGGGGACGAGCAATGCTCTCTATGTGATAAGAATGCATGCCGACGGCACGGTAGTCTGGAAGCAAGGTTATCCCCAATCCGGCATCAACGAGCCCAGAACGATAATCGAAAGCGCGGACGGCGGTTTTCTGGTTATGGGTCAGTATTATGCCGGACACAAACCTCTCATCGCGAAAATCGACGCCGAGGGAAAATTCGTTTGGAGCGATGATGCCGGCGGCGTGGTGGGATACGGGATGTCCATGGCGTCATTCCCAGGCGGATATGTGGTGACCGGTTCGACCACATATCCGAATCATGAGATCCTGAATGATGTAATGTTTTTCATCTTCGAAGAGGATTTGACAAATCTCTAATAATCACACGATACGCTCCCGGTGGGCGGGAGTCGCCGTTTCATAACCTGATTAGGGGAAAATCATGCGCGAAGGACAGATAAAGTATCTATTAGCATCACTGATAATAATCGGTCTGACCGCGATACCTGCGGGTCTGCTGGGAGCTTCGGCAGCGGCTCAGCAAAACACCATCACCGGCAGGGTGGTGGATATCGACGATGGCGAGCCTCTTACCGGAGTGAGCCTGAAGATTCTTGACCGGCCACTGGGGACTATCACCGATACGCTGGGCTATTTTACAATCGGCGGCCTCGAAGACGGTGTTTATCGTCTCCGGGTCAGTCATGTCGGCTATGAGACGAAAGTTCTCGACAGTATTCACTTAAGCGGCGCAAGAGCCATTACGCTGAATATAGAGCTGGTGAAGAAACCGGTATCGATTAAAGGTGTCACGGTGACTCCGGGCCAGTTTTCGATACTGAGTGATGAACCGGCAGCCACGCAACTTCTCCCGCGCGAGGTTATTGAAACGCGGCCCCAGCTCGCGGAAGACCTCTTTAGGGCGGTGCAGAGACTTCCCGGCATAGCCTACAACGATTTTTCGGCGAAGTTCAATGTCCGGGGCGGCGAGCAGGACGAGGTGTTGATAAATCTCGATGGTATGGAGCTGTACGAACCGTTTCATTTGAAGGATGTCGATGGCGGGGTTATCAGTGTGATTGATGTCGCCGCGATGGAAGGCGTGGATTTGATGGCGGGAGGTTACCCGGCCAACTATGGTGACCGGATGAGCGGCGTTTTCAATATCAAGTCGAAAAACACCGCTGCCGACACGAAACGCATTTCGCTTGGTTTGAGCCTCATGAACGCGCGTTTCTTGAGCGAAGGGACCTTTTCCGACAACAAAGGCTCGTGGCTGGTGTCGGCGCGACGGGGATATCTCGACCTGCTTCTTGATCTGTCTGGCGCCGATGATCAGCTTCGCCCGCAATACTATGACATCTTTTCCAAGCTGCGATACAAACTGAATCAACAGCAAATTCTCACATTGAATTTCCTGAGGGCCGATGATAATCTGGAGTATCTCGGCACGAAGGTTGACGACGAAAACAACGAGGGCGATACTCTTTATTCTTCGTACGGCAGCACGTATCTGTGGCTCACCCTTGATTCATACATGTCGTCCAAACTGGCAGGCAAGACCATAACCTCGTTCGGATCCGTCAGTCAGAACCGCGAGGGTCAGGTGTACGACGAGGTAGCATCGATGCCTGAAATGCAGGTTGATGATAACCGCAGTTTCGATGTCTTCGGCGCCAGGACCGACTGGGAATTTGAGGCTCACCGGAACCTTCTGTTCAAGGCGGGTCTCGACCTGAGGCATGTCTCGGCGGATTACGATTATTCGAGCTACCTGTATGACTACCGTTATAATCCCGGAGGTTATCCTTTATATATTGTCGAGGGAATCGACTCCAACAAGGTGTCCATTAATCCTTCGGGCGACAGATTCAGCGGGTATTTCGCCACCAGGGTGCGTCCGGTCGGTTTTGCCACAGCCGAGGTCGGGGTGCGCTACGACCGGGCATCGTACTCCGATGACGAGCATTTTTCGCCGCGCGCCAATCTCGCTCTCAATTTGTCACAGAAAACCACTCTCAGGTGCGGCTGGGGACATTTTTACCAGATGGAAAGGATCGATGAGATCAGCGTTCAGGATGGTCAGACCGATTTTCACAAGGCTGAAAAAGCCAGGCACATAGTGCTGGGGCTCGATCACAATTTCGCGACCGGTGAAAATCTGAGACTGAATGTCTTCTACAAAAAGTACTCCGCTCTGGCTCCCGCCTATCGAAACACTTTCGGCGAACTGGTAACTTTCCCGGAACTGGAGGAGGACCGGGTTGAAGTGACGTTCAATGGCAAGACCGCCAAGGGGGTGGAGCTGTATGTGAAGAAGGACGTTGGTGAAAAGCTGAGCTGGTGGTTCAGTTATTCGCTTTCGGAGGTACGTGACGACATAAAGAGTCTCTATTATTTCAGCGAGGGCGTGACGGTCAATTACAACGAGGAGTTTTATTTCCCTTATGACCAGCTTCACACGATGTACCTCGACCTGAATTATCGCTTCAACACCAAATGGCAGTTCAATGTGGCCTGGCAATATCATACCGGCTGGCCATTTACCGGTGTTTCACTGGTTCAGCGCGATATTGGAGACCAGACGGTATTCTACCTGGAGGCGGACGATCCGTGGCGGTCCAAGCACGATCCGTTCAAGCGGCTGGATTTGAGACTGAACCGCAAGTTTTTCATGTCAAAGGGGACGATTACCGCTTTCATCGAAGTGATAAATGTCACGGGCGCGGAGAATATCCGCAATTACGAGTATGTTCTCGTGGATAATGACGGTGTTCTTTCGATTGAGAAGCATACCGAGAAGTGGTTCGGTACCCTGCCGTCGTTCGGCATCGCTTATGACTACACGTTCTAGGGTTTAGCTTCGCCGCCAGCCTACAAGCGCTCAAGGATTTTGGCGGGTATTCGATCGAGAGGTTCGACTGAATCGACGGCTCCCAGTTTCACTGCTTCATGCGGCATACCGTAGACAACGCAGGTTTCCTCGTTCTGGGCGATCGTGTACGCGCCGTTCTGTTTCATTTCCAGCATCCCTTCGGCTCCATCAGCTCCCATACCGGTTAGGATGACACCCACGGCATTTGCCCCGGCGTAGCGTGCGACCGATTTAAAGAGCACGGTCACGGAAGGTCGGTGCCGGTTGACAAGCGGGCCGCGTTTGACGCGGACGAAATAATTCGCACCGGAACGTTCCAGGGTCATGTGCTGATTGCCCGGGGCAATGAGGGCTTTTCCGGGTATTACGGAGTCACCGTTTTCGGCCTCTTTGACGCGCAGGTCGCAATTCTGGTTGAGTCTTTCGGCGAACGCCCGCGTGAAGTTTTCCGGCATGTGTTGTACGATGACTATTCCGGCGGTGTTGACGGGCAGGGTACCGAGGACCATCTCCAGGGCGCGGGTTCCTCCTGTGGAAGCGCCGATTGCCACGACTTTGTTGGTCGTTCGGGTAAGAGATAGTTTTGTCGGTTTTGATTCTCCAGTTGGAGTTTGCTGCAGCTTTTTCTCCAGGTTCACGTAGGCGGCAGCTTTTATTTTCTGAATCAGTTCAATGGACATCTCTCCCACCGTGTAGGCGCTGCCCGGTTTGCTCATTACCTCGACCGCGCCGGCATCGAGCGCCTCCATCGCCAGTTCTCCGCCGCGGGGTGTAAGTGACGATACAACTACGGCCGGAACGGGGTGGTATTTCATAAGCTTTCGCAGAAAGGTAATACCGTCCATGCGCGGCATCTCTACATCGAGAGTAATAACGTCGGGTTGAAGCTGAAGGATTTTATCTCTCGCGACGTATGGATCCGGGGCGGTTCCGACGACCTGTATTTCAGGATCGCGCGACAGCTCTTCGCGAAAGATCTGTCGCACAATGGCCGAATCATCGACGATCAATACTTTGATACTCACGTCAACTGCCCTTAACCGTAAACCGCGAGACGATTGGATAACTGTCAACCATACTGCACGACGAGTCCGATTTCCCGGCCAGTTCGCGGACCTTCGCGACTGACACGGATTCGGCCCGAGGGGCAGAAAGGTTAAAGATCGCCTTATCACTGAAGCATTGTGTCAGAAGCTGGCCGGTGACGATATTGAGCACTTCCTTTAGTGCATCGCAATGCTTTTCCTTAGGGTTGGCGGGGTCGATTTCCTCCCCGAGCATATTGGCTGACAGCTCGACGCAAAACGGCATTGGAGCTATCATGAGCGACTCACCTTCGCAGTCGCCGCTGAAACTCACGCTGGCGGCCACGAACTCGAATTCGTCCCACGCGATTTCATCGGCACCTCCGGCCGGTTCCGGGAACATAAAGGCCATCTGTTCGAGAACCTCGCAGACGACCGTCTCAATAGTCTCTTTAACTGTTTGTATCTCCATCATCGACTCCCAAGACCCGGGTAATGGTTTCGCTGATTGATTCCGGGGTGAACGGTTTGCGCAGGTATTCCCTGACGCCTTTTTGCTTCAATTCTTCGATTCTGGCGGAGCTTCCGTCGGTTGAGATAACGACTACAGGAATGTCCTTGAGCAGACCGTCTTCCGCCATCGTATTGAGCAGTTCAATTCCTGTCATGACGGGCATGTTTAAGTCGCTGAATACGATGTCAACCCAGTTGTCTGCCAGGCAGTCCAACGCTTCCTTGCCGTTGGCGGCTTCGAAAATCTCGTTGATTTCCAGTTTCGTGAGCCGTAATGTCTTGGCTACGATCGAGCGGATCGTTTTGGAATCATCCACCACGAGAATATTATAAGCCATGGTATTATCTCCTTGCCACTGCAGGGGACGCAGTCGCCCCTGAAAACATATTCTCGGCATTTTTTATTGACAGTAGAAGCTGGCTGCAGGCCGCCTCCATCACCTGACTGGTCAATTTAAGTCTAAGAATAGATTTATAGCACATCCGATACTGAAGGCCGTCACGTCCCAGGCCGAATCCCTCCATCAGACACATGGCATCCGAGATGTGTACGATATCGATGCCTTCCTGGGGCTCAGGAGCGCCCTCCGGATTGTGATGCCACCTGATATCATCCACAATCGACTGCGGGAATCTCCACTTTTCGGCAATTAGCGCCCCCACCTCGGCGTGATCGGTTCCGAGCAGTTTACTTTCAGCCTCCTCGAAAGCGATGTCATCACCTTCGGCCAGATGCTGAAGCTCCTCGAAGTAATCATCGACAAAACCCTGCATGGCTATTTTACCGATATCATGGATGAGTCCGCTGGTGAAGATGGCGCCGGAGTCTTTGATATTGAGAAGCCGACAGAGGTTTTCCGCCATCAGAGCAACGGCAATAGAGTGGCGCCAGAGATCTTCGGCGGACAGATCGTAACCGCGCGCCGGGGTTTTGAGGCTCGAAAATACGAGCGACGACAGTGCGATCTGAAACATCCATTTCGTACCTATTCGAAAGTCGGCCTCTGTCACGGTTGTCACCGGTCTGGTAAAGCCAAGGAAGGCTGAATTGGCCGCCTTGAGGACATTCGCAGTAAGGGCGGGGTCGAGCTGGATAATTTTAGCCATCTCGGCCGGGTCCGCCTCGGGATCATCGAGCAGTGACATCAGTTTATGCGCCACGGCTGGTAAGGTCGTAAAAGACGTTACTCTGGCTACTATTCTGTCTCTTATACTCACAGTTCCTGAATTCCCTTCGACGTTTTCACGGTTACTTTGCCTGTATCGACGTTGAAGTGCACCGTCCTGGAGATGCTTCCCCCAACATCTTCACTCTTAATCAGGATATTGTTTTTCCACAGAATTTTGCGCAGGATTAGATAGTTTCTTTCGCCGATGTTGAATATTTTTTTTTGATCCATCAAAGAGGATCCGCCGGCCGCCTTGACAATCAGGCGGTCTTTGACGGCGCCGAGATCGAACACCAATCGCAGCAGTTCGGTCACACCCGTATCAGCAAACATAGCCGGCGTCTTCTTGGCTTTTTCCGGCGACACTTTCGAAAGCGGAAGCATATAGTGAATCATCCCTGCGACTTTAGCTATCGGATCGTACACCGTAACACAAATACACGACCCCAGTGAATAAGTTACCAGTTCATCGTTAGCATCATCAGAAACATAAATCTCGGAAATCCCAACCACTTTTTGCGGCATGGCGTCAGACCCTTACATATATCGATGGCTTGATACATTTAAGGTGCTTTGCAAATGAGGAAACGCTTTCAGCGTGGCCCACGATAAGGTATCCTCCGGGTCTGAGAAGTCGTTCGAACTCGGAGACGAGTTTCGAGCGCATCTCTGGTCCGAAATAGATCATGACGTTGCGGCACATGATCAAATCGACGTTCGGTTTTATCGGATAAGGTGAGCGTGAGAGATTGAACTGTCGATACAGTATCATCTTTTTCAATCTCTCGTTCACGGTGTAAACACAGTCATCCTCCGGTCCCTGCCGCGTGAAATATCTGGTTCTGAGCTCTTTCGGTACCGGCTGCACCGTCTGGCCGGGATAGACACCCCGCCGTGCGGTCTTGAGTACTTCGGTATTGATGTCAGTGGCCAGTATTCTGACTTCGACGGGTCTGCTCTCGAGCGTCTCACTCAATTCAATCGCCAGGGTGTACGGTTCTTCACCGGTGGATGCGGCGGTGGACCAGATTCGAAGCAGACGGGCACCATCGCGAGCCCACTGATCCACGACGCCTCTAATAAAGTTGAAGTGATCGGGCTCCCGGTAGAAGCTGGTCGTATTGGTTGAGATAGCGTCAACCAGCCGCTGCAGTTCGACCCCGGTCCGGTCCTCGAGAACGTACACGAGGTAGTCTTCGACGTCTCTCAGTTCAAGCATCCGCATTCTTTTGGCAATCCGGGACCTGACAAGCGTCTCCTTGCCGCTGTTAAGGGAGATCCCCCATCTCTCGAGCACAAGTTGGCAAATCTTCGCGAAGGTTCGGGGCTTTAATGTTATGGCAGTGGTTGACACGGTATCCATAATCGCGACTAACTCCCGGCCGGCAGGAATTTCTCCAGCTTAGCCGTAATATCTTTTGGCGTAAAAGGCTTGATCAGAAAGTCGTTGGCGCCCGCTTTGATGGCTTCGATTACTTTCTGCTTCTCGCCTTCGGTGGTGACCATTACGATAGGCGCCGACACGTTGTCGGCGCGCAGCTTCTTGAGAGCATCGATACCCGACATCCGCGGCATATTCCAGTCCATAAGAATGAGACCGATATCGGTGTTCGCTGCGACGGCCTCGATGGCCTCCTGGCCGTCGGCTGCCTCAACAATCTCTTTTATGTTGAGGCGTTTGAGCACTCCGATGATGATCTTCCGCATGATCTGCGAGTCATCTACTACCAACACTTGCATTAGCAACCTCCTGTTCGTGCGAAGGTGTCCGCTTGAGCGTTATGGCCAGGGAAAAGTTGCCCAGTTCTGTTTCGAAAGGCACTTCGAAAAAGACGGAACTCTTGGAGCTGACGTTGTTCAGGATGCTTCCTCTTACCACGCTCGGCAGGCTGAGGGTGATGGAGTGTCCCTCGATTTTTGTCTTGGCGGAACCGGCCACGATGTTCACCAGTTCGCCCACTCCATCAATTATCGAGGCATCGACGGTTCTGAATTCCGCGCCGACCATTCTGCCGACCACCTTCAATGCCGTCTGCACGGGAAACTTGACCGCCACCACTCCCTTTACCGTTCCCGATAGACCGATAACGCCTATGATGTCCGGCGGACCGGAATCATCGCGAATAACACATGGTTCGCCTGGCTTGACCGCACAGCCAAGCATACTTTCAAAAAGCTCATTTACCGATTGAATGAACGGGTTAACATCTTCAGCCTTCATTAGTCACCTCTTCCTTTTCTTCGATTTCAGACATCAACGCAACTTCATTTTTCAATTTGTCAAAATGGGCTATGAACGGCCCGGCCAGAGTATGCTTCACCTGGTATTGGGAGTCACAAATCCTGATAATCAATCCCGGGTAGGCGATCTTGAGGATTTTGACCTGTACCGAGTGGCTTTGACGAATTTTGTCCAGTAGGTCCTTTTTCTGCGAATCCAGATTCTCGAGTTCCTCCTGCCCTTCGACGATCTTGAATTGAATTGTCGTCATGGACTCCCTCTGGGCGGCCGTCAATAAACGCAGGTTCTGATTGAGTCGGCGGTAGCCCTGTTCGAGTTTCTTTATGGCCTCTTTAATTCTGGTGACTTCGACGCTGTTGGCACGTAGCGCAGCCTGCAACTCAGGATCCACACCTGCTACGAGCAGGGTGGTCGCTCCTTCCTTTGACCCCGCCTCGCCGACAGTGATACCTCGAGTTCCCCACAATTCGCTGCCGATTACTCTGCCTTCGCAGCAATGTATCTCGCCTTTGCTTATGACGATGCTCTGCACAATTTCTCTGTTCACTACCGTATTTTCGCCGGATTCAAGCACGGCGTTTTGTACGTACTTGGCGTAGATATTTCGTCCGGCCTTTATTTTATTGGAAGATTTGCCTATGATTCCTTCCTTCGCTGTCACATCCCCTCCTGCCAGTATATCTGAAGCGTAGGTGATGCCCCGGATTTCGATATCACCGGTAGCTTCGACCTTAAAATCAGAATCAACATCTCCGTTAACAACAACGTGTCCGTTGTGCTGGACATTGCCGCTCTCGGTTCCAACACCGTGCTTGACAGTAAATACCTGGTCAACATTGAGGGTCTGACTGACGAGTGTGACGCGTCCTGAGGATCGTGCTCGGTATCCCCCGACTTCGCCGTCCCAGCACACGTTTGGACCGCCGCGCAAAGTGATCTGCTTTGGCTTTGGGACGGTAATTGTCTTGCCGTAGACATCTTTTCCGTCCTTGCCCGGTATCGGTGAGTGGACCTTCACCAGTAGCTGGCCCTCATCGACGGATGGATTTTCGATCTTCTGATGAAAGTCGATCCGTTTGGTTTCGGGGTCTATGTAATAGCCCTCTTTGAAATAGTCTTCCGTCCATTCCAATTTGGCGTCCATCGGCATTACGGGCGGCTTTCCTGCCACCACCGGCAGGTTGGTGATTCCTTCATTCGCTGATCGAGCCTCGTTAAGAGCTTCTTCCAGTAATAGCATATCCGGTTCGGCCGTTACATTCATCTGCTTGAGACGGACCTGTATTCTGTCCATTGACTGGGTGCTGGCGGCGAATTCTGCCGAACAGGATAGATAGACAGTCATCTTGTCTTCGGTCACGGTCAGTTCGTATTCGACCGGCGCGGCTTCAGCTTGCTGCGAGCCATTTTCTGTAGCTTCTTCCATTGTTGCCCCGTTCAGCCGTCAGGGTGCGGGTGTGTCGTCCGCACCCCGATCGGCGCATGATGTCTGCGCGTGAAGCTTTATCAATTCCTTCACGCCCGTCGGGAATTAGAACTCAACGAGTTCTTCTTCCAGCGGTATCACCTCCTCCGGTGAGCGTCCGGCTTTCGGTGGCACTGTTGTTCTGGTCATCCCTTTTGCCGGTCTACCCGGATCCCTCTGTTCCAGTCTCGGGCGAGCAGCCTTTTGGAGGGCGCTCTTGTCAACTTGCTGCGGTCGGGCATGTCCGGAGGAACCATCGCTGATCTTGAAAGCGTTGACTGTTTTCAGCAACTGGTCGGCCTGTTCGTTGAGTTCCTGCGAAGCGCTGGCGGACTCCTCCGCGTTGGCGGCGTTCTGTTGGGTTACGGAATCGAGTTGGCCCACGGCGACGTTCACCTGTTCGATTCCCTGTGCCTGCTCTCCGGAAGCGGCGGCGATCTCAGCCACGAGGTCATTTACCTTGGTGGATCCATCGGTAATTTCATCGAGAGATTTCGCAACCTCGGCGCTAATGGCCACACCGTTGTTAGCGTTGCTGACCGACTCTTCGATCATATTGGCGGTATTCTTCGAGGCTTCGGCTGATCTCTGGGCCAGATTTCGAACTTCCTCAGCCACCACGGCAAAGCCTTTGCCTGCCTCTCCGGCGCGAGCGGCCTCGACGGCGGCATTGAGAGCAAGCAGGTTGGTCTGGAAGGCTATCTCATCGATAGTCTTGAGAATCTTTGCCGTCTGGTCGGACGACACCTTGATTTTTTCGACGGCCTCTTTCATTCTCACCATGGCCTTGTTGCCCTGAAGGGCAGCCTCGCGAGCCGAAGTAGCCAACACTTTGGCCTGATTGGCATTTTCGGCGTTCTGCTTGGTCATGCTCGACATCTGTTCCAGGCTGCTGGAGATTTCCTGCAGCGAGCCGGCCTGCTCGGAAGCACCTTGCGCCAGGCTCTGGCTGCCGGAACTGATCTGCGCGCTGGCCGAAGCTACTTGCTCCGCGATCTGCGCAGTCATGCGGAGTGGATCGACGATTAACTGGAGGGTATTGTTCATGCCCTGTACGATCTTGGTGAAATCCCCGCGATGCTTTGATTCGTCGGCACGCAACATGAGGTCGCCATCGGCGGCGGCGTCCGCCAGCATGTTGGCGTCATTTACCAACAGATTGACCGCATCAATACAAGCGTTCAGGTTGTTCTTTATATCATTGAAGTCGCCCTTATATTCATCGGTAATCTTTTCCGGAATATCTCCCTGGGCGATCTTATCGACATAGTCAGCAGCCACCTTCAAAGGGTTCACCACTGCGTCGAGTAGCGCGTTCACTCCCTCGCGCAGTTTTTTATAGTCACCTGTGGAGTGGCCAATCTCGGCGCGATCATCGAGTCTGCCGTCGATGGCGCTATCGATGAGGCGACCTACTTCGGCGAGCGTTTCCTTCTGTTCGGCCTGACTCAGGATAACCTCGATACCTCCGAGAGGGTTGCCGTCTTCGTCGAAGACAGCGGAGCAACTGGCGGCAATCGGAATCTTCTTACCATCACGGGTCTCCATCACGGTTTCACCGATGATGGCTTCTCCGGTCCGCATGCAGTTCTTAATGGTACAGTTGCTGGTTCCACACAGCGGTGTTTTGGCCAGCTCGGCGCAGGTCATTCTACCGACCACCTCTTCCCTCGACCAGCCTGAGGCCTTCAAGGCCGCGTCGTTGATGCGCTGGATGATGAGATTCGGATCGGTGACGAACATCGGAGCGGCCACAGAAGCAAGAATATTTTCGAGCTCCCATACTTTTCTCGCCGCGTTGGCCGTCGTTTTACCCTTCGCTTTGCTCTTGACGGCACGTCCTGACTTGGGTTCTGACTTTCGAGACATTTCAATTCTCCTTTTAGTCTATTTATTCTCTTGCTCTTTTTCGTTACTGTGCCGATTCAGCGGCTTCTTCGGCAACCATGCCGCCTTCGACAGCCGGTGGCGCCTGATCGACTTTGTCCGCAATCGCGACATCGCTGGCCGTAAGGACCTTGTCGATATCGAGTAGAATTTTTACTTCATTCTTAACCTTCCCCATACCAAGAATGAAATCGGTATTTACGTTGCCTCCGAAACTCGGCGCTTCCTCGATGTCGCCATCCTGGATGTCCAGAACTTCAGACACGGCATCGACGAGGATTCCCATTTGAACGGAACTGTCCTTCCCCACGACCTCCACCACGATAATACAGGTTTCTTCGGTGTCAGCCCTGTTGTCCATACCGAACTTGGAGCGAAGGTCCAGTACCGGTATGACTTTACCTCTTAGATTGATGACGCCGCGGATATAAGGCGGCGTTCTTGGCACCTTAGTGATATCCATCAATCCAATAATTTCACGGACCTTGAGGATCTCCAGGCCGTATTCCTCCGCGGCCAGACGGAAGGTAAGGTATTTGCCGGCCTTACTTTCCGCACCTGATGAGGCCGCTCTGAGGGCTCCGTTTACATCCTGTGCCCTTGCCATTAAGTTTTTCCTCCTTTTGCCACGTTGGCTTTGCTGTATTTTAGATCCTGTGCTGTTTGCCGCACTACGTCTGTTCCATTGCCGTGGTGGTGGGCACGGTGCCTGCTTTGGTCAGACTCCCGTGTCCGGTCATACCGGCAAGCTCCATCAGTCCACTTATATCGATAATCAATCCTACATTACCGTTCGAGAGAATAGCGCCGCCCGATATCCATTTCTGTGTCATAAATATCGGACCGAGGCTTTTGATGACTGTTTGTCTTTGGCCGAGAAGTTCATCGACTATCAACCCTACGACTTTTTCGCTCTCCTCCACCACGACAACGACGCCTTCGGTAAACTCGCTGCTTTCCGGCTCCAGGCCGAACAGATCGGCGGTTTTCACCAGTGGCAGCGGCTTGCCGCGCCAGTCGATCATCTGACTGCGCCCACAGACGGTGAAGATCATATCCGGTGTCAGATTCAAAGACTCGATTATCGACATGGTGGGTACGATGTACCGGTGCTGGGCTATGCGGACCAGCATGCCGTCGATAATCGCGAGCGTGAGAGGCAGCTTGATGGTGAATTTCGTGCCGTCACCCGGCGAAGATTCAATCTCGACGTGTCCGCGCATGGAGTCGATGTTTTTCTTAACGACGTCCATGCCGACGCCGCGCCCGGATATGTCCGTTACCTTTGCAGCGGTTGAGAAACCAGGAAGCATAATCAGGTTATAGATTTCACGGTCGGTGAGATCCCGTCCGGTCGGAACGAGTCCTTTTTCCCTGCCTTTGGCCAAAATCTTGTCTTTATCGAGCCCGCGTCCGTCGTCCTCGATCTCCATGCAGATATTGCCCCCCTTGTGGTAGGCTCTTATCCAGAGATTGCCCTGAAGCGGTTTCCCCACCCGGGCTCGCTCATCGGCGGTTTCCAAACCGTGGTCGATAGAGTTGCGGACCATGTGCATGAGAGGATCACCGATCTTTTCGACGATGCTGCGGTCGACTTCGGAATCCTCACCGGAAAGATGCAGGTTGACGTTTTTGCCGGATCTTTTCGAGAGATCCCTCACCGCGCGGGCAAGTTTCTGGAAGGTGGATTGTACCGGCACCAGTCTCATGGCCATTCCCATTTCCTGGAGTTCGCGCGTAATCTTGTTCAGGTGAGAGATGTTTTTTATTACCTGGGTGGACGCGACGGCCAGTATCTCTTCGTTCTGACTTATCATCGATTCGGCTATTACCAGTTCGCCGATGGTGTCCACGAGTCGATCCAGACGACGGGTGTCGATTTTCACCTGTTCTTTTACGGTGGTTCCGCGGCGGGAACGCTCCTGATCCCTCAGGGCGTGAATTACCGCTTTCGAAGAGACCTTCCCCTGTTTGACCAGAGTCTGACCGATCTTTTCATCGGGTGATTGTTTTCTTGCCAGCGCGTCGTCGATATCGGCCTGGGACAACGCACCCATGTCGACAAGAACGTCACCCACCCGATCGGACAATTCCGCTTCAATAGAGTCGAGGTCAGTATCATTCTCAGCGTTCGCGATCAGGTACTTGAGCTTCTCAATCAGTGAAATTACATTGCCGGCGGCATCGAAAGATTCACCGGATCGCATAACATCCCTGACGCCGGTTAACATCGCCCGCATGGCATCAATGGAACTCAGGATGGCGTCAGCTATCTGTCCTTGAATGATTACTGTTCCCTTCCGGGCAAGATCAAGGAGTGTTTCCGACTCGTGGGCCAGCATGGAAATCGGCTTTAGTTCGAGAAAGCCGGCGGCGCCCTTGATAGTGTGAAAGCTTCGGAAAATGGCATTAATTGCCTCGGCGTTACCGGTGTCGGATTCGAGATCCATGAGCATTTGTTCCGCGGTAGCGCAGTGCTCTTCGGCCTCGATAACAAAATCCTCAATCAGCGAGGTGTTGGTGCTGTCGACGGTTATAAGCAACGGCTCGGACTTTGCTTCGTCTGCCTGCGGAATTTCGGTCTTTTGAGTAGCCTGATCCGGACCGAAACCATCCGGAAACTTGACTTCGGACAGGTCGCGTTTTTCGACGATAATTTGCTGGAGGGCGTTAAGGGCTTCGCCGACATTCGTCAGACAGTCCGACCGGTCAGGGACATCGTTGAGAATTATCTTCTCCAACTGCTCGGCGCATTTCTGCGTCGCCGATTTGACCGCATCGGGGCTATCTTCCACGTGTGTGAGGAGGGTGAGGAAGTCTTCGTGCAACCTGGCCAGCGCCGGTAAATCATCGACCGATGCCAGTACCAAATCAGATGCAAGCGATTCGACCCGTGTTTCCAACTGGTCCATTTTTTACCTCTCGGATAAATGTCCAGCCACACTTGGTCATCTTACTAACGAAAACGACTAGCGATAAAAACCTGAGTCCTTCTTAGCCGGGGAATTTTGCTCTTTGGTTCACTGTTGTTCGCCGGGCTGTCTTCAAAGAACCAGTATATCTCTCATGTCGCGCATAGTACCCTCCACCGAGATGTCTTCAAGGTGGACCTATGTGCCTTATGCAGAGTCTTCGTCACTTGAAACAAGAACTTAACGATTTTCTAACGAATTCTTAACAATCAAGACACTTTTCTTGCATCCCCACCGTCCAACTGCTCAGCATTGAGAAAGGCTCAATTGAACAAACTAACCGGTGTCGCGATAATCACTTATCGAGCCGAACCTGACGGCCCATTATTAATGTGGAGAACTCTGGCGTGGCATTTCCTTGAGACGTAATGTCGGACGACTTGCCGGGATCTGCGACGGCAAAGATTGCGAGGGCCGCAACCGTTGCCGGCTGTGTCTCGTAAGGCTAAAAAGAGCAGAAAGTTGACGTCAACAGTGGGCGGTCTTTCGCCGATTGTGTAGTGAGTCGCGAAGGACCGAGTTTTTCAGTACCGAAACATGGAGATCCAGCATGTCAAGAGTATGCGTAGCGGTCGTGTGTCTGCTTCTGATAGCATCGACCTCACAACCTTCCTCGGTGATAACCGAAAGCGATTTCGTTCCACAATTCAATCCGACACTGAAAGCTCATCGCGTAAATGGTGAGATTAAAATCGATGGTCAGTTAAATGACGCCGGATGGCGGGGGGCACTGCCGGCCGGCAATTTCACCGAACACTCTCCCGGCGATGAGATCGCTCCGCCGGTTCGGACGGAAGCTTTCGTGGCATACGACGAGGACAATCTTTATCTGGCGGCTGTCTGCTATGCGGATTCGAGCAAGGTGCGCGCCAGCATGTGCGAGCGAGAACGCATCTTCGATGATGACAATATCGGGTTCTTTTTCGACCCGTATGGCGACGCCACCAGGGCATATATCATTAACATAAATCCCCACGGCATACCGTACGACGCTCTGTGGTCAGCCAGCTACGGAGAAGATGACAATTTTGACCTGATGTTCGAATCGAGAGGAATTGTGACTGACTCGGGTTATCAGGTGGAACTGGCTATTCCCTTCTCAAGTCTTCGCTTTCCCAACAAGCCGGTGCAGCAGTGGCGGTTCGATTTTTACCGCCATCACCTTCGCGAAGTACACTATTCGATGTCGTGGGCCACATATGATCAGAACCAATCGTGCTGGCCGTGTCAATGGGGTACGGTTACCGGCATCGAAAACGTAAAACCGGGCAAAGGACTGGAGCTTTTGCCCAGTTTCGTGGCGCATCAGTCAGGATCGGTGGCGGACGCCACTTTTCCTGATACCTCGTTTGCCAACGGAGATATCTACGGTGATTTGTCCATCGGCGGCAAATATGCCGTATCTTCGAATGTAGTGGTCGAGGGAGCTTACAACCCTGATTTCAGCCAGATCGAAGCGGATGCCTCGCAGGTGGATGTCAATACAACCTACGCGCTGCAGTACGAGGAGAAGCGCCCCTTCTTTCAGGAAGGGATGGACCTCTTCCTGACCTATTTTAACGCTGTCTATACCCGATCAATCAACAATCCGGATTATGCGGCCAAGGCCTCGGCCAGATTCGGTCGTACGGCATTTGCGGCGCTCTCGGCCCACGATGAGCAGAGCCTGAGTATTCTTCCTTTCGAAGAGCACTCGTCGTATGTTCCCCTTAGCAAGACCCTGACGAATATGTTTTCGCTCAGACAGTCGATCGGCGCCAGCAGCTACATTCGGGGCCTGATGACTGACCAGCGCGTGGACGGCGGCGGTTCGGGAACGCTATCGAGTTTCGACACGAAGTTGCATTTGAACAAATCGGTTTCACTGCGCGGTCAGTTCATGGCAACCCACACCGAGGAACCGGATGATACGTCGATGACCAGTCATCTGGAAGACGGCGCTACTTTTGACGACGGCAAGCACACGGTTGCTTTTGACGGTGAATCGTACTGGGGCATCGGCGCTCTGGCGGGGGTCATGTACAATGTAAAGAATTTCTATGCTTACAGTCGCGTTTACGAAAGAACACCCACCTATCGCGCCGCCAATGGTTTTCAGCCGCGCAATAATGATCGGCGCTGGATGACCGAGGCCGAATATACGATCCGCCCATCCGGAACGATTTTCAGCAGTATCGAACCGGGGGTGGACTTCGCGCGGATATGGAATTTTGACGGTTTGCGCAAGGATGAATGGATAAGATTCGATTGCGAAACGCAACTCCGCTTCGCCCAGGGCTCTTTCTGGGCCGAGTATCTTTTAAGCCGGGAGCGACTGGGTGGAATCGATTTCCGCGATATTCGTGTCTTCACCATAAGCGCGCAAGCCTGTCCGGTGAGGCTGGTCGAAGGCGGATGGACTCTCAGTTACGGCAACATGATCGCCCGCAACTATCTGAGGATGGGACGCGAAACCAATGTCAATGCGTGGCTGAAGTTGCGGCCAACCGACCGCGTGCTGGCTGAGGTCGATTTCACTTACAATAAGAGCCACGATGTTGAGACCCGGGAAAAATTCTTCGAAGGACACATCTTGTGGACCAGGCTGGGTTATCAATTCAATCGAGAGCTGTCATTCAGACTGGTGACGGAATACAACGGTTTCGGCGACCGGTGGAGTGTCGACCCTCTGATTACCTACCGGATCAACCCCTTCTCCACCTTTTACGCCGGGGCCACTTACGATTATGACAAGTATCTTGACTGTGGCGTGACGAATGACAGGACCATGACCTGCCTTTCGCAACGTCAGTTTTTTATCAAGATACAGTATCTTTTCCAGACGTAAGAATTTCCATCGACCCCTTTTCTGTATGATATTGTGGCCGCCTTGGACGAGGCGGCCGCGGCTATTTCGGCGGATTGTTACTGGTAGGCTCAGAGAATCATTGTTTTTTGACGCGAAAACTGACCGTGCCAGTGAAGTCTTCCATGGCCACCACTACTGTCCATGAACCCGGGTTGCCCGGTGCGGAAACATCGGTGACACCCGATTGAAGATTTGCCTGGTACACCTGGATACCATCGTTGTCCAGCAGGATCAGCGCGGCAGAGCCACCCAGGCGAGCGCTGGAGTGATCGATGAGGGCGGAGGTGCCGGTATTGGTCCAGCTATAGGTCAGGCGGGCGGTAACGGTGTACAACTCGCCTGCCCAGAAGGAAAACGTATCAACCTTGCTGAGAACCTCGGGGTCGAGATTGTTGGTGTCTTCGTCGGTGGCTCCACATCCAAAGAGCGCCAGTATCACTAAGAGGCTTACAAGGAGTATCGAAATCCGAAAAAAGGGGTTCATTTCAAAGGTTCCATCTTCAACGCTGTTCAAATAGTAACCGAAAAAGTCGGGTATTCTGTTGGTGAATATAACACATAATCTTGCTTTCGCCAATTTAACAATTATACAGTCCAAAACAGCCAGTGGCTGACTGGTTTCAGGGAGTTTCGAGATGCTGGAGCCGTGTCCGGTTACCGCTCTTGATTGTTGTTGATTCAGCGACTTCAATTGTCGCAACTTGATAGTGGGAACAACCTGTAGCCAATAAGGAGTGGGGGATGGAGAATAACGAAGACAAGTCACTGGACCAGAGAGTCCTGCGTCTTGAAAAAACTGTTGCAGACCTGAAACTGATGATCGAGCAACTGCTTGCCGGGCAGCGTCAGCAGCAACCTCAATACAGCACGCAGGTTCCCCCTCCACCGGCATTCACTGCCAAACCGGCGCAGTCTGCCACACCGCCCGTAGCGTCAGCCGCTCCGGATACGACACCGAAAAGACGCAGCCCTGCCCTGTCTTTCGAACTCCCGGATCACATGAAGAAGGTCGAGTTCTGGCTCAACAAGGTGGGCATCGGATTGCTTTTGTTCGCGGTAGCTTTTCTGTTCAAGTACTCAATTGATAAAGGATGGCTGACACCGTGGGTTCGGGTTGCCTTCGGTCTGGGGCTCGGTGTCATTCTTGTGGCGCTGGGGTTTCGCACTTACGAAAAGCGACGCCATTTCAGTCTCGTGTTTATGGGCGGCGGGATAGCCACTTTCTATATCACCGCTTTTGCGGCTTTCCAGAGGCTGGCGATTGTCTCACACACCACCGCCTTCGCCTTCATGACGCTCGTAACCCTTTTTGCGCTGCTGATTTCATTGAGACAGAACGATTCGATACTCTCGCTCATTGGAGCGGTTGGCGGGTTTGGAACACCTTTTATGCTTTACACCGGCAGCGGGAATATCCCGGCTCTCGTTCTCTACAGCAGTATCCTGGCAGCGGCAACGAGCGCCATCTACTTTTACCGCGGCTGGCGATCGCTCATGTGGTTGACTGTCATCAGCGGCTGGAGCATACTGCTCATAGCCCTGATCAATGGTGTCTATGATGTGTCTTCAGTGGCTCTTGCCGACCAGAGGGCTATTCAAGCCGGAGTACTTTTCGCCGTCGTAGTTTTCTGGATCGTGCCATTGTTGCGACAGGTGATGCGTGGAACCACTCCAGCCGCTCTTTCAATGCCCGAGGGGAAATTGCCAACGCTGAAGCAGGTCTTCGGGGCGGTATCTGACGGCCAGACTCACTGGCTGACGATTTCGACTCCCCTGATCGCCCTGGGAATGTCGCGGCTCACCTGGCCGGAGCCATCCGATGTGTACTGGGGATGGGTCACGATGGTCGGCGCGGCTGTGTATTGGATCGTGGCTTACTACCTGAGCCGGACAGAAAGACTGAAAGATATTTCATACATTCACACCCTCGTGGGTGGGCTTTTATTTACGATTGCCCTGTGTCTTCTTTTCGACGGTGACACCTTGTTCTTCGCCGTCGCCACGGAGGCAGCCGTGCTGCATCTGATTCACCATCGCACGGGGAATCTCGGCGCCTCGGTGGGCGGACACGTCCTGTTTGCCATTCTGGCGATGCTGCTCATACAAAGAATAGCCGAGCCGCTTAGAGACGCCGCGCCGCTTGTGAACGCAAGGGCGCTGGCTGATATCTGGACCGTTGCCCTGGCAGTGGGACTCTCCTACGTATTTAAGCCGGTCATTCTAAAACGGATTTATTTCATAGCCGGAGCCTTTTGCCTGGCGGGATGGTTCCTCAGGGAACTCACCGGCAGTCTTCCTTTCGTCATCATAACCGTCGAGGCCTTCATATTCCACATCGAGGCAAAACGCGTCGAGGATGAGACTCTCCGGATGGGAGCGCACGTATTCGCGGTCCTTCTCGGCCTGTGGCTGATTGGTCGTCTGGCCGGAAATCACCCCGACACAACCGCTGTATTCAGCGCCTACGCGCTCAGCAACCTGCTGGCAGTAGTAATGGCCGGTGTTGTCGCATGGCTCTCGAAGAAAAGGGTAACGCGAGTTTCGTACGGTCTCGCCGCTCACGCCCTCTTCATGGGCTGGCTTCTCAGTGAGCTGGTAACACTTCACGAAGGACAAGGGTACGTGACAATTGCCTGGGGCGTCTACGGCGCGATACTTCTTATACTCGGGCTCCGGCGAGCCACGCCCGGACTTCAAACAGTGGCGCTGGTGACATTGCTGGTAGTGGTCGGCAAACTCTTTCTGGTGGATTTGGCGCACCTTCAGGCGATATTCAGAATATTTCTCTTTATGGGGTTCGGCGCCGCATTTCTGGCGCTGAGTTATTATTTCAGGGCGCTCTGGAAATCTGATAAAGACAAGGGGGGAAATTCGAGCCGGACGCCTACCTGATGCGTTCTTTCAACCAGTCTATTTTGTCCTGCGGTCCTTTCAGGCGAGTAGGCCAGTCTTCACCCATATTTTCTGAGGAGACGACGCATCTCAGGGTGACAACATTTTCGATTGAGTCGAAAGGTCTGACGGCACCGTACTGCTTTTCGAAAAAGACGGGATAGTTGTAGCTTTCAGGAAGTTGCCGCATTTCATCACGATTGATGCTATTGAGCACAGCCCCGGTTAAAGCTGTCTGGTGGAGGAAGACATTTTTGGTTCGGTCCGAGGCGCACATCTCCGCGAGAGCCTCGTCGCGACACAGTTTTTCAAAATCTTTGACCCATCGGCGTAGAATCCCGCACTGCGGTCTCACCACTGCCAGACCGCAGTGGAAATACGCGCGGATCGTCTGCTGGTCAGCCGGAGTGACCATCGGAAAGAGCATATCATCGGTCAGTCCCAGCAGAGTATAAATGCGGCCCCAGAAATCATCCGGCGGAGCGCCATACAGCGAGCCGGACCGATTGTGCATGACCGGAACATAGGCGAGTTTGATGTCCGGTGCGAAAGAGAAGTCATCCGGCTCGGATAGTATTATCGTGTCCTCATCCATCCATATTAAAACGGACTTTCGTCTCTCGGCCTCGGCCTCGGCCTCGCCCGCCGCATAGACTTTCCCGGCGTAGAAAAGCTTTCGGGCCTGCGCCGGTACGGCGCAGGCGGTGCTTTCGATACCAATCCCATCCAATTTTTTCAGTGAGTCGCTATCAATCGAGGCGTGATCGGGATAGTATATGCTTATCGGTGTACCCTTGAACCCACCGCCAAATTCATTGAGACTGTCAAATAATCGGATGATGTTTTGAATGTCCGACTGTGTTTCGATATACGACGCCAGCATGAATCGGTCCGCTGTGGGCACACTTCCTCCTCAGCCGTTGATTGGTGGCATGACTTTATATACAATAGTCGTGATATCCGGGCAAGTTGTGCATTACAAATCGTTGCCCGTGTCCGGGCAACTGGCCGCTTGCGTCGCTGACAGCTGAAGCTACAACTTCTCGGCCCGGAAATTCGAGGTACCATCGAATTTGACGAATGTTACCCTGATCGTCCAGGCGCCGGCCGCTCCGACCGAGGTCGTCTCCACCCCGCTCGGTTTCAGAGCACTGGTGTAAACCTGCACACCATTGGCGTCCAGGATGGTTACAGCCGCGCTTCCGTCCACGGTCGCTGTCGAATGGTCGATGGTTGCGCTAGTACCCGTGTTTAACCATGAGTAATTCAAGGTTGTGCTGACATCGGTAGCCGCGGTGATCTGAAATTCGAAAGCATCCTGGTTGTTGACGATTTCCGGTTGAAAGGCGCTGATCGGATTTGAGTCGTTACATCCCGCCAGCAACACTACCGCCAGCAAAACCAGTGGTGCCGTCACGATTGCTGCTAATTGCTTGTTCATACTTAGTCCCTGCCTGAATTAGAGGTTCCACAACTTCTTGCGGTGCGGCAACGGCCACAAATTGGACCGGCCAAGACCACTTTAGTTTATATAACAACGGAATGTCAGCGGTGGTGCCCGGCCGACCAAAGATGACACGTAACAGATTGTTTAACTGCGGGTTAGATCGGCGGCTCGGGCGCGGATTTTTCTATGCTCCGACGAGGGTGTGGACGGTGATTTCGGAGCGGGCCCCGATCCGAATTTGCGGGCCCCAGTAGCCGGTTCCACGGCTTACGTAAATGCGAGTGCCGTTGAAGTCGTGAAGACCCGACAGGTACGGCTGGCTCATTCGAGTCAGGAAGTGATACGGCTCGTACTGTCCGCCGTGAGTGTGGCCGGAGATGACATAGTCGTATCCGGCTTTCGAGGATTCGAAGATACTCTTCGGCTGGTGGGCCAGAAGAATTCGCGGCAGATTAACCGGAGCGCCGGTTATCGCTTTGTGCGGATCCGATAAATGACTGGGACTGAATTGCCCGCCGGAGTAATCGGTAACGCCGGCCAGTATAAGCTGCCCCTCTCCCCTTTGGACAATCCTGTGCTCATTGAGCAAAACCGTAAAGCCCAGCCGGGCCGTTTCCTCCACCCATTGCTCCACTCCGGAATAGTATTCATGATTGCCGGTGATGAAAAACATCCCGTGCGGCGCTTTCAAATCAGCCAGCGGGGCAGTATCGTGCCCGAGCTGCTCGACCGAACCATCCACCAGGTCACCCGTCAATGCAACCAGATCGGGTTTCAGGCTGTTGACAGTCTCGACCACATACTGGACGAAGGGCCGTCTGATAGTCTGGCTGACGTGGATGTCGGTTATTTGAACG
Organism: Candidatus Zixiibacteriota bacterium; assembly: GCA_040756055.1. Lineage (NCBI taxonomy): Bacteria > Pseudomonadati > Candidatus Zixiibacteriota > Candidatus Zixiibacteriota bacterium. The sequence continues at coordinate 530,216 of JBFLZR010000002.1, forward strand.
ATACGCAGACCCTCGAGGTCTTTCGGCAGATTCTTAATAGGAATTGTCAACTCGACAATAGCCGGTTTGCGAAGGGCTTCATACATTCCGTAGGCCATAAGACCACCGGTCACCGCCAGCAGCCCGGCATTGACAGAATTCATAACCAGCGCTCTTCGCAAAGGATCGATCGCTTTGGCCGAGGCAGCTCCCGCGCCGATCAGGTGAGAGGAGAACTCAACTGTCTTCTGGACGATGGTAATCAGGGCGTAGGCGACATCGCGAAGAAATACTATCGCGAACAATAGAGTGAAGAATCCGAAACTGAGGTAACCGATCCAGGCGATGATGTTGGTCCATTCGCCCTCGATATTGTTGAAACGGAAGACAACCGGCATGAACGGCAGCACAAGCAGGACAATCAGCAATCCCCACACGAGGATGTTTACCGGTGTACTGAACGCTGCCGGGACTATAAAACGCCAGCCAACATAGCCGTACATCAGGCTCAATACCAATATGACGACAAGGAAAAATGACATAACTGCTTAGAGGACTAAACGCACAGTCGGGTCCGGAGGTTCCTTACGGCCGACACCCGTCCTAAAACCTCCACACCGTACCAATCGTCAGATAGTGAAACAACGCGAAATTGTAAACTTCGTCGTTGTCGGCGCCGCCTTCGAGTACCCGGTAACCAATTTTGAAGTGGGCTTTCTCTGAAGGTTTCACATACAGGGCGAAAAGAACATCCTCGGCTCTCCCCTGCGGCGCGGCCAGAGCGTCACCTTCGAGCAAAAGGCTGGTCTTTTCACCGATTTGCCAGTCAGTTTTGAAATTTATGAGCGGGACGAAACCAACGTTGGTCTTTTCACCGACTTTGCCATCACCCCACAGCGTTATAGCGGCGTCGCGGATCTTGGCGGTCACGCCGATTCCGAGATTCAACCGGGAATTCCGGCGGAAATCGTATCTGTAGGTGAGACGATAGGAGTCGAATCTGTAGCGCGAGTCGATGAAGCTGCCGGCCGCGAATTCTTCGCCCGCGAACTGTATCGTTCGGTCGATGTTACCTTCGGAGTCGATTCGAAGCGGGGCTGCCAACACGGAAAGACTGTGTTTCTCGCCGGCGTAGTAGGTCAGACGGATTCGTCCGACAAAACGGCTCTGAGCATCAAGGTCTTTCGAGAGCGAAAATTCGGTTCCCGTGTTGCCGGGTATGCGAACATCGTTGTAGCCCGGCATTACGTACGCCGTCTCGAAATCCATCTCCCACTTCACCCGGGCGCTTAGCGATGCAGCCGCCAGAATCAAACCTATCGATAGTAGTACTGAGCGAACCAACATAATAGCCTCCCTTGCTAATCTTATTCTCTCAAAACAATAGCACACCGGGCATCACCACGCCAGCTAATAATCATTCGAGTCCGTTGAAAACAGACCCCGCTTAGTATATATAGCGGTGCTGAAGCTATGGCTCCAAAGAGGTCGGGGCAAGAATTCGAAAATAGTATCTGGATTTCGTCGAAGCGACGTATTTAATTGTGTCATGAAGGATAAGGCGGTCATGCCCCGCGCGGCGTTACGATACGCGATTAAAAAGATGCCCGCCCCTTTGCGAAAACGGGCCATGGCCAAACGATAAATCACAATCTCGTCACACTCAGCAACAAACGGACATCCCGAAATGACGGGAGCAAGAAGGCAAGGAGCGATGCCATGGGACATATGGCAGGTAAAGATCTATATCGCAAGCTGGGTCGGAAAATCGACGGCCTGACTCTTCGCGCCCCCTGGAGTGATAAACTTTACAATATCCTCAAGGAGCTTTATACGCAGGAGGAAGTGCAGCTGGTCGTAAAGATGCCTTACGGGATATCGGATTTCGACAAGATTCAACGGGTGACCAAATACGAACCGGGCAGACTGCGAAACCTCCTTGACAATCTGACCGAAAAAGGGCTGGTAATGGATATCTGGATGAACGGGAGCTACCGTTACATTATCTCGCCTTTGGTAGTGGGGATATTCGAGTTTACCATGATGCGTACTCGCGGCGAGCTGGATTATAAGGAATGGGCCGGGCTTTTTAACGATTACTTACAGGATGGCGGCAAGTTCATGGCCGCAAACTTTGGTCGCGGCCAGCAGGTCGGACCTCTCCGGGCCCTTCCTTACGAAGACAGCATAGATGATTCGGACTATGTTGAGGTGCTCGATTATGAGAAAGCCTCGGCTATAATCGACAGCCAGGATAAGTTCGCGATCGGTATCTGCTCGTGCCGGCACGAGAAGCTCCACGCCGGGCAGAAAAAATGCGAGGCCCCTCTGGAGACCTGTTCGACACTTGGCCCGACAATCGAATACATGGTACGTCACGGTTTCGCGCGCGAGGTTTCGAAAACGGAGATGAAAGAGAACCTGGCTCGTTCGAAGGAGATGAAGCTGGTTCTGTGCGCGGATAACACCAAAAGCAATGTGTCGTTTATCTGTCATTGCTGCGGGTGCTGCTGCAACGTGCTCCTGGGAATAAGTCAATTCGGATATCCCAATGCGGTCGTGACCTCTTCTTTTATCGCCCGTTGCGATGAAGATACCTGTATCGAGTGCGGTGACTGCGTGGAGGGTTGTCCGATAAACGCCATAACGAACGGCGTCGATTCCTCCCCGAAAATCGATGAATCGGTCTGCATGGGATGCGGCGTCTGCGCACTGACCTGCAGCAGCGGCGCGCTCAAGCTGGTGAAACGCGAACAGAGGGTCCTGCACCCCGAGGATACTTTCGAAAGAGTGATTCTACAGTGTCTCGAAAGAGGGACACTGCAGAACCTGTTTTTCGATGAGCCGGATCGATTTTCCCACAAGTTCTTGCGCGGGGTCGTAGGTGGCTTTCTGAAACTTCCGCCGGTGAAGAAATCGCTGATGAGTGATACCCTGCGTTCGAGATTTCTTCACACGCTCAGAAGCTGACGAGGTTGTGGAATATGGGCCAATTCGGGGAATCCGGAGGTTGAATTATGCTTGAACGCAAGGCTCATCACGACCGGGATGACCTGGCCGGTGAACACGAATTCGGCGATGCCGGTCAGGTCTTGTTGCTGGTCGTTTTCCTCGTAGTGTGGATAGGTGATTCTTTTATCCGGCATTATACCGATTTCCTTGCGCGGTGGGTCCCTGTCTACGGGCGCATCACGGCGGGAGCACTCATCCTGATTCTCTCCGGCTACATCGCGAAATCCGGACTGAGCATTGTCTTCGATGACACACGGGTCCACACGGGCGTTATCCGGGAGGGCATCTTCGGGCGGGTGCGGCACCCGGTCTATCTCGGATCGCTGCTTTTTTATCTCGGGCTGACGGTGATTACCTTTTCAATCGCCTCGGCGGTAGTACTTCTGTTGGCAATAGTGTTTTACAGCTACATTGCGAGCTATGAAGAGCGGCTGCTGATCGAGAAGTTCGGCGATGAGTACCGCAAGTACCGGGGCGAGGTACCCCGATGGTTTCCGCTATGGAAAAAGTGATTTTGCGGGAATCAGTTGAAAAAAAAAGAGACCGGGGATACCGGTCTCTTTTTTGATGAGCTTTGGCGATTACCAGCCACCGCGGTTGCCGCCGCGGCTTCCGCCACGACCGCCACCGCCACCGCCGCTACGCGGGCCTTTGTCGGCGCGCGGACGAGCTTCGTTGACGTTGAGCGTGCGGCCGTTCATATCCTGACCATTGAGGCCATTGATAGCCGACGTCGCTGCGTCCTTGCTGGACATCTCTACGAAAGCAAAGCCTCTCGGTTCGCCGGTATATTTGTCCTTGATAATGTTCACGCTTGATACTTCGCCATAGCCTTCGAAGGCCTGACGTAACTGCTCTTCTGTCGTATCGAACGACAGGTTGCCGATGTAGATATTCATTCTACACTCCAAAAATGTCTACCCCAACCTCCATGCTCGTCCCTGCGGACTGCGTCAGTCGAAATAAACCCGTTCTTGCGCACTATTGCGCGTCGGTCCCCAACTTCAGCTTTCTCTTAGATTTGACCTAATGAACAAAGCCTTGATAAAAGCGTGTACGGAAACCATAAATTGATGGTGAATTATACAGGTTGTAACCAATAAAGTCCACAGATATAAACAACGGTTTGCAATATTAATAAGTTCCCCAGACAACCTCCTTACATCAGGCCAGAATATCCGCTTAAGAGAAACATCGGTATCGACCCTCTGATGGTTTCGCAACTGTCTGTTAAACAATGAGTTGGCCCGGGCAGTGATGGCTGCGCCCCCTGCGAGAGGCCGCACATTATCTATAGGGTAATATTTTTTATGTTTTACATAAAAAAATCCTTGACAAGCATAAATACTGGCCATTTATTGAGGCATGCCTATTCAGATAAACTTGGATGTCATGTTGGCAAGACGAAAAATGTCACTGACCGAGTTGAGTGCCAGAATCGGGATTTCAATGACCAACCTGTCGCTTCTGAAAACCGGTAAGGTCAAGGGTGTGAGATTCAGCACCCTTGAGGCAATTTGTAAAGAACTGGAGTGCCAGCCCGGCGATATCGTAGAATACATCCCCGAGTTCGTATGATCTCTCAGACCTGACCGGGCGATCAGCAGCATCTATTCACTAAGGAGAATTTGCGATGGATGAAAACCAATACTCAACCGCCGGATGGCTGGCTATCGTGCACGCTATCCTCTTTCCGCTGTCAATAGGGTTGGGTTTTTTGGAGTATGGAATCAGCATGGCCCGCCACCGTGAGGCTCATCTTCAGTGGGGCATTAGTGACATACTCGGCATTATGGCGACCATAGCGATCGTGTATGTGCTCGTTGTTTTCAGAAAGCTTCTAAATGAACGCTACAATTATCGCGGCATAGATTTTCTGATTACTGTCTCGATCTGGTGGGCCATCATTTTTCAGGTGGTAGGCACGATGATTACCGGTCTTACGGTAGTCATGTCGCCGGTCCCGGAGATTTTGCTCACCATAGTGCTGGTGTCATTCTTCGCGCTGGCCATGATCATTATTGGTATCGTTGATATCCTGGTCGCCGTCAGGCTCTTCAGGGCAAAAAGTGAGCTCAACGACCTCATTATCGCTTTTGCGGTGATAACCGTGGCCGCCGGGGTTTTTGAAATAACCGTCATTCTCTCACCGCTGTCGCTGCTTCTGGTACCGGTTTCATCGGTACTTCTCGGCGTGATTCTACTCAAGGAAAAAGAGACGGTGGAATTTGTGTAATTTGCGTCAACTGCCATCAGATTCCAAATAAACCGTAGCGATGGCCGCTCTACCACGGGTGTCGGCCCGCCTTCGGCCAAACTCAAGGCGCCGCAACAAATACTCCCTCTGAACGTATATCAGAGAAATTGCGTCATAAACTAAAACGCTTGCGTAGTGACAGGCGAATCGGTTTCATAATCGAATAATGTCAGCAGCAATCTGTGAGAAACGCAAAGATAGGAGTTTCTGAATGCGAGTAGTGGTCCTGATTTGCTGTCTGGTGTTGTTTTTGCCGCTCGCGGCCCTCTCGGCCGACTGGCACATTCAACATCTTGACAACGGTCTAAAAGTCATGATTTTGGAGAACCATCAGGTTCCGCAGGTCAATATCTCAACAACCATCAGAGTCGGCGCCAAGAACGAGTCGGAATATTTTGACGGCGCCACGCATTTCCTCGAGCACCTGATACTCTTTCGCGGCACCCAAGAGATGACCGGTGAGGAGCTTGGCGACGCGATGAAGAGTCACGGCGCTTATTTCAACGGCTACACTTCATCGGATTGGACCGATTTCGTGATCTCTCTTCCCGGCGAAAATCTCGATTTCGCGCTGAAGATTCACGCCGACATGCTCTTCCGCTCCAATTTCCCGGCCGCCGAGATGGATAAGGAACGGCAGGCCATTTTGGAGGAAATAAATATTTCCGAAGACAGGCCCTTCTCAACAGCCTACCGGTCATCTTTGTCGGCGCTTTACGGCAAACATCCTTACTCGAAGAACGTGCTGGGCACGAAAGAAAACGTAAGCAGCATTCCGCGCGATTCCATTTACGCCTACTACAAGCGCTACTACGCGCCCAACAATATGACGATGGTCATAGTGGGTGATGTCGCTCCTGAGTCGACGACGGAGTTGGTGAAACAGTATTTCGGCGGTTTCCCGGAGGGAACGGTGCCGAAGGATAATTATGCCGAACCTCCGAAGAGAGGCGAGGTGGTCGCTCAGGAAATCAAAAAGGATGTCGGACAGGCTTACCTGATGATGAGCACAATCGGTCCGGATATAGCAAGTTCCGACCAGTTCACCTGCGACATCATGGCGGCCCTTCTGGGGACCGGCGAATCGAGTCGCCTTTTCAAGAAACTGAAAGATGAGCTCGGTCTGGTTTACAGCGTGGGCTTCTCGTTCTATACCAGCAAGTATGAAGGCATGCTGTTTTCCTTCGCCACCCTGGATCCATCGAACCTGGCATCGGTCGAAGAAACGATCAACGAAGTACTCAACGAGGTGCGCGAAAACGGCTTCACCGAGCAGGAGCTTCAGAAAGCCAAGAACTATATCAAGACCAGTCACTACACCTCGCTGGAGCGCGGTCTTGATCTCGCGGACAAGTACACGCAGTACGACGCCATGTACAGCCACGAATTCGTGACAGCCTACCCTGACAATATTGAGAAAGTGACGCTGGCCGAACTCAACGCGGCGGCTCAGAAGTATCTTAACACCGACTCATATGTCAAAACGACGGTGGTGCCCAAATGAAGAAGACAGCAACTTACACGGTAATGGCGGTTCTTGTAGCGATTGTTCTCGTCGGGTGCGGACACAGGGCCGGCCAGATAGAGATGGGAGCCGACAACTACGGCAAAGCGGTTCTCGATAACGGCATCACCATACTTGTCAATTACGACGAAACCACATCGCTGACCGCGGCCCGGGTTCAGATCGGTGGCGGCGTGCTTACGGAGACCGCAGAAAACAACGGCATCACCAATCTGATGACCAACATGCTTCTCAAGGGCAACACCGAGATGTCGGCCTCCGAGATAACCGAACGGCTGGATTTTCTCGGCGCCAATGTCAGTGTCGACTGTTCGAGGGACTACAGTTACATTTCATTCGTCTGCCTCTCGGAAAATCTCGAGGAAGTGTTCGACATTATCGCCCGTTCGATTACCTCGCCGACCTTCCCCGAAGCTGAGTTGACCAAGCTGAAACTGCAGGTCGAAGGAAACATAAAGGCCGAGGGCGATAACCAGGCCCAGGCCTGCAGCAAGCTGTTCTTCGCGACCATGTACGGCAACGAGGGTTATGGCCTGCCGGCGCTGGGAACGGTTGAATCAATCGAGAATATCCATATCGAGGATATCAAAGAGCATTATCGAGCCTTAATTGGAGGCAACAATATCATATTCTCGATAGCCACGAATCTGTCGCCGCAGCGCATCCCGGCGCTGGTTGACAACCGGCTGGGCGGAATTGAACCCGATATCGACTCGAAAATCGAACCATCGCTGAAGCTTCAGGAAAACAAAGAAGGTTTCATTTCGTTCGAGCGTAATCAGTCTTTCATTTACATGGGTTTTGCGCTGCCTCATCTGAGCCTGAAGGAGGCCGCTTACATTACGCTGCTGAACGAGGTGATGGGCAACAATGTCGGCTCGCGGCTTTGGTATCTTCGTCAGAAGGAAAAACTGGCCTACGCCGTTTACACTCAGTATGCCTTTGACAAATACGGCGCCATGTTTCGGGCTGCTATCGGGACTGACACCAGCAAAGTCGCGCAGGCGCTCAGCTCGCTGGATAGAGAGTGGAATCTGCTTGCGGAGAAAGGACTGGCCGAGCAGGAACTCGTCGATGCGAAGGTCAATATGAAAAACAATCTGATCTACCGCATCGATCGCAAGAGCAGTCGCGCCGCCAGCATGGCAACATCCGAATGGTCAGGATACAACTACCGCTTCGTACTCGAGCTGATTGACGCGGCCGACGCGATAACACTCGATGAGATCAACGAATTCGCCAAAAACAAGCTGACCGTTGAGAACAGATACGTTTCCATCGTCGGCAAAAAATAGACAGTCACAGTCTGACAACGGCAGGCCGACAAGGCCTGCCGTTTCGTCATCGCAAAAACCCCACCCCTCTGGTAGTCTTTCATAATCCTAAATGCCACAGATTCTGCGCCCGCTGTGTCTGCCGCTTGGTTAGAAGACATCGGGGTGAGCGTCTATAAGGCAAGTATGTTCTCTATTCTCATATAAACCAGGGAGAAATTATGAAAAAAACCGCACTGCTCACCGTTTTCTTGTTTGTTCTCATGGGTTTAGCTTACGCGGGTGAGATTCACGACGCCGCCGAGATGGGCGATCTTGAACGGGTCAAGTCCCTTCTCGAGGGTGATGCCGGTTTGCTCAGCGCCAGAGCGGCTGACGGAAAGACGCCTCTTCTGAGTGCCGCCTATATGGGCAACGCCGACATTGTGGCGTATCTTCTCGATATCGGCGCTGACATTAACGCCCGAACCAATTCCAACAGCACAGCATTGCACGGAGCCGGTTTCCATGGCCGTGATGAAGTGGTCCGATTACTTATCGCCAGAAAAGCGGATCTCAACGCCGCCAACAACTACGGCTTCACTCCCCTGCTGAGCTCGTGCGCGGGCGGCCGTGTCGCCAATGCGCTCATGCTGATTGAAGCCGGGGCCGACATCACCGCAAGAAATCAGGACGGTGTCGATGCTCTGCTTTTCTCAGCCTATGGTAGAAGTATCGAGTTGGTGGACAAATTGCTGACGTCCGGTGCCAGTATCGATTCCAAAAATAACAAAGGCGAAGGCGTCTTACACTATGCGGCTTTTGGCGGTAATCTCGAGTTGGTAAAGAAACTGGTAGACATGGCACAGGACCCGCTGGCAAAATCTACCGAGGGTTCGACGCCCCTGCACTCGGCCACCGGAGGGGGCTGGCCATCAGTGGTGGAATATCTGCTTGCGAAGGGAGCCGATGTAAACGCCGCGGACGCGGAAGGCGGCACGCCCGTCCTGAATGTTGTCTGGGAACTCTACCGGCTGGAAACCGACAGTGCCGTCGCCACTTTGAGACTTCTTGTCGACAAAGGAGCAGATCTCAACTGCAAGACAGTCAATCAAGAGACTCCTCTGGTAATTGCGGTTTACCGCAGTAACCCTGAGGTGGTGAGTTTCCTGCTCGATAACAACGCCGATCCGAACATCGCCAATCCTGACGGTAATACACCGCTCATGCTGGCAGTGACTCGCGGTGATGACGACATCGCCAGGCTGCTTCTTAACAAGGGCGCGAGTGTCGATATAAAAGACAACCATTACGGCGCCACCGCGCTTCACATGGCGGCGTGCAAGGGGAATCTCGACGTTGTCAAAGTTATGCTCGAACTGGCGACCGATATAAACGTAAAGGATAACGATGGCCACACTCCCCTTTACTATGCCGGCAGATATGGACATAAACAGATTGCGCAGCTACTTCAGTCAAACGGCGGCACGGCATCCAATTTGAACGATAGGTATGACCTCTCAGCTGCGCTCGCCGCGCAGGTCCAGCCGGGAGGAGCCATGCTGTGGTATCTCGATCACTGCGGGTGGGCCGTAAAGACCGCCAATCACTTTATCATATTCGACTACTGGCAGAGGGGGCTCCCCACTGATCCGTCGCTGGCCAACGGATGTATTGTTCCGTCGGAAATACTCGACCAGAATGTCGAAGTGTTCACGTCGCACACTCATCGCGACCATTATGACTCCGCTATCTTCGACTGGTACGGCACCCTGCCGAAACTTACCTACTATTTCGGTTTCCAGGCGGAGCTTCTCCCCGAAGACGCCAGGATGGGTTACAACGGTCAGCCGTATGAGTATATCGGACCTCGAGAACATCTGAGTTCCGACGGCATGGAGATTCACACTATCAGGGCCAACGACGCCGGGGTTGGGTTCCTGATTGAAACCGATGGGCTGAAGATTTATTTCGCCGGGGATCATGCCGGGTGGCGGGAAGCTCAGCGGGATGGGTTTATCTCGGAAATAGACTATCTTTCGGGATTAGTCGAAAATGTCGACTTTGCCTTCGTGAACGTTACCGGCTGTCATGCCGGAGACACCATTGCTCTGGCCGAGGCAACATTCTACACGTTGGATAAGCTCCAGCCAAAGGTCATGGTGCCCACCCATGGGAGCGGACGTGAGTGGGTTTACCAGAATTTTGCGGATAAAGTGGCAGCTCAGGGTTACCAACTGGAGATCATCTGTCCTCGGGAGAAGGGTGACAGATTCTGTTACAGGGAAAACCAGATAATGTGAGGTTTACCTGGCCTCTTTGCCACTACCTGTAGAGAGCGCCCCGGGGGGGACAGGCATCAACCTGTCCCCTCTTTCGCTGTCATGACGAAACATTCACAGAGGATGCCGAACCCTGTTTCTACTTGCGAAATCGCCGTTCGCGGGTTATTTTTAATGGGGATCTTCCCTGTGGATTATCGACGAATCGCTTGAACGCTGTCATGGTGGGCAGGCTCACCATAATAATATTAGCATGAACAGTCAGAGTCCAACGCGCATTATCGCACGCCGTTTATCACTGCTGATTACCACCTGTTTCTTTTTGTCGGGTGTCAGCGGGCTGATTTACGAGATCCTGTGGACGCGCATGATCGTGAAAATAGTCGGCGGCGCTCCGTTCGCGGTTGCGATTATCCTGACAATCTTCATGGGAGGCCTCGGCCTGGGCAGCTATTTGGCGAGCGGAAGGATAGACCGCATTGAGAATCCTCTGCGACTGGTGAGGCTCTACGGTGTCCTGGAGCTTGTCGTCGCCGCCTATGCGTTGGTCTTCCCGTTTCTTCTAATGGCGTTTGAGCCACTCTATTCGATTCTGTACAACAATCTGTTTGAGCACTTCATGCTCTACAATCTTCTGACATTTCTCGGCTGTGACCTACTGCTCATCGTTCCGGTGACCTGTATGGGAGCGACCTTGCCAATTCTCTGCCGGTTTTACGTCACGCACCTGTCGCACCTTGGCACCAACGCGGGGAGGTTATACGGGCTCAACACCATTGGCGCCGCGGTTGGCGCTTTGGTGTGCGGCTTCTGGCTGATCAGCGCTCTTGGAATCTGGGGCACACTGGCGGTGGCGGTGGGCATAAATGCCCTGATAGGGCTTCTTTGCATCAGGGCCGCCGGGGGTACCAGGCCGGTCGGCGGCGCGGGAGAGCGTGAAAAGGCGGCAACGGAGATTACCCGAGAGTCGGCACCGTCAGTTCATCGCGGCGCTGTCGGCGCGGCGCTGATAATTTTCGCCATATCGGGCTTCTGCGCGATGGCCTATGAAGTTATCTGGACAAAGCTCCTTGGCCTTCTGGTCGGCTCCACTACCTATTCGTTCACGATAGTGCTGGTGACATTCATACTCGGATTGGCGCTGGGCAGTATTCTTTTCGGCCGTCTTGCCGACAGGGTCAAAAATCCAACCATGCTCTTAATAGGCACTCAAATCGCCGCGGCGGTTTTCGCCCTCGGTGTCAGCCAGTTGATAGGTAACAGCCAGCTCTTCTTTGCCAAACTGCTATATTACACGAAGGATGAATTCGCATTGCGAAGCGCGCTCAAAGCAGCAGCGCTTTTTGTAATAATGATTTTTCCCACTATCTGTCTTGGCGCCACCTTCCCACTGGTCGGCAAAATATTTACTCGCTCTATTACCAGAGTCGGGAGGTCAATCGGGGTAGCTTATGCTATCAACACCATCGGCGCCGTAAGCGGCTCGTTTGCCGCCGGTTTCATCCTGATCCCCCTTCTTGGTAAAGAAACCAGCCTGAGCAGTGTGATCGCCTTTCAACTGGGCACGTCTCTTATAGTCACGGCGTGGCTGCTGGCAAAGAACAGGGAGAGCTTGATTAAATGGCTGCTTCTAATCATTCCCGCGGCAGCCGGTATCGCCGCGTGCTTTTACTACCCGATGTGGGACCGTCACGCCCTGTCTTTGAGCAGGGCCCACAGTGTCGATGAGATCGCCAACGCGGTCAGGTATTACAGTTGGCCCGAGACGATTCTTCACGGCGAGCAGATCATGTCGGATATGAACAAGGGACGGCTGGTATACTATGGCGACGGTGTTGGCGGATTCACGACGGTTCTGAGAAATTACTACGCTATGGGCGATACCTGCTATTCGATGGCCAACAGCGGTAAGGTTGACGCCTCAACTCTCGGAGACATGGGCACGCAGACGTTGCTGGGTAATCTTCCGATGCTTTTTCACCCGAACGCCCGCAATGTGATGGTGCTCGGGCTCGCGAGTGGTATCACCGCCGGCGAGGTGCTCAATTTCCCGATTGAGAGGCTGGATGTCGTTGAGATAAATAGCCAGGTGATTGACGCCAGCGACTTTTTCCTGCCCTGGAACAATAACGTATTGAAAGACCCGCGCACCCATCTGATAATACAGGACGGACGGGCGCACCTGGCATTGGGCGACCGGAAGTACGATGTTATAATTTCGGAACCTTCCAATCCCTGGCTGGCGGGTCTGGCCACTTTGTTCACCAGGGAAATGTTCCAATACGCCTGCGACAATCTCAATGAAGGCGGCATTTTCGTGCAGTTCTTCCACTCCTACCAGATGGATTGGGAGTCTTTCGCCCTTGTCGGACGAACCTTTGCCGATGTGTTTCCAAACGCCCTTCTGGTTTCCACGGCGCCTTCGGGCGAAGGGCCGGACTACCTGTTCGTAGGCTTTCGCGGCAACGGCCGCCTGTCGCTTGAGACGGCCATGCGCAATTTCAAGTACGTGAAGCGATCTGAGAACGTGGATCTACGCGACCCGAGGCTTTTGTACCGCATGATTCTTTCGGAGGACCTGGTGACCCTGTTTGGAACGGGCGAGATTACCACGGACGCGCACCCACGGCTTGAATTCAGCGCACCGAAACTCCTTTATGAAACCGACCATCAAACGACCGTCAGAAATATCAAGACCCTGGGACGGGTAAGCGCACTTACGAAGGCGATCGCCGACAGCGTGTCTTCCGACATCGATGCCCGCATTGATTTCGCCGCTTATGCTCTTTCCGTAAATCTCCCCTTCCCACGAATGGTAGACTTGCCCGCTCTGTCGCCGTCGCAGCGGGAGCGCTATTTAGATATCGCCAGGCAGCATGTAACGAATCGTTCAACCAGTTATCTTCATTTGATCGATGAAGAGCTTAAACACCATCTGCGCCTCTTCCAGATTGAGACCCTTGAGAAAGAAATTGATATTGTCGGTAATCCGGCGCTTTCCAATCGGTATCTCGCTGATCTGTACTACGAAGAAGGAGATATCGACAAAGCCGTCGAGCGTTATCGTCAGTCAATTGGCATGAGGCCGACGGATGGCGAGGCACACCGCAAACTAGGCGTGGCACTGACCAGGCAGGATCGCCTGGGCGAGGCTATTGCCAGTTTCGAAGAGGCAATTCGTTTGACACCGCATCTCGGTGAAGCGTACACCAATCTCGGCTTCGCGCTGGCTCTTCGCGGGGAAAACCATCTGGCCAGAGAGCAATTCATCAAAGCAATCGATATCACCCCGTCTGATGGTCGCGCTCACTATAATCTCGGGCTGGCGATGGCAAAGGGCAGTGAAACCGACGGCGCCATAGAACACTTCAGGGAAGCCTTGAGACTTGACCCGAATTTTGTCGACGCCCACTCGAATCTTGGTACCGCGCTCATTCAGAAGGGTCAACTGGATGAGGCTGCTGCACACTTCAACGCCGCCTTAAAGATGAATCCCAATTTCGAACCCGCTCAGCGTGGTCTTGAAAGGGTTAACTTCCTTCGCTCGGTACGCGGCAATTAGATGACTCCGCTCAGGCCATTGATGTCAGTTGCGTCCGCCCTGACCTCGTCCTCCCCCCTGGCCGAAGCCTCCACCGCGCCGACGCTGCTGTTCAATCTCGACGATCGATGTCCTGCCGCCGTGGTGCGCGCAGCCGCCGCGCTGTCCGTGACCGTGACAGGCAGTAGCGGGATCAATTTCTTCGAGGTCACCCGTTTTGATTTGCACTACGATGTCGCGCACACGCGTGCTTTCACAGTGATAGATCTTGATGCCTTCACTGTTCAGGGCCTCGATTGCTCGCCGGCCCATACCGGAGCATACCACGCAGTCGATCTTGTATTTCGCCAGCTGAGCCATCGGATGACAGGTTCCGTGGCTGTGATGCGCGTTGCGGTTTTCAAGCACTTTCAATTCGCCGGTGGCGTCGTCATAAAGCGTAAAAAAATGAGCCGAACCAAAATGGTCAGATACGGTGTCGTCCAGACCGGTGCTTCCGTTGGTGGGAATGCATGCCAACATGACAGCCCTCACTTTCTCTTAAGTTCACGGCGATAGCATCGTTGTTGATGATCGCCTCGATTATTTTCTTGCGGCCGCTGTGGACCAGACGCTGAACTGTCGCCCGGGATACACCCATGATAAGTCCGGCCTGGTACTGGTCGAGCTGCTCGACATCGCACAGGCGCAGGGCCTCGAATTGGTCGAGCGAAAGCACGCTGGTTTGGATTTCCCCCAGCGGTATCCCCCGGGGCTTATAAATCCGATCGGCATCGTATCGGCGGCAAAAACGGGTCTTCTTCGGCCTGGCCACTTGCGGCTCCTCTCTCGTTATGTGCATATGCACATAATCATTATCGGCCACACGGGCATTTTTGTCAAGGGTTTATTTACGGTCTCGAAAATAGCTCTCCCTGACAAAAAAACTGTTCATTTGCACGCTCGGGCCACCGGTCGTATATTCCGGTACCCGGCGCGGGTGGACCAACCCCGATTGGCGGCCTCTCGGCCGGTTACAACTCAAAGCGATATTCAGAGGAGTATGATATTTATGAACTTGCGACGACTTCTTACTCTTGTTCTTGGCACGATAGCCGTGCAGGCGGCTCTTTTGGGATGCGGCAAAGAGCCGGCTGATAACGGCAGTCCGGCCGATTATCTGGTTGCCGAGGTTGATTCCATCGGGCTGCAAAGAAACTCCGAGATCAGAACCTTCGTCGGAGACTCGCTGTATGAGTATATCGATGGCGGCGCGGAGTTGTACCACGCCTATGATTTCGTCGACGTGTCGACGGCAGATTATTTGACCAACGGCAGAGAGATGGTTGTGGACATCTACAGATTCGACTCGGAGGATAACGCTTTCGGCCTGTTCTCCACACTCCGTCCCGACGGTGTCGCCACGGCTGGTACAGGGGCGGCGAGCTTCGCCTCGCCTACCAATGTCGTTGCCGTGAAGGGCGTGTATGTGCTGATGGTTATAGCTTACGAGGACTCCGATGAGACCCGCGAGGCCATTTTGAGAACGGCGTATTATTTTGGCAACACGATGCTCGGGACCACCAACATCCCCAAGACTTTTGACCTCTTCCCGAAAACAGACGGAGTCGCGGCTACTGAAAAGATGTACGCCGAGTCCTTTCTCGGCCGGAGTTTTCTTACCGATGTTTACAGCCGAACGTATTTGTTCGGCACTGACACCCTCATTCTGTTTTTGACTCCGGACAAATCGGGCCAGAAGTACCTTGAGTGGACCCAGCAGCTTAAGCCCTCGGACACGGCAGGTATCGCCCTGCCGGCACTTCCCTTTGATGCAGACTATTCTCTGAGATTTCAAGACAATTACTACGGTGTGATTGTGGCCGGCTTGAAATCGGGATGGCTGGCCGGGGTGGTGGGTTACACGCAAGGTCACGAGCCGGAGATCGCCGATTGGCTGAATTCACTCTCCGAGCCTGTTGGTCAGTATTGACCTGTGGGTCAAAGCGATATGGCTTACGTGTAAATAGCTTTCAGCTCGTCGATCCGCGAAGCAATCTCGACGCTGTTTGCGCATATCGCCCGGCAGGTGGAACAATCTTTACATACTCTGAGATCACTGCCTGAGGAGATGCTGTCGAGAGTCACACGGGCCCGATATAGATCGCCGTACTGGGCCGCATACATGTGAACACGCATCAGGGTTGGTATGTCGACTTTTTTCGGGCAGTAGGCCAGACAGCTTTTGCATTGCCGGCAGAACCCCATGCCGAGCTTCACACTGTTATCGCTGAGGAACCGTTCTTCCTCGGGTGTGTACTCCAGATCGCGGGCGACAGAGAAATCCTGCCTCATGTGTTCATAACTCATGAAACCCGGCACGCTTGTACTGACAGCCGGGTTGCGCAGAACCCACTTGATGCACGCGGTCGCTATCGCGGCGCTGGAATGGTCACGGCGCGATGACTCGTTGGGCCAGCGGCTTCCCCCCGCCATCATCTTCATGGCGATAACGCCGACTCCCTTTGCCGCGGCGTTTTTTATCGCGGCGAGAAGCTTGCTATCATCGGACAACGTGAAATTGAACGTTGTCATAACGACATCAAAGTAGCCCCCGTCCGCTACGGCATTGATCGCTTCAGCCATGTTGGAGTGCATAGACACGCCGGCATGGCGAATCTTTTGTTGCTGCTTGAGGTACTCCAACGCCTCAAGCATGGCCGGGTTGTGGGTGTTTCGGGGATCGTGACCCTCCCAGACATAATAAATGTCGATGTAATCGGTCTTGAGACGGCTAAGACTGGCCTCACACGCGGCAGTAATTTTCCTTTTGCATTCTGATGCCGACAGGCCGGCAAACGCTTCGACATCGTCATTGCCCGTGCCAATGATTACCTTGTCGCGCACTTGCAGTTTATTGAGCACTCCGGCGGCAACCGTTTCGATACGACCGAGCTGATAGTTCCCGGAGAGATTGAAGTAACGCACACCAATCTCATAGGACGCCTGTATGATCTCGGGATTCTCGGAATTCATCACGCCAATGGACACGATGGGAACGTGAATATCAGTGCGCCCGAGCTTGCGATAGATTATTTCTTTGCTGGAACCGTCGGCCTTATCATCAGCTCCCTCAGCCAGGGTTATGGCGGGATTCAGATTGAGAAGTCCTGCCGAGAGGAGGGAGCCGCCCGCCGCGGATAGAAATCCGCGTCTGGAAATAGTCCTCTTCGATCCCGACATTCATCCTCCTTAGCCAGGCACTGACCCTATGCCCGGGCTTGCTAACAGTACATGGTTTTGAGCTCGTCGATGCGCCGGGCAATATCAACTGTGTTGGCGCATTCGGCGCTGCACAGTGAGCAACTGCTGCAAACATTCAGTCCGACGTTATCAGAGATTTCCTCAAGGGTAGTCCGGGCGTGGTGAAAGTTGCCATACTGGGCGCCGTACATGTGTACGCGCATCAGGGTCGGTATGTCTACACCTCCGGGACAACTCGCCAGGCACTTCCGGCACTGGCGGCAATAGCCGAGGCTCATCCTCACATTGTTATCCGAAAGGAATTTCTTCTCCTGTTCGGTGTATTCCAGATTGCGCGCGACAGAAAAATCCTCGCGCATATGCTCGAAACTGGTGAAGCCGGGAATACTCGTATGAATGTGTTCATTGCGCATCACCCATTTGAGGGCGGCGGTGGCGATAGTCGAGCCGGAGTAGTCTTTTCTCGAAGCCGGGTTGGGCCAGCGGGCGCCGCCGGCTTGAGTCTTCATAGCCACTATACCCACGCCTTTTTGAGAGGCGTTCTTGATTGCTTCCAGCAGGGCGGTGTCGTCGGCCATAGTGAAGTTTATGGCGGTCAAGACAACATCGTAGAAGCCGCCATCGACGACCGCGTTGATGACATCCGCCATATTCGTATGCGTCGACACCCCAACCCAGCCAACTTTCCCCTGCTGTTTCAGTCGGGTGAGTCCTTCGATGAGTCCGGGGTTCTTTACCGTCTCAGCATCGCTTACATCGTGAATGTAAAGTATCTCAACGCGATCCGTTCCCAGTCGCCCCAGGCTCGCCTCGCAGGCGGTGATCAGCTTCTGCGTTAATTCATTCGGCTGAAGCCCCTGGCGTTGTCCCTGCGCCATGACTTTCGTGCCGATGATTACCTTGTCTCTGACGCCAAGCTTTTTGATCACGCTACCCACCATCTGTTCGTTGCGCCCGAACTGATAGTAAGCGGCGGTATCGAAATGGCGGATGCCGAGTTCGTATGAGGCCTGTACTATTTCCGGATTGTCGGCGTTCATCACACCCATCGAGACAACGGGCATTCTCAGGCCGGTTCGGCCCAACACGCGTTCGATAATCCGGCCGCCGGCACTCGAGTCGGCCGACGCTGAAGTCGTCTGGGCCAGGCCCGTTCGAGCCGAAAGGCTCACCACACCCGCTGAAACAAGACCGGTCGCGGCGGTTGATAGAAACTTACGCCGGCTAAAGTCTGAGTTGCGTTCAGGCATTTTTTTCTCCCAGTGTATTTAAATTTCCTTATTGATATCTACTGACCCTGGCTCTCGAGAAACTGCCTGGCGTTGTTTACAATGATCTCTTTGGTAGCATCGGGGGTGACCGAATCTGTCGGTATAACCTCCAGCACTTTCCGGTAGCACATGGCAGCCGTCTCAATGTCACCGTTGGCGATACATCCATCGGCATAGCTGTCCCACACGTTGGCGGAATTCTCAAACGCCTCGGCATTGAGCTTGAACAACTTGACCGCGTCTTCGATCTGATTGGATTGCAGCATCCGGTATGCCATCACGTTGATGGTCGCTTCCTGGAAGAAGACATCCCCCGGACGGGCGGCCTTCAGTTGCTGATATATTTCGATAGCCCGGTCGATCTTCCCCTGCTGAATCAGATCGACAAACTCGAGTTCCGTTGGCGGAGGTTTTTGCCCTAACATATGTTGAACAAGCAAGTTGTCGGCGTATTCAGAAACCACGGCGTCGAGAGCCGCTAGAGCTGTCTGCTCACCGCTCACATATGCGTTCAAAAAGCCGAGGACATACTCACAAACAGTTGCATAGGAAGGGCCGTCGTCCACCGATTCGCCCGCCGCCGAATCCGGCAGCAGGGCCGGATAATGCGTAAAATCCGGGTGCGTGAATCTTTTGAGTGCCGCGAAATACCTCTCGGAATAAGGCATTGCTTCGCAGACGGATGGATCAATGGCGTCCGGAAGTCCCGGATACATCTGCAGCGACGGTACTTTCACACCGGTAAAATCAAAAGACGGGTTTTCTTTTATCAGCTCAGCGTTGTCCTTGTATAAATACGCACCGTCGAGCGTAACGATTGCATCAACATCAGAATTACGCATCTGCATCATCAAAGCTTCAACGCCCCCCCATCCGCACCCAATCACGGCCAGCCTGTCAGTATCGGCGTTAGGGTAACCGTGGAGCTGGGCCAGCGCAAACTCACGGTCTCTCACCTGTGTTTCCAGATCACCGGCGGTCAGAGCGGCATTCAGACTGAGAGTGCCGACCGAGTGGGTAGCCGCAACGATGTAGCCCTGGCTCGCCAGATATTCACACAGCACGGAATTTTCCGAGAATCCGCTCTGAAGGTCGGCGAAATATATCACGATCGGAAAGGCACCTTCTTGAGGCGCGGCATTTTTGACGGCGCCGACCGTCATATTCATCACGTCCGCCACGGGCGCCGCCCGGTTGCCGGCCGCCGCCATCAGGTAGCCGAGTTCGCGACCCTGCAATTGAGAAAGCAATCCGTAGAACCGGCTGTCATCGGGGGCGGGAAAAACATACTCGCCGTAGACCATCGGGGCTGACTCCACGGCGGGTTCGGCCGGATACCAAATGCATACCTGCACCGGTCTTGCTCGTTCCCCCTCGCGCGGGTCACCATCGTAATCGACCTTACTCTGGAAAACGCGCGAGTAATCGTATTTTTCGATAGTCGTGAAACCGACCGGGTATGGTCCTGAAAAGAGATCCCCCCACTGAACGGGTGGATCTGTCGACCGGGCCGGGGTTGAAAATACTGATATAAAAATGATTATCAGAAGCACGGCCACGTAGCGGGCCGGAATTGATGGGTTCTTCATCGTTCCCCCAATTTTTGCGCTTGTTTGGTTCTCGCTTGGTGTTACCGCTTGTTACCCACTAATGACGGACCAGATATATTATCCGTTAAAACGGATTTTATTTCAAGCAACATCTGAGGCAAAGCCCGGCGTAACTGTCGCCCGGTAAGCGCGTTTGGTTTTATGCGACATCGGCAAATTACCTTGCGGAACACCTAAGCTTGTATTAGATTTAAACTTAGTTCATTTGGCGCCTCCTCGAGCAGGCCTGTTCAGGTAATTCCGCGAAAGGCCTTGTTAAAAAAGAGGGGGGTCATTATCGTACTTTTTAAGCACCTTGTCATGGCGAGATAATCACAGGCTGCCCCTATCAAGGGGTGGCTAAACAGGCCCGCTGGCAGGCTTGGAGAAGCCGGGGATTCGTTATGGATCGTAGACCTGATAAAGAGAACGACAACTTTTCCCGCAGGGCCGAGGATCACGGTAGAAACAAAAGGAGTCTGCATGAGACAGCGCTGGAATCGCTGACTCATCCATTTTATATCATCAACGCCGATGACTATACGGTGCTTCTCGATACCGCCTCGCCCGGCCTGACGCCATCGGCGAACTCCCCCAAGTGCTATGCGCTGTCACACGGAAGAAACAGCCCGTGTTCTCAGGCCGGAGAATCCTGCCCTCTCGAAATCGTGAAAGAGACCAAGAAGTCGGTGGTCGTTGAACATGTCCATCTCGACCGGAGTGGTCAGGCCAAACATTTCGAGATTCACGGTTACCCGGTTTTTGATGAAAATGAAGCGGTCACCAGCATAGTCGAGTACTGGCTGGACATTACCGAACGCAAACTTGCCCAGGAGCGGCAGAATTTTGCCACGCGGCTTTTAGAGCTGCTGAATAAATCCAGTGACAAGATTGACACTATCCGTGCCATTCTGCGCCTGATAAAGGAATTCACGGGATTCGAGGCGGTCGGCCTGAGGTTGAGAGAAGGTGACGATTTCCCGTACTACGAGACCATCGGGTTCCCCTCGCTGTTCGTTGAGGCTGAAAGACATCTGTGCGCCAGTGATGAACATGGCCGCCCTCTGCGCGATGCCGTTGGAAACCCTGTGCTGGAATGTATGTGCGGCACAGTCATCTCCGGCAACACTGACTCATCACAGCCCTTCTTTACGGAGTTCGGGAGCTTCTGGACGAACAGCACGTCCGATCTGCTCGAGAGCACCACGGAAAATGACCGGCAAGGGCGGACACGCAACTTATGCAACCGTGAGGGCTTCGAATCCGTGGCGCTGGTACCGCTTCGTATGGATTCGGAATGTATCGGATTGTTGCAGCTCAACGACCGGCGTCGGGATAGGTTCACTCCGGATTTGATCCACTTTTTCGAAGAAGTTGGGGCGAGCGTGAGTATTGCTCTGGCACGGACGAGAGCCGAGGAAGCTTTGAAGAAGGCTCGCGATGAACTGGAGGTCGGCGTCGCCGAGAGGACGATTGATCTGCTGAAAATAAACCAGCAGTTGCGGGCCGAAATCGCGGCTCGTCGACAAACCGAGAGCGCATTGAGAAAGACCTCCCGGGCGCTTAAAGTGCTCAGCCTCTGTAACAAATCACTCGTGCACGCCGAAAACGAGATCGACCTGCTGCAAAATGTCTGTGGGATACTTGTTGAAGAGGGTGGATACCGGCTGGCCTGGGTCGGTTGCGCCGAACAGAGCGAGCAAAAACGTGTGAAGCCCGTGGCTCAAGCCGGATTCGAACAAGGTTATCTGGAGCAAATTAACGTTTCATGGGCTGACAACGAATACGGGCAGGGGCCGACCGGCTCCGCCATTCGCATGGGTCGGCCGGCAATTGCCAGAGACATTCTCGACGATCCTAAGTATGCTCCGTGGCGCGATGAAGCCACCAAACGCGGCTATGCTTCTTCAATCGCACTGCCCTTGAGAGGCGACCGACAACCGATTGGCGCCCTGAACATCTACGCTTCCGAGCCGGACGCATTTGACGACGACGAGGTTTCGCTTCTGGTGGAACTGGCCGAAGACCTCAGCTACGGGATATCGGCCCTGCGCACCAGCGCCGATCACCGGCGCGCCGAAAAAGCCCTTCGAGAGAGCGAGTACCGTTATCGCGAACTGGTCGAAACCACCGACAATCTGGTTGTGCAGGTCGACCGCAACGGTCTGATAACTTTCGCCAATCGCACGGCCGAAAATATCTTCGGACTGGAGCCATCAAGCTGCCTTGGCCTGAACTATCTGGATTTCGTCCATCCGTCAGACCGCGAGTTCACCCGCAAAACAATTGATGGCGCTGTTGAAGAAAAGGTCAGTCACGTTACGGTCGAGAATCGGATCATCAGCCGCGACGGTCACGAGTCTCAGATGATGTGGACCATCGCTTTCCACCGCGATCCATCCGGCAATATCGAATGGCTGAATTGTATCGCCCGCGACATCACCGAAAGAAAACGATCCGAGGCCGAATTGCGTTACCGTCTGAATTTTGAGGCGCTGATAGCCTCAATCAGTAACAACTTCATCCATCTCAGAGCCGAAGAAATCGACGACGGAGTCGATTCGGCGCTTTCGAGAATAGGTGAGTTCACATCTGCCGATCGCTGCTACCTCTTTGAGTTCTCTCCCGACGGCGAGATTATGGACAATACTTTCGAATGGTGCCAGCCCGGCGTGAGCCGTCAGATCGAACACCTCAAGAATTTGAAGACGACGCGATTCCCGTGGGCGCTTACCAGGCTTCATCGATTCGAGGCAGTCAACATACCGTCGGTATCCGACCTCCCGCCTGAAGCAGCCGCCGAAAAAGAGAATTTCGATTTCCAGAGCATCAAATCACTTTTGCTCGTTCCCATGGTTTACAGCGGACAGCTGCTCGGTTTTGTCGGGCTCGACTCGGTCAGGCGCCAGAGAGAATTCGACGACGACACCATTTCACTTTTGCGTACCAGCGGCGAAATTTTCGTGAACGCCCTCATCCGTGCCCGGGCCGAGAAAGAGTTGAAAGAAGTCAACGAGAAGCTCATTGTCGAAGGCAAATCGCTCGAGAACAAAAATATCGCGATGCGAGAGGTGCTGGCCAGTTTCGAGGAAGAAAAACAGAAAACGAAACAGCACATCCTCACCAATGTCGAAGAGTCGCTGCTTCCCCTGTTAACCCGAGTCAAAGAGGGGACCCGACCATCGCACCAGAAACTCATCGATCTGCTCGAGCAATATCTGAAAGAAATCACATCGCCATACATCGACGAACTCAAATCCTCATACTCGAAACTCACCCCGCGGGAACTCGAGATATGCCGGATGATCAAAGTCGGCCGCCCATCCAAAGACATAGCAGCCATTCTGAATGTCTCTCTTCTGACGGTGCACAAACATCGTGAACAGATCCGCAAGAAGTTGGGGATTAAAAACTCCCGGACCAATCTCAGCAGTTTTCTTCAGTCACTCTAACCATTTAGTCGAAAATTGGATTCACTTTGTCCCGAATGTGAATCTTCTAATAGGCAAAGCAGGTTCTACTTTCCAACACTCTGTTCAAATCGGCGGACGGTCGCCGTGAAGCGTTATGTTGTTATCAGACATATGATTAATGAGTTTATATGACTTCAATTTATGACTATCAAGACCAAATCGATTTCGAATTACGTATTTTTTATACGTATTATGACCGTAACTTAGTCGCATTGACACACACAATTAATAGCGGTAAAATGCGTTTGTGTACAGAGTGCTATCAAGCTTAACCAGATTGTCCAGAGGGGGGATATTATGACGGAACTTGACAAAAGAAGAACCTTTGAGGCAGAGGCTTTGCCGGCGATGGATGCTCTTTATCGGAGCGCTCTTCGTTTGGCGAAAAATCCCTCAGACGCCGAGGACCTCGTACAGGAGACCTATGTCAAGGCGTATCGTTTCTGGGACAAATTCGAACCCGGTTCGAACTGTCGGGCATGGCTGTTCAGGATAATGACAAATGTCTTCATCAACGAATATCGCTCGCGCTCGAGAAACCCGGTATCCGCCAGCAGCGATGAAATAGACGACCGGTTTCTTTACGCCGATGAGGACAGCCGGGATCCGGAGCAGCTTTGGGTCACCAGGACGGTGGGCAGCGATGTTCTCAGGGCGATCGACAGTCTTCCCGATGAGTTCCGGCTGGTGGTGGTGCTTTCGTTCGTGGAGCAGTTTACGTACAAGCAGATTGCCGATATGACCGGTTTACATCTTGGCACCGTAAAATCGCGACTTCATCGCGGCCGTAAACTGTGTCAAAAGATTCTGGCGGGTTACGCCGCCGATTACGGTCTGACGCCGGCCGTAACAGGTTGACTGGACGGATGCTACCGGTTGGAGATATCAGCCGCGGCGGCCCACACTAACGCGGCCAGGGGGACAGAGTAAAACCCGGGGACAGCGGTCACGTGCTCTCGGAAAAAACCCAGGGATGCATGGGAACCTCAGAAACGGAGGGCGGCTCGCAACCGCCCTCACCGCATTAATGAGACTTCTCCAAATCAGCTAATATGCTCATCGAAGAGATTGCTCGATGAATTGAACGCCAGTCGCCTCAACGGCTCTCGCCACTCGACAGTTACCCAGAAAAATGGTTGAAAAAAAGCCGCCGCTCCCTATAAATTCCGTTGGTACCGGTATCGTATAATGAAAAAAACTGGATGGTTACCGGCATCAACGATTTGTAAAGTAATAGAATGATCGATAATCGCGAACAAAAAAGGAGTTGAAATGAAGAATCTGTTGGTCTTTGCCCTGCTGGCCATTCTACCGCTCGGATGCGGTGGTGGCAAAACAGTCACGCGCCTCGACACCGAAAGCGTGACCGACTTGAGCGGCAAATGGAATGACACCGACTCGAGGTTGGTGGCCGAAGAAATGATATCCGACTGTCTGTCGCGCCCGTGGCTGACGGATTTCGCCGCCGCCCAGGGAGCCAAGCCGGTGGTGACAGTTGGAACCATCCGCAATCTCTCCAGCGAGCACATCCAGATGGAAACATTCATCTCGGATTTCGAAAGAGAACTGATAAACTCGTCACAGGTCCGTTTCGTAGCCAGCAAGGAAGCCCGCTCGGAAATTCGCGAAGAACGCTTTGAGCAACAGGAGTTCGCGTCGAAAGAAACCGCCAAGAAACTTCGCGAAGAAACCGGCGCCGATTTCATGCTGCAAGGAGCCATCAAAACCATCACCGATCAGGAAGAAGGCAAGAGCGTGGTTTTCTACCAGACCGACCTCGAACTGATAAATATCGAGAGCATGGAGAAAGTCTGGATTGGCACCAAGAAAATCAAGAAGGGTATCGCCCAGTCAGGCACCAAGTGGTAAACAGCTGTGATCGGTAATCTCGCTACAAAACGGATACTGATAACTCTGGCTTTAATCGGCTTGCTGGGGGGATGTGGCTCGCTGAAAACACGGCGCGGATTCTATGATCCCATCACGGCCGAACTTCGGAGCGGCAACCTTGACAGCTCTCTCGCCCTGCTCGAAAAAGCCAGAGAAGAAAACAAGTACGGCGAGAAAGACCGGTTCATTTATTTTCTCGATGCCGGCATGCTCAATCACTATGCCGGTAACTACCGCGCGAGCAATGATAAGCTGGATTTAGCCGAGGCCGCCGCCGAGGAGTTGTTTACAAAAAGCATCTCCCGGGCGGCGGTATCGCTTCTGCTAAACGACAACGCCCTCGAATACGCCGGCGAGGATTATGAGATTCTCTACGCCAATTTGATCAAAGCGCTCAATTATGCCGAGGGTGGCATGTTCGACGAGGCCTTTGTGGAAATCCGCCGGGCCAATCTCAAACTCGAATTGCTGGAGCAGAAATACGGCGATGCCGCGGCGCAGCTTCAGCGTGGCCTCGAAGACGACACGAATCGTGTCCAAATTGACTATGCTATTGAAAAAGTGCGGTTCCACAACGACGCCTTTGCCCGATATCTGAGCATGCGCATGTATGCCGCCGATGGAAAGATGGATGACGCTCGAATCGACCTGGATTATCTCAAGACCGCTTTCGAAACCCAGCCCCATGTGTACGACTTCGCTATGCCCGAGGTGAAATACCGCTCCGACAGCGCGGCAATTCTCAGCGTGATCGGCTTCGTCGGATTAGCACCCACCAAAGAACCGCTTCGCCTTCGCATCAGAACCGACAAAGACCTCGATCTGGTACAGATACTCTATGATGGTCCCGGAAAGGAGGATGTCGAATACGGGCATATCCCGATGCCGGTTTCGGCAGACTACTATTTCAAGTTCGCCATTCCCACGATAGTCCCGCGGCCCACCGAAGTTGATCGCATCAGGGTACTTGCCAACGGGAGTGTTATCGGCGAGCTGCAACTTCTCGAGGATGTCAGCAAAGTCGCACAGGAAACGTTCAATGCCAAAAAGTCGCTGATTTATTTCCGTTCGGTGGCCAGGGCCGTAGCCAAAGGGCTGGCCGGTCACCAGCTAAAAAAGAAGGCTGACACCGGCGGTCTTGAAGGATGGCTGAAGAAGGCGGCTATCGATGTTGCGACTGATGTCACCGAGGATGCCGACCTTCGGTCAAGCCAGTATCTTCCCGGAAGAGTTTATGTCGGGGATTTCGAGGTCGCCCCGGGCAGCTACGACCTGACGGTCGAATTTTATGATTCGATCGGCAATCTTATCGAGTACAGTTACTATGAGGACTTCACCGTCACCGATGGTGGCCTAAACCTGGTCCAGGCTTTTACGGTCCGTTGAAAGCCGGCTACCAGCTACCGCCGCCGCCTCCTCCCCTGCCCCCACCGGAGAAGCCACCACCGCCGCCACCACCACTGGTTCCACTTGACCGCGGACGGGAAAACGTGGCTGAACTCAGGCTACCCGTAACCGCACCCATCGAATGCGTGAACGCTACGGGGCTGAAAGTCCTGAAACCGCCGGAGGCTACATACCAGTTCGGCGGTTCGTTGAAGATTCCTTCAAACGCTTCCGCCCAGTGATCGACAACATCGAGCGCAATCGCGTAAGGCATGTATTTACAGAAGACTTCTTTTCCCATACGCTCGACACGGTCCTTATCGGCGCGGTTCATGAATTCCTGAAAACCGATAACTTCCATGTAGGCAGCGGCTCCCCGGCGGGTTTTGACAGGCATCGCGCCTGCAAACGCCATCACGATTACACCGCTGAACACGGCGGCGATAATTCCTCTCAGACTATAATCGGGATCGAAAATTACGGCTCCAAGAATACCGAAGACGATAAACACTACCCCGATTCCCATATAGGAGCCTCTCACAGTCGGGGGACTCATGGCAAAATATTTCTTCTGTTTTAGTCCGCTCCAAAGAGTGTCGCGCAGGGATTTGAGATTTTTGTAGAACCTGTTTTTGAGATAGGACACCTTGACCGCGCCGGCACCCGCTTCAAAAAGATCGTTGAAAAGCGTTTGTTCAAACTGATCCAACCCGGCATCGGCTTCCTTGAGTTTAATCAGATCGTAATCCACGCTTTTGAACAGTGACAGGAAGCCATCTATCTTAATCTCCTCAATCCTCAGGTATCCCTTAACGGCGAGACCTACGATAGAGGCAGTCAGGTCCCTGGGGTCAAAGCGCTCATCGATAAGCGAGCCTACTTCTGCAGCAGACAGCGGTTTGCCGTTGTGCTTCGGCGGCTCGTACATAACCGTGACAGCCTCGCGGACCCGGGGGTCTCTCCCCTGACGCCACCAGTGAAACAGCATAAAAACGAGCACGATGACAGGCACGATGAATACCCAGTTCTGCCGAAGATTATATTTATAAACAAAGCGCTCCAGTGCGGTCGGTGGCCGGACTATGCCCTTATCCCAGCCGTAGGCGACAGTCAAACCTTCTCGGGCACCCAGACTGCGTGTAGCTTTGTAGGTCACACCATTCTCGTAAGTTTCCGAAACGCAGGCTGATTCGTTTTGCCCGTATCGGCCGGTGTAGCAGCCGGTCAATTGCTGCTGGGTCTTTTTGTCTGTGTCAAGATTGATCGTCGCCGAGGCTGACTCGATGGCGGCATCCCAATACGTACCGGTCACATTCCAGTAAAGTTCGTCGTGATCTTCCAGAAACAACAAGCCGTTCTTGACGCGGTAGGTGACGACATAGGACTGTCTTCCGCTCACATAAACATCGGGATGTCCGATTCGAATGTTAACAACCGAACCTTTCCTGCTTACCTTATAATCCCACTCTTTCCCGGTTTTGTCTGTGACAGCCATGACATCAAGCGGAGTGCGTACGGTGCTGCCCAGTTCGTCTTTGTACTGGTATGGGATTTCACGGTAAATGCCGTGGCGCTGACGATGGAAGGTGAGCTCGATGGTTTCGGTTACGACAAAAGAGCCGTCCTCGTGGACATTTATATCCGAGTGGAAGCTATTGATAGTAAAGTACTCGGCGATCGCATTCGGAGCGGCAACGGCCACCGCAGCCACCGCCATAAGCGCCGTGAGTACCAACCGGGCAGAGTACATATTTAACCTGTTCACACGCTACCCCCTTGCACTTTCAGGACGAGAAGTCGGGTTTGATGGGCTTGCGCTCGGCTTCGGATTCGAGCTGGAAGAACTCCTCCTGCTTGAAGTTGAACATCGAGGCCACGATATTCGATGGTACCGATTCGATGACAATATTGTAGTCGCGGACTACCGCATTGTAGTACCTTCGGGCTGACTCGATACTGTCTTCGAGGGCCTGAAACTGATTCTGGAGCTGGACGAAATTTTCATTGGCTTTCAGCTCCGGATATGCTTCGGCCACGGCGAACAGACTCTTGAGGGTGTCGCGGAAGATGTTCTCTTTCTCGGCAGCCTCTTTCGGCGAGCCTGCCTGCATGGCGGCGGAGCGGGCCTGGGTCACTCTCTCAAAGACACCCTTTTCATGAGCAGCATATCCTTTGACCGTCTCAACCAGGCTCGGCACCAGATCGAACCGTTTCTTGAGTTGAACATCGATATCCGACCACGATGACTTCACCGTGTTTCTGAGTCTGACCAGCCTGTTGTATATTGTGACGAAGACAATTATCACGATGGCGATTACACCGACGAGAATTATTGAACCCATGAGTTCCTCCGATATTTTTTTGGATTATGCTTAAGACTATGGATTTCAAATAGTCTTGTCAAGCCGGATATGCTCGAAGGAGTGGGGCTTCTACCGGCCCTGTGAGACAGGCGCTGTGAATCTGTCGCGGGCGCGGCGATTCAGGGAAGAATCTGCACGCCTTTCCAGAATGCGATATGGTCTTTTATTTCCATCGCGGCGCCCTTCGGCTGGGGATAATGCCAGGCGGCATCGCGGTTCTCACGTCCATCGACAACCACATCGTGATAATACGCCATCCCCTTGCGGGGACAAATGGAGAGCGTATCCGACGGTTTCAGAAACTCTTGATTCACCGAATCCAGAGGGAAATAGTGATTTCCCTCAATTATGATAGTCCTCTCGGATTCAGCTATTACCTTACCATTCCATATCGCCTTCATCTGGTAACCTTCCTGCTGGTTTACTTATCTCCAGATATACGCTGAGAACTCTCGCGGCGTTGAACTCCTTCGAAGCAAAAATCAATTCCGTTATCCTGCAAACACTTCGGACCGAAATATCGGTCAAAAAAAATCCCCGACAGGAGGTGCATCCTCTCGGGGACTTGGGGGACCGTCATACAAACGGTATAAAACCGCTTATTATGACTTTATTTTATAAGCAGCATCTTCCTTGATTCCGAGTAATCTCCGGCAGTGATTTTATAGAGATAGAGTCCCGTGGCAACGGATCTGCCGTTATCGGTTTTGCCATCCCACACCAGCTCGTAGTTGCCGGCGGTCTTGAGACCTTCGTCGAACTGCCGCACCCTCTGACCCAGAAGATTGTAAATATCCAACCTGACCTCTGCCCGCGTCGGCAGACTATAAGCGATGGTGGTGGTCGGGTTAAACGGGTTGGGATAGTTCTGCCGCAGCATGAATTTGTCCGGCACGGGATCGCCATACACGATCTCCGTTACGGGGGTAAGGATGGTGTAACGATTCAGCATCACCGAGATATTATCGTGATTATAGTTGGAAACCGCGACATCGGGATAGCCGTCGTTGTTGAAATCGGCAATCGCCATACCCTCGGAGTCATCGCTCGTGATACCGTAGTGCATCGGCTCCCCAAAATTGCCCGCACCATCGCCAAGGAAAACCGAGAAATTGTATGATTCGGTGTTCAATACCACGAAATCCATGTTCCCGTCGCAGTCGAAGTCGGAAACATCGATTTCATATTGTTCATAACCGGCGTAGTAATATTGGGTCGCATCGAAGCCCGACCCGTTATTCATAATCACGCACACTTCGCTTGAGTCGTAGCTGCCCACAATGATATCAGCGTAGCCGTCGCTGTCGAGGTCATTGACACAAACCTGGTACGGATAGTAAATATCGCCGATAGCAATGTTGCCGCTGGTGCTGAAATCGCCGCTGCCATTGTTGAAAAACGCCTGAACGCAGTGGTTGGTGTAGTTGGGAATCACCAAGTCAATAGAACCGTCACCATCGAGGTCCCCCCCGTCGATAGCGCTGTGGCCGGGGGCGCTTATGACCGGATAATTGGTGGCCGCCGCAAACGTACCATTGTTGTTGTTAAACAGGACGGAGATAGTGGCGCCGGTCGAATTGACGGTGGCAATATCCGGAAGACCGGAGCCGTTCAGTTCTCCCACGAAAACTCCCCTGGGTCTCAGGTCGCACGCGTATGTAGCCGGCGCCCCAAAGGTTCCGTCGGTCCTGCTCAGCAAAACGGTAATATAGTTCTGGGTGGCATCGGAATGACCTATAATCAGGTCTTCCTGGTTCTGGGCGTCGACATCAGCGGCCACAATCTCGTAGGGGGAATTGCCTACTGCGGTTATTTGGAATCTGGCGAAATGGCCGGTGCCATCACCAGTTAACACCAGAACGCTGTCGTTCCACCAGTCCAGCGTGGCGACGTCGATGTTACCATCGTGATTGAAGTCGGCCATACACAGCGACTGAGGACCGTCGTTCGTATAGCTCTGGGCCGGGTACTCGAAGTCTCCGTCCCCCTGAGTATTGAACAGCAACGCCACGTAACTTGCGGCGCTGCCGTAATTACCGGGATTCAGGCCGATCGCCAGGTCGTAGTTGTCATCATCATCGAGTTTTCCAACAGCAAGAGCTTCTCCCCCATCCCCGAAAAAGTACCTTCTGGTGGATGTGAAGGCGCCGGAGCCGTTGTTATAATAAACATATACGGAGTCATCGACCGCCGCCAGATCGGGACCATTCACTCCATCCAGATCAACAGCGCTAAGACCATAACCGGAGCCCGTGACACCGGAAGAACTGTGGCTGCTGAAAGCGCCGTTACCGTCATTGGCATATACGGCCAGGCCGTTGTACCAGGTAATGGCTATGTCCAAATCGGTGTCGCCGTCAAAGTCAGCCGTACATATACTGCTGGCGTAATTGCCCAGCGCGTAGGTGTTGTCGACGACAAAAGCGCCCGACCCGTCATTTAGAAGAATACTGTAATTCGGAACGCCGGTACTCACCGCGATGTCCGGGAACGTATCGCCATCGAAATCGGCCACGACGAGGTTGCTCTGATAAGTACCCACGGTGTAAGCGTTATCCAGGGTGAAATTGCCGGACCCGTCGTTGGTCCAGACGGTCAGGTCGGTGAAGGCGTAGTCGTAGTGGGCTACGATCAGGTCGTTATCGGCGTCGCCATCTATATCCGCCAGCTTAAATTTCCTTGGCGAAGTAGTTAATCCGGATATCTGAGTCGCCGCGCCAAAAGTGCCATCCCCGGCATTGTCGAGCGTATAGATGTTGTTATAGGTGGCGACGACCAGGTCAATATCCGAATCATTGTCGATATTAGCCGCCTCGATGTAATACTGAGAAGTACCGATGGTATAAAAGGCGGCGGTCTCGTAAACACCGTCTCCTTGGCCAATCAAGACGGCGATACTGTCACCGCTATACTGCGCACAGGCAAGGTCATTGATGCCGTCGGCGTTGAAATCCGCGATGCAGATATCGATTGGCTCATAACCCACCGGATAATGGACGCTGGCTTTGAAAAGCGGCCCCTCAACGGCCGCCTCGGCGGTAAACGCAAACAAAACGCAAATCGCCCCCGCTATTACCAAATTTCTCATAGCTCCTCCTGCGATTTCTATTACTTTTGAGTAAACTTTTGTAATCGGACCGGTGCGAATCATTAGAGATTGCCCCTGAGTAATCTATTGGTTGGACTTTCTTGCAACAATTTGTCACATAAGCACATTGTTGTCAACCTCGAACAGCCTCATTTTCTGGAAAATCGACCGGTAGGTCTGCCGCGGGTGCCAGTAGGTCCAATCCGGCAAAATTGCCTGTCTGGCCGGAAGATTTTCCTTGTATTAAATTTGAGTTAAATGTACTTTTAAATGTTAACAGTACAATTCCAAAAGCGACAACTCAAGAGTACATTACAGAATTTGGCAGCACGTTCTATTAACATTCAAAAAAGATCGGGGAGGTGATATCGCACAGTGAATCTTGGCGCGATTTCGCGCGCATTCCAAGCAAATCCGCAGTACTTTCAACAGTATATCAGGAGGAAAAATGAAAAGAACCGTTATTATCCTTGTAGCGGTTTTACTAGCTACCAGTAGCCTTTTCGCCGCCGAAACTGCCCAGCAGATGCGGGCAGAAAATGTTCCTTCCTTTGTCGGGTACGCCCCGAACATGATTATCGTTCAACTTAAAGATGACGCTGTTTTGGAACTCAACCCATCAGACTTCCATTCCGGAAACGCCTTCCGCGGCATAGCCGAGCTTGATGCCGTAGGTCAGCGCCACGGGGTCGAACGCGTTGAGAAGAGATTCGCCGGCATTAGCCTTGACAGAGCCAACACGCCCCAGGAACGCGCTCTGACGAGATTTTTCGGCGTTTTCGCCGAATACGGTGACCTTGACGCTATGGTCAGGGACTATGAGAGCCTTCCGCAGGTAGTCGAAGCCCACAAGGTCCCTCTTCACCAGATGGATGCTACCCCCAATGATCCGCTCTATTCGAGCCAGTGGCATTATTACAACACCTACAGTGTTAATGCCGACCAGGCTTGGGATATGGAACCCGGCGACGCGACTGTCGTAGTCGGTATTCTTGACTCCGGCGTAAAATATGACCATGGTGATCTCGGCGGTTCGAACCCTCCCGGTCCGGCTGACAACAGCACCAATGGAAATATCTGGGTCAACAGCCTTGAGGTTCCCGGTAACGGCATAGATGACGACAACAACGGTTATGTCGATGACGTGGTCGGTTGGGACTTTCTGGCGACAAGCTCGCGCTGCAAAGACGCCGATTGCTATACGCCTGACAACGACCCGATGGATGGTCTGGGCCACGGCACCCACTGTGCCGGCACGGTAGCCGCCATCAACAACAATGCCTACCGCGTTGCCGGTGTTGCCGGTGGTTTCAGCAACGGCACTTTTGAGAGCACCGCTAACGGCGCGAAAATTCTCTGCTGCAGAATCGGTTACAAGACCTCCAATAGCGGCGTGGTCGACATGGCCGCGGCCGCCGAAGCGATGGTCTATACCGGTCAGCTGAAAGCTCGCGGCGTTAACGTTGCCGCCATCAACTGCTCGTGGGGTTCCTCGCTGACCACCGACCTGGCGGCCGCTGTGGACTACCTCGTCTCGCAGGATGTTCTCGTCGTCGTCGCCGCCGGTAATGACGGTCAGGACATCGTGAGATACCTTAACTCCCGCTCAGACTGCATGAGTGTCGGCGCCACCGACGTCAACGGCAACCCGGCTTCGTTCTCGAACTATGGGACCTGGGTTGAAGTTGCCGCTCCGGGTGTTGGCATCATCAGCACCGTGACCGGTACCGGCGACCTCACCGCCACCTACTCAGGCACCTCCATGGCCGCCCCGCACGTTTGCGGTGTTGCCGCTGTTATAGAGTCTTATGACGCCAGTCTGTCGCGCCAGGACAAGTGGAACCTGATTTGTGATCCGGCCAATGTCAATGCCTACAACGTCACGAAATACGTCGGTGTGGGTATTGCCAGCGCCAAGAAGTGTCTCGATGCGATAGCTGAGCCGGTTACCGACCCGCCGGTTGCCAATTTCAGCGGCTCGCCGACCAGCGGTAACTATCCGTTGACGGTCAATTTCACCGACCTTTCCACCAACAGCCCGACCTCGTGGGATTGGAATTTCGGTGACGGCAGCGCGCACGTTTACACCCAGAACCCGTCGCACGTCTACAGCACGGCCGGCACCTACACGGTGACCCTGGTTGCCGCCAATGCCTATGGCTCGGATGCGGAAGTGAAGACGGGCTATATCACGGTCACGGCTCCGACCAACCCGCCGGTCGCGGCTTTCACCGCCTCGCCGACCAGCGGCACGGCTCCTCTGGAAGTAGCCTTCACCGATCAATCTACCGGTGGCGCTACCTCGTGGACCTGGAACTTTGGCGATGGCAGCGCTCTGTCATACGTCCAGAATCCCACCCACACCTATGCTTCGGCCGGCAGCTACGATGTTACCCTGACTGTCAGCAACGCCTACGGCAGCGATTCCGAGACCAAGTATGATTACATCGTTGTCTCCACGGCCGGTGAACAGACGATGCACGTCCACGACATCAATGTCTGGCGTGTCCTCATAGGCTGGAAATGTGACAGCTACGTGCAGGTCTGGATATACGACCAGAACAATCAGCCGGTCGAAGGTGCGGCGGTAACGGTCGCTGTGAGCGGCCCGGTCACCGGCTCCGGCACCTTTACCACCCTTGCTGACGGTTCAATCACTGTCCACACCGGTACTGTTACGAGCTGCTCCGGCGATTTCTGCTGGGAGGTCACCAACGTCGTCAAGACCGGTTACACCTACAACTCGGCCGCCAACAACGAGACCAAGGTTTGCGAAAGCGGCGTGGTTTACAAAGGTGATCCGACCAACGCTCAGCAGTTGACTCTCCCGAACGAATACGGCCTGGGTCAGAACTATCCCAACCCGTTCAACCCGACCACCGAGATCTTCTTCTCCCTGCCGGAAAACAGCCGGGTGAAACTCGAGGTCTTTAACATTCGTGGTCAGAGAGTCACGACGCTTGCCGACGGTATGTACACCGCCGGACAGCACTCCGTGACGTGGGATGCCTCCAGTGTCGCCTCGGGCGTTTATTTCTACCGTCTCGAGACTGACAATTTCGTCGACCAGAAGAAGATGCTTCTGTTGAAGTAAGCTCTTCAAATAGAGACCATTTGGGGACAGCCATGAAAATGGCTGTCCCTTTTTTATCCATGAATGCCTGGAACAAATAGGTTGTCCCGAGACAAAGCCATATATAGATTCTGTGATAAAGAAAGAGGGATGCGTTTTGCGAGCCATGATTCTGGACAAACCCGGCCGGCCCCTGCGCCTGACCCAAGTGTCCGACCCGAAGCCTTCTCGCGGACAGGTGCTGATACAGGTGAGCGCGTGTGGAGTATGCCGCACAGATCTTCATGTCGTCGACGGCGATCTCACCGAACCAAACCTTCCCATAATACCCGGACACCAGATTGTGGGAAGGATTGTCGATGCCGGCTTTTCTCAATCGGGCTTCAAGAAGGGTGACCGGGTCGGTGTGCCGTGGCTGGGGGGAAGCTGTGGGCACTGTGACTATTGCCTTTCGGAACATGAAAACCTTTGCGACGAATCAAAGTACACCGGCTATCAGATAAACGGCGGGTTTGCCGACCTGTGCGTGGCCGATGAGCGGTTTTGTTTCCCTATACCGGAAGACTACCCCGATCTTCAAGCGGCGCCACTGCTTTGCGCGGGGCTTATCGGGTACCGGTCGTTGCGTATGGCCGGGGACGGGCTCAGGCTGGGATTTTACGGTTTTGGCGCGGCGGCGCATATACTCATTCAGGTGGCCCGGTTTCAGGGTCGCGAGGTCTATGCCTTCACCAGAGAAGGTGACATGGAAAGTCAACAGTTCGCCAAAAACCTCGGAGCGAACTGGGCCGGAAACTCAAATGACAATCCGCCGGTGTTGCTCGATGCCGCCATCATATTCGCGCCGGTCGGTGAGCTGGTTCCGGCCGCCCTTCGCGCTGTCCGCAAGGGCGGGGTGGTCGTCTGCGCGGGAATTCACATGAGTGATATACCCTCTTTTCCCTACTCAATACTGTGGGGCGAAAGAATCGTCCGCTCGGTGGCCAACCTCACCAGGCGCGACGGCGAGGAGTTTCTCGCTCTCGCGCCGAAAGTACCGGTAAAAACCGAGGTTCATCCCTACCCGCTCGAAAGAGCCAATGAAGCCCTCGAAGATTTGAGGGCGGGCCGATTCAACGGCGCCGCCGTCATCGTCGTACGCCAATAGCTCTTCTGCCCGAAGACCTAATGCCCCAGTACGGCTTTCCGCCCACTTTCAATATCGCCAACCCAGAGCGTGTCGCCCGTGAAAGTAAGAATAATATTGCGCGCGGCGCTTATATCGTAGGTGAAAAATTTGCCATCATCGATCGGCCGCAAAGTCAAGACCATCGCCTGTGGAGGCGGGACCGGCCCAAGCCCGATCATCTTGCCATCAAACCAGATCATGCGATAGAAAAACGCGCTCGTTGCTCCCTGAATCTTAACAATTGTCTCCGTGGCGCCGGGGCGATAGCCCGACATGGTAGAGTACATCACTTCAGCAGCGGCCAATGGTCCGGTCATGGAGGCGTATTGTTCTTTTCGCGTGTACCAGAGGTCTTTTAGCCGCTCGAGGCGATCATCATCGTTTACGAGAATCCGCATCGGCTCGAAATCGTCCTTTACGGCGGCCGTCATAACCTCAAGCGATCTCTTCTCATTACCTGCCACAACCGTCTTCAGACTGTCACCGGAGATATAAAGTGCCGTAAGCGCCCCGCCCCCGACCGGTGTCATGAGCATTCTATCGCCGGACTCGGCGACAAGATATGCGCTTTGTTCATCCAAAAGATAATTGCCCCGATATTTCGAGAAGTCACCTTTGATGTCGTCGATGGCAAAGGGCAGCTCGACATCCGCTCCGAACACGATGTCCGTTACTTTATCTCTGACACCCTGCTCGTGCAGAATCTCCGGGCCACTGACATTGGAGAAAAGCATGATAACGATATTCGAGTCCACGAAACGCTTGAAATCGGCGGCACAGCCGAGCATGCTGCCGCCGTCGTGCTGTATCAACATCCCCCGCTCGGTATCCAGAACATCCCATCCGTACGCGTAATCGTTGAGGAAAGGCGTGTACATTTTCTGTTTGGCTTCAGCCGACAGAATCTCGTCGCCCATAAGGACCCGGTGCCAACGGAGCATGTCAGCGGTCGTGGACAGAATGCCCCCGTTGCCGATGTAGTTCCAATAAGGATAGTCCTTGTCCAGGGGAATGCCGTTGTCGATATCGCCGTTATACCAGTGAGCAACGATCTTGCCGGTGTAATCGGGAATCCGGTATCCGGTGAAGTTCATGCCGGACGGCTTGAACAGGTACTCGTGCAGAAATTCTTCGTAAGACATCCCGGAGGCCAACTCGACGATTGCGGCAAGCATGGAGTAACCGAGATTGCTGTACTCGAACTCCTCGCCCGGGGCAAACCTCAGGGGTGCCTCAAGTATTTTGCGCATCGTCTCGTCGCGGTGCGCTATTTCGAAATCACCCCCCATGACATCGTCATTGACACCCGACGTATGTGTCAACAGGTGATGCAGTGTGATCCCAAGTTTATCGGGAGGAACGTTGTCGAAATACTTCGAGACGGGGTCCCCTGTGCTCAGTTTTCCCATCATTTCCAGCTTCATAATCGCGGCGGCGGTGAACTGCTTGGTGATGGAGCCGACACTGAATATCGTCTGCGGGGTGTTGGCGATACCTTCGGCCACATTGGCCAATCCGTACCCTTTGTTGAGTAGAACTTCATCTCCTTTGGCGATCAACGCGGCGCCGGAGAAACCGAACGGTACCAGTTTGGTGAGATAAACATCAACTCTTTCTCCTGCGCCTGCCGCAACGACCTGAGCTTCAGCATCCGGTCCTGCCTTTCGATCGCAAGAGTGAGCTGCCAATATAACCGCAAGCAAAAGAGTTATCACCGCGAGCACTTTGGTGGTCCGCATTTTTGGTCTCCCTGAGTTATCGATTGAATTTCCAATAAGAGATATTATCCACGCTGTCCGCAACGTCAAGCTTTTACTTGATACCATCGAGTCGCGCCGATGTAGCACAAAAAAAACGGATGGCGTGAGAAATTTGCCGGGCCGTGGCGTCCGGGGTCAATCAGGCGTGTCTCGCCTTTGATTTCTCCAGGGTATCGGGTGGGAGCATGGCGATTATTCGCTCGAAATCGGGGAGTTCTTTGAAGTTCGCCACGGAACCGTCGTGAAGACCGGCCAGTTCGTATTCCGAGGCCCCGCAGTTTACCATGACATAGGGAACCAGTGAGTCGCGGCACCGTTCGACCATTTTCAATAGCTCCAGCTTACCAATGAACCGCGAATCGCATATGACGATGTCGGCTATCGAACCGGGATCTTCCGGAATGGTCGAGATATCGTCGGCCGCCAGGAGCCTTGCATTCAACTGGCAGGCCTGGTTGTGGTAATGCGTCAGGATGCTTTTGTCCAGTGAGAACACAAGGGCCTGAAGTTCATCCTCGGGCGTGGCCCTGAAAGTGACGTGCTGCCGCTCCACATTTGTAACCGGAAGCGTCAAAGTAAAAGTCGTCCCGATGCCGACCACCGAATTGACTGTCAACTCGCCGCGGTACTCGCGCGCTATATTTCGACAGATGGACAGTCCCATGCCGGTACCAATCAATTCATCTTTGCCCCACACACCCTTGGTCGAGAAGAACGGGTCAAAAATCTTCTCCAGATTTTCGCGGGGTATCCCCACGCCGGTATCGGCCACACGAACCTCGACGGCATCACGCCGGGAGAATACCGCAATCGTTATCACGCCATGCTGTTTTATGGCGTGCTGGGCGTTAATCAGGAGATTGAGCAAAAGCTGTTGGATTTTGCTCGCGGAGACCTCGACCGGCGGAACCTCCTCGAAATAAGTGACCAGCTCGATGGACTGATTGCGCAGTTCCTTCTCGACCAGTTTTGCCGAACGGCGGATAAGTTTGCGAAGGTCCTCGGGTTGCTTTTCTTCCGGCCTCGCCTTGGAGTAAGTAAGCAGCGACATGGCGACATCGTTGGCTTTTTCACCCATCTCGATGATCTTGCTCAGTGTCTCGCCGGCCAGTTGACGGCCATCATCGCTCTCCAGTTCGTGCAGGGCGAATGAGGCATTGCCGATTATACCGCCCAGGTAATTCTTAAATTCATGCGCCACGCCGGCCGCAAGGGTGCCGATGGCCGAAAGTTTGTCCGATTGAATCAGCTTCTGCTGGGTTTTCAGTTCGTTCGTGATATCGCTGGAAACGGACAGGAAATTCATTATCTTGCCGTTGTCATCATAAATGGGCGTTATCGTTTTTCGCTCGAAATACAATTCCGAGTCGTGCCGCTTGTTTTTGATGATGCCGCTCCAGGTTTTCCCGGATGTTATCGTCTGCCACAGGTCACGGTACAGTTCTTCGTCATAATCACCCGACTTGAGTATGCTTACGGGCCGTCCCACGATATCGACGAGGCTGTAACCGGTAACTTTAGTGAAGAACGGGTTGACATATTCCACTATCCCGTTGACATCGGTGATACACACCATGTTCGATGACTGATTGACCGCCGCCGACAACATCCTCACCTCTTTTTCCTGCCTCATAAGTTCGGTGATATCGGTGGCATAGCAGTGTATCACGTTTTGCCCCTCGACCGGGTGGAACGACCAGGTCCAGGTGCGTCCCGCGATTTCGTTCAGTATGTTGAGCACGCCGGTTCCCGAGAGCAGACACTGTTGAATGATATCTCTTATGTTCACCGGAAGACACTTGATGGCATCCTCTCTCCCCAGGCCGATTTCGCCCAGACGATGTTCGGCTGCCTTATTGATATAAAGCACCTCGGCCTCGGGACTCAAACTCATCACGACATTGGGATTGTTGGCGGGGAATGCAGCCAGCCTGCCGAGATCGTATTCGGCCTGTTTGCGGTCAGTGATGTCAAGCATGTATTCGATTACCTGAACAACTTTGCCCTCGTCGTCGAAAACCGGGTAGCCGTGGACTTCGTGGTATCTCTCATTGCCATTTCGGTCAAGATGGACGTGTTCTACCACACACGGCTTGCGCTCCTCTTTTACGCGCTGCAGCGGGCAGGGGTGCTCCGTCGAGGTACAAGGGGAAGTTCTACCGTGACTCAATTCATAGCAGGTGATACTTCGCTCGGAGGGATTGGCCCCCGAGGCACGGTTGGCCACCTGAATCGTGAAATCGCTGGCATCGAGAACATAGAACGGGTAGGTCAGCGAATCCAGCACCGAATTCAAAAAGGCATTGTTACGTACGAGAGTCTCTTCTGTTTGACGGCGAGCGATGTGATTGCCTATCTGCCGTGCCAGGGCGTCGATGAGCTCGCGTTCCTCAAAAAGAAAAGGACCTTCGCTCTCCGCCGGCATTTGACTGAGATAGCAAACCTCGATGCAGCCCACTTTTTCATGGGCGTCGAAAATGTCCGCCCTCTGAACCCATGGCGACGCCTCGAAAGGCGCCAGAACGTATTCTCTGCCTCTAACAGTTATTCGTGCCCGGCAGACCTCGGGGTGTTTCCATGCCAATTGTACATGCTCAAGTACTCTTCGAAACGCCACATCGAGAGTCAGCGAGGAGTCCCTTAGTACCTGGGCAACGCCGTACAGACACTGCTGCTCCTTGACTCGCTCCTTCAATTCCTCGGTTCTGGCAACAAGACTTTCGGCAGATTCCTTGAGTTCGGTAATATCGCGATCAATGCAGTTGTATCCGGCAAAACAACCGTCATCGCCTCTGACCACGACTCGTTTCGACTGTATCCAGCGCCAGAGCCCGGCCTTCGTTTGCAGCCGGTATTGAAAGTCGAAACTGGACTGGCCACGCGGGCATTTCCTGAAGAATTCTTCGGCCAGTTCCAGATCCTCGGGATGGAGTATCTCGCACCACAGGCGTGGATTCTTCTGGAACTCCTTCGCCGAGTACCCGGTGACCTTGTTAACGGCGCGATTGAGGTCCGACACAGAACCGTCGGGCCACTGATAATAAATCATGTCATCCGCCGTCGAGATAAAGGTGCGCACTTTTTCTTCGGCTCGGCGCAGATCATCGAGAACTTTGTTGCGATGTTTCTCTTTGTTGGTGCTCACCACGAATACCGCTGTGACGAGTATGGCCCAAAAGCCTATAACGCCGAGCAGAATGACCAGCAGATTGTTTTTGCGACGATTCACTTCATCCAGAAGAAGATTTTCCAGCTCGTTGGTGGTAGCTACCAGAGCATCGCAAAGCCGGCCGGTTCTGAGCTCGAGCTGCGAAGCAATGAAACCGGACGAGTTATCATCGATTCTCTGGCGAGCCACCTCGACGAACAATTTGACCAGACTGTCGGCCTGCTGCATCATCAGAAGGTACCGGTCATGCAGCGGGCAGTCACCCAGAGACTCATCGCGCTCTATGATGGCAAGAAGTCTCTCCGATAATATAACCGACTCACTGAGACCGGCTATTATCTCTTCCGGCTGAATGTTGGAGTCGCCGCCGGCGAGTTGCTCGAGCATAACATGCGAGCGTGATACCAGCAGGCTTACGCGGTTGGTTTCCAGCATCAGCGGTACATGCGCGGAGGCGTGGTGCGCGGTCTGCAGATATACCCACAAAAGAAGGTAAGTTGATATCAACCCCAAAAGGAACACTACCGCGGCCGCCCAGAAGTGCTGGCTCAAAAAACGAACCCGGTTCGCGATATGACTTAACTTGCTCTTCAGCGTCAACTCATGCCCCTGACTGCACAGCATAACGTTCGGACCGGCCCGGGCGGGCCAATCCCATCTCAACTATTAGATTATCGGCAGACCGGGTGTTTTGCTTAATCCGCAAACCACTGACATTCAATAAAGTATGCGGGGCCCGATACCCTCAGGGCGTTTTCTCCGCTGACAGCCCGGTAAACATGATGGGAAGATTTTATTGGCGGGGTTTGCGCCTCAGTTCGTCACGGCGCTTTTTGAACCACTCGAGATATTCTTTGGCCTTTTTCTCCCTGCCCGACTCGCGCGGAAGATAATACTCCGCGCCTTCTATCTCATCGGGAAGATTCACCTGGTC
Source organism: Candidatus Zixiibacteriota bacterium (assembly GCA_040756055.1). NCBI lineage: Bacteria > Pseudomonadati > Candidatus Zixiibacteriota > Candidatus Zixiibacteriota bacterium. The sequence continues at coordinate 572,472 of JBFLZR010000002.1, forward strand.
GGTGACAGCATCGTCGAAGTCGTGGGCATACTGATAGTCTTTGCCGTAGCCGAGCGCTTTCATCAGCGAAGTCGGGGCGTTTCTCAGATGCAGCGGCACCGGTAGGGAGCCTTTCTCGCGGGCGTCGCTCATCGCCCGGCCGAAAGCAACATAGGCGGAATTTGACTTCGGCGCGCAGGCGAGATAAATCACGGCCTGGGCAATCGCCAGTTCGCCTTCGGGAGAACCAAGGAAATGATAGGCGTCGCGGGCATTCATCGTCACCGTCAGGGCATAAGGATCGGCCATGCCGATGTCCTCCGAGGCGAATCGCACGAGCCTTCTGACGATATACAGCGGATCCTCTCCCGCGTCGAGCATCCTTGCCAGCCAATACAGAGCAGCATCGGGGTCGCCGCCGCGAATTGTCTTGTGAAGGGCAGAAATGAGGTTGTAGTGTTCTTCGGCCGCCTTATCGTAAACGGCGATACTTTTCTGATGAATCTGCTTGAGCGCTTCGACGGTGATGGTGCCGTCCTGACCGACGAATTCGGCGGTATTCTCCACCAGCACCAGCGCTCTGCGAGCATCGCCGTCGGCCGCCGCCGCTATGAAACGAACCGCCTCGGGACCGAACTTGAGATTCATCGACCCCACCCCAACCGTGGTATCCGTCAGTGCCCTCTCGATAATACTCGTCAACGCCTCCTCCGTCAGCCTTTCCAGTACGTACACCCGCATTCGAGACAGAAGAGCGGAGTTGACCTCGAATGACGGATTCTCAGTGGTGGCGCCAATCAAAATTATCTCGCCGGATTCGACATAGGGTAGAAAGGCATCCTGCTGAGCTTTGTTGAAACGATGGATTTCATCGATAAAAACATAGGTGCGTCTTGAAGTCATCTGGTAGTAGTTGCCTGCTTTCGATATGACCTCTTTGACTTCCTTGATCCCCGATGTCGCCGCCGAGAAGGGCGTGAACTGCCCCTGGGTCGACCTGGCTATGAGCGATGCGAGAGTCGTCTTTCCGGAACCGGGCGGCCCCCAGAAGATGATGGAACCTACTTTATCCTGCTCGATCGCCTTGCGAAGCGGCGTCCCAGGTCCGATTATTTTCTCCTGACCGTAGAACTGGTCGAGATTCGCCGGTCTCATCCTGTCCGCCAGCGGTTTCAGCGCGGAACGAGTATTGGCGATACCCTCCGGCCGGTCTTTTCCGAACAAATCCATATTCGAATATAACCGTATGTCCCTGCTATATCAATCACAACCTCTTCCGCGAACAACCCTGAGTGCCGGCTGGCAGGCTGTTTCGGCGCCTGCTGTCGGCATCCGACATCTACCCCTATCACGTTATTATATAACGACATAGGCCCGGCGAATCAAAAAGCGTTGCTTAAACAGAGGTGAGGTAGTATTATTACCCGTCGTTAGAAACGCAGTGCGCTGCAGCGCGGGGCCATATGGCCAGGTGAGCCGGCCTCCGCAGTACTCCCATCGGGAGTAATCATTGAAAAGAACAGCCTCTGGTAGCTTCAACCATGCTCGCGCATTGCAAACGACAAGGAATTGTATCGCTGTTCTGTAGTTTAACCTGGTCCGGGAAGTGTTGATAAAGGTTGAAGCGGATTTCCCCGGACCGAACTGATGCAGGAGAAGATGAACAGTAAATCATCAACTTCACTACTTATCGCTACGGTTCTGGCCGTTATCCTTGGCGGATTTATCGGCTATTATTTTCCCGAAGTGATGTTATCGATTAGTTTTGTCGGACAGCTCTTTCTGAATGCGCTGCGACTGGTAGTGATTCCCCTCGTAATCGCCGCTGTTATAGTCGGCGTGGCCGCAATGGCCGATGTTGGAAGGGTCAGCCGAACAGTCGGGAAGACTCTTCTCTATTTTGCGGTTACCAGTGCAATAGCCGTCTTGATCGGCTTGGGACTGGTAACTCTGATTCAACCCGGCGCGGGTGTCTCCGCCGATAGTGCGGTTATCCCGCCCGAAGTTCTCAGTGTGACGTCGTTTTCGATCTCACAGTTGCTGGGTTCGATAATTCCGTCAAATCTTTTCGCAGCCGGCGCCGTGGGTAATCTGCTCGGACTGATTATCTTTGCCGTATTTTTCGGCGTCGTTTTGATCCCGATGGGTGATCGGGGAAAAGTCATTATTGATTTTCTGCGTGCCGTCAACCAGGCCATCATGAAAATCGTGACCATGTTGATATGGGTGGCCCCGCTGGGCGTGCTGTCGCTGGTTGGAACCGCGGTGGCCGAAAACGCCCTGTCCATGGACAGCATGCTTGGCTCGCTGGGGTTGTATTCACTCACGCTGGCGATCGCCTTTTTGATTCACGCCGCCGTTATATTGCCGCTCGCGCTCAGGTTCTTCGCGCAAAGACCTGTCATGGAGTATTTGAGCAATATGGCGCCGGCTCTCACAACTGCTCTTGGCACCGGCTCCGCCGCTGCCGCCCTGCCCATCACCTACGACAGCGTGGTTGACAAAAGCGAAATCGATGACCGGGCCGGCTCGATCACGGTTCCTCTGGGAGCCATGGTCAATATGAACGGCACAGCCCTCTACCTGATTATCGCGGCCCTGTTCTCCGCCCAGATCTTCCAGGTGGAACTTTCAATTCTCCAGGTCCTGATAGTAGTCGGCACCTCGTTTGTCATTTCGTTTGGAGCGTCACTGATGCCCAACGCTTCGGCCATGCTGCTTGCGGTAGTCATGTACGCCGCCGGATTCCCTGCCCAGGCTTATGCCGGTATCGGAATTGTCCTGATCATGGACTGGTTTTTTGACCGCTGGCGGGCTGTCGTGGACGTATGGGGCGATGCTGTCGGCGCGGCTGTAATTGGCGAGACGTTTGACTTCAAAACGGCCCGTCACATCAGACAGGAATCGCCCGACAGAAAAGCTCAACGCGGACCAAGACGGCCGGACCGTCCGCAACGCGATGCCCGACAAAAGCCACCCGCTTCGCAACAACAAGACAAGGCTCCTTTGCGGCAGGAGCGTAAAGGCCAGGAACGCACGGGTCACCAGCGCGACGCTGACCGCCGATCGAGAGGAGAAGACCGTGATCGCGATAAGAGCCGACGCGGTGATCACCGCTCGAAACACAAAGAGCGTCAGCCCCGGGCGGAGCGACCGGAAAACAGACAACAGCCGCCCAGACAACAGCAAAAGACTCGCGAAGAAAGAGCGTCGACCTTCGTAATGCCACCCGTTCCGTACCACGTGCTGGAGAACGAACTCCGCCCAAGAAAACGTGAACAGGAGCCGAAGGACACCACCGCTGAGGTCAAAGCGAACGGTGACGCGGGCAGGACTTCAGCTGATGTCGACACGACGCTGTCGAGTCAGACTATCGAGCGTGAACGGGCAAAAATCGCCGCCCAGCTGGCGGAACTTCGTCAGAACGAGACTTCTAATACCGGAGTCACGGACACCGAAGAGATCGTGGTTGAATCCGATGATACCCAGCGGGTTGAAGTATCTTCAAGCGAAAGACCTCAAACACAGGCTGATTTCCCGAAGATAGACTTCTACGCCGGTGACGACAAGCCAATCCCGCCGGACAGAGGCGAATCAACCGAGGAGATTCCAGCTCCGCCGGAGTCATACGAAAACGAGTCTCCCGCGGACACAATCGAAGAACCTTATGAAACTCCGGTGGAAAATCAGATAGAACAAGAGACAAGACCGCAGAGTTTCGGGCGGGGCAAAGCCCGACGCACTCCGCCGACCAAGAGCGAGCCAAAGTCTGAGCAGGAGCAAACCAGCCGGGAGCCGGAAAAACCGGAGTTCTCTTCGGAGAACATCTCTTTCGGACGGAGCAAACGCAAAAAACCAAGCGCCTGATAAGCGCCGCTCAGAGCCGGAGATAACATTCCGGCCCTTTTTTTGGCACAGACTGACGGGAAAAACCGCGGTGCCGGACTTTTGAAAACGGGAACTTTTGAATATGTCCTTCGCTATATAGGTATGAAATGAAAGTTGTTGACCAGCGCAACCTTCATTTGTTAGATTCATAAGGAGAAGATATTGCCATGAACGGACTTAAAGTTACTTTTATGATGCTTGGCCTGATGGCCATTTTTATGGGTGTCGGCTACCTGATTGGCGGACAGAAGGGCATGGTGATGGCTTTTCTCCTGGCGACGGCAATGAACTTCTTCAGCTACTGGTTTTCTGACAAACTGGTTCTAAGGATGTACCGGGCCAGGCAGATACAGGAACACGAACATCCCCGCCTCTATCGAATCGTTAAGGAAGTCGCGACCGTGAACGCCATGATGCCGATGCCGAAGGTTTATATCGTTCCCAGCCGGGCTCCCAACGCTTTCGCGACCGGAAGAAATGCGGAGCACGCGGCGGTAGCGGCTACGGAAGGTCTGCTGGAGCTTCTCAACGATGATGAACTTCGCGGGGTTATCGGCCATGAAATCGCTCATATCCATAACAAAGATATGCTGGTCGGTACGATCGCGGCCACTCTGGCCGGCGCGATCGGCATTCTTGCTTCGATAGCTCGCTGGGGGGCCATCTTTGGCGGTTATAATCGCGATGAAAATCGCGGTGGTGGAATCGGTTTGTTGGTCGCCGCCATTGTGGCGCCCATAGCCGCCATGATAATCCAAATGGCTATCTCCCGTCAACGTGAGTATCAGGCCGACGCTGAGTCCGGTCGCCTTACGGGGAGACATCTCGCTCTGGCTTCGGCTCTGCAGAAACTGCATAGCGCCCCGGTACGGCTCAATCTGGACCAGCGTCCGGCGACAGCAAACCTTATGATTGCCAATCCGCTATCCGGCAAAGGACTTTCTTCGTTATTCTCGACTCATCCCCCGGTCGAAAAAAGGGTCGAAAGGCTTCGTCAACTGGCACAAAGCTCCGTTTATCAAGACTATGCAAGATAGAGAAAGCACACCGCCCCGACAATGTGGCGCCGCTCCGCGGGCAAAAGAAAGGCGTCCTTAGACGATGGATGCTGACTTAGCCTTAGAACTTCTCGCAATTTTCATTCTCATTCTGGCCAACGGGTTTTTCGCTCTGTCGGAGTTCTCCATCATAGCCAGCCGCAAAAGCCGCCTACAGCAAAAGGTTGCCGACGGCAAGCGCGGCGCGACAGCAGCTGAAAAACTGCACCGGATGCCGGACAGGTTTCTGGCCACCATACAAGTCGGTATCACTCTCGTGGGTACCCTGGCAGGCGTTTTCAGCGGCGCCACTATCGTAAAACAGCTTGAGGCCGCGCTGGCGCGCTCGCCAATCGAATTTCTGGCCCACGGCGCCACGCCCCTATCGGTAGCGGTGGTGGCCGTTGTCATCACCGGCACCACCGTGGTCATAGGAGAACTGGTGCCCAAGTATCTCGCCCTGTCGAATCCGGAATTTTACGCCCGTCACGTCGCGCCGCCCACCAGCCTGTTTATCAAGCTGACCGCGTTTTTCTCTACCATTCTCAGCCGGACCGCCAGGCTTATCGTGAACGTCGTCGGCGTAAAATCCGACTCGGCCCGGTCCGCCATCACGGAAGAAGAAATCAACATGATGATATTCGAGGGCCGCGAAAAGGGCATTTTCGATGAAACCGAGGAAAAGCTCATCAAGTCGGTGTTCGAATTCGCCGATATGACCGTCCGCCGCGCCATGACACCGCGCACTGACGTGGTCGCCGTCGAGCTTAACGCCGATCCGAAAGAGATCGTCCGGCTCATTATCGAAGATGGTTACAGTCGTTATCCGATCTATGAAAAAGATATCGATCACATCGTCGGCGTACTCTACACGAAAGACATCATCATTCACAAACTGAATCCGGAGCTCATTATTATTCGCGATCTCATCCGAAAACCCCTCTTCGTTCCGGACTCTATGCCGCTGTCGAGGCTTTTGAATCTGTTTCAACGTAAGAAAAAGCACATTGCCATAGTGCTCGACGAGTTCGGAGGCACTGCCGGGATCATAACGATCGAGGATATTCTCGAAGAACTGGTCGGCGACATTCAGGATGAATACGACACCGAGCAACCGTCACTTGTCAAACACTCCGACACGGTCGCCTATGCCGAAGGGGCTGTCTGGCCCGGCGAGATAAACGAGCTTATGGGAAGTCATCTGCCGGAAGACAAAGCCGAAACACTGGCCGGGCTGTTCATAGACCACCTCGGGCGTCTTCCCGATAAAGACGAATCGGTAGTGATCGAGGATATGAAGATATCCGTGCTCGAACGCGAGGAAAATAGACTGGTAAGGCTAAAGGTCGAAAAACGACCATACCGCAAACAGAAAAAACACCAAAAGCACTGAATTGATCAGCACCCGATGTTAAAGATACTCAAGACACCTCTGGTCTGGACAAGATCGCTGTATGACTGGGTTCTCAGTTGGGGCCAGCGAAAGCACGGACAGACGGCCCTCTTTTTCCTGTCCATGGCCGAAGCCTCCTTCTTCCCCATTCCGCCCGACGCCCTTCTGATTGCTCTGTGTATGGGGGCGCACAAGAAGTGGCTGAGGTTCGCTGTGGTCTGTTCAATCGGATCCGTGATCGGCGGCGTACTCGGTTATCTTATTGGACAGTTTGCTTTTGACCTCGTCGGTGAGAAGCTGCTGTCGATATCGGCCTCTTTATCTGGCACCGAACCCGAGCAGTTGCTTCGGCAGGCACAATACTGGTTCAATGAGAAGGAACTGATGGGGATGAAAGTCGGTGCGTGGGCGGTCGGGATTGCCGGGTTCACACCTATCCCCTACAAAGTCTTCACGATTGCCGCCGGATTTTTTAAAATGAGCTTCGTGGCTTTTCTGCTCGCCTCCTTAATCAGCAGGTCGCTGAGGTTTTTTGCCGTAGCAGGCCTTATCGGAATGCTGTATCGCAAGCACGGTGACCGTATCAAGCTGCTAATCGACAAGTACTTCAACGCATTGGCCATTGCTTTCGTAGTCCTTCTGATACTTGGATTCATGTCCCTGAAACTGCTGAAAGGAGACTGACAGCGTCCGGCCAGGCACCGGGTCCGCTTGATTTTTCGGAATGCCTTCCGATTCTTTATTTAGCGAACCTGCTTGATGATTCGTCAGGACTCTTATGGCGCACGATCACAAAGATAACCACCTGCCAAGCAACATCACCGGACAGAAACTGGTCTGGACGATAATCTTCAACCTGATTATCACCGCAGCCGAATTTATAGGCGGCCTGATCACCGGTTACCTGGCGTTGATAGCCGACGCAGTGCACAATTTGTCCGACATAGCATCTCTGGGGCTGGCCTGGCTCGGCTTTAAAGGCTCGCAGATGCCGGCTACAAAAAAGTCCACCTACGGATACAAGCGCCTTGAAGTAATGACCGCCTTTATTTCGGCCGTGGCGCTCGTGGTAATAGCTATCTTCATTCTGCTCGAGGCCTACGACCGCCTTATCGACCCGCAACCACTGACCAAACCGTGGTTGTTCTTGATCGTGGCGGTAATCGGCTTTCTCGGAAACGTCGCATCGATCCTTATCCTGCGATCCGAAAAGACCAAATCACTCAACATGAAGACCGCCTTTTTGCATATGGCATACGACGCCATATCATCCGCGGCCGTTATCGCCGGCGGCGTTATTATCATCCTGACGGATTGGTACCTGATCGATGTCATACTGTCGTCGGTCATCGCCCTGATGATATTCTGGTCGTCCTACCTCGTTATCAGGGAAGCGGTGTACATATTTCTCGAGTCCACCCCCGAGGGTATCGATTTCGATGAGGTCTTCAGGGCCATTTTGAGGACGGACGGTGTGGAAGACGTCCATGACCTGCACATCTGGTCGTTATCGTCGAGCGACATTGCCATGTCATGCCATATCTGCGTCGAGCAGAAAAATCTGGCCCACGGCCCCGATATTGTCGTAGAAATAAACAGAATGCTTCGCGAGAAATTTGACATAGAACACGGCACTATTCAACTGGAAAAGATTGACTTTCGGCGGCCCGGTGCGTTATGTAGCCAGAGCGAAAGACACCCGGAGTAGATTTGGACAAGACGCAGTTTGAAATCGATGTTACCGATCTGGCCTTTAACGGCAAAGCCGTGGGACATCTCGACGGCAAGGTCATATTTCTCGATGGCGGCCTGCCCGGAGAGAGGGTGCTCGCCGAAATTACCTCCGACCGCAAACGCTATAACAAAGCCACAGTCGTAAAGATTCTCAAGGAATCGGAACGGCGCGTCCCGGCCATGTGCTCGCATTTCCAGTACTGCGGGGGGTGCACCTGGCAGGACCTCACTTATCAGGACCAGCTGACCTTCAAGAAAAAACAGGTCATGGACTGCCTGGAAAGAATTGGCGGACTCTCGGAAACGGTGGTGCGCGACGTTATCGGTTCGGTCGAGGTCTTTCGATACCGCAACAAAATGGAATTCTCGTTTAACGCCGCCGATGACAACAACTTCTCTCTCGGTCTCCACCGTCGGGGCCGGTTCGACGAAATCTTCAATGTCGAAAGATGCTTTTTGACCCAGGACATTGTCAGCGATATCGTCAGGTGGATCCGCGACTACGTAAAACAAAACGGCATTCCCGTGTACGATGTCAGAAATCACACCGGCTACTTTCGTTTCGCCATGATACGCCAGTCCAAACGCACCGCCGACCTGATGCTCAACATGGTTACCAACTACGGACACTTCCCCGATAGAGATGTGTTCATACGCGAGATTACCCGGGCATTTCCTAAAATTACCACGATCGTACACAACGAGAACGGCCAGAAATCGAATATTGCCACCGGAGAGAAAGAGACGGTTCTATACGGCTGTGGCTATATAGAGGAACGACTCTTCGAAACCGCCTTTCGTATAAGGGCCAATTCGTTTTTCCAGACCAACACAGTTCAGACGGAAACACTTTACAGAACCGGATTCGACATGCTCGAACCGCACAGAAACCATCGGGTCCTTGACCTGTACTGTGGAACCGGCTCGATAGGTATTCTCATTTCTCATTGGGTGGACTATGTCGTGGGCGTGGAGTTGGTGCCCGATGCCGTTCAGGCCGCCAGGGAAAACGCCCATCTCAACAATATTCAAAATATAGAGTTTTACCAGGGATTCGTCAGAGACTATCTCAAGGAGTACGACCACCCGGAGAATTTCTTTGATATTGTCATTGTAGATCCTCCCCGGGCCGGCCTTCACCCCAAGGCTCTTAAACGAATTCTGAATTTGGCGCCGGAAAAGATTCTTTATATTTCCTGTAACCCTTCGACTTTTGCCCGGGACGCCAAAGAACTCGTTGCCGGTGGATACTTGGCGCCGGAAGTCAGGCCGGTCGACATGTTCCCGCACACCATGCACATCGAACTCGCCTCGGTCTTCCACAAGAAATGAGAGCACTTGCTATGACTATAGGATTTCCGTAGATTGATGACTTACGAATATCAGGAGGTTACATGCCACGAGACATATTCCCCCGCTTCTTTCTAATCGCCGCCGCGGTCTTACTGCTGACCCGAAGCGCTCTCGCCGCCGACAGTCCCGGCCTGACCAGGCTGGGCAACGAAATCCTCGAATCAATACAATCATTCTATCCCGTCAACGCCACCGCGATTGGCATCCATGCCTACGACCACCGCTTCACCGACTATTCGTCCGGTTCGGTGGACCAGTTCGTCAAGAAACTCACCGACTTCGAAAAACAACTGTACAAGTTCAAAGGGGCGAACCTCTCGGTGCATGATCAGGTGAACTATAAACTGCTGAAGTCGAACGTGGATATTGCCCTGATGGACCTCAAACGGATCCAATGGTACAAAAAGTCACCCCAACTGTACGCCGACGAGGCCGTCTTCGGCATATACTACCTGATTCTCTCCAACCACGCTCCGCTTTCGGAAAGAGCTGTCTCCATCGTCAATCGCATGAAGGCGCTCCCCGACTACCTGGCCAAGGCGAAGAAAAATATCAAGAAACCTCCGAAAGTGTATATCGATGCCGCCATCGAGACACTCGAAGCCGGACAGCAGTTCTACAAGGATGTGGCCGCGGAACTTTCGAACAAATTTCCTGAACGCGCCGATGAACTCGCCCGGGTGTCAAACCATGCCCGCGAGGCCATGAACGACTTCGTGACCTTTCTCGGCAATGTAACGCCGGGCCCGGAAAACAGCTTCGCCATCGGCAAAGAGAACTTTGATTACATGCTGTCCAACCTGTATTACCTCGATTATGACAGCGATTCGCTGCTGAGACTCGGCGAGTCTCTCTTCGTGCAGGCAAATCAGGCTTATCGCGAGTACGAAGAGTACGTCGAAAGTCACCATCAGAACGGCTCCGACTCGGTCTTTGTCCCCGCCAATTTCACCAAACAAGATATTCTCGACTACTACGGCTGGGAAATTCAGCAGGAAAAGATTTATGTTGAAACCCACGGCCTGGTCACCGTACCGGAAAATGTCGCGCCCATAATGGTGGTCGAAGTGCCGTCTTTCATGCGGGCACTGGTGACCGGCATCGCTTACGAGCCGGCGCCGCCCTTCGATTCGGTTCAGCAGGGACTGTTTTATATACGACCGATACCCGATGATCTTGACCGCCGGCAACTTGAGGCGCGATATCGCTATGTCCACCGACGGGGATTCAAGGGTTACGCCGTCCACGAAGCTTATCCGGGCCATCACTTGCAGATGCAAATCGCCTCGATGAACTCCGACCCGGTCCGCAAGTGGCAGCGCAATTATCTTATGATCGAAGGATGGGGCCTCTATAGCGAAGAACTGATGTACTCCGCCGGACTCTATGGTGACGAAGACCCGGCGATGTGGCTGGAGGTTCTCGATGGTATAAGGTTCCGGGCGGCGAGAATCGTGGCCGATGTAAAGCTGCACACCGGGCAGTTTACCTACGATCAGTGTGTGCGCTGGATGATTGACGCTCTCGGTGTTACCACGGACTACGGCAAGGAATACATGAAGACCGAGGTCCGCCGTTACACCACTACTCCGACCAACCAGATGTCGTATCTGATAGGGAAACTGGAGATTATGAAACTGCTCCGGGCCGCCGAGGCGCGCGATGGGGAGAATTTCAATATCAGAGATTTCCATGACGCTTTGCTGACGGAAGGTTCCATACCGCCGACCCTGATGTGGGAGATACTCGGGCTCAGCCGCAACTGAGCACACTCCCAAACTTCGACCATTTTGATTTTTTCCCGAGACGAGCGATTATCACCCGGGAAAAAATCCGTCTTGTTGTTTGCTCCAAAGGGTCATTAATCGTATAATGTTAAAGCAAGGCTGTTATCTCCCGAACGGGTAAATTCGAGATGCTCTATTTCCTTCTCACATTACTGATACTTTTTGTCGCGTTGATGTTGCTAAGGGTAAGAGTCCGTGTTCACCTGTCCCCAAAGCGGCGACTGCTGTTCGTCGGGCTTGGCCGGAGTGGTCCCGAGTTCGATTTCGTACGCCGCGAAGGAAAGATCAAACTGTTCGGGATGAATATTAAGACAATCGACCTGGCCGAGGGAAAAACCGCCGGGGCAAAAAAACCCGCCAAAGAGAAACGGGAGTCAAAAGAAAAACTTCAGAAGAAACAGAAACCCGAAAAGGCCGGGCGTCAACGGCCCGTCCGTGACTTCCTAAAAGTGCTTCCACCGGTCGCTTCTGCCGCGTTCGGCTACCTCATATCGCTGCTGCGGAGCATTATTATCGAACAACTGGAAGGTGAAATTGAGGCGGGGTTCGACACTCCCGACGTAACCGGCACGGTATTCGGATACTATCAGGCCGCCCTGGGGGCCGTTCCGGCCATCGCCGGACGGTTCCGCTATATTCCCCGGTGGGATCAACAGTATTTCGGCGGCTCCGTGCGTCTTTCCCTGGCAATACCGGTGTACCGAATAGCATTGAGGACCATAGTCTTTATATATAAACTCCCCCTGAGAGATTTAATAAAACTGGCGATAGGCAAAAAGAAAGGAGACCAGGATGTCCAATAACGTGGTCGAAATACTCAAAGGAGTTGTCGGAGAACTCCGCGAGATATCCAAATCGGAGACGATAATCGGCAAACCCATCACGGTCGGCGATAAGACGGTAATACCGGTGGTGAAAATTTCAGTCGGATTCGGAGCCGGCGGCGGCCAAGGCGAAGACAACAAAAAAGGCAGCGGTTACGGTGGTGGTGGAGGAGGAGGAGCCAAAATCGAACCGGCGGCATTTATTATCATGGATGAAAAAGGCATCCGGCTGCTTCCCGCCCAGAAAGGCAAATGGGGCGAACTGATCGACACCATCCCCGACATCGCGCGAAAACTATCAGAGTGGAAAGACAAGTTTGCCAGTGACAAGTCGGACTCATCGGAGTCCGAAGACAGCGACAAAGATTGATTAAGCGCAGACGATAGCTTCTAAAAAGCCGGCATAAGCCGGCTTTTTTGTTTCGGACTAACGTGCGCATCCGGCAACGCAGAACCTCAAAAGTGGATAAATATCTTGATTTACCAACTTAAGTGAGCCATATTTGATCAGTAATCGTCACAATCACATCTGGAGGGAAATCAATGTTGCCCGAAGTTGAACAAGCCTTCTTGAATGCAATTTTGGCCGAACTTCCGTCAAATGGAGATACTGTCGGCAACTGGACCCTTATCAAGAAACTTAAAAGCGATGGCCTTAGTGAGCAGGACTATTGGCACTTGCAGGATAAGCTCGTTCAGTCAGGAAGAGTAAAAAAGGGAAGGGGTAAGGGCGGTTCGTTGGCTTTGGTTCTTGATGCATCGACAACAAATTCCACAAAGACCGAAGGTGACACCGCAGCCCCTGAAAGCACAGTTCCCGAAGATACTGAACTAAAGATCGACCGTCAGAAGCGTAAATCACTCGCCAAATTTATCCTAGGCGAAGTCCCGTCGAATGGTTCTACTGTGAGCAACCAGTGGCTCATAGCTAAAGCAAAGAAGAACGGTTTTACGGAGGACGAGTACTGGTTTGTCAGAAACGAACTAATTGACAACGGCACCCTGGGCAAGGCTAGAGGAAAAGGCGGAACAATATACCTCGTTGCGGGTACTGCAAAAACCGCTGAAAAACGTACTAAGAAGAAATATGCAAAGGAAAAATCTTTATACAAACCTTGCCATGATGTCATAATGGGTTTCTGGATAAAAGACGCGGGTCTAGACCCTCGCAAATGTGTTACTCAGGTCACCGCCAATCAAGGAGGCAGAAAGACTGGCGGAAAATGGACCAGACCTGATATCACGGTCATCTCGGTCAGAACGTACGAGTTCATTCCAGGCAAGATTCTGGATGTGACTACGTTTGAAATTAAGCCTGCCAATGACTTAGATGTAAAGGGCGTCTTCGAAGCGGCCTCGCATTCCCGGTTTGCCCACAAGAGCTACCTAGCGGTTCACCTACCCGACGGCAAGAAGGAAAGCGACGACTTCAAGAATTTGCAGAAAGAGTGTGAGCGATTCGGCGTCGGCTTCATATATTTCGAAAAGTCAGACGACTGGACAACCTGGGAGATTGTCACGGACCCGGATAGAAAAAACCCAGCTCCCGAAGAAGTGGATCGCTTTATCTCAACCCAAATGAGTAAAGAAAATCAGAAGGATATTCACGAGTTTCTCAAGTGACTCGTATACTCGAAGCTAACCGCTGTTTCACCACCGTCCCTCGGAAAATACTTGGCGAATTCTAAAAAGCCGGCATGAGCCGGCTTTTTTCTTCAGAACCAACCGACCTTTTTGGTTGTTCTTGCTTCAAATGCCGTTATCCAACCACACCGACTTTTATGCCAATTAAGTCAAGATAGAAAGGGGTTAAGATGAAAACGCTTGCGAGTCTCGTAACGGGTATGGTAGCGATAATCCTTCTAACCGCGCCGGTCGCCTGGTCGCACTGTGAAATACCGTGCGGAATTTATGATGATTCGGTACGTGTCACACTCATGAGGGAAGACATAACGACTATCGAGAAGAGCATGGACGAGATTAACAAACTATCCGCCGAGGGTGATAAAAACTACAACCAGCTCGTGCGCTGGATTACCAACAAAGAAGCTCATGCCGACAAGCTCATGGGTATCGTGACACAGTATTTCATGACCCAGCGCATCAAACCGGCAACCGCCGACAACGCCCAAGCCTATGAGAAATATCAGGAGGAAATTAGTCTTCTACATCAGATGCTGGTTTCGGCCATGAAATGCAAGCAGACCACAGACAAAGCCCACACCGCCAAACTCCGTGAACTGGTGGACAAGTTTGCGGCTTCGTATTTCGACCACACCCATTGATCAACGAGGTTTTGGCCTAAGACCTTATTTTATAATAAGTTCGCCGATTGTCTTTTTGCCTGAAGGAGACCTGTGCCGGTTAGTTTTATCGGGAACACGGCGATTTGTTCTCTGTTTTAGCCATTGAATAAAAAACTTGGAAGATTTTTGTGTAAGGCCTATATTATCAGGCGATTAGACATCGACCAATAAAGTTTGCGTTCACTGATGGCGACCTATCTTGATATTCGGTCTAAGCCCGGTGAACCTGTTTTACGATAAGTTATAAGGAGTTAGTTTGTTATTTACCTTACCGATTTTGATGACGGGTGGCGGCCAGGGAGGCGAAGGCGGCGCGCTCGTTCAACTGGGGTTCTTTGCCTTAATATTTGTGGTTATGTATCTGCTGTTGATTCGTCCCCAGCGAAAAAAGCAGAAAGAACATGAAAATTTGTTAACGAGCCTTAAAAAAGGCGACAAAGTGGTAACCAGCGGCGGTATGTTCGGGACCATTTTCGCCATCGACGACGAGAACAACAGGGTTGTTCTTAAAATCGGCGAAAATGTGAAACTGGAGTTTCTCAAGTCCTCCATTGCCGCCCGTGTGGATAAATAGTTTTAGGAGTTACCGTGGCTGAACAGCGGATCGTCATATACGGCGACCCTGTCCTGCGAGAAGAATCGCAGGAGGTTGAGAATATCAACCAGGAGATAAAAGATTTGGTGTCGGATATGATCGACACCCTCAAGAAAGCCCGGGGGCTTGGGCTTTCGGCGGTCCAGATCGGCGTGTTGAAACGTATTTTCATTGTCGATTTGTCGGCTGTAGATATTACAGCCAAACTACAGGTTTTTATCAACCCGGAAATTATCGAGACCAGCGGCGAATCTGAATACGAGGAAGGATGTCTCTCATTCCCGGGGATATATCAAAAGATTACCCGTCCGGCCAGAGTTAAAGTCAGAGCCCTGGATTTGGACGGACAACCGTTTGAGCTTGAGGCCGACGGACTGGCGGCGCGAGCCATTCAGCATGAATATGACCATCTGGAAGGCAGACTTTTCATCGATTACCTCTCCTCTTTGGCGAGGACCATGCTGAGAGGCCGACTGAAGAAGTTATCGATCGCGTCGTAGCTTGAAACCTGTTATTTCCTCCCGCGTTAGCCACGCACACATTCGTGTTCTGTCACGGTAAAAATCGCTGATGAAAATTGTGTACATGGGTACGCCGGCGTTTGCCTGCCCCACCCTGGAGCACCTTCACGCCAGCAAGCATGAAGTCCTTGCCGTGGTGACCGGACCTGACAAACCATCCGGCAGAGGCAAAAAGCTCACCCCGACCGAGGTTGCCCAAACCGCGGCCCGGCTGGGCTATGATATCCTCAAGCCGGGGAAGCTGAAAAGTGAAGACCTCTATCAAAGCCTGAAAGCCTGTCAGCCGGACCTCTTTGTGGTCATTGCTTTTCGAATTCTCCCGCCAAAACTGTTCACCCTGCCGAAATTCGGCTCGGTCAATATCCACGCCTCGCTCTTGCCCAAATACCGCGGAGCAGCGCCTATAAACTGGGCACTCATAAACGGTGAGAAAGAAACCGGGCTGAGCAGTTTCTACCTGAAAAAGGAGGTCGACACCGGCGATGTCATCCTGCAGCGGAAGGTCGCTATCAACGACGATGAGAATTTCGATTCCCTTTACAACCGGCTGGCCGGTCTGGCCGGACCGTTTGCGCTGGAAACCATCGATCTTATAGAAAAAGGCCAGGCCAAAGCCGTAGCTCAGCACGACGATGAAGCTACCGGCGCCCCGAAGATAAGCCCGTTTGATACCCTGATTGACTTTGGCTTTCCGGCCGATAAAGTAAGAAACTTCGTGCGGGGGCTGTCGACCAGACCGGGGGCGTTCACGTACTTCCGCGGAAAGAAATTGAAAGTTCTGGCCTGCGATATGGCTGATCAAAAAGGTGACCGCGCCACGCGGCCGGGCACCATTATACGAAACAAAAAAAATTTGCTGGTCCAGTGCGCCGATTCGGCCATTGAACTTACCAGCATCATTCCGGAAGGAAAAAAGAACATGGACGGATTATCGTTCATAAACGGATTTAAACCTGAAATCGGGGAAATACTCGGGGATTTACCGAAGGGGGGTGAAAACACTTAATGAAAAAAGAAATCCTCATCAATTCAACCGACTATGAAAAACGGGTTGCCATGCTCGAAGACGACAAGCTCGTCGAGCTTCAAGTGGAACGCGCCGATAACGACCGCATGGTTGGAGATATCTACAAGGGTGTCATCAAAACCGTACTGCCGGGAATGCAGGCCGCGTTCATCGACATCGGCATGCCCAAAGCCGCCTACCTGCATTCATCGGATATAGGCACCGACTACGGTCACCGCTTCGATTCGGAGGACGAAGACGAAGAGGCCCCGGCGGAAATAGTCCGAAAGAGACGTCGCCAGGGGATCGAAACGGTCCTGAAAAAGAATCAGGAAATTTTGGTGCAGGTAATCAAAGAACCAATCTCGACTAAGGGGCCGCGCATCTCGACGGATATTTCGATTCCGGGACGATTCGTGGTTCTGGTGCCCGATGACGATCACATTAGAGTATCCAAGCGAATCTCCAGTTGGGCCGAGAAAAAACGTCTGAGAAAAACCCTCGCGCCGCTTCGGCCGGAAGGTTTCGGACTGATAGCCCGCACCGAAGCCGAGGGGAAGTCCGAGAGCGATTTTCGCTCCGACGTCAAAAGACTCCTCAGGCTTTGGTCCAAACTGAAAAAGAAGGCCGATAATTCGAAAGCTCCCGCCCTGATACACAAAGAGGCGGAGATGGTGGTCTCGATGATTCGCGATGTCTTCATTGAAGACGTTGAGAGAATACTCGTGGACAACAAGGCCGACTACAAGAAAGTTGTATCGTTCGCCCGCCAGGTCGCTCCCGAGCTGAGAAACCGGGTCGAACTGTACAAAGGCGATCACCCGCTTTTCGACCTGTACAATCTCGAGCCCGAAATCGACAAAATGCTTGATCGCAAAGTCTGGATAAAAAAAGGCGCCTATCTGGTAATCGATCAGACAGAGGCTATGGTTACGATCGATGTCAACACCGGGCGGTTCGTGGGAAGCACCGACCAGGAAACCACGATATATCAGACCAATGTCGAGGCGGCACGGGAGATCGCCCGTCAGATTCGCCTGCGCGATATCGGCGGCCTGATCATCTGCGACTTCATCGACATGTACAATCGCGACAACCGTCGTAAACTGTACGAAGAGTTCAAGCGATGTTTCGAGCACGATCGGGCGAAAAGAGCCATTAATCCGGTCACGGAGTTCGGTATCGTCGAAATGACGCGCGAACGGGTCAGACCCTCGCATCTTCACGCGGTTTCCGAACCGTGTCCTTATTGCCAGGGCCTCGGACGAGTGCTTTCGCGCGAGACTATGTCTACCAAGATCGAGCGCTGGTTTACCCGCGCCCGGGCTGACAGGAAATTCAAAAAATTCAACCTGGCTATCAGTCCGCACCTGGCTGAGACATTCGCCGACAACGGTACAAGCCGCGTGACCCAGATGATGAAAACACTTGGTTTTCAGATTAACGTTGTGCGCGACACCACTATCCAGACTCAGGATTTTAAGGTCTTCAGCGCCGAAAACAACGAGGAAATCACTGAAAAATACAAAGTGTGAAACCTGAAATAAGGTGAAGAATTAAAGCCGGAAACCTTAAGTTTCCGGCTTTTTCATTTGCGGCAAACCCGGCCGGGCAAGTTCGGACCCCGTTTTGCCTCGTCAAAATGCCGAAATTTATTGTGTTGCGGGCCGGTATTTTGGTTATATTGAATTTACTATGGGTGACGCGAGCGAACTGAATCGGGAAATCGAAATCAAGCTCGACCTTGCCTCATTCACCAATTACCTCAAACTCGTCGGATTCCTGGGGCAGATAGAGCGAGAGGAACGACACATCAACGCCTTCTTCGACTCCGAAGACCGGCATCTATCCAACAAAGGGTGGGCGCTGAGAGTGCGCTCCGAAGGCAGTCGTGGCCTGATAACGGTAAAAAGCATACCTGCCGAGGAAGGCATCGCCGTCGTCAGGCAGGAAATCGAAGCCGAGATCCCGAAAGGCCAGGCGCTCGACGTAATCTCACTGGCCAAGGATGTCTTATCGCTCGACAATATGCCAATCGATTTCGTAAAGCAGAAAATCGGCAAAAGAGACTTAACCAGACTGGTATTGTTCGAAAATGTCAGGCAAAAGAAAGTTTTCAAGATTGGCGATTTCAATTATCTGTTGGAGATAGACAAAACAGAATACAATGACGGCTCGGTCGACTACGAATTGGAACTGGAACTTCAGGACACGCGCAATCTGGATGTTATCGAGGACGCCCTGCGCAAACTGTTCCATTCACTCGGTATCCCCTTTGTTCACCAGAAAGAAAGCAAATTCCATCGCGCCTTGAAAAAGGCAAACATCTTCTAATTCTCGCTATCCAGTAAAACTATCTTGGCTGGTGCCGGGTCGGGGCCAAATTTGTAAACACCGCAAAAATTATAGCACTATTTGCCGATTTACTCGTTTATAGAATCAGACGAACGTTCCTAATCCGGATAGAAGACAAGGAGCCTGATATGCCGATAAAGTGTTACGCTGCGATGAAAGCAAAAGGACAGCTCGAAAAATTCCAATACGAACCCATGCCGCTCGCTCCCTTTGACATCGATATCGACATCACTCACTGCGGTATTTGCCACAGTGATGTTCACCTCATCGACAACGACTGGCAGATCACCGAGTACCCCATCGTTCCGGGACATGAAATTGTCGGTACTGTCACTGATATCGGAGTGGGTGTCAAGAAGTTCACTATCGGTCAGCGGGTGGGCGTCGGCTGGCAATGCGGCGCCTGCTGGCATTGCGATATGTGTATCAGCGGCGATCACAATCTCTGTCCGGAGATAAAGGCCACCTGCGTGGGTAACCATGGTGGATTCGCCAGATCAATCCGCGTCGACAGCCGCTTCGCTTTCTTCATTCCTGATGCTATCGAATCGGAGAGCGCCGCGCCTTTGCTCTGCGGCGGTATCACCGTCTATAATCCCCTGCGTGAATACAATGTCAGACCGCACCAGAAGGTCGGTGTAATCGGTATCGGGGGACTCGGACATCTGGCTCTTCAGTTCGCCAACGCTATCGGGTGCAAAGTGACCGCCTTTTCATCATCGCCCGATAAAGAACAGGAAGCGAAAGGTTTCGGCGCCCACTACTTCATCCCGACCAATGAAAAAGACGCCTTCGAAAAAGCCGTCGGCTCACTCGACTTTATCATATCCACCGTCCACGTTGACCAGGACTGGCCCGCCATACTCAATGTTCTCAAACCGAAAGGAAAGCTCTGCATCGTCGGGGCCGTGACCAATCCGATGATCATTCCGGCGTTCAGTCTGATTCTCCAGCAGAAATCAGTTGTGGGCAGTCCTATCGGCGGCAGAATGGCCATTCGCGAGATGCTTCAACTGGCTGCCCGACACAATATCAAAGCCATGACAGAAGTGGTGCCGATGTCGGAGGTCAACAAGGCTCTTGACAGGACCCGTCAGGGCAAGGCTCGCTACCGCATGGTGCTCAAAAATTAGCCCGAACGCTCCGTATTTCTTATAGACGGTGTAACCGACTAAAACACGGGAGGGCTGAAGTCTTATGCGCTGCTTATTTATTCTGATTCTGGCGCTGACGGTGCTGGTAGCCGCGTTCGGCTGCGATGAATACGCGGTCGAACCGGTCAAGCCCAAAGTCGACCTGGACCAATTCGTCCAGTTCGATACATCTCAATTCTATGTCCTGAAATCAAACTACGGCCTCGAGCAGGAATACTCCGAGATTTACCTCTGGTGGGAGCAGAACTTCGGCGAACCGTTCACTGATGTCAACGAAAACGGCGTTTATGACCCGGGCGTCGACATATTCATCATTTGCGCCGACTGCGACTCCAACCAGGACCTCAATAACGATGGCCGCTATAACGGCCCCGATGAACCGTGGGAGAGCGGATTCCCCTTCGATGATATCGATGGTGACGGGGTGTGCCGACAGGAATCGTATTACTCTTCTCTAACCGGTGAAGCGCCGGTTCCGTATTTCGACGCCAACAAAAATAACCGCTACGATGACACTGTTGCCTACCAGAGCTACTTCGTCCGGCCGATCCTCAATGAGGAGACATATAACACCACCTACTGGCGTTATGTATCATCGGATACAACTCTGACTTATACATCCGACTCCGGAGTGGTCTATTATCCCGACCTCATGAGCACCGGGTGTCCTGTCTGCACTCAAACCATACCGTACGGTGAATTCATCCTCAGTGACACTTCGCTTTTCTTCAACCACATATACCTGACTTCGCAGTTGATTATCGAGATTTTTCCGGCTGACACCATCATCAGCGACACCAATCAGGTTTTCCTCGGTGGCGGCGCCGATGGCCCCAGGTTCGTACGCCGGATTACCCTGGACCAGAACTTGCAGATCGATGACATCGTTTACGAAGGATTGGTGAAAGTGTGGTGTGGGCAGTTTGAAGCTCTCGGCGCGTGGCAGGAAACGTACACGGGCTCGTTCTGGGAGTTCTATTTCAGCCAACCGAGCGGCCTTCTGGCGATTCATCAGAAACCTCTTGCCTCGAGCCACGAGCAATGGTATTATTTCCAGCCCCTCGATGTTCCCCTGCCGGTAACGATGACAAAGTGATTTGCGAATCAAATAAGCGGGATCCGGTGTGCTCCCCCCACGAAGAAAAGCTATTCCGTGCGCTTGAGAACAATCATCGTGAAATCATCGAAGACATGTTTCGATGACGCGAAGCTGTTGACCGAGCGGTAAACGGCGTTCTCTATCTCGGCCGATGGTCTGTCTTTGTTCTCTTTGAGGATATCGATCAAGCGATCCAGTCCAAACTCCTGCCTGTCATCATCGAACACCTCAACCACACCATCGGTGTACAGCACGACGACATCTCCTTTGCCGATATAGATAGGGCGTTCCTCGTATTCGGCGCCCGGAGTGACCCCGAAGACCGGTCCGCCCTCCCTGAGGTATTCCACCTCGCCGGAACTGCGAAGCAACACCGGCAAATTGTGCCCGCAATTGGAGAAGGTCAGGATATGGTTCTTGGCGTCAAGCACACCATATACCGCCGTAACGAAATTGCCGGCCTTCATCGACTCATACATCAGGTCATTCACTTTGCGGCAGATAGTGCGAATAGAGTAGTTATTGCGAATTTCGGCAATCAGCGAAGCACGGAAGGCCGCCATGAGCAGCGAGGCGGGAATCCCTTTCCCCGATACATCACCAATGGCTATCCCCATCTGGTGTTCGACTATCTGAATAAAGTCATAGTAGTCGCCCCCGACCTGTCCGGAGGGGATATTGATGCCGGAGATGTCGTACCCTTTGATTTTTGGATCCTCTTTCGGCAGGAAACTCTGCTGTATCTCGCGGGCGATATTCAACTGCTCTTCGATTTTCCTGCCATTGAGCAGTTGCTCGTGAAGACGGGCGCGTTCGATGGACAGCGCAGCCTGCGACGCAAAGGTGGTAAGCAGCAAAAGGTCTTCCGGACCCCACGCGTTGAGCTTATCGGATTCAACATTGAGCACACCGATAACACGGCCATTCACTTTGATGGGTACATCCATCTCACACTTCGTCTTGGGATCAAAGGTGATATAGTGTTCGTCTTTGGATACATCCGGCACAAGTACCGGCTCACCGGTGGTGGCCACATGTCCCACCAGCCCCTTGCCATATTTGAGATGCAGATCGGCCATGCTCACCGAATCATAACCTTCGGTATAAATCGAATCGATTTCACCGGTTTCGGGGTTGGTCACGAACACGCCGCCATTGGTGTACTCGATGGCCTGCTTGAGCGAGCGCATGATTTCCTCGAGCACCTCGTCGAGACTTAGCGAACCCGACAATTTCTTGCCGATCTCATAAAGCAGGTTTTTCTCGAGGGCCTCTCTTTTGGCCTGACGATACAGGTTGGCGTTATCGATCGCGATGGCGATCTGGTTGGCCAGCCCCATGACAACATCGAGATCGGACTCATCGAACTCACCGTCGATCTTATTCATCGCCTCGATCACCCCGATCATCTGCCCGCGGCCGATGAGCGGAACTGACAGCAATGACCGGAGCTTAAGGCTCGTGCTTTCCCAGAATCTATCATCGACTCTCGGATCATTCACAACATCGTTGATAATAACCGGCTCTTTATATTGCGCCACCCACCCCACGACGCCCTGACCCAGCTCCCAGTGAAATATGTTCATCTGGCAGTCGGTCAGGCAGTTCATGAAGCGGATTTTCATGTCCGAGCGGTTATGATCCACCCTGAAAAGCAGGGCCGCTTCGGAATTGACCGCCGTCGAAACCAGTTTGAGCACCATTTGCACCAGTTCTTCATACTCCAGGGTGGAGTTGAACATCCGGGCCGCTTCCAAAAGCAGCTTTTCGATCTTGGTATGTTGATTCTTGGTCTTCATTCTGCCGGAAAGGTAAGGTTTTGTGCGCCTTTGTCAATCAGTTTAACTGCCGAGAAAAAAGTGGCATTTTCATAAATAATTTATTATACGGCTATTAGATGCGCGTTAGCAGCGAAGAAACCGAAACAGCCGGCCTCAAACAAAGGATTGGGCTGATTCTCGGTCCGGTCCTCGCTGTCATCCTCCTAATTTTCTTCGACCTGGACCCCGAGAATCCAGCTGTCACAAATGCGGCGGCCGTAGCCATTCTTATGGCCGCGTGGTGGATTACCGAGGCCATCCCGATCCCGGTCACCGCTCTGCTACCGGTCGCCTCGTTCCCACTGCTGGGAATCATGCCCGGCAAGGCTGTCGCTACCCCAACGCCATCATCTTCGGTACCGGCGAAGTTAACATGTCGGATATGATTAAGGTGGGCATCATTATGAACATCATAGGCGTTGTGCTTATCACGACTTTCATGTATGTGGTGGGCCTGGTTGTTTTCGGAATAGAACTCGGTGTCATGCCCCCCTGGGTGACGGGATAAAAAAAGCCGTCGCAAATATTCGCGACGGCTACGGCGCACTGAAGTACCTTTCTTCTACTTGTAAGCCTCGTAAACAGCTTCAATAATCTCACCGGGAGATTTCGCGGGTATCTCGGCCGAGCGATCGACAGCCGCCTTGTAAGTAGGGCCTTCGTTCTCGAAGTAAACCACGGCATATGCGTAATAACTTATGCTGTAGAGCTTTCCGGTGGCGTAATCACCTTCCCAGTTACCCGTGTACGATTCCGGATCCGGCCCGGTTGTCGGAAGAGCATAGATGTGTACGCGATCGACCGGGTAACCCATCATCGTGTCTTGAACTATCATGGTGGTGTCATAGGTATAGGTATACACGTTGTACCACCTGAACTGCCCCGTACCGCTGGTATCGACGCGGTAATTTAGCTCGACACCGTACCATTCGGCGTTTTCGACCCGGCTCCAGGCAAATTCCATATCGTTGCCGTAGTACACGCTGGTGTCATAAAGGGACGGTACCATTATTACCGATGCATCAGCGTCATAATCCAGTATCACAACACTGGCTGTGCTCGACATGCCGTCATTACCCCAAATAGTGACCGCGGCAAGGTCGCCGCTTTCGTACATATACGGAGCAGTACCTCCTTCTTCCCACTCGATCCAGAAATAGGGCTCGGCTTCATGCCACCAGTAGCTGGCATCGATATAGCTAACTACTGTCTCGCCCACCGCGAATGAATCCGCCCACGGGTTGGCGCCGCCGTTGCCAAGAATGTCTGCGTTGAAATAGGCGTACGGGTCAAGTTGAAGGTAGGCGCTTACATAAGCCGGGAATTCCTGCGGTACCTCAACCGTATCTGTCACCGTCAGCGTGTCAACGTTGGTCGGACAACTCGGACAATCGTCGTCACCGCATCCGGCCGCAATAAACATGGCTAAAGCCACCAGACCGATGACTATACCTGATCTTAACATGCTACCTCTCCTCAAATCAAGGGTTTGAACACTCTGCTACAGGTAGTATGAATAATGACGCTCAAAACAGCATTCAAGTTTTTTTATGTTAAAATTGAAGAGTTGAGTAAAACCCGAATGTTCGCGAATCGAATTGAACGCTTAAGGAGAAGGAACCTTTAGTGGTCAATCACTGCCCCAATTGCTGCAGCCGCTTATTGATATTCTCCCAGACCTCCGGCCACGATTGATCAAACCCGGCCGCAAGGTAATTCTCCCGCGCCGTCTTGAGCAATTCGATTCCCTCGGATTCATTGCCAACCGCGATGGCGATCTCACCGAGATCCTCGCTGGTCTGACCGATAACCGAGGCGTTTTCCATTCGTTCTGCCCAGGCAAGAACGGGGCGAAGCCACTTGATGGCGTTCTGGATATCCCCAAGAGCCCGGTAAGTCATCCCCACGTGGTAATCAGCGAGCAGTTTGCCCGGTTCATCGGAGAACCGCCAGTGATATTCGCGCGCCTTGAGATAGCATTCCAACGCCGAGTCGAATCTCTTCTCATCATAATATGTGGCGGCGAGGTTGTTCCACAACGGACCAAGCCAACTTTCCTCACCGGCCGTCTGAGCGGCTTCTATTCCGCGTTTGCTCCACTCAATTTGCTCATCGACCGACGCCGACACGATCGCGAGCATATTGGCGGCGTCAATTGCCCGTCCCCACAGAGAATTGAGATGGCAGAAAGTATAAAGGTCATCGAAAGTCTTGCGGGCGGACTCGAGATCGTTGTCTTTCCATTGGAATCGTCCTTTTACTCCCAGGTATCGCGACCAACCCATGGGATCGGTGTCGATAGCCCTCGAAGCCGCCTCCTCGAGATAGTCCCGCCCCTCTTCTTTCATGCCCAGCAAAAGTTTCATGCGGGCCATTTGCGCCAGTGCCTCAACCTCTATCGAGCGGTTGAATTCATCTCTGGCCAGTTGGAGAGCTTCGGCGTAGCCATCAAGCGCCGCCTGATAGTCACGGGACTGGAATATCTTGTCTGCTTCGGTTAGAAGCGAATCGGCGGAACTATGTTCTGAAGACACTTCGACTCCTCTCTGATATGTATATGCCCGGCCGTGGAAACTCAAAAGCGAAATCACAATGGTCCAGCCGACAACTATCTTTTTCATAAACCCCTCTGGCAAGTACCTTACCGGCAGTATCTTATAAATCCCGCCCGAAATACGGCGCCAGGGGCTCAAAAATTAATACATTTGACCTGATTTACGGTAAAACTTATATTCAATCCTTCCGATTGACCTTGATAAATACTATGTTACAAAACAACATATGTGAAAATTTGTAGATTTTAAAGGATATTTTCGATGCGTGCTTTAATAACTGGAATCACCGGTCAGGATGGCTCCTATCTCGCCGAATTGTTGCTTGAAAAGGGCTATGAGGTCATCGGTATGGTCCGCCGTTCTTCGACAGAGTCGTTCGAGCGCATTAACCACGTCAAGGACCGCATAACGCTGGTGCAGGCGGATCTGCTCGACCAGCTCTCGATAGTGAACATAATCGAAGAACATCGTCCCGGCGAAGTGTACAATCTGGCGGCCCAGTCGTTCGTACCTACTTCGTGGAACCAACCCGTCGTCACCGGGCAATTCGATGCTATAGGCGTTACCCGGGTACTTGAGGCAATAAAGCTCGTGGATAAGAAAATCAGGTTCTACCAGGCATCGTCATCGGAAATGTTCGGCAAGGTCAAAGAAGTTCCGCAAAAAGAGACTACTCCTTTCCACCCGCGGTCGCCCTATGGTGTGGCCAAGGTCTACGGCCACTGGATTACTGTCAACTACCGTGAGAGTTATAATATCCATGCCAGTTCCGGGATTCTTTTCAACCACGAGTCCCCCCGTCGCGGGTTGGAATTCGTCACGCGCAAAATTACCGATGGTGTGGCGCGGATCAAGCTGGGCCTCGCCGATAAACTGGCTCTGGGTAATCTTGACGCAAAACGAGACTGGGGCTTCGCCGGAGACTATGTGAAGGCCATGTGGCTGATGCTTCAGCAGGACGAACCGGCCGACTACGTGGTCGCTACCGGCAAGACTCATTCGGTCGAGGACTTTGTCAGGCTCGCCTTCGCTCACGTCGACATAGACTACAAAAAGTACGTCGTCACCGACCCGAGATTTGTCAGGCCGGCCGAGGTGGATTTGCTGCTGGGTGATCCCTCGCTGGCAAAAAAGAAACTCGGATGGCAGCCTGAAGTGTCATTCGAACAACTGATAAAAATGATGGTCGACAGTGATATGAAGCGGCTGACCGAAGCGAAAAGATGAAACGACCTGTCGCCTTCATAACCGGCATCGCCGGATTCGCCGGTTCGCATCTTGCCGAAGAACTCCTCAGGTGCGGCTACATCGTATGCGGCACCCTCGCCCCGGGAGAATCAAGCAGCAATCTTGCCACTATCGAAAAGGACATCAAACTGGCCGAACTCGATATCCTTGACGCCGACCGGTGCCGGCAGGTCACCCTGCGCCTTAAGCCGGATTACCTGTTCCATCTGGCCGCTTTCGCCTCGGTGGGTAAATCGTTCGCCAACGAACGGCTGGTCTACCGGGTTAATTTCGACGGTACTTTGAATTTGCTCGCCGCGGCCTTGAGGCTCAAGCATCTCAAAAAGTTCATATTCGTAAGCTCATCCGATTGTTACGGCGTCCTTTCACCCAAAAACAAGACCCTGACCGAACAACAGCCCTTCAACCCCATCTCACCTTACGGAATATCCAAGGCGGCCGCTGAGTTCGCCTGCCTGTCTTATCTCAAAAGGTTTGAACTTCCGGTAACAGTCGCGCGTTCTTTCAATCACAGCGGGCCCAGGCAAAGTCAGGACTTCGTTATCCCGTCATTTGCCAGGCAGATTGCTTTGATCGAAAAGAAACGGTCCAAACCGGTCATCCGGGTGGGCGATTTATCGGTAAAAAGGGACCTGTCCGATGTTCGCGACATAGTTCGCGGTTACCGTTTGCTGGCCCAACGAGGCGCCGTGGGACAGGCGTACAATCTCTGTTCGGGAAAGGCGGTTTCCATCAAATCGGTACTTCAACGCTTGATAAAATTGTCGAAAATGAAGATAGATATAGTGGTGGATCCGGCTCTTTTGCGATCGAGCGATATCCCGGTAATCAGAGGCGATAACACTCTGGCCGCGAAAAAACTGGGCTACCGCAGCAACTATGATCTGAATGAAACGTTACAAGATACACTTGATTTCTTCAGACAGAAAACATAATTGTGGGTTGATAAAATCCCCTTCAGGAGAAAAAGATATGACAGAAAAGCAAGGGAAGCAAAATCAGTTGGCCGGCGACCTGCTGAAAAAGATAAAAGAAAGAAAAGCCATGGCCGGCGTGATCGGGCTCGGCTATGTGGGTCTGCCGCTCTCCATGGAGCTTGTCAATGCCGGATTTACCGTCACCGGTTTCGACATCGCCCCGCAGAAGGTGCAGTTGTTGAATTCCGGTAAATCGGATATCGATGATATACGCGACGAGGTGGTCAAAGAAGCCGTGGCATCGAAACGATTCAAGGCTACGTCCGACTTCAAACTGATCGGCCAGATGGATACGATCTCGATCTGTGTCCCTACCCCGCTGTCCAAAACCAAAGACCCCGATGTCAGCTACATTCTCAATGCCATAAACAGTATCAAGCCGCACATGCGCAAGGGCTCATTGGTGGTGCTCGAATCGACGACCTACCCGGGGACGACCGAGGACCTGATTCTTCCCCTGCTGTCCGAAACAGGCATGAAGGTCGGCGTCGATTTCTTTCTGGCTTTTTCTCCGGAACGAGTCGATCCGGGCAATGCCGTTTACACGACCAAGAACACTCCTCGAGTGGTGGGGGGCATAACCGCCACCTGCACCAGGGTCGCCAGGACATTTTACGAACAGACTATGCCGCACGTTCACGCGGTTTCGTCCACGCAGGCCGCCGAGATGGTTAAACTGCTCGAAAACACCTTCCGCTCGGTAAACATTGGGTTGGTTAACGAAGTAGCTCTGATGTGCGACCGCCTCAATCTGGATGTGTGGGAAATAATCGACGCCGCCGCGACCAAACCATTCGGCTTCATGCCCTTCTATCCCGGCCCGGGTCTGGGTGGGCACTGCATTCCCATTGACCCGCATTACCTTTCGTGGAAGCTGAAATCACTCAACTACTATGCCCGTTTCATCGAACTGGCGGGCGATATTAACAGTCACATGCCGGAATACGTGGTGGAACGGGTAACGGCCATGCTCAATCGCCGATTTGCCAGAGCTTTGAACAAATCAAGTATTCTCGTGCTTGGCGTAGCATACAAACGCGACATAAAAGACATGCGCGAGTCGCCCGCCCTCGACGTCATCAACCTTCTTGAGAAAAAAGGCGCCAGAGTGCTTTACAACGATCCCTTCGTGCCGAAGTTCAATTTCAACGGTCACACCCACCGTTCCAGCAAATTGACCAGGGACCTTCTGAGCAAAGTGGACCTGGTCGTCATCGCAACGGATCATACCCAGTATGATTATGAATGGATCGTGCAAAACTGCAAGGGAGTCTTTGACACCCGCAACGCCACAAAGAAGGTCAAAAAGGGACGGCAGAAAATTGAACGGCTCTGAGCCGTTGACCGATACTTGTGAAAGCCCGCTTTCTTGGCGGGCTTTTTTATTGCCGGATAAGTTCAAATGACAGACTAATTTGCCGATAAAATAAAGGTATAAATACATTTGCGCCCGAATACATATATGACAACCGGCAACCAGAAAATACAAGACATATCATTGATACTTAAGGATTTGCTCAAAGTCATCAAAGTCGTATCGATGTATCCGGAAAACAACCCCCTGCCTCAGAGCCTGAGAAGATCGTTTGCGGAGAAGCTTGAATCGGTTGTCGACGAGCACGGTGAGATCGCGGTTGACGTGCACAAGGATTTCATTACGTATCTCGGGGATACCGTTTTTCACAGCCCTTCCAGAGAAGAAAATCTCGCTTCGATATTCTATGAAGCCGGAATCACCCGGATTACCTTCAAGCCCGGTCTCGATGTTCTCGAGACATACAAGCTTCTCGACGTCATAAAGCGCTACGTCAACACACCCGATATCTCCCAGGACCTGGCCGCTCTCGTCTGGGAGGCCGGGATATCCGGCGTGCGGTTGAAGACACTTGAGGATGTATCCCTTTCTGAATACGACGACGCTTTTGACCTTCAGAAATATATTTCTTCGGGCGGCGCCGATGCCCAGCAGGAGTCGATATTCGGCGCCGACCGCTCCGAAGACTACTATCAGATTTTCAACCGTGACTCCGATTCCGGAAAATGGGAATCATCACAGTTGGAAGACTCCGACGTTTTCGAACCGAACGAAATTCGCGGCCGTGAGCAACCACTGGATGCATCACCGGTTGGCGGAATCAGGATCGGTGACTACGCTCCACACCGCGGTTCGTACGAGCAAAGCGATTCTTCGAGACTCCATGTATCTGAGCTTGAGGACTCCTCGCCCTCGGTGGCGATTGTAGATGCCTTCCGGGGCAGAGCCAAAAATTCGCCGGGCGAAGCCGGTAAATTCAAGGATGTGCCCAACACGGCCCTCATTCTCAACGATGAGTTCAAACTGTCGGAAGAAGAGGAAGAATTCATCCGGGATCTGATTGAAAGAGACGCCGCCTTTGAGCCTTACATCTCCACCGTCGAACTTCTCAAGGAGATGATGTTTCAGGAATCGGATTTGTCCGGATTCAGCGAAACCGTTATGATTTGCGAAAAGGTGATGGGGGAATTTATCCGCGAGGCGAAGCTCGTGGAGGCAGGTCAGCTTCTGAGCCACATGAAGTTGCTTGATGCGAGAATCCGCAGGGAAAAGCCAGCCTGGGCCGACCGGCTGAAAGAAGCTCACATTACCGCCGGAAGCCGAAGCCGCCTGGAAGCCCTGGGTGAATCACTCAACGCTCATCCGCAGATCAATGATGCCGAGTTGAAGAAGTACCTGAGTAATTTCGGCTGGGAGGCCATGAACAATATTACCTCCATCGTAGCCTACCTTCAGCACGCTCATCACAAAAACGCGGTGCTGCATTTCCTGGCCGATCGGGGAAAGGAAAACATTGACCTGGTGGCCAGAGGAATATTCGATAAGAGCGGCGATGTCGTGGTGAACGCCATGTCGATCCTTGCCCAGGTCGGCGACGATAAAGCGTTGAACTATCTCTCGAAAATAATTACGCACAAAGACGCGGAGATCAGGATGCAGCTGGTGCTGCTGTTGAAGGATTGCGCCAACGAGAAAGTCCTGCCGTTGCTTAGAGCGGCCATCAGCGATCCCAACCCGCAGGTGCGCAGAACGGCGGTCAATTCAATCGTCTCGCGTCGCGGTCCTGCGGCCTTTGACATCGTGACCGAGGTCATTAACGATGATAAATTCCCCGCGCTGGAAGAGGATGATCAGCAGTCGCTGCTCAACGCTTTCTCCGTACTCGGGGGTGAAGCGGCTGTGGGATATCTCACGGAACTCATCACGACGTATAATCCCTGGCGAAACCACACCCTGGCTTTTCTCCGAAGCGCCGCTTTCGAGGCCCTTATTATCAATCGCAGTGACAAAGCCGAGCAGATACTCCTCAGGCTCTCCCGGAACTGGCGACCGGACATAAAAGGACAGGCCGACGACGCCCTTCACAGACGTCGGGACCTGAAATACGGAGGCGACTGATGGAAGCTGTCAAGAATGAACCCGTCAACAGATCTCTCGCCGGGGAACAGGAGCAGCGGCTTCTGACCGCCTTCTTTGTACTGTACAAGACGGCGCGGATTATCGATGAAAGCAACGCCACCTTCAAAAGACAGGCCGCGGCCTTTCATGACCAACTTGTTAAAGTTGCCGAACAGTCCAACACCGTCTTCATCAAATCCATCGCCGGAAGATACTTCGTCAACGAAAAGATGGTTCGCTTCGACGACAAGGGCCCGTCGCAGGCCATAACCGTCGTCAACGAGTGGGAAACCCTGGGCGTGGGCGGCGTTCGCTTCTCTCCCGGCATCACCCTGGAAGAAATCGAGCAGTTTTTCACCTTCATCTCGAAGATAAAACCGAGTTGCGAGAATCTTGAATCACTGTCGGAGCAGTTGAAAGCCCAGAGGATGTCCAGCGTGCAGCTTCTATCGCGGATGTCCGCCAACTGCGGTGAGGCCGTTTCCGAGGAGTTGCGTCGTGAATTCCGAAAAGACGCCCGAACATCGTTTTTCAAAGCCATGAATGTCGTTCAGGAGGTCATGGTCAACACCCAGAATGACCGGGATATCAACATCTCCAAAACCAAGCGCGTGGTGCACTCCCTGATCGATCATATCACCCGCGATGAATCCTCCCTGATCGAACTGACGGCTATCAAGGATTTTGACGATTACACCTACGCCCACTGCACCAACGTCTGCGTCTACTCCCTCACCCTCGGCGTGAGGCTGGGACTCGACCGGTCCCGCCTGTCGCAATTGGGCATGTCGGCGTTGTTTCACGATATCGGCAAAGTTAAACTCCCGGCTGACCTCATCCGCAAACCGGATGCTTACGATGAAGATGACTGGATTCAGATGCAAACTCACCCGCAACTGGGCGCCAAGACCATTCTTCGAAACCTCAAATTCGATGTCCACACGGCCCGGGCGGCTCGCGCCGCTCTCGAGCACCACATCAATAACGACTACACCGGTTATCCTATGCTGCGCTATCAAAAAGTACCGATAAACCTCTTCTCGAGAGTCATATCGATCGTCGATACGTTCGATGCCCTTACGTCCGGAAGAATCTACCTCCGCAAACCGATTCCACCGGAGGATGTCCTCAAGAAGATGCATTACCAGATGAACGTGAAATTCGATGCTTTCCTTCTTAAAATCTTCAACGACATTATAGGAATCTACCCGGCTGGCACGGTCGTGCTGCTCAACACCGATGAGATCGCCCTGGTACTCACCAACCACGAGACTGAAAAGGCGCGTCCCTATGTCAAGATAGTTGGCAACAAGGACGGTTTGCTCCAAGAGCCGCAGTGGGTCGATCTATCTCTCGAAGAAAACGCCGGTCGAAGTATTGTCCGCAAAATAGACCCGCAACGTTACGGTCTGGACGTAAAGAATTTCATTCTCCAAGATTAAAACCGGTAGGACAGACAGGCGACGAAGTTCTCTCTCTCGAGCGGCTTCAAATCAAGTGACAACTCACCATCACCCAGCTTCGTCGGATAGCCCGACAGGTGGGCGTCGGCGTAAGCGTCAAACATAGAGATAAACGTCACGATAACCGCAAACCAGGTGAATTTGTTGCGTTCATCTTTGCGATCGCTGTATAGATCGTAGTAATCGTTGCGAAGATCGCGGTCCTCGGCGGCTTCATACTTGTCTCTGAAATCGGAAGCCTGCTGACCGTAGTGAATGGCCGACCCGATAAACCAGCCGTCGAGCCCCGCAAACAGGATTGCCTTGAAATACCTGCGGTTGCCCAGTTGCCCCCAGCCCGGAACAACCATCGACTTAAACAGACCCACAGTCGGGTTCTGAGTCAGTTTCTTCTCGAAATTCACCGGACTGGTCACCGGATTGGCGTGCCCCAGTTGCCCCAGATCGTTGAATATGAGAGTGTCGGCGACCACGGTCGAATCAGTGCCGGTGCTGTCAATTTGGGAAACGGCGTCGCCGGCGAGCGCAAATGTCAACAATATGACGATATATTTGAGCATCAATCAGAAAAACACTTTCAACTGTTTATCGCTTATCTTCACATCGGCCTGATCACCGCTCAATTCCATGATCTCACCGTCGATGTACACCTGCAAGCCCTTGACCGGCTCGATGCGGATTTCCTTTCCCCTGAAGAGCTTAATCTTGTCGCCATACACGTACTTGTTTTTACAGAGTAAGCGGATAAAAGTCGAGAACGGCTGCGAATCCTGAGCGTAATTGAAAATAATCTCGGCTGTCTGGTCATCGACAATCGACGCCGGGCTGAGGGGCAAACCGAAACTGTAGGGCAGCAGATTTATATTTACGATAATCGGGCTGAACTCGAAACGGAAAGCGTCGATTCGGACCGCCGTCTTCTTGAGTGTCACTTGCGAGGCCGCTTTGGCAGCCAGTTGTGACCATCCCAGACAAAAGCGCGGTCTTCTTCGGCCCAAAAGCATCTCGGCCATCTGAGGCGCGAACCCAAGGCCCGCTGACCCGACAAAGAACTTACCGTCAATAGTAGCTGTATCGATTTTGCGGTATTTGCGCTCGACAATTCTCTTGATAGCGTCATCGGCGTCATCAGTGCCATACAGCGAACGGGCGATATTGTTGAGGCTGCCCATCGGAAGGATTCCAATCGGAAGATTGGCCCTGACAGCGTTCTGCGCCGCCAGATTGACAGTACCATCTCCCCCGCAGGCGACAATCGCGGTAACCTTGCCGCGCCGGGTCAACTGCTGCGGCGCCGAATGGTGCCATTGTCTTAACCCGCACACCTTCTGGGCCGTCTGGTGCAGCCTGACGGCGGAATCAGGCTCAAAAATCGTGTAATAGCCGTTGTTGGACCGAATCTGCTCGGTCAGCCGCTTAACTGTCCGCTGGTTGTAACCCGATGCTGACTTGTTCACCAGCAGGCAATAGTGGCTGTGTTCTGCTTTTTCACGTCTTCGACGTATCACCTGACAATTATACTCAATTCTAAAGCACAAAAACAAGCCCTATATCAGCTTATCCCCCAGCCTTGCAGGCGACAGATTTAACTTGAACCGAAATTGCGGATTTTTTATCGTAGCCTATGTTCTCCTCCATTCTCAAGTTGATAAGACCGACCCAGTGGCTGAAAAACGGCATTGTACTGGCGCCGCTGATTTTCGCCGGTGAATTGACACACACCGGTAAACTGCTCGTCGCGCTTGGCGCCACGGTCCTGTTTTGTCTCTTTTCATCTTCGGTCTATATTTTCAACGACATAATCGATTACGAAAAAGACCGACTGCACCCGCTGAAAAAAGACCGTCCCCTCGCGGCAGGCAAAATCTCAAGAGGTACGGCGGCGACTCTCATGGCCATGCTGCTGGCGGCCGGCCTGATTCTGGCATGGTTTATAAACCCAACTTTCTTCATCATCTCGGCAGCCTTCATCGTCCTGAATCTGCTTTACACGGTCTGGCTCAAGAATGTTGTCCTGGTCGATGTCATGGCTATCGCGGTCAGTTTCGTCCTGAGAGCCTATGCCGGAGCCTATGCGATTGATGTTCCCGCATCCAAGTGGCTCCTGATTAACACTCTCCTTCTGGCGCTCTTCCTCGGGTTCGGCAAGAGACGGCATGAACTCGTGTTTCTCGAGGACAACGCCGCCGCCCATCGGAAGATTCTAAGCCGCTACTCACCGTACCTGCTCGACCAGCTAATCGGCGTGGTTACGCCGGCGGTGGTGGTGATGTACATGCTTTACTCGTTCTCGACCGAAGTATCGGCCAAGCTGGGCACGGAAAACCTGTTTTTGACAACGCCGTTCGTTGTCTATGGAATCTTCAGATATCTCTACCTCATCCACAAAGAGGAAAAAGGCGGCTCGCCGACAAAAGTGCTTATCACCGATGTCCCCATTCTGCTGACAGTTGTCCTTTGGCTGATCACAGTGTCGATCGTGTTGTATCTGGTATAAAGCACAAAGAGCCCCAGCTCAGGGGCTCTCTATAGGGGAGGTAATACGTAAGGTACTAACTAACTTCCACAACTTTTCAACCTTATGTCCGGTAACAACCTATCTCTGCTGTCCCACAGACATTAATTTAAACAGTTCTAGTGAACAAAAGTTCCATCCGCCGTTGGCCGGAGCCGATTTTTAGTCCTCAAACAGGTCGTCGAACCGCTTTTTACGCTCCTCTTTGGAGTCGGTGATCCGGGTGATCCCGCCCGCAGTCTTCATGGCGTCACGGGCCTGGTAAAAGTCACAGAAGTTGTTTTTCTCTTTGTTGACGACATTCGATTCGATAGGCTCGCGGCACTGGAAGCGCCGAGTGGGGTCGAAATGGCGACAGCCCCGGCAACACCGCAAATCGGCCAGACAATTCGTGCAGCTATCGGAGCGCAAGACCCTCCCCATAATTCCGGTCGGTTTTCCGCAACTCCAGCACAACAATCCTTCAGTAGCCATCTTGTATCTCCATTACACTTCCTTATTATCCAATTTAAGGCGGTCTATTTTGCGCGGGCCGAAACCTCCTTGATCAGTTCATCGGTGAACTCGGTGGTCGAGCAGTTGCCGCCCAGATCGCGAGTCAGGCACTTTCCTTCGGCCAGTGTCACCAGAACCGATTTCCAGATTCGATCCGCCGCCGCGTTTTCGCCCAGATGCCGGAGCATCAGAAGAGCCGAAAACAGTAGCGCGGTCGGATTGGCCAGATTTTTCCCGGCGATATCCGGCGCGGAACCGTGGACCGCTTCAAAAACCGCGTACTCATCGCCAAGGTTCGCTCCCGGCACCACCCCCAGGCCGCCCACCAGTCCGGCCGCCAGGTCGCTGACAATATCGCCGAACATATTACCCAACAGCAGGACATCGAACTTGGTGGGATCCATCACGAGATTCATCGAGAGCGCATCGACAATCTTGTCCTCGGCGATGATATCGGGATATTCTTTGGCGATTTCTTCGAACGAATTGAGAAACAGCCCATCGGATATCTTCATGATATTCGCCTTGTGCACCAGCGTGATTTTCCTGCGGCCGTTCTTGCGGGCGTACTCGAAGGCGAAGCGGGCGATGCGCTGTGAGGCTCGTTCGGTCACGACTTTAATCGCCTGTGTCACTCCTGGCGATATCAGATTCTCGATTCCGGAATAGAGGTCTTCGGTATTTTCGCGCACGATAACCAGATCGACTTTTTCGAACCGGCTGTGTATTCCGCCAATGGACCTCACCGGCCTGAGATTGGCGTACAGGTCGAGCTGTTTGCGAAGAGTGACATTGGCGGATCGGAAGCCTTTGCCCACGAGCGTGGTCAGCGGGCCTTTGAGCGCGACTTTATTGCGCCGGACCGAATCCATCAACTGATCCGGCACAGACACGCCGAATTCCTGCACCGCGGGGATACCCGCCAGTTGGCGGTCCCACTCTATGCCGGCCCCCGATGCTTCGATCACCCGCACAACCGCATCGGTTATTTCCGGCCCGATGCCATCGCCCGGTATCAATGTTACTGTTTTGGCCATTCGATTCTTTCTTCTCGGCTCCGTATTTCTTTGTCAGTCAAAAGTATATCGGTCATGTCCGCGTTTGTCAACGGTGTTGATGAGACTTGAGGGCAAACGTGGACCGCGTCTTCGAAAATCCTCTCTAATTACTTCTACGTATGTCGGTTACAGCGATTTGGCTTCGTTTCGATATTTGTGCCCGGTGAATCTTCTCGAAACTGTGCCCGGTGAATCTTCAGATTCACCGGGTATCCAGATTTGGCTTCGTTTCGTTATTTTTTGCTCTGAACACCTCAATCGAGTCACCCCTGCGAAAGCAGAAGTCCAGTCACACGCGACAGCTTGGGTCGCGTGATTCCGACCAAAAGGCGTGTTCCAGTCTTTGATTGTCCCTTGTATTTTCTTATCAGCCATATCGTTTCGCTCATTTGGCTTCGTTTCATTATTTTTCAATGTTGCGTTGGGTCCTGGACCCCGTTAGGGGGTGGTGACCCGACGCATTCGATTAGATCGCCGTCAGGTGACATCCCCGAAACTTTCGGGGACAGCACCTGACGGAACTCGTTAGATGCGATCGACAAGACCGCGTCATTCCGTTGAAAAACGGAATCCAGTAAACAGGAACCGTCAAGGATTCTGCCGTGATGGTGTATCCGTATTTTTCTGCGCAGTCCTCTATAATCCATTGTGCCCGGTGAATCTTCAGATTCACCGGATGTCCAAATTTGGCTTCGTTTTGTTGTTTTTCGATCGTCAATTGTTAATTATCCCGTAGGGGTTCAAAATTTTGAACCCCTACGAAGCGTGTGTCAGGGCCAAAGCAAATTTGACCCTGCCACCCCGTTTGCTTTTAGAAAGTTCTGGGCGGATGATTTGCCGCGGTTTTGTGGTGAAAATGTCGGAAAGTTTAAATCGAAGCCTTTCCACCGAACGCGGATTAAGAGACAAGGTCTTCAGTCTATGGGGAACTATTGGATCAAGAAAATCAGGCTGTCGATGTCCTGCGCTTTTCCATCTGATGTCTCCCCTTCGACACTCAGCACCAATGTATTTTCGGAGGCTGACAGTGGTATTGTCACGACCCCCAGCCCGCTTGGCGAGGCAGAAAACAGATCAGTAATATCATAGCCATTTACAGCAGCCCTAAAGGAAGTGGGGTCAATAGCCTGCCCGTAGGAGATAATGAGTCTGAATTCGGTTGTTGACGACCGCAAGGGAACGGTGGTTTGGGAGATGTTTACATAGGAGAGAAACCGGTCAATTTCAGGTGCTTCATTACTCTCGCCATCGAAGCCGCCCCACGCAAGACAATTTGCGGCATCTATTCTATCAAACCTCAGACAGTAACTGTGGGTCTCGCCTATGCCGGGGGCAATCCTTCCAAGGTCTCTATCCCAACGCCCATTGCTTAGATCGTAACAGAGAATCGACACGTAATGTCGGCGCTCATCCCCATTGACGCCGACCACTGTCAACCGATACTCACCGTCGAAAGGCTTGCTTGCCGTGAAACGCCTGCTCTCGAGCCTGCCCGGACCCATCCTGCTGCCAATAGCTTCATAGTCGTAGTCTGCTCTGGGTATCTCTTCGTAGGACTCTCCGCTAACCGGATCCGTTCCCGTGCGCCGACCGAGCGGATCGGTCACAAGCAACTTGACATTGACATCGGTCTGGACCGACAACTGTGATCGGTCTTCCACGTAGAAGGCATCCATCGATTTGGTCTCTCCCGCAAGATGAGTGAATCTGTAGCCGAAATCCGTCAATTTTCCAGTACCGGTAGCCCACCCCGACTCCTGCACTTTCAGACACTCGCCCGTGAGACCGTCGGATGTAATCGCCTTATTGAAAAGCCACCTGCGTGTCTTTCTTGGCACGGTGGTGTCCTCCGGCAGTAATCCACGAGTATCATCGAGAATGTTACACGGATAGCCGTGCAGCCACGTTATCCAGACCGGTGCAGCTTTTCCGGAGTCATCCTGACGCTGGTTAATATAAACGGCCTCAAGGCTGATGGCTCTGGCCATGTTGGGGCCACTGTGACGCATGACGTCAAGGAACTTCGCCGGCATGGTGTCCGGCAGACCTTCAAAGCCGAATTCTCCGAAAAGGGATTCCCGCTCGCCGTATTCTGGACTACCGCTGGAGGTTAACACAGTC
The DNA here is from genome assembly GCA_040756055.1 of Candidatus Zixiibacteriota bacterium. Taxonomy (NCBI): domain Bacteria; kingdom Pseudomonadati; phylum Candidatus Zixiibacteriota; species Candidatus Zixiibacteriota bacterium. The sequence continues at coordinate 611,188 of JBFLZR010000002.1, forward strand.
GCGGTATCTCCTGTAATCAGAGGGACTTTTATCGGTATTACCGGCTCGATCGGTTGCGTTCCTGGGTCAGAATAGGCAGTATCAACGAACATGGAATAAACCTTCAGCAACGCACCATCTTCGGGGTCAATAAAGATATAGAACGTCGCCTCGGAATCGCGGTCGACCGGGCGAATGGCCGAAAGGTGAACACCGGGCAATTTCACGCGCCATATCTCACGGGAGTTTATGATGTTTCCAACATGGGGCGTGCTGTCGTCCGTAACCGAGGTTCGCATTGCCTCGGGCAGGGCATCGCCCGGATAGCCTTTAAGCTTATCGAAGCCCGTGAATATCAAGGCCCTCGCGATAGCTTCGTCTTCGTTGGCAACAACCTCAGGTTTGTCGTCACCAAGAGTATATGTGAGGGTTGTCGCCACGAGCAACACTACCCACAAAGGCAGCGCGATTCGACGATGGCGGGGTCGTTGCCGGCGCTCTTCGTTTATCTGATTACTCACGATACCTCCCGCTCGTGTCCATATTAGAATGACGCGCATTCAGGCGCCTTTGTCAAACCGAGAAACCCTCCCAAAGGGCGGGCCACCCGGGCGGCAGAACCGCTTCGGGTTCTTCTCTACTGGCCCCCCGCGTTCGCGGGGGTGACTTAGAGGGCTGTGTCTTCAAATCGCGCTTTGGTTACCGAGAGAACGATATGCCGATACCCACCCGGGTGAGGGATTGCTTGTAGTCCACGAGGCTCTCGCCATAACCGTGTGATACCCGCACCATGAAATAACTCAAGGCCGCTTTGGGTATCGGAATACAATATGTCAGCACCATCCCCCCGTTGCCGGTGTTCAGATTCCCACGCACCATCAGATGCAACAGATGATTGCGATAAAAACGGTAGTACACGTTGATATCGCTGTGACCCAGATAATCAGTTATATCGGGGTTGTCATCACCCACCGCATCCTCGGGGTCTTCCTTTTCATCTTCCGGGATGCGGTACCGAAGTTTGAGATACAAAAGAACGTTATCGCGGAAATAGTAAGGAGAAAAATATAACAGGTTCCAGCTTCGTGAGATGGGCGGTCTCTGACCGTTGGATTCGTGCTCAAAGCCGACATCGGCGCCGAACTGTCCACCCCATCGCTCGAAACGCGCCGTCCGCCAGAACATCTCCGGGTTGTAATTCGTCTCCCGAAACGGCGCGGAGTTGTTGTGATCATAAGCCTGCCAGAACGAAATCTGGGTGTAGGCGAAATAGATCGGCAGACTGAAGATGCGGTGTTTGGCGCTAATTTGAAAGACAGCCTCGGTCTGCGCGCCATCGTATTCATCGGAGAAGGTCACCGGCAGCATGAACATTTCCTTGTGCAGCGACAGGCCGGGGCCGGTGCGAATCATTTGAAAGTCCCGTGATACTTCGTCGGCGCCGGATACCGACGCGGCCAGAATCATCACCAACACAACTGGGGACAGGATACATATTCGATTGAATGCTGACATAACGAATCTACCTCTCTTAAGACGGATATGCGCCGTGTTGTCATCCATCACCTTAGTAGGTCGAAATCCCCTGAGCATCGTTTCCGCCTGTGGCGGCGACGAGCGCGGTTTCGACATCTTTCTTGATTTTCGGCTTTGGCATTGGTTGTTTATTGTCTACCGCTTCATAATCTCCAGATAGTCGGTGAACTCGAACAACCGGTTACGCTTATAACCGGTTGTCTCCCTGAGAATCCCAAGAGAGACGAAATCACGCAGAAGATCATTACTTGCTTTCGACGACAGCTCGAGTTCTTTGCTCACCAGCCCGGCAGTAACCATCGGCCTTACAAAAAGCAGGTCCAGAAACCGCTGACCGTTTTTTGCCTTCCTGCCGAGTGTCGGCACCTTGCCTGATGTCAACTGCTCCTTGAGAGCCAGAATGTCCTTCAGGGCAACAGCGGCTTCGATAGAGGTTGCCTCGATTGCCTGTAGGAAGAAGTGTATCCATCCCAGCAGGTCGTGCTTATCCCGAACCAGAGTGAGTTTGTCATAATAAAGACCCTTGTTCTTCTCGAAATAGTCGGAAGCATATAAGAGCGGGCGGTCGAGCATCCCGACGCTGACTAGATACAACGTAATCAAGAGCCGTCCAATGCGTCCGTTGCCGTCGAGAAACGGGTGGATGGTTTCGAACTGGTAATGAGCGATTGCGACTTTGACGAGATGCGGAATGGCGACGTGCTCGTTCTGCAGAAATTTTTCGAGGTCCGACATCAGGTTTTCAATGTGTTCGGCGGACGGCGGTACGAATATGGCGTTGTCTATGGTTGCCCCGCCGATCCAGTTCTGACTTCTGCGGAATTCCCCCGGACTCTTGTTCTTTCCACGCACATGCGAGAGTAGAGTGGCGTGAGTGTCTCTGATCAACCGGTTGGACAGGGGAAGTTTATTTAGCTTTGTCAGTGCACCATTTGTCGCCTCGACATATTTTTTCGTTTCCTGCCAGTCGTCGCGGTGCTCCGGGTTAACGTCGAGTTCATCGGAAAAGGCCTGCTCCATATTCGTATTGGTACCCTCAATACGGCTGGAAGTAACCGCCTCCTTCATCACGTAGGACTGAATGAATAGATCGATATTGGGTACAAATTTTGCGAACGAGTTGAGCTCCCCAAGTCGTAGAGAGACGATCTCGATTTTTCGCTGGAGTATGGAATCCGAAATTTCCCAATCGTGGTTTATTTCGTTTGGCAGAAAATATTTGTATTTGTACCCCTTTAGCCATTTGCCGGAATTGAAATCTCTTATATCCATAAGCACCGAAAGTAAAATATAGAATTTCTTATTTTCCGTAAAGCTAAAAAAGTAAAATATAGCTTTTTATATTTCACCTTCCGCGAACATCCACCCACCGCAAAAATGACTGTAAACCATTATAGATTATAGCCTTATACATACAGACCACCATCTACAACTGTTTTAGCCTCTAATCAAAAATTCCAGACAAAGTCGATATAAGGCAGCCACCCCACTTCATCTTCCTCCGGATCTCCATAGTAGTCAACTTCATCGCTTTGATTCTCATAGGATAGGGCGAAGCCGAGGTCCACTGTCATCTGCTCACCCATCAGCCTCACAGCGCCGAATCCCAGCATTCCGTCATCATCGCCGGGGATAAACCAGCCTTCGCCGACCAGCGAAGCACGACGGGCGATGCGGTATTCACCGCCGAACATGGCGGCCGGAGCGTCGGCCATCTCATCATCTTTAAACGCTATCCCGAGACCGGCCGTTATGCTCTGGTCATCGGTGCCATAGGTCATACTGCCCATACCGAAATAGAAAGTCTCTTCCCAGAGACGGAAAATCATCAGACTCGCGGCTACATCGAGTTGTTCGGCGGCCGGAAAACCGAGCTTGGGCATGATATAAAACATCTGATCATCGGCATCGGGTATCAACGACACTCCGCCGGATATCATGAAATTGTCGGTGATGCCATACGCCACACCCGGGAAGAAGATCCACAGATCATAAAGGTAACCGTCTCGCGCCTTCAACGTCCGCGCGGTCGGCCCTATCAACAGACGGGTGCGATTGGGGTTGGGAAACCAATCTTTTTTTCTATCCACAGTCGCTACGGTCGATGGCGACACGGCCGGGGCTTCTTCTACCTCAACTGGCTCTTCAGCCGCGGGAGTCTCCTCGACAGCCGGGGTTTCCTCGACTTTCGCGGGCTCTTCTATTGTGGTAGGTTCTTCTACCTTCGGTTTTTCCTGAACTGTTTCTTTTATCGAATCGATCTTGGCCAGCAGGATAGGTATTTCCCCGAGTTCGGTTTGGAACTTGATCTGTTCGGCGCGGATTTCCGTTATTTTGCCGATCAGCGATGAACCATCTACCAGCGTTATCACCTGTGTGACGCCTTCGGGGGGAATTCGAAGGTCACCGGTGTAGGCGTGGGCATTATCGGGAGTGCTCAGAGTGACGCATATGAGAGCCACTAATCCCAGCGAAAGGGTAAGGACACAGCGCATTTCCAGACTCCTTTGAAAATGTGAGAGAATGGCAAGGCAATCGAATTTTCGGTGTGGAATGCGTACCGGCAGTTGCCGGAGGGGGATTCGCGGTCGCCGAAGTCCGATTTTGCCATAAACATAGATTGTTTGCCATTTATAGGTGGTGTTGATTTATATAAGTAACCGCTTGGGGAAAGTCAAGAATATGCCGGACAATGATTGGTTCATATACCCCTTTGGAAATTAACAGTAGGTCGGCGTTCCGACGGGTATGTCCTCGCAACGCGAGGGTCACACGCCAAGTAACCCGACATCTTCTCACTGGATTCCGTTTTTCAACGGAATGACAGAAAGAGGGACGGAATGACAGAAAGGGGGACGGAATGACGCGTCCGGGTGGCAGGCTCAAACTTGTTTGGGCCTGACAAAAGAAAACATCTCGACGGGTGGCAGGCTCAAACTTTGTTTGGGCCTGACAAAAGAAAACATCTCGAGCGCATCCGTAGGCGTTTGATTTATCAAACGCGACAGTGTACAAACGGATCCCGCGTTGGTAGGCTCACGCCGCGGCGTGAGCTTACCATGAGCGAGAGCACAAGACACACGAAAGCATAAAAACAACGAAGCAAACCCAAATCGTGGTAATGGAATGAAAGGTATGGGCATATGGCAATTTTGCTGGCGCTGACATTTCGAGGCTTCCGAGAAGTCCTATCGCCTGAAGATCAGATTTCTCCCTCTGGTCGAAATGACGTTGCTCACTGGATTCCGTTTTTCAACGGAATGACAGAAAGGGGACGGAATGACAGAAAGGGGGACGGAATGACGCGTCCGGGTGGCAGGCTCAAACTTTGTTTGGGCCTGACAATGGCGGATTCGAAGACGGGCCCGCCCTACTCTGGCCGTTATTGTGATACATATCGGAAATCATCAAAAACCATCCTCCCGCGTTAAGCATTCTATCAAAAAAGCAGAAATAAGGACGTTTTGTCAGGTTTCCGTTAACCTACCCAAAGGGCCGACCACCCGGGGCAAGCGCCGGTCCGATACTCAGTGATCGGTGAGCGCCATCCACTGCTCAATTTCGGTTCTCTCCTTGGGAATCTGGTTTGAAAGGACCCGGTGACCATTTTCCGTAACAAGGACATCATCTTCTATCCGGATACCAATCCCGGATTCCGGCAAATAGACACCGGGCTCAACGGTGATTACCATTCCGGGCTCCAGCGGCTGCCAATAATCCCCAACATCGTGAGTCTCTATGCCGAGGTAGTGTGATGTGCCATGGATGAACGCATCGACATACCCGGCTCTTTGAATGACACCTCTGGCGATAGCATGAACAGAGTCTGGCGTGATGCCAGGTTTGATTGCTTCAATTGCCGCCTTCTGCGCCTCGAGAACTACATCATAGATTTGTGCCTGAGCTTCCGTGAATTTGCCATCTACGGGGAAAGTTCGCGTAATATCAGCAGCATAGTGATTCCATTCCGCCCCGAAATCAATCAGAACGAGTTCTCCCGGCTTTATTTCCTTGTCAAGTCGTCCATAGTGGAGAACAGTCGAGTGTCTTCCAGCCCCAACGATCGGCGCAAAGGAAGCAAACTGAGCACCTTGCTGTTTGCACGATTCCTGAAGTTTCGCGGCGAGCTGGAATTCGGAGACACCCGGGCGAATCAGCGGTAGTGATTCTATCAATCCCTGATAAGTAACTTCAATCGCCTTCTCTATTGCGGCAATCTCTGATGGACTCTTTCGCATCCGCATCGCTTCCAGAAACTTTGAAGAATTCTTCGTTGTGACTCCCGGTATACGATCGCAAATCTTGCTGTAGAGGGCCATGTCTGGCGGGATTTCGGATCCTGGGCCTACAGGTCGTGAGATCATGTGTAGAACCGGCAAATGCCCGATGCGGCTTGTGAGCCACCAGTCAAGTTCCGAAGTGCGATTGATATCGTCTACCTGCAGAGCCGTCTTCAATGAGTCAGTGAGAGACGCTCGTTCGCCCAGCCAACGCTCTTCTTCCGGGTCTCTTGGGGCCAGGAACAGCACGGCACGGTGCTTCTCCCTGGGAGCCAGAAGCAAGATAGCTCCGGGATCATCAAGTCCGGTCAGATACCAGAAGTCCCCGTCGGCGCGATAGCCCATCTCGCCCCAATCTCCTCTGGAATAGATTATGGCCATACCGTCGCCAAGCGAATCGAGTAACGCCAGACGGCGCTCTGTGTAAACCTCCGGTCCAAACGTCATTGGCACCGAGGCATTCCGGTCATTGCCTTCAGCTTTCAGCAAAAGAACGCAGACGAGACCAATCAGCAGAAGCAGTGCCCGCGATCGAGCCTTTTTGAAATAGTACACGGCATCTGTCACCATTGTTTATCCTTTCACAATAATTCGCCGTTGCGCGAACGATTTTTATCCTGTGCCGACTTTCTTCCAGCACCGACGGAGTGTTGAGCCGGGAATTTTCTACGATGTACTCTCTCTCCAACCCGGCGGCACTCCTGGCGGTCGTAGGCATATTATGAGGGGCGTTTCTGCCAATTGCAGGCCAGACACTCTGGTCATTGCCGCTCGCCCGCCTTGAATTCAGTCCACGGTTGCGAAGGACGGCTCTGCAGAATATCCTTCATCCATTCGAACTGCTGGTGGTCGGCCAGAAACGCCCCAGCATCGAATGGAATTCCACACGCCGATCCCCATCGCGCCACAAAGCTCATCTGTTTGGCCATCTTTGTATCTACCACCTTGGCGTCCAAAGTCCCCCACGGATCGTTGGGGACCGTCGGCCATTGCTGAAAGGGTCTGTCTTCAAGTTCCCAATGACCACACAAGGTGCGCTCACCAGGGTGATCCTCTCGGCGGTAGACGTCATAATGGTCGGCTTCAAACTGTTTGCCCAATGCCACGTCGATCTTCCCGGCGTATTGGGCCATGAGTTGTTTCCAGCGAACGCGGCGCGCCACAACAGTCCCGCGGATATCGGTATCCTGAGTGTTAGTTTCGAATCTAAGAATCTTCAGGTCTTCTGCGATGTTAGACCCAACGAAGTATCCGTCTCGCTTACTTTCGAATCCGACATGTTTTAGGCCAAGTTCGAGCCGTGCAATTTCACCTGTGTTCACGTCACCCAGAAGCCAGGCATTAGCATATCCCCCGTTGTTACCCTGCTTCATGATAGCGCACCACTGGCCAATCGAGTCAGCATCCTGGGTAGCGCGACGTACCCTGGAAAACTCGGGGATGCCCTCCGGGTCAAAACCCTCAAAGGCCCCGATCGTGGTTTCTGCTCCCACCAGGCCGGCATCAGTGATGAAGAAATCCGTACCGCTGTGGATCCAACCCGGAAACGTTTGCATCAGAATCCTGTGTCCTTTTTCCGGGGCGATATCTATGATAACATTGGGTAACGCCATCCAGTAACCCAGCATTGTGTTATGTCCAAGGACTACGCCGCCATCAACTGTCATACTCCCGGTGGCAATAAAGGCACTGCAAGACTGTTTGCCGGGACTCTCTTTCCCATCTTTAATATTTTTCAATTCTTTGGGCCACCAGTACCAGATCAGTTCCAGGTAGGCATTGTAGGCGATGATATCGGCTCGAGAGTATTGGACGCCCGCAGCCAGGAGACCCTCCACTATCCCGTCCAGTTCGGCAAGGTTTTCCAGGTCGACCTTTCCCTCAAACATCGCTGATGCCTTTTCCGCAAGCCAATCCCACTCGGTTGCACTCCGGAACTCCCAGTCTCCACGCATGGCCTCAATTCCCGTTGAAATCTCCCTGGCCAAGAGAAAGCCATGTTGATACCCTCGCTCGCGCGCCGATCCTTCGATATGCAGATAAACCCAGCCAGCTTTTTCATGACGGTAGGCTTTATCCAGTACGGTCTGTTGAAAGTCGGCCTTGGACTCGATTTCAGCAGCAGTGATGGACGTCGCCCAGACAGGAGTGAACGCGGCCATAACAAGGGCCAGAAGGGTGGTTCTACGTATTGCGCTTCGCCATCCGTTCGTACTGGCCAGGCTCACAATAGTCCACGTCTTCATCCTTTTCTCCCTTCTCAAGCCTACATCGGGTGGATGCAAGCTTCGATATTTCTGATTATTCCGATTGACACCAGCAACAGATGCCCTCTGTCGTAGGCACCGGCACCGATTTTCTCGATAACCCGGTAATGCGACATCACCACGCCGCCGGTTAGTAGCACGTGGGTTTTCGTCTTATCTTCTACAGGTCGCATGTTTCTCTTCAAGTCAACGGGAACTGATGATTCCTACAGAAATCCAGACTGACGGCACACGATAGTTTACGGTGCCTTCCCACTCATCTCCCGTGTAACGGTCGCGGTAGCTGATGTCGGCGTCGTGAGAGGCAGACATAAGTCTAAAATCCACCACAAGATGCTGTTTCTTCCCGACAGGGATAACGAGTCCCAAGCGCAAATGCGGGGTGATCCCCCATCCCATATCGATCTGCTGCGCCTGCGTTGTGGAGTCGTACCCCGATATACTGATATCGGCCGGTTCATCGAGATACAGGTGATTGAAATACAAACTGATACCAACACCAGCATAGGGCCGTAATCGGCCGGCCGGCCTGCGCAGCGTAAGATCCAGGGTGGGTGAAAGGACAACAAAATCGGCTTCCGGCAGATTTTCAATATCCAGAGATGAAATAACTATATCTATGCCAGCTCTCGCAACGAGTGGCCGGAGATTATCAAAGAAGCCAGTAAAGCCGATTCCAAAACCGTTGCCGATCCCGTCAGACTTAGTTGTAAAAAGACCCGATATGGCGTACGAAAAATGACCTGCGTCATCAGGTGGCTTGGCTGAGCCCCCCATCAGGAGTGAATGAAAGGACAATGGTGAGTCATAATCCGCAACGAATGGCCTCGTGGCAAAGACCGTACCGTTTGCTGACATCGCAAAAACAGCAATCGATACGATGGCCATTATTTTCTTCATTCGACTTCACCTCCTTAGGAAGACATATGTGGTTACAGGATTTGCCAACAAACGGGTGGTATAGATTCTCATTCGTTCGGAAGAAGGAACGGACATCGAAAAACGATGATGCAACTCTCCTATATTAGGGTGCTGCTTCATACAAACGATAACGCCATCCCCCAACCATATTAGCCAGATTGAGTCAAAAGCTTGATGTGCAGGTTGGTGCCCCTTGAGTTCAGAATCAGAATAGCGGTTTTAAATTTTTAGGCAACATTTTTTTCGATGTAGCTTTACGGAAAAGACATAAAAAGAGCCACAAATCCGGGTAACCCGTCGGTCGAGGGCGGATGAGGCACTCGGGGCGAGGCTGTCTTCCCCGGCCCCCGCATTTTCACTACAACATCAGGGTAAAATCGCAGGCGAGGTGGTCGTATATGAGGTTGAACATTTCACGACAAAAGAACACGGTCGTAGCTGTCACGTGGGGATCCGCCACCGGCGGGACAGCACGAAAATTGATGCACCGAAATGGCTTTGCGGAATGGCGATAACTATCGATGGAGAATGCAGTTAGTGAGATGTAGCATGATTTCGGGATCCCTGAAAAATGACGAAACAAAGCCAATTTGAGGCTAACCGGTACCCGGTGAGTCTGAAGATTCACCGGGCACAAAGACATCTGAAGATTCACCGGGCACAACGAAGACTATGTCGGGGCCAAAGCAAGTTTGACCCTGCCACCCGGCAGCACCTGACCGGGCTTGCGTATAACATTTCAATTTATTACCTTATCAACCTATGGACGACAAACGTCAGGAAATAAGCATTAAATTGACGGCCGAAGTCAGCTGCGCGGGTTGAGCTTCCAAACTGGCGCCAAAGTTTTTGGCGGAAGCATTGAAAAACATCCCGCAGTCGAACCACCCGAACCTTCTGGTCGGCTTCAATAAAGCCGATGACGCCGGGGTGTACAAAATAAACGACTCACAGGCGCTGGTGCAGACTGTCGATTTCTTCCCGCCCATAGTTGACGACCCGCTGAATTTCGGGCGGATAGCGGCGGCAAACGCGCTTTCCGATGTTTACGCGATGGGTGGCACGCCGATTACCGCCTTGAACATAGTCGGGTTTCCCAGTGGTATGCCCGCCAGTGTCCTGACCGATATTCTCAAGGGCGGGTCGGAAAAAATCGAAGAAGCCGGCGCGGTGATAGTGGGCGGCCACTCGATCAAAGACAAAGAGCTTAAATACGGTCTGGCCGTCACGGGATTGGTTGATCCGCAAAAAGTCCTGACCAACGCCACCGCCAGGCCCGGCGACAAAATCTACCTGACCAAGCCGCTGGGGACCGGCCTTATCACCACCGGTATCAAACAAAGCCGGGTCTCGCCCGAACTGACAACTATCGTAATCCGCCAGATGTCGCAGCTTAACAGAAAACCCGCCGAACTTATGGTAAAGCACCACGCGCACTCGGCGACGGATATAACGGGCTACGGTCTTCTCGGCCACGCGTACGAGATGGCATCGGCATCGGAAGTCACAATCCGAATCTATTCCGAGCTCCTTCCGCTTTTGCCAGAGGCGCTCGAACTTGCGGGGGCCGGGATGATACCCGGCGGCGCCAACGCCAACCGGGATTTTCTCGACGGTAAATACACACTGGTTAACGCCATAGACAAGAATCTCGAACATGTCCTTTTCGACCCGCAAACATCGGGCGGCCTGTTTATAGCCATCGATGAAGCCAACGCCGCGAATTTCGAAAAAGACCTCGAAACCGAAAGAGTCTTCGCGATGCTTATCGGACAGGTCGAGGCCGCGGGGCAATATCCGCTGATAATAGAGTAATTTCACATGCTCAAGCGTATTTTCACCGACAGCCGTTTGCTGTATCTCTTGGCCGCGATTGTACTTGTCGGTGGATTTCTCTTCTGGACCTCGGATTTAACATCCGATCCCCCCATCTACTACGCCGGTATGGGACAGTCGCTTTCCACCGATCCGGCCCAGTATGTTTATCACGCCCGCAACAAAGTTCTTTTCGGTGACTGGGATCCGTTCGATTACCCGAGGTGGAAAGTCTATGAGCGCTCGTTGACATCGATGGTTGCTTATCTCTGGTTCAGTGTCGCCGGAGTCTCGCAAAGGCAAGCCAATATGGTGGGAGTGCTGTTGTCCTTGGGGGGGCTGCTTTTGTTTTTGCTGGCGGTCGCGAAAGAACATCGCCCGTGGGTATCGCTGGCGGTGGCGCTGTGCTGGGTGATCAATATCACTCTGATTGTTTATGGACGGCTGTCGTATCTGGAGAACGGATTGATTCTTCTGATGGCGCTGCTGTTTCTGGTTTACTCGCGATGGGGAGCGCGAGCGTGGGGTATGATGTTATCGGTGGTGGTGGTCGCAGTGGCGACTCTCATGGGCAAGCTATTCGGCGCGCTGCTTCTTCCGGCGCTGCTTCTGGCGATTCTTTTTTCGGGTATAGAGAATCGGTGGAGACGGGTGTTCCAGGCAATCGGCGCTTACGCGGTATCGATCGTGGTTTTGATTTTCATTCTCTACGGTTCGGATTTGAGCGCGGTGATGGGGTATTTCGGCGAGCAGTCTTACGGACTGCGAGGCTTTCCGGCGGGGCTCACCAGCCCGTGGGCGTTTTTTGAGCATCTGATTTCATTCGGGTATGAGAATCGCCTGTTCTATCGCGACCTTAGCCTGGTGCTTCTTCTGTTCTCCGGCGGCGCGGTGATGACGATGTATCTATTGTCGGGACAAACTCTGGCGAGTCTTTCGAGAGCGTCGAGATTGGCGATGTTCGCCTGTGGATGTATCATCCTGGGAATAATGCCGCTCAACTACTCCCCAATGCGGTATGCCCTGTTTTTGGTGCCGGTGATTTTTCTCTTTTGCTTCACGGCGGTGGACCAACTGTATCAATCGAAACCAATTGCATTGAAGAACAAAGGCTGGGGTGTGTGGGCGATTTTATTTTTTGTCTGCTGGCACGGGCTGTATCAGGTGGTCAGTGTGTCATCTTATCTCAACAACCCGCCGGTGCGCGCAATAACATGGTCAACCCTTCCGGTCGCGCTGGCGATAGTCCTGGCGCTGCGGATGCTGGTGCTGAAAAAGTCAGTCACTGTCCGAGCTGGATACCTGACAATCGCCGGGTTGCTGCTGGTGCTGTTCACGACCGGGTTCGGTTTGTACCGGATAGACGAGCATCTCGCGAGAAAGAACTACGATATAGCCGGAGCCAACGAGGACCTCGGTCAGATACTCGGCGAGGGTGCGGTGGTCTCCGCTCCTTATGCGCCGGCGCTGACAATCGATAACAAGCTCAAGTCGTTCATCCATCTTTTCGGAGTAGCCGAGGTGGACTCCACGCTGTTGGAGCGTGAGCCTATCACTCATCTGGCTATCGATGAATCCAACTGGACAGAGGCGGTGGCGCAGTACCCGAAACTCGAGGGGCTGCTTCCGATAACGATGTACTGGATACGCGACTATGCGGTCAGGATTTACAACATAAGCGGGACTTACGGCAACGAGCGGGCGATGGCGTACGAGAAGACCGAGTACGAAAAGGCGGCTGACCTTTATAATCTCAGAGAGCTAGACAGCGCGCTGGTAACAATGGAGCGTTTTCTGGCCACCAGCCCTAACTGCCGTTCGGCGAATCTTATTTACATAGAACTGCTGATAGCGGTGGGACGTTTCGGGGCGGCCGAAAGAATGCTGAACTATGTGACCACCCGGTATCCCCACGATTACTACACGAATCTTGTCTGCGGGCGATCATACCAGATTTTGGGGTTGGTCACGCGAGATCGACGTCTTGTGGATATAGCGCAGACGCATTATCAAAAGGCGGTCGAAAACAACCCGTACAAAGCCACTTATGCCCGACAGCTTTTTGATGAAACGATGCGAAATTTCGGCCCATCGGGCGGCTAAACGCTCTCAAGTCGAGCTTCAAGCCAGGTTCTTCAGGACAAAATCCCAGTTAACCAGTTTCCAGAAAGTATCGACATACCCGGCCCGGTTGTTGCGATAGTCGATATAATAGGCGTGCTCCCAGACATCGCAGGTCAGTACCGGCTTGAATCCTTCGGCGATCGGGCAGCAGGCGTTGGGCCCAGCCAGTATATCCAGCGAGCCGTCATCCTTTTTGATCATCCATACCCAACCGGAGCCAAACAGCGTAACCGCGCTCTGGGTAAACACTTTCTGAAAGGTGTCGATGCAACCGAAGCTGTCGCTTAAGATTGCGGACACTTTTTCCGGGATGCCGGTCATGCCGCCCGGCTTGAGGCAATTCCAGTAAAACGTGTGATTGAAAACCTGAGCGGCGTTGTTGAAAATCCCGCCGGAACTTTTGCGGATAATGTCCTCAAGAGAAAGCTCTTCGAATTCCGTGTCGGCAATGAGTTTGTTGAGGTTGTTGACATACGCCTGATGGTGCTTGCCGTAATGATATTCAATCGTTTGTGCCGAGATGTGTGGCGCGAGGGCGTCATTCGGATAAGGCAGTTGGGGCAGCTTGTGTTCCATGAAACCTCCCGTTGTAAAGGTATTGGCTATCTAACCATATCTGAACGGCAGAGGCTTGTCAATTATTTTCCTGTGGGTGTCGAAGGCATATATACGTAAAAAACATGAAATTAATCGCCGTCGTTGTTGACATCGACCGCTCTTAACCATATTATAGAAATTAATCAGTGTCCCCCGCCGCTTTTGCTGCAACGAACCCAAAGAGGGTTCGTATAAACTGCAGAACGCCGTGGTTTTTGTTGACTTAACAACCTGACATTGTTAACAATTTAGAAAGCTCCGTTAGATTGAGGCAAAGGTAAACCAAAATGGAAGTTGGCTTAGTTTACTCCAGCAGGGATCCCCGCCAGTTGAAGGCGCGGGATTTCGTCATCAATTTTATCAGGGAGCGAGGAATTTTAGCCAAGATAATCGAATCCGACGAGCCAGTTGATTCGCCCACCGTAATCGTTAACGGACAGAGCCTGACCGATCTAAGGGATAAGCCACGTCGCAAGGGCGCGGCCATGTTTCCCGACCTCGACTCCATCGCAAAGATTCTTGAAAAACACGCCTGGTGCCTGTAGCGATCTTGCGCCGTGATTAGTCGCTAACAAAGAGAAGACTCCTCGCACGACTGTATCCAATCGCCGGGGTGAGGTGTGTCCGGCGCGGCCGTTGTGAGGACAAGGCAATGTTTTCATTCCAAGAAAAAAGCGGCCGAGGGGCCGCTTTTTTCGCCAGTGTCCGGATAATAGATTACCCGTTTATCTTTTCATCGAGAAAATCAATGAGTTCGGCGACTTTCATCCGCTTTTGTTCCATACTGTCGCGGTCGCGCAGCGTCATTGTTTCATCCTCAAGCGTCTGTCCGTCAACGGTAATGCCAAACGGGCAGCCGGCTTCGTCCATGCGGGCGTATCTTCGACCAATAGCGCCGGAAACATCATAGAACACTTTGAAGCGCTTTTTCAGTTCGTTGTAGATGTTTTCGGCGAATTCCGGCATACCGTCTTTTTTCACCAGTGGAAATACCGCCGCCTGTATGGGGGCTATTTTTGGCGACAGCCGCATGAAGACCCGCGTCTCGCCTTTTATCTCGACTTCATCGTAACCGTCGACCAGAAGAGTCAGCAGGGTGCGGTCACAGCCGGCGGAAGTCTCTATGATATATGGGATAAACTTTTCCGTATAGCGATCATCGTTGTAGCGGAGATCCTTTTTGGTAGCTTCCATGTGGCGACCCAGGTCGAAATCGGTCCGGTTGTGAATACCTTCGAGTTCCTGCCATCCGAACGGATATTCGTATTCGATATCATAGGCGGCCTTGGCGTAGTGGGCCAGTTCGTCTTCGCTGTGCTGATGCCACCGCATTTTCTCCATCTTGATTCCCAGCGACTGGTACCACTCCCAGCGCTGCTGCCGCCAGTATTCGAACCACTGGTTGTCCTCGGAAGGGTGTACGAAGAACTGCATTTCCATCTGTTCGAACTCGCGGGTCCGGAAAATGAAATTGCCGGGGGTGATCTCGTTGCGGAAGGCCTTGCCAATCTGCGCGATACCAAAGGGGATTTTCTGACGGGATGAGTTTTTCACGTTGAGGAAGTTGACATAGATACCCTGGGCCGTTTCCGGCCGTATATAAACAATGTTGGCCTCATCCTCGAGCGGCCCCATAAAAGTCTTAAACATGAGGTTGAATTGTCGGGCTTCGGTAAGCTCGCCGCCGCATTCAAGGGGCGATTTCGATGGTTTCAGGGGGCAGCGGGCCTGCTCCAGTTGGTCGGCGCGAAAGCGCGCCTTACACTTCTTGCAGTCCACCAGCGGATCGGTGAACTCCGAAACGTGTCCGGAGGTGTGCCAGACCTGAGGATGCATCAGGATGGCCGCGTCGAGGCCCTCGATATCATCGCGCCGGTTGGTCATGGCGTCCCACCAGTAGTTTTTCAGATTTCGTTTTAGTTCGGCGCCCAACGGGCCGTAGTCCCAGGTCGAGCCGAGGCCGCCGTAAATTTCCGAAGAGGGAAAGACAAAACCGCGTCTTTTGCACAGGGATACTATTTTATCCATCAGGTCGTTGTTATTCGTGCCCATTTGGTAGTTTATCCTATCAGTTGACTGTTTTTGAGCTTTTCGATAAATCCCAGTGATTTAAGGTCCGACTTAAACCCGGTCTGACTGGCCAGGAATTTGGTCAGGGTATCGAGAAACCGTGAGGCTTCGGCGAACCCAACCTCAATTTCGGCAGCTTCAGCCAGTGACGAGGTTTGCAGGGCCAACAGCCGCTGGTAGCTATCGTACGAAAAGCCAATATAATACTCTCCCGGCTTTTGGCAAGCCTCGCAAACAAGGCCGCCCCGCTCTACCGCGAACTTCAATTCTCCCCCTTCGGAAAACCTGCCCAACTCCTTGCCGCAGCCCACACAGTAGGCCAGCGAAGGGTGATAACCGAGCTGGGAGAGCGCTCGCAGGTAAAAAGCCGTAAAAAGGCCCGGCAGCGCGGTTTTTCTGACACGTTCGACCTGAGCCAGATACGAGGCAAAATAGCCGTAGAGACTTCTCTGGGGTTCATCCTCGGGAAGAATCAGGTTCAGAAGTTCCGAGGCCGCGGAGGCATAGGCGAGACGCCCCAGGCTGCCCTCCCCCTCCAAAGAGCAGGCCTGCACAAGCTCAACTTCGCGAATATACCCTCTCGTCTCTTTTTCCGAGTGGTAGAAAGTGATTTCCATCCGGGCGAACGGCAGAAGGCGGCCGCGTTTTGACTTGAAGCTCCTGCCACCTTTATCAATCAGGGCGATTCTGCCGAAATCCTGAGAGAAGAAGACGACGGTTCTTGATGATTCTGACCAGTTGAAGGCTTTGAGCAGAATGGCTTCGGATTTTTCGAGCGACATTTCGTTCTACTGGCCCCGGTAACGGTAGATAATCTCGTCGGGATAGGCCATGCGGTAGCGGGTGCGCGCGACAGTTTCGATATAGCTCTCGTCGCTCTCAAGCATCTTTTTGACGCGAGAAGCATCAACGAGGTCAACCAAGTTGCGATGATTTGCCTCGAGCAGGTGTTTTTTCTCAAGCTCCAGCCGGATTATTCTCGGTATCCCGTATGTCCCGCTCATAAGGGAATAGACAAAAACGATCCCGATAAACCAGAAGCCGTATTTAACGACTTTACGTCTCACTCTCTGATTGGTGTTGGACAGCCTTGAAATCAGGTTATCCGTCAGAGGGGTGAAGATCGATGGAGATTTCTTTACTCTTCTTGGCACGTGGCTAATTAACGACGGCCGGATTTCCGGCGCAATATAAAACTGGCCGATGGGTTTTCGGACCTGTTCAGAATATGAACAGTCGTCCATAAACCCCTGCCGGCTTTAAAACTTTGGCGGATTTGTCCGATAATATGTAAAGCGGTATATTCCTATTCTTTCGGAACCTCGTACGGCTATGACAGACGCGGAGCGGTTTGTTTTCACTGTGGCGACAATGGATCTGAATGCCCCTCTTGAAGCGGGGTGCCCCGGCGCGGGCAATACACGACAAAACGGGACAACAAACATCTGAGGAATGCGCAAGTAATGGTTAAAGAAAAATCCAAGCCCAGATTAGACGAAATACTTCTGAGTGAAGGTCTCATATCGGAAAAGCAGATCAAGCACGCTCTCGAGCGACAAAAGTCCTGCGGTGGAAAATTCGGCTCGCAACTGCTGCATCACGGTGATATAGACGAAGCCGGGCTGGTGAAAGCCCTGGCGATTCAATTCGCGTGTGACGGTGTGGTGCTATCGAGACTGGAGATTCCGGATATCATTCTCAAGTTCATTCCACGAAGACTGGCGGTCGCCCGCAAAGTGGTCCCGTTCGATTATGATATCGAAAACAATCTTCTGAAAATTGCCTGCGAGGATCCCAACGATGATTCGCTCGTCAACGAGATTTGTTTTGTGACTCGCGGCAAGAAGATAAAGCTTTATATCGCGGCGGAAATCGCCCTTAATAACGCCATCGCCAAGTATTATCTCGGCAAGGAAGTCGGGATGGCCGATTCGGTCCGGCTCGAGGTTCCCAATGGCGGCGTGGGCAGCGGGAAAATCCCGATAGCTAAAGAAGCCGCAGCTTCGGCGGTGAACAGCGCGAAGGTTAACGGCGATCATGTTCTGCTGGTAACCGATGACAAATCCACCGCTCCCCATCTGCAGGCCTTGCTGCACAGCGGCAACTACCAGGTCACGATCTGCGACTCGGCCGATGACGCCATAGACATACTCGGCATGCATCAGTTCCACTCGGTGTTCATAAAAGACACCGTATCCGGCGATTACCTGGACCTTATCGACCGCCTCCGCAAAATATCGCCCGATACCGTGGTGCGGTATTATGAGTCGGCCTCGGCCCTGCTTCTCGAGGATGATGTTCATCCGGTGGAGGAAAACCTGCTGAGAAGAAATCTCGAACTCTACACCTACCTGCTGAATGCCCGCGACAAGCTTCCTTCTGACCATACCTGTGTGATGGGCAGCTTTGCCGACAAACTGTGCGCCAGAATGCAGATACCCTACAAGGACCGTCTGGCGATCGTGAACGCGGCATATGTTCACGATGTTGCCCGTCATTATTACAACGTCGGCGGACCGACGGATCGTGATCAGCTTGCCGCGCTGACGATAAAGCTGCTCAGATCGCTGGGCTATTCCCCGGTCGTTATAGCCATGTTGCGTTGCATGTACAAAGACCTCAAAGGCAAATATACCAAGCGTCTGCCGGTGGAAATTCTCGGCGGAAACATCCTCACCGTCGTCAACATCTTCGCCGGCGCTTTCGAAGGGGCGGAGCGTCTGTCTCTGGATCGTCTGGATACCCTTCAGAAGAAACTGCGCGATCAGGCGGGCAGTTTACTTCTACCCGAGGTCGTTGAAGCCTTTATTAGTCTTCTCAAAGACGAGATTCTGAAATTCCACAGCACGCAGAACGCTTTGCAGATCATGCTGTTTTCGAGGATGCCCGATGTTACCAGGGCCGTTGAGGAACGTCTCAAAAACGCCGGCTATCGCATTATCGGCACCGACAGTGTCGCGAAATTCAGCGAGTTGTACGAAAGGAGCCGCCCGGATATCATCATACTTGCCCCCGACAACGAAGCCTCGTACCTGATGACTTTCCTCGATGAGCTGATGATGCGTGAAATCTCTTTTGACAAGACGCCTACCTTCATCATGAAAAGCGGAGTACCTTCGGGCATGCTCCTGTCGTTGTTCGAACTGGGCGTGGAAGATGTTATCGCGACCGACGGCAATCTCGAGCTGCTGGTGGCCAAAATTGACCGACTGGCGCAGAGACTTCAAACCAAGAAGGATGAAGTTGCCGATATGGATAAGGCCAACGGCAGTCTCGCGCACAGCAGCCTCACCGAGCTGATTAATATTCTGGCCGGGGGACAGCGTACGGCCAAGCTGACGGTTACCCCGACGCAGTCACCGGACAAACCTCTGGTGATCTTCTTCGGATACGGTTCCATCGTATTCGCCCGCCTCGACAAACTTGTGGGTGAGGAGGCTATCTACACCGCGGCCGGTTGGGTTGATGGGGAATGGAACGTCGAAACGGTCAAAGAGGATGACCTGCCTTCGCCCAATGTTACGCGGTCGGACGAAACCATACAGATGAACACGTTCAGGATACTTCGCGAATCCACGAAAGCCCCAAAGGTGGAATAGCCGGGGCTATGGCACGCGCCTTGCGAAGCGCCGTAGAAAATCAAGCTTGCTTCGTTGGCGTCTCTTCGTTTTGTCAGGAATCAGATCGTAGTAATCCTCCACCCTCCTGGCGGCTTCAATAGCGTCTTTTTCCCGGTCGAGCCTGTCAAAGCACCGGTTGAGATTGTAGTCACACTCTACCAGGTTGTAGTAATTGCCGGGTGAGACGGCCAATTTCCCCCTTAGTCGGAGGTATACTTCGATCGCCCCGTCGTAATTTTTCTTTTCGTAAAGCGCCTCAGCCAGAGGCCACAGAAACAGCTTTCCATCGGGGAACTGCCCGAGCATTTCTTCACAGATGGTTACCACGGAGTCGTATTTGTCCATGTCGAGCCAGATCCATATCAGCGCGTTGCGGGCGGGATGTCGCGATATGATTGACGAGTCTACGGCAAGATAAAGCTCGTCTACTCCCTTTTCCCTGTCATTTTTGAATATCTGCAGCCATCTGAGAATGCCGGCCTTGGCGGATTTCCAGTAATGATACATCCCCAGGCCACCGTACAGATCGTAAAGAGTACTGTCAGACTCAAATCCTTTCTCATAGTCCGACCGGGCATTCAGCGCCAACTTGAGTGCCGACGTAAACGATCCGAATCTGGACTCCCACAGGGAACGATATGCTTTGGCGTGACCCAGCCAAAGATACATCCAGGCCGCCTGTCTTCCCGACGCATCCACCAGCCGAATCTCAGCCAACGATATCGATGTGTCCGCCAGACGCCTGAATTCATCTGAGTCAAGTTCTTCTTCAGCATCGGTCATCCGGGCGAGATAGACAGCCGCTTTGAACAGATAGCCGATGGGATCGGCTGAATCCATCCCAACAAGCGAATCCAATGTCTTCTGAGCGCTGTCGAATCTATCATTAAGAAGATGACTCTGGGCGCTGATGAGGAACTGCTGCTTTTCGTCGGTCATATAGTCATCGGCACGTACCGACGAGCCGACAACGGTTATCGCAAGCACCGCTGCGGGCCAGAACAAATTTCTGGAGCGGATAAATAGTCGTGAATAATCGGAAACGGCCATCATCAGTGCAAGAAGATTCACGTGAGGCCGCGGGGCAATAATAAACTTCGCTCTATCAGACAACGGCGTCGCCGGGGAGGAAATCGAGAAGTTCCACGTCGCGATCGACAGTCGCGGTGATAATCACCAGCGAGCCGACCTGATGATAAACCAGACGACAGCCCCGGCAATTGTGATCGAAGAAAGTAATGTTGTGTCTGACGACCTGAGAATCCTTCAGGTCCGACGGGATTTCAAACTCATCGGACGGCGCCACGAATACCGATATCAACCGGTCGTCGTCGGCGTAGACGAAGTGAGCCATTCGAATACCCATGATTTCCTCGGAGGTTCCTCCAACCAGCTGAAAATCGGACACCTGAGGTTTGAGGTCATAGGCGTATTCGCGCTGGACGGCCGCCAGGACTTGCGCGGTCGCGTCACCATCGCTGTAGACATTCATATTCTCGGTAGCTGTCCAGTGGGCCTGTTCCAGCGGGAGGTAACTGCCGTTGTGACGGTAAAACGCGGCCAGAAGCAGACCGGCGCCGACGAGAATCACCAGCGACGCCGCGGCAACCAACGTCCTGGTGGTCAACCTAAAAAAACGGGGTTGTCTCCGGCCGGGACTTTCTTTGTCGATTTCATCGAGCCGATCCAGTATTTTGGATTTGAGGTGCTCGACTTTGGGCAATGATGCAGCGTGCTTGATTTTTTCGTTTATGAATTCCTGAACCGACTGCTCAAGACGGTAGACTTCGAAACAGTCCCGGCAATTCTCGAGATGTTCCTTCACCTTTTGAGTATCGATCTCAGATGCTTCCCTGTCAATTATGTCATACAGTAAATCGAGGGCGTCCTGACAGTTCATCTTGCTTTATCCTTGACGTAGCCGTTCTTGATTGCGTAATCGAATAGCTCTTTTTGCAGCAGTTTCCGACCGCGGTGAAGCCGCGACTTTACCGTTCCCAATTGTAAATCGGCAATATCGGCGATTTCCTGATATGAGAACCCCTCCAGGAAAGACAACACCACCACCAGTCGAAAATCATCGGGCAAATTCTCTATTGCTTTCTTAACATCATCGTCGAAGATCTTTGAGAAGAGGTGGCGTTCGGGGTTTTCAGCCGACTCGACAGTCGCCAACTGTCCGTAAAGGAAGTTGTCATCGACCTCGTCAACGTTAACAGCCATCGGCGATCGGGATTTCGATCGATAGTCGTTAATGAAGATGTTGGTCATGATCTTGAACAACCATGCCCGACAGTTGGAACCCGGTTCGAACTTGTCCCAGAAACGATATGCCTTTACAAACGTCTCCTGAACCAGATCCTCGGCATCACTTTCATTTCTGGTCATACGAAGAGCCGTGCGCAGCAAGGCATCCATGTGAGGCAACGCCTCGGACTCGAACGCTTTTCTTTTGGCTAACTCTTCTTTTTTCCGGTCGGCCATTCTTGTTCACACTTTCTGTAGCCGCAACCGGAGCAAATGACCTATGTTCATAGATTAAAACATATTCGCCGGTTGCGATGTTCCCTTTGCCCTTTTAAATCCGGACTTTCACAAATAATTTTGACATCCCCGATACATTCAAGAGGACGCCTCGGTCTCCCTCGGGTTTGGTTGGGCCTTATTATAATAAGCGCTGCCGGGCGTGTTAACAAGGTTTTTTCGGCACCCGCTGACGCCAGTGGTCGCTATGTTCATAGGAATCATACTATTACTGACCCTGTCGAAATGCCTTTGGCTCATCCGGAAGTTGTCAGCGGCGACTATGCCCAATAACCTCCAGCGAGAACTTGCCGGACAGAATCTTGTTATAGACACCATGAAACAGTATCATTTGATATACGATGATAATTGTCCTGTTTGTCTGTCTTCGGTTGGAAAAATCTCTAAGCTGGACAAACTGGGGCTTGTCAATCGGGTGCCGCTGTCACAGGCACTAAAGGCGCGTAACCCGAATATGCCGGTTAAGGATAAACTGGCCGAGCAACTTCATCTGGTCACGCCCGAAGGAAAGATTTATCGCGGGGCCGAGGCGGTCGGTATTCTGGCGACGCTCTTTCCTCAATCGAGACTGCTGGGACAATTCATGCTTCTTCCCGGAGTGAGATTTTTGGCGCGCGCGGTGTACAGGCTGATTGCCCGCCACCGAATGCGCCTTTCGCGATTGATGCCTCTGAACTGACGGCGGGCAGACTCAGCCGATTATTTTGAGCTTGGCGTAGCGGACCATGATTTTCTTTATCCCTACCCCGGTGAATATGATTTTCAGGGTAAGCGATTCCCCGAATCCCTCGGCTCCGACGATTTTGCCGCGGCCGAAGGTGGGATGCTCGACAATGCGTCCGACCCGCATTAACTCCGACTGCTCGAAATCGTAGTGGACGCCGAGATTCTCATCGCGGGTCGCCGTCTGCCGCGTCGAAAAGAATCCACGCTGTCGGTCGTGGTCCTGGCTATATTCGAAACGCCGACGTGTTCGTCTTTCGTGGCGTTCCAAAAGGTTCTCGGGGATCTCTTTTATGAAACGCGACGGGATAGACTCCACTTCACCGAACCGGTGGCGCATGGTGGCGCTGGACAGATAGAGCTTGTTTTTCGCCCTCGTGGCGCCGACATAAAAGAGCCGGCGCTCTTCTTCCAGCTCCATCGGCTCGGCGACCGCTCGTGCCAGCGGAAAGAGACCTTCCTCAAGACCCACCAGAAACACAATTTCATACTCGAGGCCTTTGGCCGAATGCAGGGTCATAAGAGTGATTTTATCTTCGACCTCAGAGTACTGATCCAGATCGGAAAAGAGGGAGATATCGGCAAGGTAGTTCTCAAGCGTAGCTTCGCCATTGTGCCGCGCGTACTCCGCCATGCCCTCGATGAAAGCTTCCACGTTCTCTATTTTGGTCTGGGCGATGATTTCGTCCTCCTGACGAAGCTCCTCGAGAAACCTGAGATCTTCCACCAGGTCTTGCGCGAGCAGATCTATCGGCTCGGTGTCTCGCTTCTGGCGATACTTCTCGACCAATTCGACGAAAGGCGCTATTCGTTTCGCGCGAGATGACAGTTCGGGTATCTCATCGAGTTTAAGTAACAGCTCGTAAGCGGAGACACCCCGCTCGCGTGCCAGAGCTTGGATGTCGGAGAAAGTTTTGGCGCCGATACCTCGCTTGGGATAGTTTATTACCCTCTCCAAAGCGACATCATCCTTGATGTTTACGATCAGCTTGAGATAGGCCATGAGGTCCTTGATTTCCTTGCGCTGATAGAAAGAAATGCCGCCGACTATCTGGTATGGGATATTGTTTCGTCTGAGTTGTTCCTCGAAAGCTCTTGACTGCGCGTTGGTGCGGTAGAGCACCGCCATATCTTTCAGGTTCGTTTCGGCCCGCTCCCTGCCGAGGAAGTCAACAACCGCAATCGCTTCTTCTTCCGCCGAATCCACCAGAAGCAACTGCACCCGGTCGCCTCCCTGTCTCTCGGTCCACAGTTTCTTAACCTTGCGCGCCTGGTTGTTGGCGATTACGCTCGAGGCGACGCCGAGAATTACTGTGGTCGAACGATAATTCTGCTCGAGCTTGATTATTTTAGCGCCCGGGTAGTCTTTTTCGAACTCGAGGATGTTTCTTATATCCGCTCCGCGCCAGCCGTAGATAGACTGGTCTTCATCGCCCACCACGCAGATATTGTTGTGCTCTCCAAGCAGATGCTTAAGAAGCAGGTACTGAACGTGGTTGGTGTCCTGGTACTCATCGACAAGCAGGTATTGATACCGCGACCGGTATCGCTCGCCGATTTCTTCGCTGTTTTTGAGGAGCATGACGGAGTTGAAGAGCAGATCATCGAAATCCATGGCGTTGCATTCGCGAAGACGGCTCTGGTAGAGTTTATAGATGTTGGCCGTGCCGGTTTCGAAGTATCCGGAGGCGCGCTCGGCGAAGGTATCGGCGCTGATGAGCTTGTTTTTGGCGTTGGATATTTTCCGCATCTGCGCCCGCGGCGCAAATTGACTGCCTGTCAGACCAAGATCTTTGAGACAGTTTTTGACCAGTGTCTCCGAGTCGCTGTCGTCGAAAATCGTGAACTTGTTATCGTAACCGAGAATCTCTCCCTCACGCCGGAGAAACCGGGCGCAGAAGGAGTGGAAGGTGGAGACGTTGAGCGATGGTATCTCGCCTCCCAGAAGCGCGTTGACGCGCTCTTTCATCTCCCCGGCGGCTTTGTTGGTAAACGTAACTGCCAGCACCTGGTGCGGCTGGGCCAGCCGCTCGAATAGAATGTAGGCGACACGGCGGGTCAATACCCGCGTCTTGCCCGAGCCGGCTCCGGCGATGACGAGAAGCGGCCCCGATGTCGTGGTTACCGCCTCAAACTGGTCGGGATTGAGGTCTTTCAAAAGTCTGCTCATAGCGATAAGTCTGAATATATGAAGGTTGAAGACATGTGCAATCGCTTTGTGACTTTTTCAGACACGATTAAGATCGATTTTTTGCGGATTAATAAAAGAAAGGGTTGATCGACTATTCAATCAACCCGAAATCTTCTGTGTGTCGTCAATCAAATCGCTGATTAAGCCTGCGGCTCGATCTCGTAAACGGAAACTCTCTTGCCGCTGCGACCGACACGCTCATACTTGACCACGCCGTCAACTTTGGCAAAGAGAGTGCAGTCCGTACCCGTGCCAACGTTGTAGCCGGCCCTGATGGGGGTGCCGCACTGGCGCACCAGAATCGAACCCGCCGTGACAGTCTCACCACCGTAGACTTTGGTGCCCCGGCGTTGTCCCTGAGAGTCGCGACCGTTCTTTGATGAACCTACACCTTTTTTGTGTGCCATATCTTACTCCGTCGAATTTTCCCTATTTCAAATTGTGCCGATTGAATCGGCGCAAGAGCCTGTAATTATAACCAATCCCGACAAAAAAGCAAACGAAAATTATAATCTTTTATCTGACAACAACTTAAAGACAAAGGCGTACGCTCCGTCAGCAAAACAGCCGGACTATATCCGGCTGCCTGCTTTTATCGATATTATCCTGACCTCTGACTATTTCGTCACTTTCTCCTGCGACTCCTGTTTGCTGTCGTTGAAGGTGAAGGTGAGGTGTTCTTCGGCGGCGCCGATAATCAGGTCGCAATCGCCGGCATACTGCCCGCGAAGAATCTCTTCAGCCAGCGGATCTTCGAGATATTTCTGCAGAGCTCTCTTCAGCGGACGAGCGCCATAAGCCGGCTCGAAGCCTTTGTTGACCAGGAAATTCTTGGCTTCATCGGTCAGCTTGAAACTGATGCCCTTCTCGGCCAGACGTTTGGCGATATCGGTGACGAGAATCTCGATAATCTCCTTGATGTGGCCGCGATCAAGAGCGTGGAATATTACGGTTTCGTCGATGCGGTTGAGAAGTTCCGGGTTGAAGAGCTTTTTGAGCTCATCTATAATCCGTTTCTTCATCGTGCCGTGGGAGCTATCCACCGACTGCGAATCGAACCCAACCGTTTTGGAATCGCTGATCTGACGCGTTCCGATGTTGGAGGTCATAATCAGGACGGTGTTTCTGAAGTCAACCTTGCGTCCGAACGAATCCGTCAGCGAGCCATCATCCATCAACTGCAGCAGGATGTTGAAAACATCGGGGTGGGCTTTCTCGATTTCATCGAGCAGCACCACCGAGTACGGTTTGCGACGGACTTTCTCGGTCAGCTGGCCGCCTTCCTCGTAACCGACATATCCGGGAGGAGCGCCGATCAGGCGGGAGACCGCGAATTTCTCCATGTATTCGGACATATCGATCCTGATGAGCGAGTCGACATCCTCGAACAGGAAATTCGCCAGGGTGCGGGCCAGTTCGGTTTTCCCCACGCCGGTCGGGCCGAGGAAGATAAATGTTCCAATGGGACGACGAGGGTCGGACAATCCGGCGCGGGCGCGGCGAATCGACTGCGAGATAACGCGAATCGCGTCTTCCTGACCCACGATGGACTTTCTCAACTCGTCTTCCATCCTCACCAGACGTCGGGATTCGCTTTCCTCGAGACGGAACAGCGGAATACCGGTCATCTTGGCCAGCACTGTCGCGACATCATCGGCCGTAAGCACGACCTTTTCGTTATTGCGCGTTTCTTCCCAGCTTTTCTGAAGCTCGGCGAGTTTTTCCTTTTTCATTTTTATTTCATCACGAAGCTGCGCGGCGGTCTCGAACGCCTGATTCTTGACAGCCTTCTCTTTCTTTTCCTGAAGCTCGGTGATGGCGGTTTCGATTTCGGCGAACTCCCCCGGGCGCGTGTAAGTGGCCAGGTGAGCGCGCGACCCCGCTTCGTCGACGAGGTCAATCGCCTTATCGGGCTGGAATTTGCCCGACACGTAGCGGTTGGACAGCTTCACGGCCGCCTCAATAGCCTCATCGGATATAATCAGCTTGTGGTGTTCTTCGTATTTGGTCCGAAGACCTTTGAGAATCTTGATAGTGTCTTCTTCCGACGGTGGTTCCACCATAACGGTCTGGAAGCGACGGTCCAGGGCGCCGTCTTTCTCGATATACTTGCGGTACTCGTTCATGGTGGTGGCGCCGATACAGCGCAGTTCACCGCGCGAGAGCGACGGTTTGAAAATGTTGGAAGCGTCGAGGGAACCCTCGGCGCCGCCGGCGCCCACGATAGTGTGAATCTCATCGATAAAGATGATAACATCGCTGGCGTTGATGATTTCGTTCATGACCGCTTTGAGGCGTTCTTCGAACTGGCCGCGATACTTTGTTCCGGCCACCAGAGAGGCCATGTCGAGCGTGACGACTCTCTTGTTCTCGAGAGTCTGCGGTACTTTGTTATCGACAATGCGCTGGGCCAGACCTTCAGCGATAGCCGTCTTACCCACCCCCGGCTCGCCGATAAGAACCGGATTGTTCTTTTTGCGGCGGGAGAGAATCTGCGCCACGCGTTCGATCTCGTCTTCGCGGCCGATAATCGGGTCGAGTTTTCCGCGGCGGGCCAGTTCGGTCAGGTCGCGGCCGAAATGATCCAGGGCGGGCGTTTTGGATTTTTTGCGTTTCTTTTTGAACGATGACGGCTTGCCGCTCTGTATGTTCTTAAGTTCTTCGTAAGCTTCCTTGTAATCGATCTCATATGTGGACAGCACCTGAGCGGCGACTCCTTCTTCGTCCTTGAGAAGCGCCAGAAGAATGTGCTCGGTGTCGATATCCTTGGACTTCAGCGCCCGTGCTTCTTGACCCGAGACTTCGAGAGTCTTTTTGGCCCTGGCCGTAAGCGGCAGTTGGCCCATGGTCATGGTCCCGCCCGACGGCTGCACGACTTCTTCGATAGAGGTCTTCAGATCAGCGGTATCGAGACCGAGATTGGAAATGATCTCGTTAGCGCGACCCTCGCCAAGCCGGATGAGACCCAGCAAGAGATGCTCCGTCCCGATATAATCGTGCCTCAAGCGAGCAGCTTCATCGCGAGCGAACTCAATCGCTTTTCGGGCAGCTTCGGTAAACATCTCGTTCATGGTCTATATTCCCTTATGTTATTGTATTCCCTTGTTCTCTTGCTTAACAAAATAATCCCGAAATTGTTGCATCGGCTATTTGTTTTGTTCCCTGAGTTTTTCCCTAACCATCTGAGCCCGAACGAAATCACGCTTGTTGGCATCCATCTCATAACCATAGAACTTCTGAAGGTGCGCCGGCTGAGACAGAAGCAGGATATCGTTAATCAGGGCGATATTCAGAAAATCGATAATCTTCATGGCATGGCCGAGCCGGACGGCTGACAGAAGGTTCATGACCTCATCGGAGGTCAACACGCGGGCGTGTTTTAAGATACCATAGGCGCGCCAGATCTTATCTTCGATCATATCCTCGGCTTCATCGCGCAGCCGCTGACGCGCGGCAGCTTCTTTTTCGATAATTTCCTTAGCGACCCGTTCTATTTGATTGAGTATTTCTTCCTCGCTGATACCGAGCGTGTTCTGGTTGGAAAGCTGAAACAGATTCCCCAGAACATCGGAACCTTCGCCATAAAACCCTCTGACAACCAGACCGCTTCGGGTGATGTGCGAAATGACTTTGTCTATTTCGCGAGTCAGAACGAGACCGGGAAGGTGTATCAGTACCGAGGCGCGCATCCCCGTTCCGGCGTTGGTCGGGCAGGCGGTCAGATAACCGAAATCGCGATCGTAGTCGAATTCCAGATAGCGCCCGACTTCTTCCTCGTATTTAATAGCCATTTCGTAGGAACCTTTGGGGTCCATACCGGAGGACAACGCCTGGATACGCAGGTGGTCCTCTTCGTTGACCATAATCGAGACGCGGGCGTCGGGATCGATAAACAGCGCCTTGAACGCCTCGCCGTTGAGAAACGCGGGCGAAATCAGGTGACGTTCGATCAGGAAGTTCTGGTCGAGTTCGTTGATATCCGACGCTTTGTAGTATGATCCCTCGCCGAGCATTTTCGAACGTGCCAGACAGGAGTCGAAATAATTGATTATTCTCTTGCGGGTTTCTTCGTCGGCCGATTCGGGATAACCGCATCCGGCGATATTTCGCGCCAGCCTCACCCTGGTTGAGAGAACGACCAGCGACTCATTGCCTTCGCCGGAAAGCCAGGCCGCCGGATTTTTCGCCATATCTTCAAACATCGTGCTCAAGCTCTGCCCTCTTATTTATTCCCGGATAGTGATTCCCTGTACGTTTTCAGTTTGTCACGAAGCTCGGCGGCCCGCTCGAAATCTTCCGCTTCGATAGCCTTCTTCAATTCCTCTTCCAGCCGTTCTTCTTCGCGCACCGAGATAGTGCCGGCGGTCTCGCCTTTTTCCACCTTAATCTCCGGACCCCGCCCGCGATGCAGCGAGGCGCCGTGAATCTTGCGCATTATCGGTTCCAGACGAGCGCGGAAAGCGCCGTAGCAGTCACCGCAGCCGAATCTCCCCTGCGTGGTAAAAGCATCGAATGTCAGTCCGCAGGTCGGACAGGTGATTGTCTCGCGGCCTTCCGCCTTCAAAGTCGCCGGAACGTTGGCGGCCATTCCCGAGAGTACCTCCGCCAGCGGGAAAGGTACGTTCTCCAGCGGCGAATGAAACCCCCGCGCCGCCGCGCACTCCTTACACAGCGATAACGTCATCTTCTCGTTATTGACTATCTGCGTAAGATGCACATGCGCTTCACGTTTTTTACAGTCCTGACAAAGCATATATCTTCACCTTCTCAAGCTATCTCCCGAATAGCTCCATCGACAATTGTAAGATTACGGTCGCACCGCCGGGCCAATTCCTGATTGTGCGTCGCGATCAGGAAGGTGATACTCTGTTCGGAGTTCAGCTCGAATAGCAGCTCGTGAAGACGTCGGCCGGTCGCCGTATCGAGATTTCCCGATGGTTCATCGGCAAGCACGATATCGGGTTCGTTGGCCAGCGCTCGCGCGACGGCTACCCGCTGCTGTTCACCTCCCGATAACTGATGCGGACGGTGCTCCGCTCTATCTTTTAAACCTACCTGCTCCAGCAGCAGTTCCCCCTTGCCAAGCGCGTCGCTTTTCTTCTCTCCAGCGACCAGCAATGGGATC
Source organism: Candidatus Zixiibacteriota bacterium (assembly GCA_040756055.1). NCBI lineage: Bacteria > Pseudomonadati > Candidatus Zixiibacteriota > Candidatus Zixiibacteriota bacterium. The sequence goes on from JBFLZR010000002.1 coordinate 640,980, forward strand.
ATCACATTCTCCAGAGCAGTGAAATCTTCAAGCAAGTAATGGAATTGAAACACGAAGCCAATCTTCTTGTTTCTGAACATCGCCAGCGACTTCTCCGACTGCCCGGTCAACGCCACTCCACCTACCAGTACTTCTCCCTTAGTAGGACGGTCCAGACCTCCGAGAATGTGCAGCAGGGTGGATTTGCCCACTCCCGACGCGCCGGTGACGGCCACAGTCTGGCGCCGGCTGATATCCAGATCGACACCCGTCAGCACCTTCAAAACGGTGTTGGCCGTGCGGAACTCGCGATGTATGTCTTTGGCCGACAAAATGCTTTCTTTTGCGTCAATCAAGATTACGAAACTCCGATTTCATTTCAATCCCATTTGGCCTGCTATAGTACTATTTTCGCCAAATACGGGCAAAGTTTTAGCTAACAACGCCTTTTTCAAAAACCTCATTTACGCAGGACATCTATCACCGATACCCGCGCCGCCTGATAGGCCGGATAAAGCGCGGCAAAAAAGCAGATGATAAATGTCGCGATTCCTGTGCCCATGAAATCTAACCAGTGAACCTCTATAGGTAAATAACTAATAAAATAAATATCGGGCGGCAGCGAGATCAACTCGAACCGGTTCTGGATATAAGCCGCCAGCAAAGCGATAATCCAGCCGCCGACCACACCAACGGTGCCAATTGTTAAGCCATTTAGCACGAATATCTTACGCACAGAGCCGGGGGTTGAGCCGATGGTCTTCAGAATGCCTATTTCAGAGCGTTTTTGCATAGTCAGCATGACCAGTGTAGAAATTATCGAGAAGGCCGCTACCAGAACGATAAGAATGAATCCGAGAAATAATATCAGTTTTTCGAACGCGATCCATCCGAACAGATTCTGGTGGAGCACATTCCACGGGACAACATCGTAACGATACCCCAGCGTTGAATCAATCAGCGGCGTCATTTGCTCCGCCAGGAAGATATCATCGAGCTTCAGATGCACCGCGGTGACAGCATTGTCCACCTTGAAGAGTTTCTGAGCCGATTCAAGGGATATATAAGCCAGTTGAACATCGAATTCATAAAGCCCGGTCTCGAAAATTCCGGATATGTAGAATTTGGCCACCCGTGGACGCGTGTTGCGGTGAAGATCTTCTCCCTTTAATGAGTACAGCACTACCGGCTCACCCAGAAAGACTCCGAGGCGTTCGGCAAGGGTTGCCCCTATGACCATCCCCGGAATAGTGTCGTCATCGACAATCACCTTCTTGAAATCGTACTCTCCGGCGGTGATATCCGCGGCGATGTTCGACGTTTTAGCCTCGAGGTCAGGGTCGATGCCTCGAATGATGATGCCGTCCTCCCCGGAGGCCGATGCGATCGCCGCCTTGTAGTAGATAAAGGGCGATGCCGCCGCGACACCATCGATGGATTCCAGCGTATCGACCAGTTCGTAGTAGTTTTCGATGCGCCCCCCTCTCAGGGGAAAAATGGAGATATGCGAGGTGGTGCCGAGCAGGCGGGAGCGGATTTCGGACTCGAACCCGTTGTGCATCGACATCACGAAGCATACGACCGCCACGCCCAGAGTGACGCCCAGGATGGTTATCCAGGTGGAGACGGAGACGAAAAACCGTCCGGACCGTAGATATCTTCGGGCTATAAACGTTTCATATCGCACCGAGTCATTATACACCTGAGTTCAAGTCAAAATCAACCATAATTGGGGCAGAGCCGGATTATCGCATTTGACGTTGCGACACAGACATTGCCACTTTTGCGGCGGCGGTGTATATTCAGGCATGCCGATCACGAAAGACATAGCGATTGAAGATCTTGTCGAGGAATTTCCGCAGGCGATAAAATATCTGATGAAACAGGGTATTGTGTGTATTATCTGCGGGGAGCCTATCTGGGGCACGCTCGAAGAGGCCGCCAAGAAAAAAGGCTTCACGGATGAAGACATCGCCAAATTCGTGGAGGATTTGAATAAGCTGGCGTGATAATTTTGTAAGCCAACCCCCTCCGTCTTTGGGTGGCATGCTCAAGCTTGCCTTGGGCATGGCCCAGAGCCTAGCTCCTATTCAAGATCATCCAACCTTCTTTTGAGGCCCTCAGGCATTTCTTCGTCGAAGCTCTTAACCACGGCGGCTTTTTTCCATTTCGAAAGTGACCTGCTCATCATATCGTTAAGCAAACTTTGCATGTAGCTCAAGAAATTGTCCGGCGCATTTCCAAACCTATTATAGACGTAAGAATCTAGGTGGGTAAGGAACTGGCCACACGCTCCTGGATACCACTCGTAGAGAGCTTTGCCCTTCAAATCAGTATTCTGGTTGGCTAGTTCCTCAACCCAATCCGAGAAGTAGGGCTCGAACTCCTTAGTAACTTGATTAACTGAATCTGCGAAATCATACGCTTCATCGGACTTGGAAAAAATCTTCAACAGCCAATCCGATAGTGCATTGCGCGCCGTTACGATCATTGCCCCCGTCGTATGGGTGCTAACTCCAGGTTTGCCTATTACGAATGAACAAATTGCATACGATTCCCTCAAGATGTACACTGTGTCAGGAAGCTTGACCTCGCAATCGCTTTGGATCAAGAAGTTGACAATTTGCCCGCATAATTTCCCTGCCTCCGAGGCCAGTCTTCGCCCGCGCAATATCCCTCTCAGATAGCCAAACATCGCTTAGGTCCCTTTCTTGGATTTGTATTCTAAAAGGACACGTTCAATGTTGTCTTGCGATTAGAGATATGTCAAGAAAATGATTTCACCGCCTACATGTCAATTCCAAACAAAGTTTGAACCTGCCACCCGACCGCAAGTATTTTGAAGGTGGTCACAAATTGTGACCACCTGCTGTTTATCGCGACCCGTAAAAAGTTATGTCACCAAAATACCCTCCCACAACATTTCCTTCCCCTCGACCTTCATTTTGCGTACCTTCAACCCAACATTATGGAACTGTACCTCTACCCGCTGGTCATCGCCGCCGGTTTTCTCGCCGGCTTTATCAACACCTTCGCCGGAAGCGGCTCGCTTATCACCCTTCCCATGCTCATCTTTCTGGGTCTTCCCGCCAACATCGCCAACGGCACCAACCGAATCGCCATCATAATGCAGAACGCGGTCGCTGTCGGAAGTTTCGGTCAGCAGAAAGTGCTCGATGTCCGTCGCGGCGTGATACTTGCTATCCCGGCAGTAATCGGCGCTCTGGTGGGTGCGCAGATTGCGGTGAGCCTCGATGAGATGATGATGCGCCGGGTGATCGGCGTACTTATGCTTGTCATGCTGGTGATAGTGCTGGCAAGGCCGCGACGATGGCTCGAAGGCCGGCCGGAGAGACTGCAAAACCGTCCCGGCTGGATTCAGATGCTGATCTTTTTCGCGATCGGGATTCACGGCGGATTTATTCAGGCCGGGGTTGGTATTTTTCTTCTGGCGGGTCTGGTGCTCAGCGCCGGTTATGAACTGGTGCGAGCCAATGCTGTCAAGCTGCTGATCGTGCTTTGCTTCACTCCGATAGCTCTCGCGGTGTTCATCTACAACGGCCATGTTCAATGGTACGCCGGGTTGATTCTCGGAATCGGCAACATGCTGGGGGCGTGGGTTGCCTCGCGGATGGCTGTGAGGCGCGGGGCTGTTTTCGCCCGATGGATGCTGATCGCGGTGCTGGTGATCGCCTCGGCGTTCCTATTGGGCCTGCGCGACATGATCGGGCTGTGATATTGACGGACAGCCTTCGTCGCTGCTCTCCTGAAACCCCGCTTTCTCCCCCCCACAAATCCCTTACTTGACTTAGATTTTGCACCGGACTATATTGTCTGGCTAAGTTGCGAAAGTGGCGGAACTGGCAGACGCGCTGGACTTAGGATCCAGTGCCGAAAGGCATGGGGGTTCAAATCCCCCCTTTCGCACATGCTGTGCATGTTTTGTTTGTGACCCGCTTTGGCTGAAAAAAACGGCCCAAAAGCAGGCGAAATACCCGTTAACCGGAGCAAAAGAGAGTGAAAGTCGAAATAAAACAACTCGATGGTCTCGTCAGAGAACTTTCGGTCGAGGTACCGGCCGAAACAGTCAACGCCAGAACGGAACAAAAACTCAAAGAAGTCCGCCGCGATGCCTCGTTGAAAGGCTTCCGCAAAGGCAAAGCGCCCATGAACATGATCAAATCCATCTATGGCGAACAGGTCAAGATCGATGTCGCCGAGGATTTGATCAAATCCACCTATCCCGAGGTCGTCAGGGAAAACACCCTCAAAGTTGCCTCCTACCCGCAGGTGACCGACCTGAAGTACGAAGACGACGGCAGCCTGTCCTACACCGCCACGGTGGAAGTTTTCCCGGAGATCGATAAGGTGAATTTCGATGGTCTCACTCTGGTCGGCGAGGATATCGAGGTCAAGGACGACGAAGTTGACGATATAGTCGAGCATCTGCGCAAACGCAGCGCCGAAGTCCGCGCGGTGGAACGCGCCGTCGGGGAAAACGACCTGGTCACGCTCGATATCGAGGTAACATCGGACCCCGGCAAAGTGCTGAGCACCGATCGTTTCGATGGATCCGAGGTCGATTTGAGCAACAAACTGACGGTCAAGGAATTCCGCGAAGCTCTGCCGGGTCTGAAGGCGGGCGATGTGAAAGAGATCGAAGTCAAGTACGACAAAGAGTATCCCGATGAAGTTTTCGCCGGCGCCGAGCTGAAGTACAAATGCACTGTCAAGGCGGTCAAAGAGAGAATTCTGCCGGAATTGAACGACGCCTTCGCCAAATCGACCGGTCAGGCCGAGACGGCTCTGGAGCTGAGGATAAAGATTCGCGAGCGGCTCACCCGCCAGAAAACCGATGACCGCAACCGTGGCTTCAAACATCAGGTTATAGAGCAGATGGCTGAAAAAAACCAGGTGCCGTTGCCGAATTCTATTGTGCAGGAATATCTGGACAACGTGATCGAGAATTTCAAAAAGCAGTATGGCGAGGGCGATGATTTCAACGAAGCGGAGGTTCGCAAGAATTATCAGCCGATGGCTGAGACCAACCTCCGCTGGAACATGCTCTTGCACCAACTGGCCAAACAAGAAAAGATTGAAGTTTTATCTTCAGATACCGAAAATTTGATTAACAGGGTCGCTGAGAACTACAAAACGACTCCGGAGAAGGCCCGCGAGGCGCTTCAGCAGTCCGGAAATATAGCCGATCTCCGCGAATCCATTCTGGAAGATAAGGTTATAGACTTTCTGGTGAGCAAAGCCAGCGTCAAAAAGCCCGACAAATAACTGTTGTCGTATAACTTAAGGGCGAAGAAAAACGACTAAAACAAGGATGTAAAGGATTCAGATGAGCGACAAAATCACCTCGAATTTCCTGGTACCTATGGTGGTCGAACAGACCGGCCGTGGGGAACGAGCCTACGACATCTTCTCGCGGCTGCTCAAGGACCGAATCATATTCATCGGCTCGGCCATCGATGACAACGTGGCCAACCTCGTCATAGCCCAGATGTTGTTTCTGGAGGCCGAGGATCCGGAGAAGGATATTTTTATCTACATCAACTCGCCGGGCGGTTCGGTTACGGCGGGTATGGCGATTTACGATACCATGCAGTTTATCAAACCCGATGTGGCCACTACGTGCATGGGCATCGCCGCCTCGATGGGCGCGTTCCTTCTCGCGGCCGGCACCAAGGGCAAACGCGCCGCGCTTCCCAACAGCCGCGTGATGATTCATCAGCCGATGGCGGGTACTCAAGGACAGGTGTCCGATATCATCATTATGACTGAAGAGTTCACGAAGACGAAAAAACGTCTGAACGAACTTCTCGTCAAACACACCGGGCAGCCACTCGAGACAATCGAAAAAGATACCGACCGCAACTTTTTCATGGGCCCGCAGGAGGCTCAGAAGTACGGCTTGATAGACAAGGTCTACGAGTCGAAACGGCAGGAGAAAAAATAACATCGCTGTCTGCCGGAGTTATCCGGCTGATTGCGATGTTTGAAGCCAAGAGGTTGGAAGATTATGCCACGTGACCGCGACCTACCCCCCACCGCGCACCGTTGTTCGTTTTGCGGAAAGGCAGCCGGACAGGCCAAACGCCTTTTTTCCGGACACGAGTCGTTTATCTGCGACGAGTGCGTCGAACTTTGCTATGACCTGATTCAGAGCGCGCCCGATGTCAAGCAACCCAAAGAAATAACCGATCTCCCCACCCCCGCTGAAATAAAGGCCTTTCTCGACCAATATGTGATCGGTCAGGAAAAAGCCAAGCGAACTGTCGCCGTGGCGGTCTATAATCACTACAAACGTATCAACGACCAACTTCGCTCCGGCGCCAACGGGTCGTCGATGCGTACCGACGAGGTGGAGCTGGAGAAATCCAACATCCTGATGCTCGGCCCAACCGGCACCGGCAAAACACTCATTGCCCGGTCACTGGCCAAGTTCCTCAAGGTGCCTTTCACGATTGCCGACGCGACCGTGTTGACCGAAGCGGGTTATGTTGGCGAGGATGTCGAGAATATCCTTGTCCGCCTGTATCAGGCCGCCAATTTCAATCAGCCCAAGACCGAGCGGGGAATTATCTATATCGATGAAATCGACAAGATTTCGCGCAAGGACGGCAACCCGTCGATAACGCGCGATGTTTCCGGCGAGGGTGTCCAGCAGGGACTTTTGAAGATCCTCGAGGGCACGGTTGCGAACATTCCGCCCAAAGGCGGCCGCAAGCACCCCGAGCAATCGTTCGTCCAGATAAACACCAACAATATTCTGTTTATCTGCGGCGGGGCTTTCGATGGACTGGAGAATATCATTGCCCGTCGAATCGGCAAAAAAACCGTCGGTTTTGAGGCCGAGAAAATTCATATCAACGCTAAATCCGATGAGATTTTCGAATATGTCATGCCGGCCGACCTGATGAATTACGGGTTGATCCCCGAACTGGTGGGCCGTCTGCCGGTTACCGCCTCGCTTCAGGCGCTCGATGAAAAGGCCCTGTTGTCCATTTTGACCGAGCCCAAAAACGCCCTGACAAAACAGTATATGCGGCTGATGGAGATGGAGGGCGTCAAGCTGACTTTTGAACCCAAGGCGTTGAAAGCCGCTGTCAAGATAGCGCAGGAGCGCAAAACCGGCGCGAGAGCTTTGCGGTCGATTCTTGAAAAGGCGATGCTTGATGTTATGTTTGAGGTTCCGTCAAAGTCCGACATCGCCGAGGTCATTGTCACCGAGAAGACGATAACCGATGGCGAGAAGCCTAAGCTCATAACCACCCGGGAAACCAAAAAAGCCGGTTAACCGGTCCTCCCTTACAATAGAATTCCGACCGGCCGCTTATAGCGGCCGGTTTTTCTTATGCCCGCCCCTTATGAATCTTCTTGACTTGCATCCCCTTTTTTAAAACGTTTTATATCACTCTTAGCCAAAAACAAAGGAAACTGCCGTGTCAGACAAAGTCGATAAATTCAAGAAGGAACGTGAGCGGCTCAACGAGCACATTCTCTCGCGAGACAATATCAATATCAAACGGTTTTTCGGGATCGACACCGCCGTGTATCGTGATGGCGCCCTGGACGCCAAGACCAAGGAGCTGCTCGGCCTGGTAGCATCGCTGGTGCTTAGATGCGATGACTGCATCGCCTACCATCTCATCCAGTCCAGGGATCAGGGGGTGACCGACGAGGAGTTTGACGAAGTGATGTCGGTGGGGCTGGTCGTGGGAGGTTCAATCACCATACCCCACATACGACGGGCTTACGATTTCTGGAAGGAATTGAACAGCTGACCGGCGACATCAATCGTGTCGTGGCGAAAACTAAATAAATTAGTTGTCCCCTGCCTTCGTATATTCTAAGTTGTATAAGATGTGGTGAGGCATGTATCAAAAGGTCATTCCTACCTTCCTCGCTTGAAACTCCGGCCTTCCATGCCTTTAACTAGAGATTATGGATACAAAAGGGTTGGAATCACACGACCATCTGAGCTGGCCGACCACGGCCCCTGAGGCCATCAAGCACCAGACGGAAATGGCCGAAAAGATCGAGATATTCGGCAATTTCGATGATCTCAAATATGTCGCAGCCGTCGATACCGCCTATGGAAAAAACGCCGAAGTCGTTTATGCCGCTGCTGTGGTTTTCGCTTTCCCCGAGATTGTGGAAATTGAACGGTCTTTTCGTTACAACCGGGTGACTTTCCCTTACCAACCGGGTCTGTTTTATTACCGGGAAGGTCCCACCATGCTTGAAGCTCTGGCGCGACTTGAGACTCAACCCGATGTGATCATCGTGCACGGTCACGGCATAGCTCATCCTCGCCGCTGCGGAATCGCCGGGCAGGTAGGCGTGGCGATGGGCAAACCCACCATCGGCTGCGCCCGAAGGCTTCTGGCCGGGACTCATCGGGCGGTATCGGACTTAAAGGGAAGCCAGCAGGCGATAGTCATAAAAGGCAAAGAGGTCGGTTATGCCTACCGAAGTAAGGAACGTGTGAAGCCTATTTTCATTTCGCCGGGGCACCTTTGCAATCTCGAACAGGCGCGCGACATAGTGGTGCGATGCCTGCGCGGCTACCGCGTTCCGGAACCTCTCAGGCTCGCACATCTTTACGCGAATAAATTCAGAAGGCGCACTGAGGCGAAGATGACTCGCACCGACAGCAACACACCACCACAGCTTGGAAGTCCTCAAGCGATGAGGTGATTATATGAGCTTACCTGAGACAACAAAAGACATGATCCTGCGCAAGGCGCGGGAAATTCGCGCCCGGCAGATTCAATGGCGCCGCCATCTCCATCAACACCCGGAATTGTCGGATCAGGAATATGAGACCACAAAGTTCCTCAAGGATAAAGTCAGGGCGATGGGATTGAAGGTTGTCCCGCTGAAAATGAAGTCCGGCCTCATCGCCGAAGCACATGGCAACAATCCCGGCAAAACCGTGGCTATTCGAACCGATATCGACGCCCTGCCGATAACGGAGAAAACCAAACTCCCGTATCAATCGAAAGCCGACGGCATCATGCACGCCTGCGGTCACGATGTTCACATGGCGGTAGCGCTGGGAACGGCCGCGGTGATAAGTTCGCTGAAAAAGGAGTTTGACGGTGCGGTCCGGTTTATCTTTCAGCCCTCGGAAGAGATGCCGCCGGGCGGCGCCCGGCCTATGATTGCCAACGGCGCTTTGAAGGATGTTTCGATGATTTTCGCCTTACATGTCGACCCCCATTTACACACGGGTAGAATTTCGCTGCGGGACGGTGTGGCGATGGGGGCGGTGACGGATTTCAATCTCGTTATACACGGCAAAGGCGGCCACGCGGCGCGACCGCACGATGCCGTTGACGCGATCGCGGCCGCTGCCGAAGTCATAGACTCACTGCAGAAGGTTATTTCACGCGAAATCGACCCGATCAAGCCGGTCGTAATGACGGTTGGGAAGATCGAAGGCGGCACCGCTCGCAACGCCATCTGTGACCGAGTCGAACTTACCGCGACAGCGCGGGCCTTGTCGCAAGATGCTGCCAGGAAGTTACGTACGCTGATAAAGCGAACCGCCGAATCGGTTTGCAAAGCCAGAGGAGCAAAGGCAGAGCTCATGTTCGTGGCCGACTACCCGGTGCTGCGCAATCATCCGCTGGCCAACCGGATTCTGGCCGACAATTTCCAGTCTCTTTTCCGTGGGCATCGTATTGAGCAAACTCCACAGGTGCTCGGTGGAGAAGATTTCGCCTGCTACCTCGAGAAAGTCAAAGGCGCCATGTTTCGCCTTGGAACCATGAACGTCAAGACAGGCGCCAATAAACCGTGGCATTCACCCCAATTCAAAGTCGACGAAGACGCCATGTATTACGGCACGGCCCTCATGGCGGCATCGGCTCTCGATTTTTTAAGGAATAAGTCCAGATGACCCAAATTCGTCTGTCCATAATCGTACTCAGCGTCTGTATTGTTCTCCCTTCCGCGTGCTTTGCATCGATGAACGACGTCGATATGATCACTTACGCCGATTTCACCCGCGTCAACTATATCGCGACATCCATAAGTCATGTCTATTTTGCCACCACCGAGGGCATCATCCGCTACGACAAGTCGATGCGCCAGTGGAATGATCCGCTTACCGGGGCCGAGGGAGTCGATAATCGCGATATCCAGCGCATCTGGTGTGACGTCTTCAATGAGAAGCTCTACATACAGACATCAACCGGCTACCTGGAGTACGATATCCTTTTTGAGCAATGGTACCCCATTTCCGAATTACCATCGCTCAATGTGAATTACGCCCACGTCAGACCACCATCGGTGATGTTCGCTCCGCCGGGCTTGAACTATGCGGCCGAGGGGTATGTCAGCGATATTCATGGCCGCGATTTCCGTTTCAACGATATCGTTGACGACCGGGCGGGCAACCTGTGGATTGGTACCTGGGGATACGGTCCGGCGGTGGCCGACGCCGCTACAGATAACATCGAATTGCTGACCTTCGGTCTGATTCAGAACCGGGTTGACGCTGTTTACGACGACGATGGAGTGCTGTGGATTGGCGGCTCGACGCTGGGAAGTTTTCGTACCGGGATGACCGTCTTCGATACCGAAGAAAACAGTTTCGAACACATAGAGACCGGATGGGAAATCGGTCTGCCCGCCGTGGACGTAAACTGTATCGATGGGGATGATGATTTTGTCTATGTGGGCACGGAGGACGGTCTTTTTGTGTATGACCGTGATGATCGGCGGGTGGCGCGCAGCCTTAGCGGACGTTCGGGCCTGCCGGATGACTATGTCCATAGCGTCTGCGTCGTGGGCGATTCCATCTTCGTAGGCACGGCAAGTGGACTCGCCATGCTCACCTTCAAAGCTGACTCGGTAACATATGTCCAGCCCGGTCAATTTTCCAATGCTGACATTTACGATTTCGAAACCACCGACAGCTCCATCTGGATAGCGTCGTCGAGCGGCGCCTTTCAACTCCACTATGGCAGCGGCAGACTGCAAAAACTCATGGATCCGCACAATGTTCTGTTCGGTCGCGTATTTAAAATCGAAAGGTATGAGACTTCTTTGTGGCTGGCTTCCGATGGCGGCATGGTACGTCTGGACCTGCAGACCGGGGAAACAACGCCTTTCGTTTCGATTTCGTCGGGTAGTCGCGGACGGCCTCTGGCGGTCAACGACCGGATAGCCGCGCTGGCGACCGAACGCGGCGTCACCCTGTATTTCCTCGACCGCGAGGACCATATCTACGAACGGGAGTTCACCAACGCCGACGGATTACCTTCGTATTGGGTCAACTGTCTTTTGCTCGACGGTGACTACCTGTGGATCGGCACCGACCGGGGGCTCACCCGCTTTCTCTGGAACGACCCCGACCGGCTGGATTGATTCCATGAATATCAGTTGCGAGCGATATAAATATTTGTTAGAATGACACCGAACGAGACTCGGGCGCGAATTACACCCGGAACAAAATAGCGATTATGGTAAAGCTTATTTTTGAACACTTCTGGCTCAAAATCACCGCCCTCCTGCTGGGCATCTTCTTGTGGTTCCATGTAGCCACGGAAAAGATATACAATTATCAGTTGATGCTGCCGGTCGAGGAGATCGTGCTGGATCCGGAACTTTCGCTCTGGCAGCCGCCTCCAGAGTCGCTTATGGTGGTGGTGTCGGCCACCGGCAAACAACTTCTCCGTCAAAAGTGGCGGGAAAGCGGGTTGAAAATAACGGCGACTCAATTCAAGCAGGGACGTCACCGGATTGAGTTCACGACCGCCAACACTTCGCTGATTACGCCATCGACCGAGGTATCGCTCGACGAAATACTTCACCCCACCTCGTTCGTGCTCATGATTGACCAACTGGTGGAAAAGAGAGTCCCGGTGGTGCCGGACATAATAACCGAACCGGATGAAGGCTTCGCCCTCGGCGATATTTCCGGCATTACCCCGCCGCAAGTGACTGTGACCGGGCCGCGCTCGGTGGTCAATTCCGTCAATGAGGTTTCGACAGAGGCGAAAGAGCTCCAGGGGTTGCGAAACAATCTCAGCCTGACTCTTCCACTGGCTCTTCCCAAGGGTTATGGTTTGAGTCTCGATCCGGACTCCGTTACACTGACCGTGAGAGTTGTGCCGGTGAAGACGCGGGTATTCGAGGGGATTCCGATCGTTGTTTATAACGCACCTGCCGATAAAAGAATCAGCCATCAGCCATCCTCGATTCGAATTGAACTCACCGGTCCTCCCACCGAAATTGATTTGCTCAACAAAAACGCGTTGATAGCCTCGGCCGATTACGCCAAAGCCGACGGCGGCGGCCGGGCGCCGATCAAAATCGACTGTCCCCTGAAATTCCGCGTCAAAAACGCCTCGGCCGATTCGGTGATAATCACTGTTCAATAGTCTGCTATGCTTGTTCTGGGAATAGAAACCTCTTGTGACGAAACTTCAGCCGCGGTCATCCGCGACGGGCGTGAGATACTGTCGAACATCATCCTTTCGCAGACAATCCACAGCAAATTCGGCGGTGTCGTGCCCGAGGTCGCCAGCCGGGCACATCTCAAAACGATCGTACCCATTTATCAACAGGCGCTAAGTGAGGCAAAGGTGACACTGGCCGACATCGACCTTGTCGCCGCTACGATGGGTCCGGGATTGGTCGGCGCGCTCCTGGTCGGTCTTACTTTCGCCAAGGGCCTGGCCTTCGCCCGCTCGATTCCCTTTGTTGCCGTGAATCATATCGAGGGACACCTGAGCGCCAACTATCTCGAGCATCCCGAAATGGAACAGCAGCATCTCAGCCTTATTGTCTCCGGCGGCCATACTCTGCTCGTACGCGTGAAGAGTTTTGGCGAGTATGAGATACTCGGGCGAACGAAAGACGATGCTGTCGGGGAAGCGTTTGACAAGGTTGCCAAGGTGATGGGACTGGGCTATCCCGGGGGGCACAAACTCGACAAGCTGGCGCAGACAGGAGACGCGTCTTATGTGAAATTCCCCCGGGCGATGCTTAAGGACAAGAGTTACCGTTTCTCATATTCGGGTCTGAAGACCGCGGTGGCGTTATACATCGATAAACTTCCGCGCGACGAATACGAAAGACACAAAGCCGATATTGCCGCCGCATTCCAGGAGGCGGCAGTGGAGGTGTTGGTGGAAAAAACTCTCATGGCGGCATCGCGCCATAAGATTCGCGACATAGCCATCGCCGGCGGTGTGGCCGCCAACAGCCGCCTTCGCTCCATGTTTCAACAGCGATTCGACAGACACGACAGTGACCCAAGATCAAAATCAAAAGGCAGACAGCCGGTCAGCGCCAAACCCCGGTTCAGCCACAGGCTGTTCTGGCCGTCCACGGAATTATGCACCGACAATGCCGCTATGATTGCCGCGGCCGGGTACTACCGGTATCAAAAGAGCGGCCCCGGCGATATGACAGCTAACGCCGTCCCATACCTTCCTCTCGACCGAATGTAGATCTTAAAATCGTCTAACGCAGTTGGGGGTATCGCTCGCGGAGCATTCGAACCTGGCTGGTATCCATGCCGCGACTTATGGCGCGCGGCAACAGACTTGACGCCCGGTCAAATTTGCCCTGGTTGATGTAAATAATGAGCAAATCCTGAATCGGTTTTAGAGGCACATCGCCCATGCAACATCCTTTTTCGAGACAACCGACATACTCCTGGTATCGCCCGGTGGCCTTGTAGGTCATGGCCAGATTCAAGACAGCCGCCACATTTGTCGAGTCCAGTCTTAAAGCTTCGACAGCATGCTCCTCGGCTTCGGCGTAATGACCCAGATAGTAATGAGCGCCGCTCATATTACTGGTCACGGTCGAATTGCCCGGATTGATGCCGTTGGCGATTTCATAGTAGGCGATGGCGCTGTCGTACTGCTTCAAATACAGGTAGGCGCACCCCAGGTTGGAGTAGGCCAGATAATAGCCGGGGTTGATTGACAGAGCCTGACGGAGATATCCTATCGCCTTGCGATATTCGCCGGCGCCGATCAAGTCGGAACCATTCTTATTGAGTTGCCACTCGGGGAAACCATCCACCACATTGTCGAACTCGCTCTGGGCCGCAAGCGTGTCGCCGCGGTCATTGAAATATCCAACCATCACCCAGACACCGGATCTGTTTCTGAGCGGGTCGAGTTCGATGCAGCGGCGCATGCGCCCCACCGAAATTTCGTCGCTCGTCTGGTTATATGCCCGCGAGAATAAAGCCACCAGTCCCAGCGCAATGACCAGCACAGCTATGCTGCCTGCCATCTTGAGGTTGCCGGAATCCTTTAGCAGCATGGAAAAAACGAGGAAAGTGAGCGGTATGGCAAAGAACGCAAAAAGGTCCCAGTCGCGCGGCATACCCAGTTTGGGATCGAACATCACAACCGCCGCCAAAGAGAACACGAGAACCATGAGCAGAAATCGGATCTTGGGCAGCCGCAACGCTCGACGCCCATCAGTCTTCATCAACGCTAACAAAGCGACAGGAAGGCCCGGCAGCAAAAACATCACGAGGTTCAACAGATCCATCAGGTGCGTCACAGAAAACAGCGTGTAACCGTTGAGGGTGAAACGATCACTGAAAAGCGGGACAATAGCAAAGCGAAAATAGTACCTGGTGGAATAGAGATAACTGAAGGCGGCGATGAGAGCCGCGGCCACAACGGACACGATCGCGATTTTAAGAGTCAATGCGGCGTTCGATATTGCTGCCGCAAGACGCGTCCGACGAATCAGAATGTAGCCCGCTGCCGGGATCAACGTCACGCCGAGTACATGAAGAAGCAGCGCCACACCCAGCGGCAAAAGTATCACCCACCGGTTCAACCTTCGGGCCGCTATCCAGACACCCACGGTGCAGAATACACCCACTGTGGCGGCGAACAACGAGTAATTCTCGACATGGCCGAAAAACAAAAGCATATAGCCGCCGGAAACGCCTCCCAGCAGAAACAGGGTTCGATGACGCGACTTATCGACTACCACCTCGGCAGCAGCCGCCACCGAGATGATAAACACGATCCCGGCGACAAAAGAGATTAGGTAAAAAGTTAGAAGCGATGGATCCGGCCCGATGTCGCTCAGCAGTCCATACACGAATCGATTCACAACCACCGCTCCAAAGTTGGTGAACTTGATCAGCGGGTTTTCCTCGGCCAGCATCGATTTTACCAGATACCCGTCACCATCGAAATGAGTCCTGGCGCGGAAGACGTAAAATGACAGTCCCATCACGACTGTCACGGCGCCTGCCACAAGGGGATACGAAACGTCAGAGACCCGGCGTCTTACCGACCATACCAGTGGCGGGACTATTGCGGCAACGACGAGCAGTCCGAGTTGAACCCACCATTCATAATATGCCCAGTGACTGAACCCCCACAACCGGTATTGCGGGAGTAGTGATGCGAGCAGATACAAGACGACAACGAGATAATAGGTTATTGTCGCAAGCAGCCATGCTTGATTGTCGGACTTAGCGCCTGTTGTCATAGCCCCATCTGTGGATATCTTTGACGTATCAGTTCATACTCTTGCTCGGGCATTCCCTTCGCCAGAGCGGTTCTATACTGCGCCGCGGCATGCGAGTACGAACCTCGCGAAACGAAATGATCGCCAAGCTTTTGAAAAACGAAATACGGCGCGTCAGGCCGCGAGGCCAGTTGATAGAGCAAATCGAGATACTCGCGGGTCGCACCACCGAGCTGATAGGTTTGAAGCAACCCGGCATATGTTTGCATGTCGTCAGGGTCGAGGGCTATTGATTTTGTGAATGATTCCTCGGCCCGCCCGTATTGCCTTTCGGCAAGATAAGCCATTCCCAGTTCACGCCAAATCTGCGGGTCATATCGATTGAGCCCCTCGGCTATCTCAAGATTGGCAATGGCGCTGTCGGGATGACCCTGGGCGAGATGACACGATCCCAGGTTCAAATAGGCCGATGCCATAAGGGGGTTATGTTTAATCGCGCCCCGAAAGGCCGCCATAGCCTGATCAGTTCGTCCCTGCTCGCGCAGTCGCAGACCCGTCTGCACCATCTCCCATTCAGGGTAGTGCCTCTCCCACTCGAAATAAAGAAGCGGAGAACGCTCGTAATCACCCCGCTTCCAGAAATAGTCGTGCATTTTCAAAAGCATGAAGATGTTGCGTTTCATATCCAGCATGGCGCTATCGAATGCCCTTGAGGTAGCTATCTGCACGCTCGTCTGTCCCACCGCGCGAGGAACCAGTGACAAAAATCCAAGAGCGACAGCCATCGACACGATAGCCGGGTAGTACCTGACCCTGCGCGCGTTTTTTATCAGTAAATAGTAACCGCCAACCACCAGCGGTATGCCCACAAACGAGAAAAGGTCCCAGTCGCGCGGCATTCCCAGACGCGGATTAAATATCGCCGCCACCGCAACTGTCGACAGCACCATTACCAGAAGGAAAGTATGCGCGGGATTCCTGAAAGATTTGCGGCCGGGCGTCAACAATATGACAATCAGAATTAGCAGCATCGCCGGCAGCGAGAAGAGAATAAGATTGACGATATCCGCCAGATGCTTGGGGGCAAAGAAGGTGTAGCCATCGACAGTGAATCGATTTTTCCACAGGGGCACGAGGGCAAGCCTGAAATAATGAGAAACATTGTAGAAATACCACAGCAGCGCCAACGCCACAACGGCCGCGACAAGCACCATAGTTGTTTTAAAGACAGGACCTCGGTGTGAGAGTTGCCGCCATCCTTTCGTATCGTTCACCAGCAGGTAGAAGGCCGCCGGTGCGAGGGAAACCCCGAACACGTGAAAAAAGATCGCCAGCAAAAGCGGCGGCAGAACAAACCATTTGCTGATCCGGCCGCCTGACGCCATCAGACCGGTAAGCGCGAAAACACCCACGCTGGCGACGAAAAACGAATAGTTCTCCACGTGACCGCAGAAAAGAAGCATATACCCGCCGGATATCATGCCCAATAAAAAGAGGGCGCGATCGGTTGTGCCTTCGAACAATCGGCGTGAGGCGTACGCGATGAACAAACACAGACCGAGTCCCGCCAGACAGGATAATGACTGATACGTGATAAGCGCTTGGTCGGCCCCCCCGCCGCCAATGATATTGTAGAGGGCGCGATGTATCAGTGTCTCACCGAAATTGGACAGCTTCACCACCGGGCTTTCCTCGGCAAGAAGGGTCAGCACCTGGTAACCATCGCCTTCGAAGTGCGTTCGGTCGCGCATGAAGTAGAACAGCACCGCCATTACCAGGATGGCCAACACTGTGGCGATGGTGTAATTCAACCTGAGTTTCCTTCTACTGAGCTGGTACGCCACCAGGGGCAGGATAGCGCCGACCCCAAAAAGGATGACGGGAACTGAATCAGGAAAGTAGGCCCAGTGATTCAATCCCCACAGGCGATACTGTGGAAAAAAGGAAGCTGTCAGAAACGTTGTGAGGGTCAAATAGTAAGCCGCAAAGACAGCTGCCCATAGCTTCTTTTCAGTTACGATTAAGTTGTTCACGACAAAACGATCTTAAAGATTCTGCATTCCCTCGTGATATAATATAACACCCTGTCGGTTTTATAACAAGAGAGATTACATCGGAGTGAATGGATTCGCGCGGCCCATGATTGTCTGTATCACCGGTGCCGATGAAACGCCCTTCGCGCAAGCAAAAGGTCGTGGGCTACAATTTCAGCTGAGGGTAGGTGCGAATGACAGGCTCGAGTTCGTCGCGGGGAAGCCCCTTCTCCAGCGCTATCTGGTACTCCCGTGAAGCATCGTCGAAAAATCTGTGCCGGATATAATAATCACCCAGGAGCTTGAATATCTCAGCCGGTGCGTCATCGAGCGACGCTACCCCCCGGAGGATCTCCAGCTCTTTCTCATCCTGCCCGCTCAGCGAATAGAATTCCGCCAGATTAACGTAGGTCTGCATGTTGGTGCCATCGATCGAAATCGCGGATTCAAAGTGTATCTCCGCCTTGTGAAGATCCCTGACACTCAGGTAGGCGTGCGCCAGATCGTTGTGGATGTGAATATCGTGCGGATTCAAACCGTTGGCGATCTCAAGATAATACACCGCGCTGTCCACCCGGCCAACTGTCAGGTAACACGAACCCAGCCCGTAATACGCCAGCGCCAGGGCGGGGTGTTCCTTGATGGCGCTTTCAAACAGCGGCATCGCCTTGCCACACATGCCATCGGCCTTGAGCTTCAGCCCCGTCTGCACCAGCCCCCATTCGGGGAAATTACCTTCCCAGTCGAAATTGTAGAGTGGCGAGCGTTCGTAGTCAGTGTATTTCCAGCAGTAGTCGTGCATCTGAAAAAGAGCGAACATGTTTTTCTTCTTGTCGAGTTTGGCATAATCGACAGCCTGCCTGAGCGCGATGTCTTTATCCACCTGTCCCGCCACCCGCGCTCCCAGCGAGTACGCGCCCAGCGCTATTGCCAGAATTGCCGCCATGAACGAGATTCTTGACGAAATACCTCGTCGCAGCAGCAGATAAAAAGCGGCGAACACCGTTACGACCGAAGCAAAGGCGAACAGATCCCAATCGCGGGCCATGCCGAGTTTCGGGTCGAGCAGCACGACGGCGGTCAGAGCCGGCAAAAGCAGCAATCCGAAAAAGACTGTCTCCCCCCTGACAAGACTTTGTTTATCCCGCGTGAACCACAGCGCCGCCAGCACCAGCGGAAGGCCAGGGAACAACAGGATGACCAGATTGAAAAGATCCACCAGATGCGGCCACGACAGCAGTGTATATCCCTCGAGTGTAAATCGTCCCTGCCAGAAAGGAACGAAGGCGAGACGGAAAAAGTAGCTGGTCTGATAAAAGAAGAAAAACATGGCGCTGGTGACAGCAACCGCCAGCGATATTATGACGATTTTGATCGGAACTGAAAACCTCGAAAACCTCTCACCCGCGCGGGTACCGGCAGTCAGCAGGTAAATCGCCGACGGTATCAGCATAATCCCGAAAGCGTGAAAAAAAATGCTCAGCATGAGGGGAATCAGCAGATATAAGCGATGGATTCGCCCATTGGAGACCATGATACCGATAAGTGTGTACAACGTCACCGATGGTACGAAGAGCGAGTAATGTTCGGCGTAGCCGAAAAACAAAAGCATGTACCCGCCCGTTAGAAGCCCCAATAAAAAGAGTATCCGCGATTTGAGTTCATCGAACAGTAAACGCGAGGCATAAAGAGCGGTGACTATAAAAGCCGCCCCTCCGATGTACGATACGATCTGGTAGGCGAGCGTTGCCTGTTTTTCCCCACCTTTGCCAATTATGGCGAAAGCCAACTGGTGAGCCATCATCTCGCCAAAATTCCGCATCTTGACTATCGGGCTATCCGAGGCCAGATTCGCTATCAGCGTGTAACCATCGCCCAGAAAATATAGCCTGACCCGCAGCAGATAAAACGAAGCGCCGAACACAACCGCAACGACAGCCGCCCAAAGCCAGAATGATTGATGCCGACGGACATTTTGGCCCCGCGTTTCGCGGCCGAAGAACCTGATTATCGAAGGCGCCAGCAGCGCCGCCGCAAGCGCAGGCAACGCGACGGTTGCCGGAAAATAGGTCCAGAGATTTATCCCCCACAGGCGCGCCTGCGGAAAAAAGTATCCAACGACAAACAGACCTATGACCGAATAGTAACAGGCTTCGATGAAAAGCTGAGATTTGTTTTGAAGCAATGCCCCCACCCTCACTGAGCCCTTTTTACGTTTTTTCTTCCTTGCCTATATGTACGTATAACAGGCGAAGTTGTTGTGCGGTGTCGAAAAGTATTTAGATTTTGTGTTGTGAGATTCAAAGAGATTCGACAATGTGTGCTGAATGCAAAGAAAAAGGGTGGATAAACCACCCTATAATCGGAACAAAACTGTTTCGCTAAAGACGATTAACCATAAACCTCGGCGTTGTTGCATTTGCACACGCCAACGTTCTGGGCGCGGAATTTCCAGGCTCCGTTCTCGCCTTTGACAGCCTTGACATGTTTGACAAACTGCAAAGTCTCGTTACAGACCGGGCATGTCATGGCATGAGCCTTTTTTGAGGACTTATCCGCAAAGCTTTGTTTCTTAGCCATTTGAGAAAACCTCCTCGATGTCTATTTCATCCGCGGTTAAAGGTCGAGCCAATTTCTCTTTCACTTTCACCAGAAGCCGTGTGGTCTCCAAGTAGAGTTTGAATTCCTTGTCCTCTCCGAAGAAAGGCGCGGCGATTTCAAACTGCTCGAGCGCCGTTGTGTAATCCTTGCGTTTCAGCGCCAGTAGAGCACCGCAGTAAGCTTTTTCGCCACCGCTAAGCATCTAACGCACCTTCCTTAAGGATTGTTTCGGCTTCTTTGAGTTTCTTTACGTACGGTTCGACCTTGTAACCGTTTTGCTTGAGGTAATATATGATAAAGGCGGACAAAATCAAGGCATCTTTATTGCGTTGAAGTTTCGCCGCCTTGAGGAGGTCATCGGCAACCGACAACAAATGCTGTTTCCCCTGGCAATAATCTTTGTAAATCGCCGTTAGTCGCTCTAACTTGTTGTCAAACATAATAATAGTGTCTTTGGGAACTATCGGCAAGGATGGAGCTTTGGTCTCCGGACCGCGTTTGAGCACCAGTTTGGGCGAGGTTTTGGGTTGGGCCTCAGACCAACGGTCAATCTCGGTGCGAATCTTGTCCTCAGCGGGAGAGGATTCATTGGATACCCGGAGCTCTTTTTTGAACTCACCCAGTATCCCCGTAATCCGCTGAACATCGGCCGTCCCCAGACTACTATCGGTCAACCATCGGTTGTGCGTGGCAAACCAGTCACCCATCTGATCGGTGATGTCCGTCCCGAGACGGGACATGCGGGCGATGTCATCGAGACGGTTTATCCCTTCGAGAACCGACAGTCTTTCTTCCTTGGATTTCACCACTCGCTCGAGGAATGACTCCAGAAGAGTCTCGAGGGATTTCAATGTCTCCTGCTGACTCAATTCTTATCCAACTCCAGAAATGTGCTTTTCATGCGATTCTCGGCCGGACGCGCTGATGATCTCTCTGTCAGGTATTCTTCGAACAACCCGGCCAACCGGTTAACCATACCTTCGATATCTTTCGTGCCGGTCCCTCTGGGAACATCGGCTTTCGTAATTAGGCCTGCCAGCTTCAACTGAGCAAGCTTTTTTAGCGTTTCGTGGCGATCGTCCGGGGTTGCCCGGCAGATGTCGCTGATCGAACGGTGACCATCGACCAACGCCATCACGTTCCACTCCTGCGCCTGAAGACTCACCTGCCGCGAGCGTCCCCCCTGCGTCGCCGATATCGTGTAGACCTCATCGAGATCCGTGAAGGTTTCGTTGACCAGGTTCATTTCGTCGATGCGCCGAAGTCCCTCGAGGATGACATTCTCCACCGACAACCTCACGGTAATCTCTTCTTCGGTGGGAAACTGGTTCTCGTAAAATTTGAACGAACCGGTGCGCCATGATAGGAGCGAAAACAGAAGTTCTTCTATCTGTTTGGTCACGACTTTTTCAAGATCGGCCCGGTCGATAAATCCTCGTGTGGTTAGTATTTCGCCGAGTCTTTTGCTGTTTTCGGTCTTGGCCTGAATCGCCACCGCTTCTTCAAGCTGCTCGCCTGTGATTACCCGCTTGTCCCTGAGGAGTTGTCCAAGGTGGAAAGTCTGACGAGGACCATAGCCGTAGATTATCTCTCCCTCTTTGAAGTAAACCATGACGATGGAATCGTCCTTTTGAATCCCCAGCGTTCCTGATTTACGGCTCGATGCAATCAGTTGGAAGATTTCCGGCAGTGTGAATTTCTCTATATTTCCCTGTAATCCTAATTCCATGTAAGCTCCCTAATAACCTCTCCGACAATTCAAAAAATGCCACTCGTTTTAGTTACTGAAAGACAATCAAATATGGGGAACCAAATATTGCCTCTGTCAAAACAACGATGTAGTAATAGGTTACCCTCACCTATTTTCGCAGCCTAAAAATACCGCAAACTACATCGACTGTCAACATTGAATTGCGACAACTGACATTTTGTTGGGTGTTTTCGGTACTGTTGGGCACTTTAATGTTGTCTTTAAGCCGATGCGGCTGTTTATAATCTATTACGATTCCTCAAGGTTATTATTTGTTAGAGCGGGTTACGTGATATGAGCAGTCAGATAAAAATCCTGAGGTTGATTCGTTCAGGCAGCAGGGTCAAAATCGTGCTTTCCAACAGCGATCAGTTGCTGGTCGTTTCCGAGGAAACCGTACATCGCCATCGCCTGGTCGAAGGTGTTGTAATCACGCAGTCGCAACACGATGTACTCAGGCAGGAGTCCGAGATGTTTCGTTGCGACAGCGAGGCCGCGCGCCTGCTGGCCCTGAGGCAGCACTCTGTTGGCGAACTGAGAAGCAAGCTCAAGCGCAGACAGTTTGTGGCCACAGTTATTGATGATGTCGTGCGGAAATACCGTCGCCAGGGAGTGCTCGATGACGCTCAGTATGCTTACAAGCTCGCGCAGAAGATGGTCGAAAACCGACCCTGCGGCATGGCATATCTCATGGCCTATTTACAGAAGAAAATGATTGACCGTTCTCTGGCCGAACAGACGGCGCAGATGGTGCTGTCCCGCTCCGATGAAAGCGACCGGGCCATCGCGGCGCTTCACCGGCGGTGGGCGCAGCTGAGCCAGTTTGAGCTTGAAACGGCCCGCAATAAAGCATATAATTACCTCGCGCGGCGCGGCTTTAGCTACGATGCCGCCAGAAAAGCTTTTGAAAAACTGTCTAACTCTCTTGAAAAGGACAACTGACATTAACACCGCCCAACTGAGACAATCGTTCCTCGATTATTTCGAACGAAACAACCATCGCGTCGTCCCCTCGTCACCGGTCATTCCGTTCGACGATCCGACGATTTTGTTCACCAACGCCGGGATGAACCAGTTTAAGGACGTTTTCACCGGCAAACGCAGAGTGGACTATAAAAGAGCCGCCAGTTGCCAGAAATGTATCCGTGCCGGCGGCAAACACAACGACCTCGATAACGTGGGCTTTACCGCCCGTCACCACACCTTCTTTGAAATGCTCGGCAACTTTTCGTTCGGCGATTATTTCAAGGAAGAAGCGATATATTTTGCCTGGGAGTGGGTCACGAAAGTGCTCGAGCTGCCGATCGACAAGCTCTACGCTACAGTTTACGAAACCGATGACGAGGCATTCGCGCTCTGGGAAAAGATCGCCAGTCCGCTGAAGAACGGCCGCGTGATGCGGTTCGGAAAGAAAGACAACTACTGGTCGATGGGCGATATCGGCCCGGCCGGCCCGTGCAGCGAACTTCATTTCGACCGCGGCGAAAAATTCGGCACCGGTCCCGAAGACAAAGTCAACGGCGAGGGCGAACGTTTTATCGAAATCTGGAACCTGGTGTTTATGCAGTACGACCAATTACCGGATGGCACGGTTATAGATTTGCCCAAACCATCGGTTGATACTGGCGCTGGACTGGAACGTATCGCGTCCATCATGCAGGGCGTTGACTCCAATTACGAGATTGACCTGTTCAGGAGGCTGATTAAGGCTATCTCGGAAACAACGAAATCGAAATACAAAGACAACGTGTCCTCGCACCATGTGATCGCCGACCATTTGCGGGCGCTCACGTTCGCCATAGCCGATGGCGCGGGAATTTCCAACGAAGGCCAGGGGTATGTTCTTCGCCGCATTCTCAGACGCGCCGCCCGCCACGGGCGACTTTTGGGAGCCCACGAGCCGTTTATTTATAAGCTGGTGCCGACACTGGTCGATGAAATGGGCGGCGCTTACCCGGAGATTCGCGAAAAGCAATCGCACATCGAGAATGTATTGAAGGCCGAAGAGGAATCGTTCGGACGCACGCTTGAGACGGGTCTCGATCTGTTTGAGAAAATCGCAGAGGGAACGAAGGGTAAGGTTATTGGCGGTGAGGATGTTTTCCGTCTTTATGATACTTACGGCTTCCCGTACGACCTGACCGAGATCATGGCCAATGAACGGGGTCTGACTCTTGACCAGCAGGGTTTCGAGAAAGCTATGGATCGTCAGCGGGAGCAATCCCGTTCGGCTGCGGCTTTCGAGGGTCACCTGTCTTTGATATCGAACACCTTTGACAAAGAGAAGTTGGATTTGCCCGCCACCGAATTCGTGCGCAATACGCTCGCGATACCGGCGAAGCTACTGTTTTCAAAACGTGTTGAGGGCAATGAGCAGGTCTCATATGCAGTTGTTCTCGACAAGACTCCGTTCTACGCGGAATCGGGCGGACAGGTTAGTGATACGGGCAAAATCATTGGCGATGGCTTCGAGCTCGAAGTCCATGCCATGTTTACGTATCAGGACTTTTATATTCATGAGGGTATTCTGATACACGGCGACGCCGAAGCGATTAAGGTCGGTTCGGCCGTAACTGCCGAAGTCGACGCCGAGCGGCGCTGGGATATCATGCGCAATCACACCGTCACGCACCTGACCCACACGGCGCTTCGCAAGGTGCTCGGAAGTCACATCAAACAGTCCGGCTCATACGTGGGGCCGGAGCACATGCGCTTCGACTTCCCACATCATCAGCCAATGACCCTGGCCGAGATTCGCGCCGTGGAAGAAATCGTCAACAACGAAATAATAAAAGGCACGAACGTAAACACCGAAGTCATGGATATCGAGGCCGCGAGAAAGACCGGCGCGATGGCGCTGTTCGGCGAGAAATATGACGAGAAAGTGCGTGTTGTCTCTGTCGGCGATTTTTCAAAAGAGCTTTGCGGTGGGACTCACGTAAGCAGTATCAGCCAGATAGGCCCGTTCTTCATCACGCTCGAAACCGGCATCGCTTCCGGGGTGCGTCGCCTTGAGGCTATCACGGGACGCAAGGCAATCGAGTATATGCTTGACGCCAAGAAGTACCGCCAGGATGTCGCCGGTATAATCGGCCGTCCGGAGCAGGATTCACTTGCTGGCGTTAAGCAGCTTAAGGAAGAGCACAGCGTCCTTCAGAAAGAGCTCAAGAAGACCAAGGCCGAGATGTTCTCCGGCAAAGGCAACTCGGTCGGACAATCGCAAACCATTCTGGGCGGAGTGCTTTACATCACGCACGATTTCGGCCAGACCGACCGCGACATCATGGCCGGATGGCTCGACACCCAGAAAGCGGAAAACAAGCCGGTTTTGGCGGTAGCGCTGGGCAATGTCAACGGCAAAACAACTTACATGGCGGCCGCCAGCAACAAGGCAACCGAAGATTTCAAGATAGATGTCGGCAAAATCACCAAGGAACTGCTTCCCAAATTCGGCGGACGCGGCGGCGGCAAACTGTCGTTCGCCCAGGGTACGGTCGATACGGGCACGGACGCGAAGCAACTATTCGATAAAGTGTTGGAGCTAACCGGCGAAAGCAAAGGATAGTTGTATGAGCAAAGGCGGCGTTTACGACAGTCTGGTGGATATCGCCCAAAAGCGCGGCGCGGGGTTCTTTATCCTGGTCGACCCGGACAAGACCGACGAGAACAATTTCCTGGCAACATGTGAACAGGCCGAAGAATGCGGCGTTGACGCTGTTTTAGTCGGTACATCGTTCATGCTCAACTCGAATTTTCACGCTTCGGTGAAAAAGATCAAAAGCGCGACTTCACTGCCCGTGATAATCTTCCCGGGATCGTTCGCCCAGATAACGCCCGATGCCGACGCTATCCTGTTTTCATCGCTCATTTCCGGACGCAACCCTTCTTTTTTGATAGACGAACAGGTGAAAGGTGCGCCGCTGGTCAAGAAGTACGGCCTTGAACCGATACCGACAGGTTACATGCTCATCGAGTCCGGGCCTTTGACATCGGTGCAGTACATATCCGGTTCGATGCCTATTCCGCGCACGAAAGACGATATCGCCTGCGCCCACGCGATGGCGGCACAATTTCTGGGAATGAAGATGGTGTATCTCGAGGCCGGCTCGGGGGCAGAGCAGCCGGTCCCGGTGGAAATGGTACGGGCTGTGTCGGCTTGTGTCGAAATTCCGATTATTGTCGGCGGGGGCCTGAGAACGCCCGACGATTGCGCTGTCCGAGTCGAGGCCGGAGCATCGTTTATTGTCGTCGGCAACCACCTTGAGAGCGGCCAAAGTCGCAGTCTTCTTCGCGAGCTGACCGCCGCCACTCACACGAGGGAATCAATCGAAGTATGAACAGAGAAGAACAGTTATCGTATTTGCGTAAGCTCGGCGAGGAAACCACTATCCTTCGCAAATCCGTTATCGAGCAGCTTGGTCCGAAAATCCTCGATACCGCCGCGGTGATCTCGGGCGTGCTCGGGTCCGGGGGTAAAATACTCATCGCCGGCAACGGCGGCTCGGCCGCCGATGCTTCCCATTTCGCGGCGGAGATGATTGTGCGATTGACCGCCGAACACAGCCGGCAGTCTCTTCCGGCTGTCGCCCTGTCGGTGGACCCATCTGTCATAACTGCCGCCGCCAATGATTTCGGTTTCGAACATGTCTTCTCGCGCCAGGTCGAAGGACTCGGCGCCAAAGGCGACATGCTCATCGTGATTTCCACCTCCGGTAATTCCGCCAACCTGGTCAAAGCTGTTCAGGCGGCGCACGAGCGCGGTATGATCTGTCTGGGACTGTTGGGCGGCAATGGTGGTAAGCTCGCGCCCATGGTCGATCGCGCCCTGGTCGTACCGCACCCATCGACCCAGAGAATTCAGGAAGAACACAGTTTCATCATACACATGTTAGTCGAGCTGGTCGAAAGAGACCTGTTTTGAGAATGATCAAACAGCACGAAAAGCTTCTGAAAGACTTTCTGTTTTTCTTCTTCGCGCTTTTTGTATTCGGCAGCACTTTCTCAATCGCGCTGGCACAGATTGCCCTGGGTGTATCGCTGGTACTGTTTCTTGTCTTCGTATACACCACAAAATATCAACCGATTATAGAGAATCTCCGGCTGTTTTACATTTTCATCGGCGCTTATATTTTCTGGATGTTTCTCGCCGGCCTGTTCGGTGATACACCTTTCAAATCGATACTCATAATGAAAGAGGAATGGCTGTTTTGTATAATCCCGATCGGCATATATCTGATGAACAGAGAATCGTATCGCCAGAAGCTCGTGGTGGTGTTCGCCGCCGGTGTCGGGTTGTTCGCCCTGTATGGCCTGCTGCAGTTCTTCACCGGCGTGCATTGGTTTAAGAGTGTCGCGCCGAATCCCGGTCCAGAACTTTTCTATGTCATCAAGGGCAATTTCCCCAGCCCGATGACTTTCGGCAATTATTTCGGCACCGCCGCCGGGTTTTTTGCCGGGGTACTGGCGATCGGGTGGATGGAGATGTCCAAACCTCTGAGATGGTTCTACTGGGCTGCCTGTGCTCTGGCGGTCGCGGCAACACTGGGGTCTTACAACCGCGGCGCCATACTCGGTCTGTTTGTCGCGCTCGCGCTTCTGGGAATACTGTTTAACAAAAAGAAAGTGCTCATCGGCACCGGCATCGCGTTTCTCATCGGAGCGGCTGTTGTCGTGAATTCCCCTGAAGCGAAGTATCGTCTTTCGGCCCACCTGGCCAAAGAGCTAAACCCACAATACGAAGGCGGACGCGTCTTTATCTGGAACAACGCGCTGAAAATTGTCTCGGAAAACCCGGTCTTTGGTGTCGGTCAGGGGAATTTCCGATATGAGTATGAGAAGCTTCTACCCGTGGACGTAGAAGGTATCCGCAAGCATGTACATGCCCACAACGATTTCTTTAATATCGCTGCCATCGCAGGGATACCCGCCGCACTGTTTTTTGTCGGTATGTGGGTTACGGCTTTGAGCCATTTCTGGAGGGGTTTCCGCCAGAAAAAGCGGTTCGTGGGCCGAAGACGGCATTTCGTCGGGGCCCTGATAGGCTCGACAGTCTTTCTGGTATCATCGCTCACCGAAGCTACTTTCGCCGATGAAGAAGTCAGGCAGATGCTTATGTTCATCTGGGCGGTGGGACTGTGGCAGTGGTTTGAGGAGAAATCGACCCAGGACAGCGCGGAACCAACTCCGGTTTCCGGGGGTAAAACCTCTTGACAATCAACGGAACTTCCGTTTAAATAGACACAACTATGGCAATTAAAGCAAAAAAGAGAGACGCAAGCGACGAACCCGAGGGCAAGTGGCCCTATGGCAAGAAGAACTATATTCTTTTTGCGGCGGCCTTGATCGTGATTATTTTTGGTTTTGTTACTTTGGGTCAGGGTTCGATGACGCTCGCCCCGATTCTGTTGGTAATCGGCTACTGTGTTTTGATTCCAATGGCGCTTATTTGGAAAGACAAGCCCGAAGAAAACGAAACCGCCGAGACGACCCCGACTGAATAGCCCGGGCATCTGTCAGCCTTAAATTTGAGGACTTCCCATCATACGGAAAGTCCTTTTTTGTCCCGGGTGTTCCACAGCTTGGGGCCTGTTGAATAACCTTTCCGCTATTGTGTCAGGTCACGTAAATCTGCTACGCGGATTTACAGAACCTGCCGCAACCAGACACGAGGACCTTATCAACCTGCCCCTTGCGGTGGGATTCTTCGCTATGCTACCATTTCCTTTCAACGCTTGACACCTTCCCCCACAGGCAGCATCTTCCGGCCATGGAAATCGGCAAGCTCATTTTAAAGCCCAAAGAGGACCGTCGCGTCCGCTCCGGACATCTGTGGATTTTCAGCAACGAAATCGCCGAGGTTCACGGGGGGGATTCCGATGGCGGCATCGTCGACGTTGTTGGCTCGCGCGGTCAGTTTGTCGGTCGCGGCTATTATAATCGGCACACCCTGATCGCCGCCCGAATACTTTCACTCCATCAGGAGGCTATCGACACCGAGTTTTTCTCCAAAAGATTCCACAAGGCTCTCGCCCATCGCAAAGCCACTCTCGGTCCGGTTCGATCGGCGAGAGTAGTTTACTCCGAGGGTGACCTTCTGCCGGGGCTGATTGTCGACCGATACGAAGATTACCTTGTTGTCCAGTTGTTGACCGCCGGGATGGAATCGATGCGCGAGATAATTTTGGAGGCGCTCATCGAGGTCTTCAAGCCGAAAGGCGTACTTCTTCGCAATGATACTTCCTACCGTGAACTCGAAGGACTCCCGCTGGAGGTTGGGATTGTCCACGGCGAGGTGCCGCAGAGAATCACAATAGATGAAGCCGGCGCGAGCTTTATTATCGACCCGCACTCCGGGCACAAGACCGGCTTTTATTTTGACCAGCGCGACACCCGTGCCGCGGCGCGGGCAATGGCCAAAGGACGCAGGGTACTCGACTGTTTCTCTTATACCGGAGGTTTCGCCATCAATTACGCCCTCGGTGGGGCATCGTCGGTGCTGGCGCTCGATGAATCCCAACCCGCTTTGGACATCCTAACCGAGAACGCGAATCTGAACAAGGTGGCCTCTATCGTCACTACCGAAAAGGCGAACTGTTTTGATAAGCTTCACGCTCTGACTGACGACGGAGAGAAGTTTGATTTGATAACGCTCGACCCACCGGCTTTTGTCAAGAGCAAGAGTCAGCTCAAAGCAGCTTTGACCGGCTATCGTGAGATAAATCTCAGGGCGATGCGTCTGTTGTCGCCGGGCGGGATTCTGGTGACGTGCAGTTGTTCGATGAATCTCACCGATGATGCTTTCCAGTCAGTTCTTCGCACGGCTGCCCGTGACGCTCGCCGGCGGTTCCGCGTGCGGGACTTTATAACTCAATCCGCCGATCATCCCATCCTGCAGGCCATGCCCGAAACCCAGTACTTGCGGTGTTATGTGCTGGAAGCGGTTTAGGGCCCTGCGAGGCCGATCTTGCATTTCGCCTCAACGTATTGAATCACAAAAGGGTAGGGCACATCAGCATGGTCAGGCATGCGGTACTGTTGGTGATCAGTGAATATGTGATGCCAAAAATATAAAAAAAGCTTGACACTTTGGGGTGTTTTCCGATGTATTATTAATGAACCACTGAAAGTACGAATGTACCGTAGGTGGTGTACCAAAAATCTGAGGCGGCTTTCGGGCCGCCTCTGGTTTTTTATGAAGGATGAAAATAGACCCCGTAAGGATCGGTTCTGCTGGCAAACGTGTTAAGGCTCGGTTTAAGCCGATCCATCCAATCCAATACGTTCGACCGTTTTACGTAGCCGCTAATTCTGCTTGCGATCACATTGGCCGTTCCCTGTGAATAGCACGCATATAAGTAGATGATCAGTGAGACCAGATCGGCCGATTGAACAAAGTATGATTGCTCAGAATTCTTTGGGAGAGGATCCTCAATGAGTGTCTTTATGTCTATCGGCTGAGGAGCTCCGCCAAAACGAGATGGAACGTAATTTATTCGACGCATCCTTCGAGAAGTCTTCCTCATTTTGCCGTGTCGCCCTTCGTCCGTTATAATCATGAATTTGCTTTCGGGATTGTCCTTTGGTTTAAGATCGTTGTGAATCCTCTGGATTGAGAACGTCAAGGCTTTGTCAAGAATCTGATAATCTGATTTGATTATCTTCTTCTTCACTATACAGACATTTATGATCTTCACCTTCAGGGAGGAGATTATGTCGCAATAGGCCGATATGATATCAAGCCTATCCTGATTGGAGAGCCCGTAGCCGGTGAATGGTTTTTTCTTTTTCAGAAAGTGGGTAGTATGAAAATCCACCTTCAAGGGCAGGCCGTATTGTGACCTCAGTTGCTTCCGAAACGACAATAATTGATCCAGAGTCTCTTCCCAATGAAGGTAATGAAGGTATAATGCCGTCAGTACGAAGTAGTTTGAAGAGAAGGTGGGATATCCGTCATCACCTGCTTCATCATAGTACGCCAGCCGCATCCATTTCCTCCCTCGTGTTCTGTTTTAATATTTGTTGTAGATTGATGCCAAGATTTCCTCACTCTGCCATGTCGACATCGATGTCGATTTCCCTTGCTGTCTCGCCCTCTGCGTTGCGGATGACGAGCTTGCCCGTTATGTTGGTGGACCACACCATCTCCAGAGTCTTCCCAGACAAGTTATATCCAAGACCGTCCACACGGTTGGATAAGTCAGGGGTATTCACGTTAGCAGCATCCGCGGGAATCTTCGGCTGAATAGAAAGAATACCGACTGAGGCGTTAGTGAGACCTACTACCGTGACGCCAGTGTCGACCAAGAGGCAGTGGGTGCCATCCGGACTGCACGAAGCGTACTGGTAAGATCCTTGCGGCCCAATCCTCTCCCCCTCGGGATAAGCAGTACCGAACACTCTTATCCCCGATATGACTAGAGCAACTCCTTGCTGGACTAACTCCAATGCAAATACGCGAGGGGACTCGAGTTCAACAGAACAGATCAAATATTGTCCGCTTGAAAATGCCGTCAGATGTTCCACCCGCACACTCGGAGGACTGGAGCTGCGAAGAAGTATCGCAGTATAACCGGGTGGACAATCGTAGCACATTTTCTCCACCACCTGGCGCGAAATTGTACAATCCTTACCACACAGAGAATCAAGCGACGTGGTAAATCCCCCCTGCGTCGTGTCTATCACGCGGATCATGTCGCCGGCATTAACGGACTGGACTATTGTGGAAGTGAGAATTACAAGGACAAGCAGAGTGGTCGCGAAGACCACCTTAGAGAAATTACTGTTTACCAATGCGAACCTCCCTCTCTTTTGAGAAAAGTAAAGGTTAGCCGCCGGGAGGTCAACATCAAAATAAGTTGCCATTTCAAGTTGTGTAAGCCCTCATCAAAACATATAATCTTAGCATCGGATGAAAGACTATAACATCGCCTTCATATGCCCCTCGAAATCATGGGGCGGGTTGGAAATGAATGTCTTCCGGCTGGCCAAATGGCTGACCGGACGCGGACATCATATCATCCTCTACGGCTACCCCGGCTCCACCCTCTATGACTCATGCGAAAAAGAGGGTATCGCGGTCAGAGGACTGCGTTCCAAATCGAAATTGGGCGATATCTTCCTCGCCTTTTCTTTGGCCAGACAACTTCGCCGTGACAACGCCCGCATCGCTGTCTTTCACCTCAACAAGAACATGATTCTAATGGCGCTGACAAAAGTCTTTGCCGGGCGTTTTCTCAGAATAGTCTATATGCAGCATATGCACGTGGGACCATCGAAAAGGGACATCTTCCACACCTGGCTCTACGGCTGTCTGAGCGCCTGGATCACTCCGCTGGACTGGCTGGCCAGGGCCGTTCGCGAAAAGACCCGCATCGAACCATCCAAAGTGCGCGTAATCCCGTTGGGCATAGAGGTTGACAGGTTCACCGACAAGAAACCGGGGAAGCAGCTCGCCCGTAAACTTCTCGGCGTCCCCAAAGACGTTGTCATAGCCGGTGTGGTCGGAAGACTCGATCCCCGCAAAGGCCAGCACATTCTGATCGAGGCCTGCCGCAAGGTTCATGACCGCGGACATAAGCTGCATTTGCTTCTGGTGGGAGATCCATCGCTCAATGAATACACCGGCTACGATGAGACCCTCCGCAAGCTGACTGTAAAGCTCGGCCTCGACGCCTGTGTGCATTTCAAGCCACACCTGGATAATATCGAATACGCCTATGCCGCGATGGACATATTCGCTCTCACGTCGAAGTCGGAAACTTACGGGATGGTGACACTCGAGGCGATGGCATCGGGCCTGCCGATTATAGCCACCGCCGAAGGCGGCACGCTCGATATCATCCAGCACGAATCCAACGGACTGCTGGTCAAGCCGTATGACCCGGTGGAACTTGCCGATGCACTGGATAGAATTCTGCGCGATAACGATCTGGCGGTGAAATTGGCGTCAAAGGCACAGTCCGATGCTGAAAGCACATATTCCAACACGCGACAGTGTGAGCTTCTCGAGAGTTTATTTGATGAAATCCTGACCGATCAGGAAAGTTGATACTGCTCGACCAACCCCTTGTACTGTTCCAGTAGCTTCGACGCGTGATCTCTGTCACGGGATTCAGCGAAGATATTAAACGCCGCGGTGGTTCTGTCCGGCGCGACAAGCACCCAGCCGTTATCCTCGAATATCCTGACGCCATCGATAAGCTGACGGTCCTTGTTTTCGGAGTTAATAATCAACTGACGCATGACCGTTCCCTTCTTTGACCAGGGACAGGGCACCGAGGCGCTCTGACGGCTGAGGTATTCGAAGCGGCTGCGGATAGTGCCGAACCGGCTCTTGGTCATGGCCATCATTTCGAGCAGCTTGACAGTGGTCAGAATGGCGTCGGACCCCATCTGGAATCCCGGGAAAATAAAGCCGCCCCTTGTTCCACCGACAAAGTCCACGTCGCCGCGGCGGAATATCTCCATCATCGAAAGATGGTCATTGGCCACGCGGATAACCTCAATACCGTGTTGATGGGCGACATCCTCGACACCCATTGACGCACCCACCGGCACCGCGATCTTTTTGCAGTCGTTTGTCTCGATAAACAGGTAGGTGCCGATCAGCAAAAGCAAATGACTGTCGACCGGCTTGCCGTTTTCGTCGACAACAACCAGCTTCTCGGCGGCGGGATTTATCAAAAAACCGATATCGGCGTTGAGGGTGGTTACGATCGAAGCAAGCTGCACTATGGCCTGGGCGTTTTCCTCGGGCGAGGTCGAGAACTTACGCGGGTTCAGACTGGCGTTAAGCTCCGTGGCCGAAATGCCGAGCTGCGAAAACAGGGTCGGGAAAACCTGACTGGAGGAGCCGTTGTTGTGATCGATGACAATCTTGAACCCGGCCTGGTTGATAACCTCGGAGTTGACATTGGCCATGAAATCCTCGCGGTAGCTTTCCAGCACGTGCGGGAGCTCATCGAGATGGCCGATATTATCCAGCGAGGCGCGCTCAAAATCCTCTCCGAAATACATCCGCTCCACCTTCTTGGATTTCGAGGTAGGCAGATCCAGTCCGCTGCCATCGAAAAATATCATATCCAGTTGGCGGTAATCATCGGGATTGTGCCGGATATAGATGCCCGCGGCGTAGTTGCCCTTTTGCAGGCAGTATCTCACGATCGGCACCGGCATGGTCTCGATGTCATCGACATTGGTGCCCGCGGCCAACAGACCGGAAATCAAACCGCGTTTGATCAGGCGGGAGGTATCCGAGGCATCGCGGCTGACCACCACCCTGCTTTTCTGGCCCACGAACGCACCGAAGGCCGCACCCACTTTGAGGGCCATCTCGGGGGTGATTTCGGTCAGGGCCAAACCGGTTATCTTGGCGTTGGTGAACAACTCCCGGTTCCACTTTTCGCCCCAGACTATCGACATCGACACAATAGCGCCGTCATCAACCGTCTTACCCGGCCATATTTTGCAG
The DNA here is from genome assembly GCA_040756055.1 of Candidatus Zixiibacteriota bacterium. NCBI lineage: Bacteria > Pseudomonadati > Candidatus Zixiibacteriota > Candidatus Zixiibacteriota bacterium. The sequence continues at coordinate 675,295 of JBFLZR010000002.1, forward strand.
TTAGCCTTGACGGTGGCGAAATTGCCAATCGAGCTTTCATCGGAAATAACTACATGGTCGAGCAATTGGACATTGTTGCCTACGCGGGTATTGTTGCAGACGATAGCAGTGTTCATGACCGTATCGCGGCCAATTCTGTTGTCATACCAGATGATACTGTTGTTCAACTCGCAACCATCGCCGACCTGGCTGCGATGTCCGACACAGCAGTTCTGAAGATAGGCGCCATCGCCGATCGATACATCGTTGCCCAGCGCCACCCGTCCGGCGAAACGAACATCGCGCCCTATGGTCACATTGCGGCCTTTATAAACGACGGCTTTCTCGGTCTTTTCGGCTTCGGTCTTCAGGTCAAGACTGAGTTTGCGCTCGAAGAAATCGATATGGACAAGCTGGTATTCATCGACATTGCCGATATCGCGCCAGTAACCATCCATAATCTTACCGTACAAGCCCATACGTTTTGACAGCATGAGCGGATAAAGGTTCTGCGAGAAATCGAAATTCGTTTTCGGCGGGATGAGTTTGATAGCCGGTGGTTCGAGAATATAGATGCCGGTATTTATGGTATCCGAAAAAGCCTCGCCCCACGATGGTTTTTCCAGAAAACGCACGATGCGGCCATCGTTATCGGTTATTACAATACCATACGCGAGCGGGTTCTCCATGCGGGTGAGCAGAATAGTCGCTTCGGACTTTTTCTGTCTGTGCCAGCTGATTGCCTCGGAAAGACTGAAATCGGTAATCAGGTCGCCGGAAATAATCAGAACCGGTTCATCGGCCGACTGCAGCGCGTAGCGCACTGCCCCGGCTGTCCCGTAGTCATCATCGGGCTGAACATAGTCCATATTGACGCCGAACGCGCTGCCGTCCTTGAAATAGTCCTGAATAGTCTTCGGCTGGAAATACAAAAGCGATGTTATCTCGGTTATGCCGTGCTGCTTGAGCAAAGACACCACGTGTTCCATGATGGGAATATTGGCGATAGGCACCATTGGTTTGGGGATATTTATCGTGAGGGGTCTTAGCCTCGTGCCGAACCCGCCGGCCATTATAATCGCTTTCATTGGAGCTTTCCTCGTCTATAGAAACGGCGTTAACGCGCCAGATATCCCTGCTCGATCAGGTGCCGGGAAACATCAAAAAAAGTGTCATAGCTTACATACGGAATATTACTGTCGCGGCAGTATTGTTCAAGGTCTTTTTTGGCAAAAATTAGATCGGCCTCGCGGGTGGCGCAGGCATCCGAATAGCCATCACCCACAAAGACAATCTTGTACTCGCCGTCGGTCTTTTGGCGAAACTGCTGTATCCTCTCCCCTTTGCACACCCCGCAGCGCGGGCAGGAGATATTGTCATAGGGGAATTCCACCTTAAGCGTGCCATTTTCCAGTTTGCCGACATTGGTTTTTATGTCCAGGTGGCTTAGGTTGTTCTTATCGAGGATATACCTGATATAGAAATCGAGCCCGTCGGACGCCACCAAAAGCGGCGCTCCGTTGGAGTCACACAAGGCGACAAAATCGATAAACCCTTCGTCGATTTCGAATTGATCGATAAAACGATAAACCTCTTCGGGGGTGGCTTTCACCAGCTCGGCTTCGAGGGTCAGGCAGGCGCGGGTGGTCATGCGGCCGGCTTTCCAGTCGGGCAACAACTCATCGTTGCGTCCGCCGGAAAAATGGTGAAAGATAGAATAACCGACATCCCGCCGGGTAATAGTACCGTCAAAATCACAGAATATCGCTGTCTTCATAGCCACAATTTCAGGGCTGCCACGGCCGCGAGAACCACAACGAGAAAATAGCTCAAGAGCCAGAAGCGTTTAAGTTTTGCCAGACGGAACTGTTCGGCCATCACAATAAGCTGTGCGATCGCCACCGCCAGGATGAGAATTATGCCGTACTTCGTGTAAGCGAAAACATTTTCAAAATCAAGCATGTACAGAATCGTGATCGCCAGAAAGTAGGCCAGCACCAGATACCATCCAATCTGCTGGATTCTGATCAAAACACTCACGTTGAAAATCGTCTCTCTCATAACAGCCTCATCAGCCTCATCACCGGTTCCTGGGCCAGTTCGTACGCGAGGTAAAGCATGATAATAAAAAACAGTACTTTCACCACCACCGGCTTGGCGATAGTACCTAGAAAGCCGCCCAGCTTGCCTCCGAGCACGATCCCCAGCACTACGCCGGTGACAATTTTCGGGTCGATCTGCCCGTTGAGAAAGTAAACCGTGGCGGCAGCGGTAGCGGCGAAGCCGGTCATGATCGATGATGTTCCCCTGGCAACCGTTAGAGGCAGCCCGATAACGAGATAGATAATCGGCACGAGAATCACGCCGCCACCAATACCCACCAGCGCCGAAAGCACCCCGGTCATAAAGGCCAGCACGGTACAGATCATCAGGTATTTGCCCCGGTTGTCTTCGTAAGTCAACTGCTGCGAATTTTTCTTCTTTCTTAAAAGCGAGAAAGCGGTGTATATCAGCACTGCCGTCAGAAGAAGTCGGATCAATTCCGCCGGGGCGATGGCGTTAAGCTGGCTTCCGGCAATACTTCCCAGCGCCGTGAACACGGAAAGAACTATCACCAGCTCCAGGTCCACCATCCCTTTTTTGAGATACTCGTTTGACGCCGAGAAAGAACTGACCACGATCGCAGTCACGGACACGGGCACAGCCGCCTTGATATCCACTCCGGTTACGACCGTCAAAAACGGTACCATAATAATTCCACCCCCGATTCCAAGATACCCGGCGAGGAGCCCCGCCGACAGCCCACACAGAATGTACAAAAAGTAATCAAGCATCAGTCACGCTCCACGAGAAGTTGCGAGGCAAAGTTGATCTCCGGACGGGTCTCGAGCAGAACGTCTTTGTAGGTGCGATAAGTGCCATATTTTCTCTCGTAGGCTATCTCTCTCAGCCTGTTCTTGATATAATCCTTATTGTTGTCGAATTCGTTTACATCCGCCGTCAGAGATTTGTCTATGACGCTCGTTATCATTTTCTCGGTAGCCGCCGAGCTTTTTTCATCGAGCGCGCTGACCATCAACTCGCGCGCGGACTCTGTCAACGGGGAACTGTAACTGAATCCCTGTTCCATAGCATAGTCGCGGAACCGGCGTACCCAGAAATCGCCGAGGGTGTCCCCCTGAGAGGCCTCGACAATCTCATCCTGATGCCGATTGGCGAATCCGCTCATCAACAGCGAGTTTTCAAGTTTCCTTCTGAACGGGTTCATGCGGCGCACATCGAACAGATAATCCGGCACCAGGCCGTGACCAATGTCGTTTAAGGTCGAATCAAAATCGTTGAGATAGATCGGTCCTGCGAAATAGTAACGTGAGATCGTCAGCTTTAACCCGTCGCCATCGGGAAACCTCACAAACCCCTGCACCAGCCCTTTGCCGAAAGTCGTGTCTCCCACCAGGAAGGCTCTTGCGGAAGCCTGAAGTGACCCGGCCACGATTTCCGCCGACGAGGCGGACCCGCGGTCGACTATCACCGCCATCGGCAGCCCCCCGGTGATATCATCGCTCTGCGCATAAAACTTGTGGTCGTTCCAGCGCGAGCGACCATCGGTCCCCACCATGAAAACGCCCTCATCCAAAAACAGGTCGGCGGTTTCGTATGCTTCAGCAAACAACCCGCCCGGGTTGCCCCTGAGATCGAGGATAAGACCCCGCGGATGAGCACGGCCTTCGAGCAAGCTGTCCAGCGCGACAGCGATATCTTCGGTGGCGCCGGCCTCAAAATCCAGAACCCGGATATACAGCACACTATCAGCGGTGTAGCCGGCAAACGGTACGTGCAAAAGAGGAATGCGCCGGCGCGTTATATCAACATCAAAGGTTTCGTCCGTCACCGCGCGGTAGACTGTCACCCGCACCTTGCTGCCCTCCTCCCCCCGAAGCACACCTATCGCCTTATCGCTGGTCAACTCTGCAAATGAAACCGAATCGGCGGCTGTCACCAAATCGCCCGGCAGAAGTCCAACCTCCGCCGCCGGGCCGTTCTCGCGCACCGACATTATCAGAAGACCGTCTTCCTGATAGATGATACTCACGCCAATCCCCCCGTAAGCACCCGTCAATTCCTCATCGAGATTTTCGAACTGACGAACGGGAACATAATCGGAGTAGCGGTCGAGTTTATCGAGCATGGCGTTGCGGCCCGACTCCACCAGCGCCTGCCAGTCAACCTCGCCCTGATAGGCTTCCTGTATCATTATCGCGGCCAGGCTGATTGACAGCGCCTGCGAAATAGATGGATCCGACAGGACATACACAGCCATCCCGCCGGCAGTGATGACAATCAGCACGATGAGAATCATCGAGACCAAAAAGGATTTTCTATCGAGGACGGGAGAGTTGTTCATCGCTCCAGTTTCTTTAGCAGCAATTTTCGCACGTTGTCAAAGATTTCTTCGATCGGGCGGGTGGCATCGATAACTTTTACGCGCCTTCTTTCCTTGCGCGCGATTTCCAGAAAGCCCAGCCGGACCCGCTGGAAGAAGGCCTCCGATTGCGATTCGAGCCGATCGCGCTTTTTGCCGAGGCGCGCAAAAGCCGTCTTGAGATCAACATCGAAAACAAAAGTGAGGTCCGGCGTCACGCCGCCGACAGCTATCTTGTGAAGTTTCTTCACCATAGCGATATCGAGTTTGCGCCCGAACCCCTGATACGCGGTGGTGCTATCGTAAAACCGGTCACACAGAACAATGGTTCCGTTGGCCAGAGCGGGAGCGATCTCTCTGGTGGTTATTTCGGCACGGGCCGCCTCGTAAAGAAAAAGTTCGGTGAGGTCGGTTATCTTGAGACGCTTGTTGAGCAGTATATCGCGGATTTTTTCGGCAACCACTGTCGAGCCGGGTTCACGAAGCATCTTGACCTGGTACTTGCGCGACACCAGAAACTGATACACCAGAAGCGCCTGGGTGCTCTTACCGCACCCATCGATACCCTCAAAGGTGATCAACATCGGCTTGTGTTTTACGGTAGTAATTGGTGCTCGCATAGTTACGCAAAAAAACCGGCGATAGACTCATTTCTATCGCCGGTAAAGTTAGGCAAAACTATAGTTTGAAAAAACTATTTTTTCTTGCGGACCACCCGCTTTTTCGAGGCGGTTTTGGCCGACTTTGTAGTGGTCGGTTTCACGGCCGGTTTAGCCTTGGCCGGCTTTTTAGCCGCGACCCGCGTGGCCGTCGGAGCTTTCACCGTGGCATGCTTCCAGCCGTACTTGGTGATAAACTCTTCCGTCAGGCGGCGAGCCTCATCATCGGTATACTGGACCGGAGGAGACTTCTTGAAATACGATGACGGCTCAATCAGGGCGCCCGATAGACCATTGTCCAGAGCCAGTTTACAGCACCGGATAGCGTCGATAACGACACCGGCCGAGTTCGGCGAATCCCAGACTTCCATCTTCATCTCGATATTCAGCGGCACATCGCCGAAAGTCCGGCCTTCCATGCGGATATAAGCCCACTTGCGATCATCGAGCCAGCTGACATAGTCCGACGGTCCGATGTGAATGTTGTGGGCGCCGATATCATAGTTGAGCTGGCTGGTCACCGAACAGGTCTTGGAAATCTTCTTGGACTCCAGACGCGAACGCTCCAGCATGTTCAAAAAGTCGGTGTTGCCGCCCACATTGAGCTGACTGGTGCGCTCCAACCTCACGCCGCGATCGAGGAAAAGACGGGTGAGTATACGGTGCGTGATAGTGGCGCCCACCTGCGACTTGATATCATCACCGATAACCGGCAGACCTTTCTCTTTGAAACGGTTCTGCCAGTACTGCTCCTTGGCGATGAAGACGGGGATACAGTTCACGAAACCGCAGCCGGCCTCGAGAATCTGCTCGACATACCACTTGGTGGCCTCTTCCGAACCGACCGGCAGATAGCTCACGACTACATCGGTCTTGGTGTCCCTGAGAAGCTTCACGATATCAACCGTGTCGCCGGGGGCTTTTTCGATAATCTGGGAAAGATAGTACCCCAGACCATCGTGGGTCATCCCGCGCTGGACAGTAACGCCGGTTTTCGGCACCTTCGCGAACACGTAAGTGTTGTTCGGCTTGGTGTAGATAGCTTCAGCCAGATCCTTGCCGACTTTGTTCTTGTCGATATCGATAGCCGCGGAGAACTCGATGTCGCGGATGTGGTAGCCGCCCAGGTTGACGTGCATCAGGCCGGGCACGAAATCATCGTCCTTGGCCTTCTTGTAATACTCGACACCCTGCACCAGTGATGAAGCGCAGTTGCCGACGCCTATAATGGCAACTCTTACTTTGCCCATAAATCAGATTCCTTTCTAGAAGTGGAAGTTAACACGCTTACACCGGCAATACTAAAATCAGGCGCGACCCGTGTCAAATATTTATTGACTCTTTAGATATATAGTTTATATCTTATGACTAAACAGTCATATTGGAGTAATATTGTGCCGTTAATACCACTTGATGAAAACCTGATCAGCGAACTGGTAAGCCGCGGGATCGTGGCGGATACTTTCCGAAGGCTCCCCGCCGACAAGAAAAACCGCATTTACCGCGTGGCGATAAACCTGTTCGGCGAATACGGCTATGACGGCCTGGCCATAGACCAGCTCTGCCAGCAGGCGGGGATTTCCAAAGGTTCCTTTTTTCAGTATTTCCCCTCCAAGACACATCTTTTGGAGTTTGTCATTTTGGTGTTCGATGACTACCTCGCCAAGTGGATCGCCGAAATTAGAGCCAGCGAGACAGCCGTGCTGGCGCGCGACCGGCTTTTGTATGTTTATCAGGCGATGGTGGTCAATTCGAAACTGTTTCGCGATGAAGAGCGGTTTTTCTTGTTTATCACCGGCGCGATGCAACACTCGGCGGTGGCCCTGGAGGGAATCGACCCGCAGCGGCATATCTATGATTACGTGGGCGAGATTATCGAACGGGGTGTGCAGACCGGTGAGATACGCCGGGATTTTGAGGTTGAGACGACTGCTTATCTGGTGTCGCTGATAATCGAGGGTCTGGTTCGCCGTCAATTTACCGACAAGAAACTATACCGGCGTCAGACAGAGGAATATTTGGTTTCATTTCTGTTTGACGGGATAAAAGCGTAGCAAAAGTAGGTCGGATGAGCGTCGCGAAGTAGAAACCCGATATCAATCCTCTACGCGACGACGACTCCCGTAATTCTCAATACAACCTTGCGCCGAGCACGGCTTCGTGAACCGGACTGGTCAGGGAAATCCCTCCACCTACTTTATCGACACCCAGCACCAGAACTTCAGAGAGAAACCCGGCGATGTTTTTGGGCGCAAAATTGACCACTGCCAGGCACTGCCGGCCCAGAAGGTCTTCGGGGGTATAGTCTTCTTTGTACCGCCCCGATGACTGCTTGACGCCTATTTCCGGCCCGAAGTCGATTTTGAATTTGTAGCTGGGGAACCTGGCCCGTTCAAAATCGGTAACTTCGATTATCCTGCCCACCCGGATATCGACTTTTTCGAAATCCTCAAAAGATATTGTCTTTTCCATACCTCAATATAGGTAATGGTCAAGTGAGGCGGAAATGGTATATGAGTTATTTGTCTCCGAAGTCCCATAATCGTCCCAGGTTAGCACATCCGGTTGAGAGCGAGTGTAATAGGCCCTTATTGAGAAAGATGTGGAAATCGCTATCCGGTAAGTGAGCCTGCCGTCGAAACGCAGAATGTGATTGTCCCTTTGATCGGTGGTCCAACCATCATAAATTTTGTCAGGGTCATATTTGATCTTTTCATACATGTAATTGGCGCCGAATGACAGCCATGTCCGCGAATTATAAATGTAATCCGTGTTGGCATCGAGCACGAGCCGGTACTGCTTCTCTATTTTACCTTCGTTGGAGCGGGTATATGTGTCGCTAGAGTACACATGTTCGCCGTCGCTGTATTGTGAGTCTCTGTATCGCGTGGTCCGGTAGCTCCGTCCCTCGCGCGACGCAAAAAAGTATCTCCAATCGGCTGATAAATCGAGTTGCCACTGACGTGAAAGCGGGCGGGAGTATTCGGCCAGGCCCCTGAAGTAAACATCACGCGACCAAACTGTCTCCGTTGTGGATGTATATTCGAACAGGTTCGACCAGGAAACAGTGTCGATGTCGCCGGCGATCCGTTCATCGCTCCAGGTTCGTACCCTGGTCATAAACTCATCTTCCGATATGTTAGTGCGATACCAAGAATACTCATATCCCGGTCCGGCGCTGAATCTCAGTCCAAACCGCCGAGCATAGGTCGGGAAATAATCCCAGACATCCTCAATCAACAGATGACCATAGTACCCGGACGCATCGGAGATTCCCCGCTCGACAAAATAACCAATTATCTCATCGAAAGTCTCGATCCTGCGGATACGCTTGTCGACCGCATGTTCCAGGCGATTCTGATATATCAGCTCTGTCAACTCAAGCATTTCGTCACGCGTTGGCTCGCGAAGCAGGGCGCCGTGCGAGCGAAGTTCCTCGATCATATAAAGGGCGGTGGACGCATAATCACCAACGTACATCCTCCCCCAGCCGGGCATAATATCGATAGAAATCTGATAGTCTTTTCGTATATAGGAACTCTCGGTCAGGCGGTCGTCTGTGTAGGTCGATTTCGAAGTATCAGTATACTGAACCGTCTCTTTCCAGTAATCTGTCTCTCCGCCCGGTCGCTCCCGGTAGCCGAGGAGGAGAGAGATGTCGGCCGATGCAAAGAAGTCGCCAAGGAGGTAACGCCCCCAGTTCACGCTGGGCCTGACATCAGCCTCAAGAGTTTTTTCAAAGCCATCCTCTTGCGTTACGCTGTACCCCGCCGGGCAGCAGTCATAATCCTGGTATCTCGACTGGTTGGTGTTGTTGTACAGGTACGAAGCACTCAGGCCAAGCCTCCCCGTAAAGAATTGGGTCAGAGTCTCGTACCGGTAATTGAGATCAGTGGTGAAATCGTTGTCCCAATATGCAGTCGTTCGGTTCGTTGTCGAGATATCACTTCTATAATCCTCCGGATAGATAAGGTCTCGTCCGTAATCGCTCCCACTCAGTCCGATACTCCCGCCGAGTCGCCACTCAAAGTCCTCAAACCGCTCCGGTATGTAATCGGTAATTTTGAATTCATCAGTGTCCTCGGCCTTCACCGAGCCGGCCGATATTAACGCCATCAAGGCACAAAACAGCGTTACTGTGATAGACAGCTTATGCATGAAGCTTCTCCCCTCGCATTAATGGTTTTGATCCAAATGTACTGCGTGCGATATAGCCGGATCAGGCTTACCTGAAAAAAGGCGACATCTTGCTACATATTATACAACCGATGTCGCCAGGTTCCAATTTATTTTTTGACGGGCGGGAACAGCCCCCGTTGTTGCCCTAGTCCATTAATACAAATAATGCTCGATCGCAACCGATAGAGAAAAGCGATCCCGGTTCGATAATGTTGTCCAATCGGTTCGCGACTTTCGCCTTTCGTAGTCTACCGCCGCCACCAGTGTCGTAGGTATCGCAAGCCGGTATTCAACTTGACCGCCCAGGTTGATTTTCCAACGGTATCCGATGTAATCGTAGTAGTAGTGATCCAGACTCAAAACCACACTGGTGCGGGAATTCGCGATATAAATCAAATCAAAGTTGGAATTGGTTTCCAATTCCCACTTCTGCTCACACTCACTTGAGCTAGCGCTGCAATCGGAGGGTGGTTTCTTGCCTATCCAGGACAAACGCACATAAGTCGCGGTAATTGTAGCATCAAATTGCCACTTTCGAGACAGCGGGTTGAATCCTTCGAACACACCGACCAGCCGATGACGCGAGTAGTCATTCTCGCGGGAAGAGTATGAATACGTATCATAAGAGTCCCAAATGAGGGTGTCCACTACGTCCGTTGAGTCGATAATTGACCGAATCTCCCGATAAGAAAAGTATTTTTCCTGCGCGTTTTCCCTGTGCTCGTGCCGGTAGTCTTCCCGAAAGCCAAGGCTCGCACGACAGCCAAACCGCCTGCGTGTTGTGGGGAAGTAATCCCAGACATCCTCAACAAGGAACTTCCCATATCGCGCTTCTCCAGCCAGCAGTCCGTTGTCGGCAAGAAAGCCGAGTATCTCGTCGAGACTTTCCTGTCGTCGAATCCTTGTGTCAACGGCATGCTCGAGGCGATTGCGACGCACAATCTCGCTGAGATTAAGCACTTCTTCAGGTGTGGGATCCCTGAGCAGGTAGTCATGAGACCGCAATTCCTCGACTATGTACAAAGCGGTAGACGCGTAGGTCCCTTCATATATGTGACCGTACCCAACCGCGAGATCAACAACCGCGCGGTACTGGCGATCAATTTCTGAGATCTTTGTTCTTGAGTAGTCGCTGGTGCGGTAGATATACGGATCCTCTAGTTCGGTTCTTACGTAGGTCTGTGCCGACACATAGTCCGGCATCTCCCGGTAATAACCCGATAGAAATATCTCTCCCGAGACGAAAAATTCACGCAACCAATAGATGCCAGCCCGGGCATCCAGACTGCTTGAAAGGCTGTAATATTCACTTTTCGTCCCTCCACCTACAGTTCTAGAGTAACTCTCCGAATCACGATGTTCTGTGGATGATGCGTCTGAAGTCGTTCTGCTGTACGTTACGCCGCCGCTGCAGCTCAAATTCAGGAAATGGCCAATGGTCTCATGGTCGTACCATAGGTTACTACCAACCGAAAGTCCGTACGAATGTCGGTTGTCGAAGGATTGGCGAACTGTCTCTGTCATTACTCGTGCATCCCCTGAATACTGATCAGAATAGCTACCAGACATAGAAGCAGCTCCGTTGACTTTCCACTCTAAGTCCCTGAAGTAATCCGGTATGTAATCCTCAATCTTAAAATCCAGACTATCGGCAAAACATTGGCCGCAGAGCGAGGCATAGACAACCCCGATTATGCCTATCAGCAAAAGCCTTCTCAGCATGGTCTTCTCCCCTGAGATATGTCAGTTGATAAGTTTATGTACTGCGTTTACCGGCTCCAAAAAAGAGACTGGCCGGGAAAAGCGACTTGATTGTAGATATTATAATAAGAAAAGGCCAAAGCCGCAGGAGCATTGTCGAGGTCTCCGCTGCCGAGATTGGCAGGATCTCTCCCGCAACGCGGGAGACTCTAACGAGCAGGGATCCTGCCCTACAAAGCCTAAAACCCGAACCGATCCATGGCGATAATCTCGCTCAACTCCTTGCGGGTGCGCGGGGATTCGTCTTTTTTGCGCGTGCGTTCATCGAGAAGGTCTATCGGGCCTTCATAGCCAAGCGCTATCACGGTGATAACATGGTATTCATCGGGAACGCCCAGCGCCTCTTTCATCTTGAAAGCGTCATACCCGGCCATCGGGTGCCCCATCAGCCCTTCATCGACCGCCGCCAAAAGTAGCGACAAAGTCGCCATGCCGCTGTCGAACTGGTAATATTTAACAGGGTCATCCTCGCGCGTGTAATCATCGGCTTCCCGCGCGCACATCACCACAATCACCGGCGCTTTTGACGCCCACTGGTTGCCCTTCGAGAGAGCCAGTGCGGCCCTTTCATGCTGCGCCTTATCTCGTACGAAAATCACCCGCCAGGGCTGGTTGTTGTTGCACGATGGCGTCCAGCGGATAATTTCGAAAATGCGGTCGAGAACATCCTGCGGTATCGGTTTGTCCAGATAGGCGCGTTTACTGTGCCGTTTGAAAAAGATGGAGTCTTGCATAGCGGCTCCTTCTGTATGATTTGAGAATTCTTCGGTCGTTAGCCGTTGACGGCCACTTTGACTTTATAATCGGATTTGGCCAGAAGTTGTTCCTGACGCTCGCGAATCATCGCCTCGGTCATCTCGAAATCCGGCCCGACATTCTCGATCATAATCGATGAAGTACACGACGCGTAGCATCCGGCCTTGCGCAAATCGCCGCCGGTTTTCAGATACTCGAACACGAATCCGGCCATGTAGGTATCCCCCGCCCCGGTAGCATCGACCAGATCAATCTCGAACGGAGGAATATCGATGAAATTAGCGCCATCGTAGATGATAGACCCAAGCTCGGCCAGCGTGACGATTACAATCTTCGGCCCCCATGATTTGATAATGCGGGCGGCCTCGTATGGATCCTTCCGGCAATCAATACCCGTGAGCACTTTTCCTTCGAGTTCGTTGGGCTTGACAATATCAAAGGCGCCCAGTGCCCTTTCAATACCGTCGACTTTTTCATGATAGATGCGATTGGAATCATCGGCGCCGCGCAAAAGCCCCTGAGGGTCGCAGAAGAACAGACCGTCAAAGTTGGCGCGAATCTCTTTTATCTGTTCGAACGATACCTCGCCGAGAATCGGGCCGATCAGCACCGCTTTGCAGTCGTGGTACCACTCTTTACTGATGTTCGAAATATTATTAGCGCGTCCCAGTAAATCGAGCGTGCGGTTGCCGAAATCATCGTAATAGATCAGCGAAAATCCTCCGGTCTCTTTCGATGGCGTGATCTCATACTCGATACCGTATTTCTTGAGATCCGCGACAAACCTGTCTCTGTAATCATCGCCCACCGCCCCGACCAGTTTTACTTTTTCGCCCATTTTCGAAAGCGCCAGAGCCGCGTTGGTGGAACATCCGGAGAGAATTCTCGTCTGCGTGTTGACTTTTTGAGTCTTGATATAATCGTAAACCGGGTTGCCGATAGCGGTGATCACTTGACTGCCTTTCTGGTTTGCTTGTCGGGGGTTGATAGATTCATCGGTCGAGCCGGTTTTGCTGATGCTGCGCCATCGCGTAAGAAACAGGCATCGCCGGTCAGACTTCCTTTTTGTCGCCGAGAATTTTGTGGGTATAGACCAGACGTTGAACGGCGGTGATGACCGATGTCACGCCGACGATAATAAGCGCGAACTCCAGCCATCCGCCGCGCGGCCAGGTGCCGGTGGGAAGAAAGTGCTCAACAATCGAGCCGGCGATAATGAGAATAAACTTCTCCAGCCGTCCCATAATACCCACCGCGCAGTTTTCCATTTTTCCCATCGACTCGGCCGCCGCGCGGGTGTAGCTGGCGATAAGCATGCCGAACAGCGCGAACAGTCCCCACCCGGGGTGAACCGCGCCCGACATAGTGATACCGGCCAGAATGAAAAACTCGCCGTAGCGATCGGACACGTGATCGAGGATACCGCCGAACACCGTGCCCATGTTGCCGGCCCGCGCGGTGGAACCATCGAGCATATCCGTGAAGGAAGTTAGAATCATCCAGAACACGCCCCAGAGCATCTGGTCTTTCCAGAAGTATATCCCTGAGACAATCGCGCAGACGAGCGAGACAGCCGTGATGAAATTCGGCCGAAGGCCCATCTTCACGCAGGCGCGGCCCAGGACGAGCGATGATTCCTCGTAGAATTGTCTTTTGCGCTGATTTATTCCCGGCAAGAGCTACAAATCCTTTTGTCTTAAAATTTCAGACAAATATATGGTCTTTTCAGGCGGCCGTCAACGCCCATAATGGATTATTAGCTGCATCAATGGCATTGTAGGACATAACGTTAACCACAATCCCGATAATTCGGCCGGGAGCAGGGGACATCACGACCACACTGACAGGCGGCTTCAGTTTGAGATTGCCCGAACATTAATCGTTAATTGACATTCTTTGGCTTTAGCAGAATATTGACCGCGATGTTTATCGACTATGTTGAAATCGAAGTCGCGGCGGGCAACGGCGGTCACGGATGTATTGCTTTCCGCGCGGAGAAATATGTCCCGAAGGGCGGCCCCGACGGTGGCGATGGCGGTCACGGGGGCAGCGTCATCGCCGTAGCCGACCCAAACCTTCGCACCCTGCTCGATTTCCGTTACAAGAAAAAATACAAGGCGGAAAACGGCCAGCCGGGCAGCGGAAGTCTCAAAACGGGCAGGTCCGGGCAGGATACTATCCTGAAACTGCCCGTAGGGACCATCATCAAGGACCTCGATACCGGCGAAGTACTCTTTGATCTGGATGAGTCGGGAGTCGAATTTGTAATCGCCAAAGGCGGCAAAGGCGGTCATGGAAATGCGTTCTACAAATCGCCGGTAAACCAGGCGCCGCGCAAGGCGCAGGATGGTGTCCCGGGCGAAGAACGCCGGGTCTCACTTGAATTGAAACTCCTGGCCGATGTCGGCCTGGTGGGGCTTCCCAACGCCGGCAAGTCCACCATACTCTCCGCCTTCTCCAAAGCCCGTCCCAAGATAGCCGATTATCCTTTCACGACCCTGACACCAAAGCTCGGCATCGTGCGCCTTCGCGAATTCAAATCGTGCGTAATGGCCGACATCCCCGGTCTCATTGAAGGAGCCTCCGAAGGCAAGGGGCTGGGTCATCAATTTCTGCGTCACATCCAGCGCACGGCGCTGATAATTTACGTGATCGATATCAACGAGCTCGATATCGTCGAGACTCAGAAAATACTCAGGCAGGAGTTGAAGAATTTCGACAAGCAGCTCGCGAAAAGGCCATCACTGGTCGTCATCACCAAAGTTGACACCCTCACCGAAAGTGACTTGAAAGATATTTCGGCCGAGTTGCCTTCGGACTATATTTATATCTCGGCAGTCACGCGTCACAACGCAAACGTTTTCCTTGAGGCAATAGAGAGAGAACTTGACAAACAGCGATCTTAAAAAGCATCTGGCGGACATTATTGGCCTGCTGTCCATTCCGGGTATCGGTCGCGGGCGATACCATCGCCTCGTCAAAGAGTTCGGCTCGGCACAGGCCGCGCTGAAGGCGTCGCGCAGCAAGCTCGAAAAGGTGAGCGGCATATCGCGCGCCCTGGCGGATGAAGTCAAAACCAAATATGATCCTGAATCGGCGCGTCAGATGGCCGCTCGAGTGATACAACTCGGCTGGACCGTACGCTTGTTCGCTGAAGACGGTTTCCCCCGTCGCCTGACGAACATCCCCGAAGCGGATTTTCCCCCCGTGTTATTCACGCAGGGTGATACTGATTTCGAAGCGCCCGCGATCGCTATTGTCGGCACCAGACATCCCACCGAGCAGGGGAAAATCTTCACTTATAATCTCGCCAAAGCGCTTGCAGAAGCCGGGATTACGGTGGTATCGGGGATGGCTGATGGTGTCGATGCTGCGGCTCACAAGGGAGCGCTGGACGCCGGCGGCAAAACGGTAGCAGTCTGGGGAAGTTCGCTTGATATCGTCTATCCCCCTTCGAACAAAAAGCTGGCCGAGAGGATAAAAACCTCCGGCTCCGTTGTCTCCGAGTATCTTCCCGGCACCTCGCCCGAACGCGCCCACTTTCCCGAAAGAAACCGAATCATCTCGGGACTTTCCGATGGTGTCGTGGTGGTTGAGGCCGGCCGCAAATCGGGCGCGCTGATTACCTCGGAGCAGGCCCTGAGTCAGGGACGGGAGTTGTTCGCTGTGCCCGGTCAGCCGGGCTCGAAAATGAGCGAAGGCACCAATGACCTGATAAAAAAGGGCGCGCGGCTTTTGACCTCGATTGATGATATTTTTGATGAACTGCCGCGGCTGAAAGGTGTTGTTTTAACTAAGAAATTCACGCAATTGCCCGATATGACAGACATCGAGAAGAAAATTGTCGATCAGTTTTCAACGGGTCCGCAGCAGATTGACCAACTGGGCCGAATCCTCCGGCTTCCGGTTACCGACCTGATGGAGGTTCTTCTCGCGCTGGAGCTTAAGGGCGTAGTCCGGGAACTGTCCGGCAAGAGATTCATTCTCTCCGAAGAGTATGTATGATTAAGAAAGCAACCACGATTGTCAACAAGCTGGGCCTTCACGCCCGACCGTCTGCCATGCTGGTAACCGCGGCTTCGAAATTTGAATCCGAAGTCTTCATTACCAAGAACGGGCTGCGTGTCAACGCCAAGTCTATCATGGGTGTAATGATGCTCGCGGCGGAGCAGGGGTCCGAAGTAATTGTCGAGGTCAACGGCAGCGATGAAGAACTGGCTCTGAAGGAAATCCTCAGAGTGATCGAGTCCGGCTTCGGCGAAATGGACTGATATTGCACTTGCCTTACCCGTTTAACCACATTTACATTATTTTGATAAGGAATTAGCCTTTTTTGCACAGAGCGCCACATGAACACCACGCGAAAAATCATTAAAGGAATCCCCATCTCGGGCGGCATAGTCCTGGGACACGCCCGGGTGATTCTTCCGGGCGACCTGGACATCACCGAGGTGTGGATTACATCTTCGCACATCGACGACGAGATTGAGGCTCTGGAAAAGGCTGTCGAGACGACCAAATCGGAGATTCACGATCTTCTGGAATCGGCCGGACGCAAGCTTGGCGGACCGGTGGCGAGAATATTCGATGCTCAGCTTCTGATAGCCGATGACGAGCAGTTTCTTGAACAGGTGAAAAAGGAAATCAGGACCCGCCGACGCAACGCCGGTTTTGTCTATAATCAGTTGGTCAGACAGACCACGGCTCCCTTGAAGAGTTCTCCGGACGAGTATATGCGCCAGATGGCGACCGATATCGAAGCGGTGGCGCAGCGCGTCCTTTCTCATCTCAAGGGCAGCGATAAATGTGATCTCAAATTTTCGCCGAATACTATTCTGGTGTCGAAGATGTTGACGCCCGGTGATGTGCTGTCGTTTCGTCAGCGCAAGGCCATAGGCTTTATCGTGGGTGAAGGCGGCCCCAACTCGCATATGGGTCTTATCAGTCGCGCCTTGCGCCTGCCCGTGGTGCTCGCCAGGGATGCTTACCTTGAGATCGAAAACAACGCCGACCTGATCATTGACGGAACCTCCGGCGAAATAATCGTCACCCCTTCCGAGGCTGACTGGACCGAGTACCAGAAACGCCGCAAACGCCAGGGACCCGCCGCCATCACAAGGATACGCAAGCTCACCCCTGTGCCGCCGGTAACTGCCGATGGCAAGGTGGTCAATGTCGGCGCCAACCTGACTCTTCGCGGACCGGCCGATGACATTCTCTCCGAACAGAAAATACCGGTCGGCCTGTACCGTACCGAGTTTCTTTACCTGGCTCATTATGATTTCCCCGACGAGGACACTCAGTATGAATATTACTATCAGATCGCTCAGAAGTACGCCAAAACTTATGTCGTCCTGAGAACATTCGATCTCGGCTATGACAAACTGATCGCCGATAACGCCTGGCTCCAGGAAGACAACCCGGCGCTGGGATGGCGCGGGATGCGCGCCATGCTTGAAATGACCGATGTCTTTAAAACCCAGATCAGGGCGATGCTTCGGGCCTCTACGCTGGGAAATGTGAAGATTCTGCTGCCGATGATAACCGATGTTTCGGAGCTGGAACAGGCGAAAAAACTCATCTCGCAGGCTAAATTCAAGCTTCGCAAGGAGAAAATTCCTTTCGATGAGAATATCGAGGTGGGCATCATGGTCGAGGTACCATCGGCGGCCATGACAGCCGACACGCTGGCGAAGAAGGCCGACTTTCTATCGATAGGCACCAACGATCTCACGCAATACGCGCTGGCGGCGGACCGGATGAACAGCCGCGTCGCCAACCTCTACAGCGCCTTTCATCCCTCGGTGCTCAGACTGGTCATGATGACGGTTGAGGCCGCCAAACAAAACAACAAGCCGGTATCCATCTGCGGTGAACTCGCCGGTGACCTCACGGCTCTGCCGCTGTTTATCGGCATGGATGTTGATCTGTTGTCGATGAACCCGGCCAGGATATTCGACCTGTGCCGGCTCGTCAGGAAAGTCGATTCATCGCTGGCCCGGCATCTTCTGTCATCGGTGCTCACCAGCGACTCACAACAGCAGGTGGTAACGATGCTGCACAACTATCGAACGGAACTCGAAAAGAAAACAACATTTAGAAAAAGGAAGTGATACTTTGTCGATTCTCGATGACATAGAAAAAGTACGATCGGTGGATCCCGACAACATGTATAACGCCATTTTTGATTTGCCCGAGCAGATGGCCGAGGCGCTCAAAATCGCCAGGTCCTGGAAGTTTAATCGCGGCGACTTTGCGGATATAAAAAACATCGTTGTCATCGGCATGGGCGGCTCCGCCATCGGCGGTGATTTGGTCAGGTCGCTTCTTTCGCCCATGTTGCTCGTGCCCTTCGAAATCTGCCGCAATTACACCCTGCCGGAATATGTCGATGACGAAACGCTCGTTATCGTGTCCTCATACAGCGGTAACACCGAGGAAACTCTTTCGGCGCTCGACGACGCTCTCAACCGCAAAGCTATGGTGGCCGGCATCACCACCGGAGGAGTTCTGTCCGATGTAGCCAGGCTGAACGACTTCCCCCTCGCTATCGTGCCTTCGGGACTTCAGCCCCGCGCGGCGCTCGGATACTCGTTCGTACCGCTCTTGGTATTCCTGGAGGCCATTGGCCTGATCAAAAATGTCGCCGGAGACATCGAAAACGTAATCAGTGAACTCAAAAAGTATCGCGAAGACTATATCGAAGACACTCCGACCGAATCCAATCTTGCCAAACGGCTGGCAGAAAAAATACAGGGCAGGATCGCCATTGTGTATGGCGGACCGACCCTTACCAGCGTGGTTGCGGTTCGATGGAAGGGGCAATTTTGCGAGAACGCCAAAAACCTCGCCTTCGCCAATCAGTATCCCGAATTCAACCACAATGAGCTCGTGGGATGGTCCGAAACCGTCAAACCGTTCAGGGAATACCTCGTGGTCCTGCAGCTTCGGGATAAAGATGACCACCCTCAGGTCGCTAAACGCATGGATATAGTCAAAGAATTGATTGGCGAACACAAGGTCGAGGTTATTGACGTCTCATCGAGGGGAAATTCCCCCCTGACGAGAATGTTCAGCCTCATTCAACTGGGCGATTTTGCTTCTTACTACCTGGCGGTACTCAACGATATCGATCCATCGCCGGTAAAAGTTATCGCCGCTCTGAAAAATAAACTGACCTGAAATTGAACATTTTTGTCCGGGCCGCACCCCAAAGATGCCTTTGCCCGCCTTTGACAGGCGGGCTTTTTCTTGTCCCTGAGCAAGATAGGCCCGCACCACCCTGAATTTCTGGAGCTCTGGGGCCCGGCCGCCGGCCAGCCGAATTTCTAGAAACCTGTTGACACAACTTAAATTATCGGTTATACTTAAGCACAGTTGGGATGCGTAGCATATCCAAATTCACACACCCGCTGGTACCCTCCGCCATACACCATAGAGAAGAGTAGAGACATACGCCTATAAGAACCTTTAACCAAGGAGTCTTCCATGAAACGCCTATTAACCATTCTGGCGTTGATGCTGGCGCTGTTTGCATTTGCATGGGGCGCCGCGTTTTCCGCTGACATTGAAGATCCCGATGATCACACCTGGGGTGGTGAACAGTCGGGCGAACCGGGGCAGTACCGCCACACCAACTGTGGCAGCGAAATCACAGCCTCGGGTGTTTTTGCCATCGACATAATGGTCTATCAGACCATTTCCTACGACAAACTCAGATCGCTTTTTGACAGGAGCCGACGCGCCGACGATCTCTATCAACGCACCGATGATGGGGTCGTTTATAATAACCGCGCAAGACAGGTATCTGTTAAATAACTGCAGGCGATAGTGAGGATGAAGCTATGAAAAGCGTAGGAATTTGTCACTCAATGGAAAGCTATATGGCTTCCCTGATTGACCGAAAGAAGCCGGACGATGCAGTCAGGTACTACGAGTCGAATCGTAGTGAACTTGAGCGGATCGGCGGCTCTGACGCGTCACGGGTAATCCATATGGCTGCCAAAGCCTATGCTTCGCTTTCTCACTTTTCGGTTGCTCTTAAAACCGCCCGTACGGCGCAGCATGCAGCGGCTCAGGAGGGAGACAGCCTGCTGCTGGCCGAGATTTTCCTGACAATCGGCGGTATTTTGCGTGACATAAGTGAGTACAAAGAAGCTGAAAAGGCTTTTCGCGATGCTGAGTCCATATTCCGACGGAATGATTGTGCTGATGGACAGAGCCGGGCGCTCAACCAACTCGCCGGACTGTTCTACAGACAATCGGACTACAGCAATTCTCTCGCCGTCCTGATCGACGCCATCGAGCTGGCCCGTCACCTCGACGATAAGAAGAAGCTGGCGTACATGATGGGTAACGTCGGCCGTATCTACACCTTTATCGGCGACTTCGAAGAGGCCGAGAGAAATATAAGACTTAATATCGAACTTTCCAGCGACCTGGGCGACACGCTCGAGGTTGCCCGTGCCTATATCCATCTCGGATATATCTATATTCAGAAAGCTCAGTACGAGAAGGCCGAGAAGGCGCTCGAAACCGCTTATCCGATGGTGATCGAGGCTCGGAGTGAACGTGACGAAACCATTTACCTGACCTACCTGGGCGAACTGCGCTACCGCATGGGTCAATACGAAGAATCCCGCGAGATTCTCAGGCAGGCCCGGGCGCTGGCCCGCAAGGTTGCCCCCAACGGCACGCTCGAAGGCCGGGTACTTCGTCATCTCGCCGAACTGGCGCTCCGTGTCGATGAACATACCCGCGCCGAACGTTACTCCGCGCTTGCGTGGGTCGTCATGGAAAAAGCCGACAACAATCTTGAACTGGGTGTCCTGTGCCGGATTAAAGCTGTTCTGGCCGAAACAAAGAAGCGCAAAGCGGAAGCCCGTAAGCTCTACGCCAGAGCTATCGAACTTCTGAGCGATGCCAACGTTCGCTTCGAAAAGGCCGAGGCCCTGGTGGTAGCCGGCAAATCACACCTGTTTTCTCCCCGCCAGCGGATGACTTATCTGTTCAGGGCGGAAGAGATTTACGCGCGTATGAACCTGGCCCAGAAACAACGGGATACCGAAAGATTGATCGACGAAATCGACTCGCAGTTGCCACATCGCCCTCAAAACAGCCCCGACACTCCTTGTGTCGATATTCAGGATTACGACTATATCACCAAGTGCCCGGAAATCCTGAGATTCAAGAGCCAATTACCGTTGATCATCAATTCGGATCTGCCGATTCTCCTGACGGGTGAGACCGGCGTGGGCAAGGATCATCTCGCCAGGTATTTCCAGAAGATCTCTCGTCCCGAAGGACCGTTCGTGGCTATCAACTGCGCTTCGCTTCCCGAAACGCTCTTGGAATCCGAACTCTTCGGTTACCATCGCGGCGCCTTCACCGGAGCGGAGCAGAACAAGCAGGGTCTGTTCGTAGCGGCAAACGGCGGCGTGCTGTTCCTTGACGAGATCGGGGATATGCCGTTGACACTTCAGACCAAGCTGCTTGGCGTTCTTGAGAATCGACGGGTGATTCCGCTCGGTTCGACAACATCGGTGGACCTCGACATCAAGATCGTGGCCGCCACCAACAAGAAGCTTGAGCAGATGGTCGAGAAAGGACTGTTCCGCCGTGACCTTTACTACCGGCTCAGCGGAATCGCTTTCGAAATCCCGGCATTGCGGCATCGCAAAGAAGATATTCCCGTCCTTCTGAAGCTGTTCATGAAAAACTGCGGACTGTTAATGGAACACCAGTCGCCACCGGCCGAACTGGCCCGCCAGTTCATTGAACACGACTGGCCCGGAAATACCCGCGAACTGTTCAATAAAGTCAAACGTCTGGGGGTAATGGCCCAGATGGTTGCGGAAGGGGACATGGTCGAACTGACCCGATCGATTTTTGAAACGACCGTGCCGGCGACCAACAATTCGCTTTTTGACAGGGTCGAAGAGTTTGAACGAAAAATCATTCTCGAGGCCCTGCTTGCGGCTCAAGGGAACAAATCGGAGGCGGCCCGTCTGTTGGGGATTCACGAGGCCACCGTCCGCACGAAACTGAAACGCTACGGCATCAGCTTGGGAGGGGCTAATTAGTTAGAGAGTCCCACCGGTATGGTGAGGCTTAAGCTTCTCGCATCACAGGACCCTCATTCTCCGGACAGCTCAACCGGAGAAGCCCACGCGGGAAAGTTGAGTTTCATCGTACTGATTTACGATTCGTTATCATACTCCTTGGTTAGCGGTAAGCATCTGCTTTTCAGGTGCTTACCGTTTTTATTTGCGCTCAAGTTCGTACGGATGTACGAAATTCCGAGCTGACAAGAAATTAGCCCCGATTAAACGATTCTGTAACATTCTGCCATCAAAACACTTAACAACCAGTTTTGAGCCGCCAAACGTCACGGCATAATGGTTGCTAATCTTAGATTTGTCATTTTTACTCCCAAAATGCTGTTGTTTGTTTGGGATTTCTTTTCTCTTTGGTGTTGCCGCCCGCAGTCGAGGGGACTTCGGGCGGTATTCTTTTGGGCTTCCCCGCAAACCCCGGTCTTCGATCCCGCCGATTCCAATCACAGGCCTTCTATCCAGACCGCCATTGACAATCCGCAACTTCGACCGTATAAAGTATAAGTAGGGACATTTCCAGCATTACCAGGCAAAGGAGGCAAATGATATGCGAGATATGAAATGGTATTATTGGGTAGCTTTTATTCTGGGCGGCCTGGCCGCTATCGCCATAGTCTATGTTGTCCTTCGCTCGAGCGGAGTTCTCAATAAACTCATGCCGGATAAGAAAAAGATGGTGGAGGACGCCCAGTAACGTCTGAAATACGAGAGGAGCCCGCCCCTCCTTGGGAACTGAGCCCCTCGTATCTGCCTGCTACGTTCTTTGCCTTTCAATAGGCCGTCAAGTCACATACTAGTCACCAACCAAGAATTTCCTCAGCGGCAGGATCAAAGGCGGGAGCCCCATCCTTGAGATCATAGAGTTTACACACTCCCTTAGATACGGGAAAGTCTGTAG
Organism: Candidatus Zixiibacteriota bacterium; assembly: GCA_040756055.1. Taxonomy (NCBI): domain Bacteria; kingdom Pseudomonadati; phylum Candidatus Zixiibacteriota; species Candidatus Zixiibacteriota bacterium. The sequence goes on from JBFLZR010000002.1 coordinate 698,065, forward strand.
CGGCAGACTATGTTTGTTATATAACTCAAAGAAGCCGTCTGGTATGTCACCCTTACAGTCAAAAAGAACTGCATATTTTATTCGTGATGTAAACAGGCGGTTCCGCCCACACTTCGCCTTGAGATTGTAAGAAACCTCTATTGTCGCCACGTTTTCGGCAACACTAAGCACATTCGCCGACTCGTCGAATTTAAGGGAAGCCCTACCTGTTAGCTCCCTAGAATACAGAGTAGATTTGATCTCCTTCAAATAAATGTCTCGAAGATCAACGCACTTTAGAATCTCGCCGTATTGGGTCGGCGTAATGGTAACTTCTTCAGCGCTTCGCCTAAGCGCTGACTGCTTCTTTGCTTTCGGCATAGTTATCTTGACCACCTTGCTTGTTTATGTCAATAATCCAAGGCTGTTCGCACGTGCGCTCTCCGTAGCCCTTTACGGAGGCCGTACTTGGGAGCACTGCTTCAACTGCTCTTCCGTAATCATCCCACCCGCAAAAGCGCTCCATTACAGCATTAACAAACGAATTAAGACTCTGGTTGTTTTTCTTGGCAAGTTTAATGAGCTGCAGATGCGTCGCGGGGGAAGTACGGAACACGAACCTCCCGCTTGGCATTGCCACATCTTCCCTTTCGGGTTCAGGTATTGGGATCTTGTTCTCAAAGTAGTAAGGAACAAGCTCTCGCCTGACTAGCTCAAAGCTCTCCAGAGCTTCCTTTTTAGTCGCACCTACTCCGTAGAACGCAACCTGATCCAGTTCACGACAGTATGCGCGATACATGACTTCGCCGTCGTCTTCCACCCTAGCAACTAACACATCGTAGTCGAGCTTAAGGTAGTATTCTAGATCCTTATTTTGCGTTACCACAGGCATCCTCCATTTCCATTAAGTCAATTATCTCCAACAATCGCGGCCTTAGATATTTCCTGTAATCAAATCGCGATATTATTTCACGCTTCTTGTGACTTTTGTGTACTGTAAAAAGTCCATCGCGCCCCAGCCTTTTCAATATCTTATGTTGATATTTTATGCTGCTTCCGCCAGTCAGTTTAAGCCTCTCCACACCAAGTTCTTCGAACATAAACTTTTCAATTGGAGCAAGTTTCATTTCGGGCATGTTTATCGAGTCAAACTCCTTCAGCCTCGCCCTTAAGTTTTCAAACTTGCTCAAGTTGCTACCTTTATCGTCATTCGGAGGTACTATATTTAGTATGATACTAAATATAGTATCATTAATACGCAGCCGTCAATGATAAAGTTTATAAAATTATGCCGGAAAACATTTTACTCCGAAGTTGTAGTTTTTTTGCTGTGCTTAAGAGCCTGCCTCTCAATCAAATACTGAGCCAACAATGTGTTTAGATGACAACGCATTACCCCGCAATGGGTTACGTTGAGCCATTCTAAGTGCGGACGATTTTACTTGCGAGAAGTATCTTTGTATATTCAGAAGTAGGAAAACGGCCATTTACAATGCGCTCACTAAAGGATAAAGTCGTAGTCATAACGGGGGCTTCGCGGGGAATCGGCGAGGGTATCGCCCGCGTTTTTGCCGCCGAACACCCCAAGCTGGTTCTGTGCGGACGGGATAAAGAGCGCCTTCAAAAGGTCGCCAAATCCCTGCCCCTGCCAAGATCCCATGTCAGCACTGTAATAGCCGATATCACCAGAGCCTCGGGCATGAAGAAAATAATCGATGCCGCCTACAAAAGACACGGCGTGATCGATGTGTTCATCAACAACGCCGGGGTCGGCGCGCGCAAAAACCTGCTGGATACCACCGAAGAAGACTACGACCTGACGATGGATACCAACCTCAAGGCGGTTTTCTACTCCTTCAAGATGCTTCTCCCCCGGATGCTCAAGCAGGATTTCGGACACATTATCAACATTTCGTCGGGCGCCGGCCGAATCGGGATGCCCGGCCTGGCGGTTTATTCGGCATCAAAAGCGGCCCTGAACGCTTTCAGCGAGGCTGTCGCCGGCGAAGTCCGCAACGATAACATAAAGATCTCCGTTCTCGCTCCCTCCTCCACCGATACGAGTTTCGGGTCGGGCAGATCAAGCAAGAAGAGCGCGCATCGCAGCGCCACAGTAAGATTGACTGTCGATGAAGTCGCCGAGGCGGTGTTGTTCCTCGCCAAACAGAATGAGAACGCCTTTACCTCGATGGCGGACATAAGACCCCTTATTACTCGCAAATAGACACATCCGCGTGTCCTCTCCCGGTAACATGGAAAACATTTCTCTTGATTCCGGTTCAGCGCGCGTGCATTTTTATATTAGATACATAAATCTTCGTTTGTCTGCGATCATCAAACCTCACCACTGATATCGCGGTCCAACACGAGTCGGCATCGAACCTGCCAACCTCAATCACCTCACATCCTGGCGGGAGGGAATTCATACAAACGCGGAGGGTTGTTCATGTTACGTGGACTTAAGTTAGTCATCGTGTCCGTCACAGTCATAGCAATTACGATTGGTCTCGCCTACGTGCTGGGTGGCGAGGCCGGCCAGTATATTGCACAATATCGCGCGGAACGCGAGTATCTTCAGCAACGCGACAAGGACAGTGAACAGCAACTTGCCAACGCCAACCGCACTATCATCGGCGAAAAACTCCCGGAAGACGAATTCAAAGATGTAAGCGGTAATACCGTTCGACTGTCAGAGCTTCTCAGACGGAAGACGGTCGTATCGTTTATGTCTTCAAATTGTCAGGGATGCATGACCCAAGCCGAGCAGATCGCCTCACTTGCCCGCGACAGCGTTGATTTCGCCGGCTTTATAGTGATATCGCTCAGCGACGTTGATGATCTGATCTCGTTTAAACGGGAATACGGGCTTAAGTGTCCCGTTCTGCACGAGAACGGTGAGTACGTAATGAGATTTTTCAACAACTATCTGACTCCGACCAGCCTGATAGTCAACGGAGATGGTGTTGTTGAGAAACTTATCGCCGGACATCTCACCGATAGCGAGATCGAAGATGTAATGGATTGCAATCGCGATTAATGGTAAGAACTGACTCTGACATCGGAAGTCTGGAGTTAAACACACATTCAAGACCAACGAAGGGAGGTGATTTTATGGCGCGTAAACTTTCTTTGGTGCTTCCAGCCCTCTTTGTGCTGGTATTCGCTTTCTGCCTTGTGGTGCAGATGCATTCACCGGCCGAGGCCGAGCCGTTGTGCTGTTATGTGGTCAACGTCTGCGACGGTATTGTGTATCAGGGCTGTTGCCCAAGGATAGACAAAGTCTGTCGTTGCGATGTTGTTGTGGACTACTGTCCGCCAGGCCCGCCGCTGGAGTGCGATATTGACTAGCAAGGTCTCTCATTCACACATCCCGCCGGACCAAGAGCCTCAACTTGGCGAGACACATTCCAACCAGCGCCGGGAATCAAAGTAATCGACTGAGCTCCACCCAGAACTTGGTTGGCTAAAGACCCGGTGACTGCCTGCTGACACGAACGAAAATGAAAGGAGATGTTAATATGTTGCGAAAACTGTCTGTCCTGCTGCCCGCATTATTCGTGCTTGTTTTCACGTTTTGCCTTATCGTCTCAATGAATGCCCCAGTTGCGGCCGTTCCGAAGGAATGCTGCACTAAAGTTAACAATTGCGACGGAGTACTCTGGTGGGGCGAGTGTCCCCGGATCGACGGTCTCTGTGACTGCAACCTCGTGGTTAGTTATTGTCTCCCTCCGCCAAGAGAATGTACTCCAGACTGATCCTATCGGCTGATCAGTAATCAAACGCTGCAGCCCCCAGACAACGGTTATGAGTCAGACAGGCCCCTTTCAGGGGCCTGATTTTTTGGATCACAGTTTTTCAAGAAATTTGAGAACTACCGATGACGAATTGTCGGCGGCTACCTTGAAAAACTCCTCGATCTCCACCGCAGCGGTCGCGGAACCGGAACCTCCGGCAAGGTCCGAGGCTGACCTGAAGATTATATACGGAACCTCATTCACGGCGCACACCTGAGCTACCGCCGCCGACTCCATATCGGTTACCACCGCGGAAAAGTGGTTACTCAGCCAAAGACGTTTCTCCCGGCTATCCACAAACACGTTGCCGGTCACGCCAACCCCACCAACCAACAGCCGCGGCTTGCGGTCGCCAATTGAGGCTACCGGGAGTTCTTCATGACTCAACTTCAACGCCGACGCCAGCATGACACTATCCACCTCGAATCTGTCAATCCGCCTTACACTGTCTTCGCCCGGCATCCAGACCGGCAGACCCCGCGGCTCGAATCCGGTCGGGCCGATATACCCGTAATCATGCTGCACCCACTCTCCGCAGACTGTAATGTCCCCAATATGCACCGAACTGTCTATCGCTCCCGCAATACCGGTCAGGACCACTGCCTTTGGCCGATAATAGTCCAGCATCTTCTGGGTCGTCATAGCGGCATTGGTCATGCCGATACCAAGCTCTGCCAGGACTATGTTCTTGCCACCAACGGTTCCAACCGACACGGCGCGATTCAAAAGCGTTTCGGTAGTATCGACCGACATCTGGTTCCTTATCAGTTCCCCCTCATAATTGAAGGCATATAGCACCAGAATCGGCTGCGACTGAGGGTCCATCTGCTTGCGACATGAGACCGTAACAGCCAGCAAACAGCACAGTACTGACACCAACAGCAGGCGAGTCACCGCGACCGCGTATGTCTTTCTAAGGCGATGCATTCAGTTACCTCCGATGAAAACACAGGCTATTTATCTGAGGCTGCTACGGGTGTCCACTCGGCGAATCCCTCCGTCGAAACCTTCGCCCGTCCCTGCGTGGTCCATCGTTCATTGGCGTTGTAGCTCCATTCGAGATATTCCGAACCTCCCCCGCCCGAGGTGGTAATCAGATAACGGTTGTTCAGATATCCGAAACTGTTGGCGCGATCGGCCGGCCATTTTGAGTCGCCACCCGACGGATCCACCGGGATCCATCCATAGTTGGGCAGGTAAATCTCTACCCATCGATGGTACACATCATCGTACGAAGCATCATCGCCGCGAATAACCACCGACCCGACATACCTGGCCGGCAGCCCCGCTGCCCGGCACATGGCAATATAAACAAAACTGTATTCCGAGCATGAACCGGTTCCACGGTCAAGAACGGTCGGAGCGATATTCCATCCTCCCACCAATTCGTACTCCACATGATCGATCACGTAATCGTAGATCTTGCGCCCGATCCAGTACGGATTGGTCTCATCACCCACGGCGGCCTTGATACCCTTCTGAATAACCGGATTATCGAAAGAGAATTTCGTGTCATTCACGAGATACTTGTCGGTGATTTCCTTGGGTATGTCTCTCAGCGTCCCCACCTTATCGGGAAAGACGAAATAGCGGTTCTGGTAGAGCTTTGCCTCGACATTCATGCGGACATCGGTGAACTCCAGTGCCGGCAAATCCGTAAATCGGAAATGGGCCACCTTCTGCCCCCATTTATCCGTAAGAAAATCCATCGGCTGGGGATTGAACGTGACTTCACCAATCAGCTCCTGGTTATTCATATCATGTGGCACCGCGAGGTAAACATCGAGCGTCTTAACCATTCCGGGACCGTAATTTCTGACCTGATGGATATATTCCACCTTCTCGTGTTTCTCTTCGAGTCGCGCGAACTTGACACCGTCGTTTACAACCAGCTTGTAGATACGATCCGTCTGATAGTCAACATTCCACAGGTTTAAGCCATCCCACGCCAGACCGCAACTGTGGGGGCCGGGCGAGGCGAAGCAGATGATTACATCCCCCCTGTCAGGCGTGACCATGTAAATCATGTCCTTGAAGCGGTCAGAAACCCACAGATATTTGCCGTCAAAAGTCAGACCCCAGGGGTTTGGCGATGGCGCCGGAATAGAGACAATAGTAGTGCCGTCTTCGGGGCTGATCTGGTGAAGCATATTGTCGGCATCATCGGCAATCCACAGATACTTACCATCCCAGGCCAGACCGTACGGCTTTGACACCGGGCAATAGATAGTCCTCTCGACAATCCGTGTTTTCGGGTCAATCGCGAATATCAGTTCTTCGCCGGCATCCACTATCCACAGCCACTTACCATCCCAGGTCAAACCTCTCGGTATATATCCGGGAGCATCCAGAGAATCGACAACCGCCCCGTTTTGAGGGTCAACCTTGTAAATCAAATCAGTCAGGCGATCGACATTCCAGAGATACTTTCCATCGAACGTAAGCCCCTGCGGACAACTCCCCGGTGTCGCGAAGGAACTGACAGTGTCGCCCGGAGTGGCGGTGGTCGTCTGGGCCAGAATACAGACCGCCAGCAAAAACAGGCCAAGGCTTCGCGCTATTGACATTGCAGCCTCCTAACTCCTATGGATAAATCTTGTTTGACCGAAAGGGTTCTTTCTATTGAGGGGGAAATATGGTCCCATAGGGGACAAATAGCGGCAATCCCGGCGGGATTGTCAAGCTAAAGCGACCGGCCCCGGAGCGCAGATTCCGGGGCCGGTATCCTCCCATCCGGTAAAGGGCATTTGACGGGACATTTTTTGTATTGTATGTCCCTTCGGGTGCTACGGGCGGATGAATCCGTTAATATCTTTTGTGTGAGGTCAAACAGATGCCTAAACAAATCCTGCGCCAAAGACTGGCGCAGGATCTACCTAGATCTCTTTATTCGTGGCGAGAAGGGTATGTTATGAGGATTGGAGTACTAAGCACTCGAGCAGAGTATACTACATTATCCATGAAATGTCAAGAGAAATTGTTCTCTGCCACAAGCAAAAAATAAAGTAGTTGATTCGTAGCTATCAGATTTTACCTTGATACCGGTCTCGAAAAGTATTCTTTACCAGGATAACGAATCCGAAAGGAGTGATCGGTGGAATCCAACTTAGCCCTCACTGTTTCCTTTATAATTTACAGTGCCGGCATAGTGGCGTTCGGGCTTGATTCGACAAAGCTTCGAAAGAAAACGGCCGATGACTTCGTACTGGCCAACCGTGAGCTGGGTCCCTGGGCGGCATCCCTTTCTTCGGCCGCCTCGGCCGAGTCGGGATGGGTGATGCTCGGGCTGGTCGGCGAGGCCTATCTTTACGGGGCGGCCGCCGGCATGCTCACCGGCGCTATCGTGACAATCATATGGCGCAATGTCGAGGCGTTGAAGGCTATCGTGTACGAACTTGTACCCGCCTTCATACTGGCCTTCCTCGCCGTTATAATATTCAGCCTTATAACCTCGAAAGACAAACCCGAAAACGGATAGACCGGGAGCAGTATGGCCAGATCGAAAACACGTAAAATTCTCTCCTTCGCCGTCATGTCCATCGTCGGACTGGCTATCGGCGTGGCAGTATCGTTCTATGTTCTGGTGAAACTATCCGTGCCATCCACCGGCGGCACGATCAAGACCATGGGCGTCGAGCATCCGGTCGAGATCACGTTCGATAAAATGGGCATCTGTCAAATCTGGGCCGAGTCTGAAACCGATGCGTATTTCGCGCTGGGATACCAGCACGCCGCCGACCGGATGTTCCAGATGGATCTCTCCCGACGAATCGCTAAAGGACGATTGTCACAAATGCTCGGCGATATCACCCGCGATATCGATATTTTCCAGCGACGGATCGGTCACTACCGTAGTGCCGCAAAAGCGCTGACAACACTCTCCGAAGAAAATCGGGCGCGTCTTGGGGCGTATACCGATGGAGTCAACGCCTACAAGACGCACGCAAAGGCGCTTCCCTTCGAATACCGGTTTCTTCCCGTGACATTTGAAGACTGGACAATTGAGGACTGTCTTGCCCTGTTGAGTTTTCAGACATGGTTTTCCAATGCCCTGATGAACCGCGATGAGTTCTATATCGAGCTTGAACAAAAAATCGGGCACGACCGGGCGCAAAGCCTCGTCTTCCCCTACCCCGACTGGGCGCCTACAACCGTGCCGGACGACACCAGACTTGGGATGCACTCCCCCGATAGCAGACCATCAATATACCGCGCCTTTGGCTCTATTCTTAAGCGAAGTGAACATACGTACCAAAGCGGCGGATATACGAGCGTGTACGAGCCATTTCAACGCGCGGTGGCAGGAGAGCTTTTCCGCAATTTTGAGATCCCGATGCAAATGACTCATTCATCGAACGCTTGGGTGGTCGCACCGCCTAAAAGCGCCAGCGGACACGCCATGCTGGCGTCGGATCCGCACCTGGAACTGACACGCCTCCCGCAGTTCTGGTATGTCGCCGGAGTGCACGCCTCGGCTGACTCGCTCGATGTTCTCGGTGTCACCACACCGGGACTTCCGTTTTTCGTGATGGGCCACAACGGACGCGCGGCATGGGCGTTCACCGCCGGGGGGATCGATGTTATCGACTACCGCGAGATTGAGGTCAACCCGAGCAATGCCGATGAATATCGCGATGGCGACCAGTGGGTAAAGTTCGAAACGATTGCTGATTCCATCGTGTACAGCGACAGCGACAAAATCGACTCCCTGAGTTTCAAAACCTGCCGCTATGGTATCGTGGTTGATGATATCGGCGACCGCGGCACGACCTACGCTTTCCACTGGGCTGGGTTCGATACTGATATGAATCAGGCCGTATCGTCGGGGTTCGAACTGCACTCCGTCCGCGGCTTCGACCGGTTCCGCCGGGTGGTGACCAATCTCGGGGCGCTCGACGCCAACATGCATTACGCGGACATCAACGGGAATATCGGCTACCAGTTGACAACACCGGTACCTATTCGAGACGAGAACTCCGATGGCTGGAACGGGTATCTCGATCTTGATGCCACCCCGCACGCTTTCAACCCATCGCGCGGATGGCTGGCGTCGTGCAACAATCTTCCCGAGCGCGGCGACAATATCCGCGGACATTTCTTCACCAACCGGATACTCAGCATCTTCGAATTGCTCGGCAGTAAGGACAAGTTCACGGTGGATGACATGCGCGCGTTCCAGAGCGATATCAACGACAGATACTGGCTGCGTTTCACCGATGATGCCGCCCGGATACTCGATCTGATGGATCAGCCGGCGATAGCCGATTCGGTCCGCGAGTGGGATGGCTACTGCGGTCTTCAGTCGCGTCAGGCGGCTATCCTCAATGTTTACCGCGCGCGTCTTAAGACGATCACTTTTACCGATGAGCTCGGCGGGCTGGCTTCGCAGGTGCCTGACCGGTGGATCGAATGTATCGCGCAGGTGGACAGCGCCGGGTGGTTCGATGATGTATCGACCGACAGCGTCATAGAATCTTATGACAATATCGCGATGGCGGCTATGAAAGAGGCGCTGAAGGTGACTGACGGCAAAGTGTGGGGGCAGATGCAGTCTCTCGAGATGCAGCATCCGTTGTCGATGATTCCCGTGCTCAGCGGACTGATGGGTCTTACGATCGGCCCGGAGCCCTGGCCCGGTAGCCCGGGTACGCTTCGCGCGTCGTTTTATCGTCAGGCCGCCGATGACAAGTTTGAGACTATGGCCGGTCCGAGCTGGCGGTTCGTGGTGGATTTCGCCGATGTGGACGCGGCGCAGATGGTGTTGCCGGCCGGCAATTCGGGTAATCCGATGAGTGATCATTTCCGCGATTTTTATCCTTTGTGGAGGGCCAACGAGTACTGGACCGTCCCGTTCACCCGCGACAAAGTCACCGCATCCTCCGCCAGCATTCTTAATCTGGAACCTGAAGCCTGACCGGGAATTTGGCTTCGGTACCCCACACCTAGCAGTTTTGTGCGAGGCAGATGTCTTCATCTGCACGAACAAATCCTCCGTAATCGTTTTTCACCCATGTCATTATCATGATTTGGGTTCGTTTCGTTGTTTTTGTATGGTGCCCTCACCCCGCCCCTCTCCCGGAGGCCGAGGGGGAAAGAGGCGTGATGTCGTGTCGCGTTTGATAAATCAAACGCCTACGGATGCGTTTTGCTTTGTCAGGCCCAAACGAGTTTGAGCCTGCCACCCGGACGCGGTCAGGTTAACAGCAGAGTCGCGAGGTGGCAGGAGTCTAAGAAGGCTCCTGCCCTACGCTTACTTTGTCCCCGGTGAATCTTCAGATTCACCGGGTAATCCAGAATTGGCTTTGTTTCGCTATTTTTCATGGGACCCCAAAACGCGTTTTTCCCTTCTAACCTATTTTCCGGTAGACATTTACTGCCTGTCATCAATGCCGTTTGGATGCACAAAGTATTCGATTTATGGTCTCTGAGAATATTCCGCTTCATATTTACTCGGACGTCAATGCATTGACCATGGATTTTGTGGCGAAATTGCACAGGTGGATAGGATCTGCGACAAGCCGCGGTGGGGCTTGATTTGTGGCTCTCAAATACCGATAATATGGTATATGATTGGGGAGGTTTGAAGGGGATTGGTTTTGTACAGAGGGCAGCGGGAGGAGTAGCCGCGGGGAGATTTGTGACAAAGGTCAACTTGACAAGACGACTGGTGAAACGTCTTTTAGTGAGCGATTGGGTCTTGTCTGCTTGCCCGGATGGACCCGACGTCGAATGAGTGCACATTAACGACAAATGAGGGAGGAATTACCCGTGAAATGTTTTAACCAATCAAAGGGAGGAGTGATGCGGAATTTCGCGCTGTACCTTATCATAGCCGTCGTGATTGGGATGATGACATCGACAGAGGGGCTGTGCCAAGAGTGCTATGGAGGTATTGAATGTGATTCGACGTGTATGCCCATTGTTGTAGACTATAGTGCCGAGGTCATCGGCGTAGACCCAAGCACCGGATTAGTTGCGTTCTGTTTTTCAATAAGCGCGAGGGGACAGAAGGAATTTCCGTTTGGCGGCTTTGTAGCTGTACTAAATGCCACTGATGGTTATGGCGAGGTGGTGAGTTGTCATGTGCTAGAGCTAGGGTGTCATGAATGTACAGGCAAGTTTTCAAGACTACTTCAGTGTCCTGACGGGCAGATAGGATTTTGGTGGGAAGCGTGGCAGTACCTTAATAACGGATACTGCGGTTGTACGTCTGACACCACCTGGATATCGGTTCCGGAGATATCGCCGGAGCCCACCGATGTTCCTCTCGCGAAGGAAGACGAGTACGGAAAGCCCCTGTGTACCGAGGCAATAGGGCATCCAATAAACGCGCTGAACGGCAATGTGTATACTGAGGCGGTCGATGTAACTATACCCTCCGACCGGGGGCCAAGCCTGCGTTTCGTGAGACATTATAACAGCATGGATGCTTTTACCACGGCCCTGGGCCGTGGTTGGAGGCATTCCTACGACTATTCGATCTGGATATCGTCAGACAGCAGCCGAGTGAACGTACGAGAAGGATCGGGACGGCAGCTTTCCTTCCGGAACAAACCGGCTATGGGCGATTACTGGTATGAATCGCCTCTGGGAGTTTTGGACAGACTCGAGTTCGAGCAGACGGCGGGCGTTTACTATCTCGTGAAGCCCGACGACACCAAATACTGGTTCGACACTGAGAGGCAACTCGATTACATCGAGGATCGCAACGGCAACCGTCTTGACTTGAATTATGAAGGCGGGTTTCTGACCAGCGTAACCGATGCGTCTGGCAGAAGTCTTAATTTCGTCTACGCTGGGACGAAGCTATCGGAGATCCGATCCGATTTGGATGAACTTTTGGTATCTTATGACTACGACGATGAAGACTGGGTGCTTGAACGGGCTACGTACCCCGATGGAAGTTGGGAGGGATATACCTATGCTGGTGATATTGGGGACGGCGGATACATTCACGCCATTTCGAATTCGGCCGGGGTCGGACATTACTATGGATACGACCCTGATGGCCGGGCGACATCTACCTATGGGAACGACGACATCGACAGGGCAGATCTCACGTACATACGCTTTTGCGACACGTGTCCGGTACTCTTCGAAACAAACGTGAGTTACCCGAACCGAAATAAAAGTTCGGTCTTTCATTCCATGTTTTCTAATGACGGTGACAGGCGAATTTTGGTTGACGTGACCGATCCCGACTGTCCCAGTTGCGCAGTGGCATACGAATATGATGGCGGGGGAAATCGCAGAAGGATCATCTACGCCAACGGTGTCGAGGACACCCTCAGCTATGACGTGCGTGGGAACATGCTGTCCTACACCCGCGCGGCCAACACTTCGCTGGCGCAGACGACGTTCTTTGAATATCATGACGTCTACAACCTTCCCACAAAAGAATACTCCACCAGCATCGCTAATCCCGCCAGCGGTGATACAATCAGATACGATTACGACGACAACGGTAACCTGCAGTACTACACTGAGTTCGGTTGGAAATCGGCCACCGAGAGCTATGAGTATATTACATCGTATTCGTACAATGAATTTGGTCAGGTGGAGACAATCAACGGACCGAGGACGGATGTCTCGGATATCTTCGAGTTCGACTACTACTCCAATGGTGATCTCCGGTACGTTGTCAAAGCTAACGGTGATACCACGGAATACGGGCTGCGCGATGAAATGGGTAACCGCACCTGGGTCAAGGACGCCAACGGGATGATAAAACGATATGAATATGACGGCCGCAACCGGCCGTCGAAGGTCATCTTGGCCTCGGAAACCGACGACAGCACGATTACGACTTTCGACCGCAATTACAACGGGGATATTGATCTTATCACTTTTCCCGAAGGCAATACAATCGATTACGAATACGACAACCACAACTGGCTCACCAGTGTGACGAACAGCGCCGGCGATCAACTGGTATATGGGTACGACACCAATTCCGATCTGACCCACATGGAGATAAAAAACAATCTGGATGTGGTGAGGAAGTACGAAAACTATTTCTACAACGAGGATGGGCTGCTGGAGAGAATAACCAATCCGGATTTGACCTATACCGAATACGAGTACGACGAGATGGGTAACCGTTTGTCGGTCCGGGATGCTAATGGACATTATACCTACTACGTTTATGACGAACTGAACCGATTGGACAGCGCCATTCAGATGGATGGGCTCGACAGTCTGATTACACAGTTTTTCTATGATGCCGACAACAATCTGACCACTCTGATCGACGCTGAGGGAAATACGTTTTCGTTTGTCTATGACGACCGGGGTTTGTTACTGGAGGAGAACTCCTCGGTTACCGGACTCACAAAGTATACGTATGATGCAGCGGGTAACTGTGTTTCAAAACTGAACGCCAAGAACGAGACGACAGTATACCATTATGATGCTTTGAACCGCCTGACGCTAGTCGAGTATGCCGATCCGTCTCAAAACGTCAGCTATGTTTATGACCAGCCCGAGTATTTTGGTAAAGGCAGGCTCTGCTGGGAGATTAACAGTATCTGTTCGCTCGGTTACCGTTATGATTTGCTAGGCCGTCTGGATCAGGAACTGATGAATATCGACAATCTCGAATACATAACATCGTACGATTATGATATGAACGGTGATATCTCGGTGCTGACCCACCACGTTGGGCATCAGGTAATTTACAATCGTGACGCCGCCCGGCGGGTGTCGGAGGTCAGGTGGGTGTTCGGCGATATTAATCAGGTACTGGCCACGCAGATACAGTATGAGCCGTTCGGCGGACCTACATCGTGGTATTTCGGCAACGGTATTAGCGGAACGATCAATTATGACGTGCGGTATCTGGCCCATGATATTCTAACCAGTAACCCTGCGGTTCTAAACCGGACGTATGCTCACGATGCGGTTGGCAACATTACCGGCATAACAGACAATCTCGATAACAGCCGCAGCCGGACGTTCGGCTATGATGATCTGGACCAGTTAACCTCCGCCGCCAGCCAATCGTATCCGGGCGGGAGTATTGGTTTCACGTATCATGGCAACGGAAACCGGGAGACCAAGACGGTTGGAATCAACACCACCACCTATGAGTACACAAACAATCGTCTGACTGGACTGACCGGGACTGAAACGGCTAGTTTTGGCTATGACGCTTTGGGTAATCTGACCAGCAGTAATCTGGGTGGTCTCCCCCGGACGTATCAGTGGGATTATTCGGGCAGGCTTTTGAGTATTGACGAGGGGGCGGTGGCTGAGTATGAATACGACAGCCGGTCGCGCCGGG